>NZ_DASYHB010000205.1:0-388517 GCF_035999185.1 Ensifer sp. | reverse complement strand
CAAAACCCCGTAGAGCAGCCCCCATTTGATGTTGGGCAGCGTCACATGCCAGAAGGTCTGCCAGCCGGATGCGCCCAAGGACAGTGCTGCCTCCTCGTCGCTACTGCCCTGTTCCTGCATCAGCGGGATCAGCTCGCGGGCAACGAAGGGGAAGGTGACGAAGACGGTGGCGAGCACCAGGCCCGGCACGGCAAAGAGGATCTGGATGCCATGGCTCTGCAGCCACGGCCCGAGGAAACTGTGCGAGCCGAACAGAAGCACGAAGACAAGGCCGGAGATAACAGGCGAGACCGAGAACGGCAGGTCGATCAGCGTCGTCAGGAAGGCCTTGCCCTTGAACTCGAACTTGGCGATCGCCCAGGCGGCGGCAACCCCGAAGACGAGGTTGAGCGGCACGGCGATGGCCGCGACGATCAGCGTCAGGCGGATGGCGGAAAAAGTCTCGGCGTCGCCAAGGGCGGAGACGAATTCGCCCAGACCCTTGCGCAGCGCCTCGGTGAAGACGGCGGCAAGCGGCAGAAGCAGAAACAGCGCGACGAAGGCGAGTGCTGCGATCGTCAACGTCAGCCTCGCAAAGCGGCTTTCCGAGGTGGCGGCCGCCAGTTCCGGCAAGGCCGGCTGGGGTGCGGCGGTGGCCGGACTGAGGCCGGTGGCCGGGCTGGCGGTCAGGTCATGCGACATAGACATATCTCCGCCGGCTCCAGGCCTGGATCGAGTTGATGAGGAGCAGCATGGAGAAGGAGATCACCAGCATGACCGCGGCGATTGCCGTGGCGGCCGGATAGTTGAACTCTTCGAGCCGGATGACGATCAGCAGCGGCGCGATCTCGGAGATGTAGGGCAGGTTGCCGGCAATGAAGATCACCGAGCCGTATTCGCCGACGCCACGGGCAAAGGCGAGCGCAAAGCCGGTGAGGCTGGCCGGCAGCAGACCCGGCAGAAGCACCCGGCTGATCGTCTGGAAGCGGCTGGCGCCGAGCGTGGCTGCGGCCTCTTCCACCTCCTTGTCGATCTCTTCCATGATCGGCTGCACGGTCCTGACGACAAAGGGCAGGCCGACGAAGATGAGCGCGATGACGATGCCGGCGGGGGTGAAGGCGACCTTCAGCCCGAGCGGCTCGATGAACTGGCCGATCCAGCCGTTCGGGGCGTAAAGCGTCGTCAGCGCAATGCCGGCAACGGCCGTCGGCAGTGCAAACGGCAGGTCGACCATGGCGTCGATCACCCGCTTGCCGGGGAAGCGATAACGCACCAGCACCCAGGCGAGGATGACGCCGAAGACAAGATTGATCACGGCGGCGACAAAGGCCGTGCCGAAAGAGATCTTTAGGGCGTTGAGCGTGCGCTGATCGAGCGCCAGCTCGAAGAACTTGGTCCAGCCGAGCCCGCTTGCGCGAAACACCAGTCCCGACAACGGGATCAAGACGATCAGAACCAGCCAGCTCAGCGTGATCCCGAGCGACAAACCAAATCCAGGCAAAATACTCGGCTGGCGAAACCGCCAGCGGTTCCCACTGCGTCGCTCCGTCAACTTCCCGTCACCTCATAAGCCCTGCGGCCGCTTGGCGACCGCGTATCCCCTCTTCCAAACCGATCTTCAAATCGCCGGTTGGCCGGCTTGTTCAAACGCCGGTGTATTTCGGCGCCAAACTACCAATTTCATGGGCTCCAACAACGCAAAATTTTGACGCGTGCGCGGCCCACAGGGAAACTGATTTCGCTTTTGGGCCGTGTCGAAAGAAACACTCTTCTCCGAATATTGTTCCATGTTGTTTGCCTAAAATACAGGCGCGAGTTCGGAGGCTGAAAAAAGTTATGCTATAGAATTTATAGATATTGGACGTTCCTTGCTTACGCACGGTGCCCGGCTCTCCCATAATCCTGCGATGAATCGGGCGGAAAAACCCCCGCCCAACTTTGAGGCGTCCTCGCAAACGGTTGAAGTCATGGCAAAAACGCTCATCCTCCCAGGGCTCTTTGGATCGGGGTCGGGCCATTGGCAACGCCACTGGCTTGACGATCATCCGCAAGCTGTCCTGGTCGAGCAATCTGATTGGGACCGACCGAATCTCGAAAGCTGGCGCGACAACCTCGAACGGGAGATCCTGCGCTATGGAACCGTCGACCTGGTCGCGCATAGTCTCGGGTGCCTGCTCGTTGCCAGTCTGGCGCGGCGACCGCTCGCCCGGCATGTCCGCAGCGCCCTGCTTGTCGCGCCGTGTGACCTCGGCGCGACCGACCGGCTGCACCCGGGCGCAGTCGACTTCGGCCATATGCCCGAACTGCCGTTGCCTTTTTCGAGCCTCGTCGTCGGCAGTCTCAACGATCCCTACATGCCCTTTGACCGTCTGCGCCATTTCTCGACGCGTTGGGGAAGCCGGCTCGTTGACCTTGGCCACGCCGGCCATATCAACATCGCCAGCGGATTTGGACGATGGTCGCACGGCTATGACCTGTTGAGGGTGCTGAACGGGATTGCGCGTCGAGAACCGCTGATGCAATCGAGTGACCGGCCGGAACGGTTGCCTTTGCCGGGCGGCGTTGCCTGATCGTATTGCACGGCGAAGTGAGGCGAGAAGCGGTGATTTAACACTCCCCTTGATGTCGAGGCAGTTTCGCGCTCTAATAGCGCACTAAGTTTATAGAGTATGCCGTCTAGGGATGACCATGCGCCAGGGTGCCAGGCCAACCAGGATAACGGATACGGGCTCGACCGTTGAAGCGGTCGGCGTTAGGTTCTCCCGACCCCGCAAACTTAGCGCAGATCACGGCTTGCGCACGGGCGGGCGTCGATGCCTTGCAATGCGGTCTGTATCTGCGTTGACGACCGAAACAGCCATGCATTTCAAACTCTGCCGGTTGGAGCCGGCCATAGGAGAGTGCAGATGACTGTCCATGGATTGTTCGCCAGCGTTTCCTCGATAGAAGCGGGTGCAAGAGCCAAACCACATATCGCCATTATCGGCCGTGGATTTTCGGGCGTGATGATGGCGATCGCGCTGATGAAGTCGGTGCGAACCGCATTCCATGTCCATCTCTTCGATCCGCAGCCAACGATCAGCGGCGGACAGGTGTTGGCGGCGGCGCAAAGCGGCGAGATCCTCAACAGTCGTGTCCGCGACCTCTCTGTTGCCGCGGGCCAGCCGGAAGACTTCAACGACTGGCTATCTGCCAACGCCGAATTTCGGGCGGCGGTTTCTGCGGCCATCCCTGGTTTCCAGCAGATTTTCGTGCCGAAGAGCATTTTCAGCGACTACGTCTATCAGCGTTTCTCCGAGGCGCTGACGCGCCGGCCTGACATTTCGATGCAGCTTTCCTGCCAGGCCGTACTTGGGGTTCGCAAACAGGCGAACGGGCGCTTCTGCGTGCTGCAGGAGGGCGCGGCGGTCGAATGCGATGCCGTTGTGCTGGCGACCGGTTTCGGCCTGCGCCGGGGCGAGATGCAGGTTGCCGAAGACGAGAAGCCCCTGGTGCGCGCTCGCCGCCTTGCCGTGCCGCGCCATACGGTGCTGCTTGGCAGTGGCGTGCGGGTCGTTGATCGACTGCTGCAGCTTCGCGACAACGGCTTTGCCGGTGAGATCACCATTCTTTCGCGACACGGCTTCCTGCCCCAGCCGCACACGCGTCTGGCTGCCGCGCCCACCTTCCCAGTCGAGCCGATGCCGACGCGACTGGGCGAGATTGTCCAATTTGTCCGGCATGCCTGCGCGGAGGCCGAGGCTGCAGGGCTTGGCTGGCAAGCGGCCATGAATGGTTTGCGGCGGCGCGCACGGTCCCTGTGGCAGGCGTTGCCTCAGGAGGAAAAGCAGCGGTTCAACCGGCATCTGCGATCAATCTACGACAGTCATCGCAACCGGCTGCCGGCAGCTCTGCATCTGCGTCTGCAGCAGGAGCTTGCAGGCGAGCGGACGGTCTTGCGAAAGGGCTGGGCGGGGCGTCGTCGCCCGGAAGGGCTGATGGTCCGCTGGGCCGGCGAACGCGAAGAAAGCCTGCTTCAAGCCGATCAGGTGATCGATTGTCGCTGTTCGGCGCCCGACCTCGATGCGCCGTTGATGCAAAGCCTCTTTGCCGGCGGCCTTGCCGAGCCCGACGAACTCGGCCTCGGCATTGCGGTCAGTCCGGCTGGAGAGGTTCTGACGGACGGACAGCCCACGCGCAATCTCTACGCGATCGGGCCGCTAGGCGTGGGCAGCCTGCCGGACATCGACCTAGTGCCCGAGATCGTGACGCAGACCTATGCGACCGCAAGGCTGATCGCGACCCGGCATCGGGTAACGCTGAAGACCGGTTGACGGATTTCCGTCAGCGTCGCGTCGACCACGGCACCAGCCAACGCTCGAGCAGGCGCGCCGTCATTTCGAAGACGAACGCGACGGCCGCGATCACGATGATCCCGGCGATCACCACATCCGTCACCAGAAACTGCGCGGCCGACTGGATCATGAAACCGAGCCCGCGTGTCGCCGCCACCAGTTCGGCGGCGACCAGCGTCGACCAACCCGCTCCGAGCGCGATACGGGTTCCCGTCAGGATCGAGGGCAGGGCGCTCGGCAGGATGACGTGGCGCAAGACTTGCTGCCGTGAGGCGCCGAATGCGCGCGCCGCATTGATATGGTCTGCCGAGGCGGACCTGACACCCGTCGCCGTCGACAGGATAATGGGCGGAAGCATCGCCAGCGCGATGACCGCGATCTTCGACGCTTCGCCGATGCCGAGCCAGATGATCACCAGCGGGAGATAGGCAAGCGGCGGCAGAGGGCGCAGGAACTCGACGATCGGATCGAGAATGCCCTTGCCGAGACGGCTCGTCCCGATCGCAAGACCGGCGGGCACGCCAAGGGCGATTGCAACCGTCAAACCACCGAAAATCCTGAGAAGACTGGCGAGCGCGTGCTGGGTCAGCGTCGCATCGACAAAGCCGGTGATGAGAAGGCCTTGCAGCGCATGAAAGACGGCGAGCGGCGAGGGGAGAAACAATGGCGACACAAGTCCATAGCTGGCGGCAAGGCTCCATAGAAAGAGCAGAGCGGCGATGGTGGCCAGCGATATCCATACAAGCGGCACCGGGGCGCGCGGCCGATCGATTTTTTCGCGGCTAGCGACGCCACGGGGTTCGGGCAGCGCAGATGCGGAGCTCTCCAGAGAAAGGCTCATGCGGCAATCCCTTCGTCTTCAGCATGGATGAGCGCGGTCAACTCGTCATGCAGGCGGTGGAACGCGTGGGACTTGCGGATTTCGGACAGCGGCGTCCCCGCGAGGTGATCGCGACCGAATGCCGTCGTGATTTCGTTGATAATCCGGCCGGGACCGGGTGCAAGCACAACCACGCGGGTCGCAAGCAGCAGCGCTTCCTCGACGCTATGGGTGATCAGCAGCGCGCCGACGCCGTTCGCCTGCCAGATGTCGAGGATAAAGCCCTGCATCCGGCTACGTGTCAGCGCATCAAGCGCGCCAAGCGGCTCGTCCATCAACAGGAACTTCGGGTCGGAGGCGAGCGCTCTGGCGATGCCCACCCGCTGGCGCATGCCGCCGGAAAGTTCCCAGACGGGTCTGTCCGCCGCCTCGGGCAGGCCGACGCTGAAAAGCAGCTCGCGCGCACGTTCGAGCCGACTTTGCCTGGGCACGCCGCGCAGTCGCAGCGGAAACGCGACGTTTTCGAGCGCGGTCAGCCACGGATAGAGCGCATCATCCTGAAAGACCACGGCGCGATCAGATCCGGGTCCCGAGACCGGTGTACCGTTGATCGCAATATGACCGCTGGTCGGAGCCACGAAGCCTGCCGCGAGATTGAGGAGGCTGGTCTTGCCCGATCCGGAACGACCGATGACGACGACGAACTCGTCGCGCGCGAGCGTCAGGTCGATTGCGGCGAGCACCGGCACGGCGCCGCTTTCTTTGGCCGCATAACGCAGCGTTACGTTTTCGAGGGAGAGAACGGACATGCGGATTTTCCTGGCCAGACGACGCGTGGCACACGCCCGACCTTGAGCCGGGCGAGTGCTGATCGATACACGCTCAGAACGAGAGCTTTGCAGCCTCCTCAGCCCAGCGAGCGGAGACGTAGGGCGCGTAATCAGGGAGCACCGCGGGGATCTTGCCCTGCTCGAGCAGGAAGGCCGAGGTCTGCGCGACGGCCTTGGCAGTGGCGCCGCCAAGCAGGTCGGAACTTGCCTGTTCCTCCAGCGACGGGAAGTAGTACCCCTTCAAAAGGCTCGGTACGTCCTCAGGCTTCGCGCCGGTGAGGCGGGCGATCTTTTCGGCCTGCGGCGAGCCCGCATTCCAGGCGTCGGGCTTGGCGCGGTAGTCCGCATAGGCATCACCCGTCACCTTGACGAAGCCGGTGACGATTTCAGGATGTTCCTCGGCGAACTTCTTGCTGACGATCCAGGCGTCGAAGGTCGGGCCACCCCATTTCGCGACGTCGGCGGATGTTGCAAGAACGGTTGAGGTCTTCTTGATCTCCGAGAGCACCGGATCCCAGACATAGGCGCCGTCGATATCGCCGCGTTGCCAGGCTGCGGCAATTTCCGGTGGTCTGAGATTGAGGATTTCGACAGACTTCGGATCAATCTTCCAGTGTTTCAGGGCGGTCAGCAGGCTGTAGTGTGCCGTCGAAACGAATGGCGTGGCGATCTTCTTGCCGGCAAGCTGCTCCGGCTTATCGATGCCCTTAACAGCCAGCGCTTCGGCATCGCTGATCAGGCCGACGACGAAAATGGTCTCGAACGGGAGTTGGCGGCTTGCGGCGGCGGCCAGCGGCGACGAGCCGACATAGCCGATATCGATCGAGCCGGATGCAAGTGCCGCAATCACGTCCGCGCCGCCGTCGAATTTCTGCCAGTTGATCTTTGCGCCGGTCACCTTCTCGTAGGTGCCGTCCGCCTGAGGCACGCGCGACGGTTCGACGATTGGCTGGTAGCCGATCGTCAGCGTCGTTTCAGCCGCATGGGCTGGCAGTGAAAACTGGGCGGCCACCAGAAAGGCGGCGCTGGTGGCAAGAAGGGTACGTCTGCGGATGGTCATAATGTGCTCCTCCGTGGGCGGGTTCCGGCCCCGTCACGGAGCCCTGTCGATATGATTATTAAAAAGGTAGATTTTATATAGAAAAAGCATTCCACATTTCGTGCGTTCGACGTGAGGCCATTCCAAAGTTTGCGTGCCGTCGCGATATACGGCACCACACCTGCGTCAGAGCTTGACGCCGCCATAGAGGCCGTTGTGATAGACGATCGGTTCGCCAGAGCCGGTGGTGATTGCAACAACCCGGCCGATGATGATCGCATGGCTATGACGCTCGATAATCTCTTCGACCTCACAATCGATGGCGGCGAGCGCGCCGATCAGTGCTGACGCACCGCTGGCCAAACGGATCCAGTCGGCGCCGTCGTAGCGCGCAGCCCCTTTCGCGCCGTCGATGCCGGAAAAACGTTCCGCAACCCGCTGCTGTTCGCGCGACAGAACGTTCACGCAGAAATGCCGGTAGCGTTCGATGACGGGCCAGGTCGAAGACGTCCTGTTGATGTTGACGACCATGGTCGGGGGATCGACGGAAAGCGCCGTCGCCGAGGTCACGGTGGCACCGGTCCGCTCGTCGCCGACGCCTGCGGTGATGACCGAGACACCACCTGAGAGGTTGCGCATCGCCGCTTTCAGCGCGGGCGGCGTGATCGGTTCATAGCCGTTGGTGTGAACGATGGCGTTGAATGCTGGAGAAGCGGCGAGCGCGATTGTCATGGCAAACCCTCGAAAAATTCCACCTAATTCCCGGTTGCAAACTGCCAAAGCGGGAAAAATTTTTCCTCGCACCAAAAATGAGCGTCCGATTTTTGATTGTCAATAAATTTTATAGAGTTTATGTTTTTCGCAATGAGGTGCGCGGCTCGGCCGCAATCGAGGTTGCAAGGAGGCTTTGCCAAATGGGAATTGTGCCTGAGACGTTCGCCACGAAAATTCCCGAAAAAATCAATGTGCTATGGTTCCTGCCGACCCACGGCGACAGCCGTTATCTCGGAACAACCCGTGGCGGCCGCAATGTCGATCTCAACTATCTCAGGCAAGTGGCACAGGCCGCCGACCAGCTCGGCTATTATGGCGTACTCATCCCGACCGGACGCAGTTGCGAGGATAGTTGGGTGGTCGCCTCGGCGCTGGCGCCGCTCACCGAAAAGCTGCGTTTTCTGATCGCCGTGCGGCCTGGCCTCCTGTCGCCGACGCTGGCGGCGCGCATGACGGCGACACTCGACCGGCTCTCGGGCGGCCGACTGCTGATCAATGTGGTCACAGGCGGCGACCCGATCGAGAACAAGGGCGACGGCATTCACCTTTCGCACACGGAACGCTACGAGGTGACAGAGGAATTCCTCAACATCTACAAGGCTGTGCTGCGTGGCGAAGAGGTCGACTTCAAGGGAAGTCATTTCGATATCGAAGGTGGGAAGCTGCTTTTTCAGTGCGTTCAGAGACCTCAGCCCCCGCTCTACTTCGGCGGTTCGTCGGGGAAGGGGCAGGAAGTCGCCGCGCGCACGATCGACAAATACCTGACCTGGGGCGAGCCGGTTGAGGATGTCGCAAGGAAGGTTGCGGAGGTTCGCGCCTTGGCCGAAGCCGAGGGCCGCGACGTCACGTTCGGCATTCGTCTGCACGTCGTTGTTCGCGAAACGGCAAAGGAAGCGTGGCAGGCGGCCGACGAACTGATACAATATGTGGACGACGACACGATTGCTGCCGCACAGAAGGTGTTCGAGCGCATGGATTCGGTTGGTCAGAGCCGCATGAGCCGCCTGCATGGCGGTCGCCGTGACAAGCTCGAAATCGCCCCCAATCTCTGGGCCGGCGTCGGTCTGGTGCGCGGAGGTGCCGGCACTGCACTGGTCGGCGACCCCGATCAGATCAAGGCGCGTATGGAGGAATACCGACAGGTCGGCATCGACAGCTTTATCCTGTCCGGCTACCCGCATCTGGAGGAAGCCTACCGCTTCGGCGAACTGGTGCTGCCGAACCTGCCGCTTGCCCATTCGATCCCCGCGCGCGAAACGTCGATCAACACCGGGCCGTTCGGCGAAACGATCGCCGGGGACCACCGCCCCAAGCTGAAGGTTTCGCAATCGTGACGGGCGTGCGTCGACCGGTCATTGCCATCGTCGGCGGCGGCTTTACAGGCGCGGTGATCGCAGGAAACCTCGCCCGCAACGCCGCCAGCGACGGGACGTCCATCATCATTCTTGAACCGCGCGAGCGCCTTGGCGCGGGCCTCGCCTACGACACGGCCAATCCGGCCCATCGCACCAATGTGCCCGCGGCGCGCATGAGCCTCGTTCCCGACGATCCCGACGATTTTCTCGATTGGCTTTCGGCCAACGGCGAGCCAAGTGACGACGCCGAAGCGCGCGCGGACGATGGCAACCTTTATGTACGGCGGGCGGTATTCGGCCGCTATGTCGGCGAATTCATCGCCCCGTTCCTGACGAGCGGCAAGGTCGTGCACCGGCGAGAGCGTGTGGCTCACATCGAGCGGCGCGGGAAGCGCTGGCGCCTGAGGTCTACGGCTGGCACGGACCTACTCGCTGACATTGTCGTCATAGCCACCACGCACCCTGCGCCGTGCGCACCGAAGGATGTGGTCGCAGCGTTGCAGGGACACCCGCGCTACGTGCCCGACTCTACGGCCTGCGATGCGCTTGCCTGTATTCGGCCGGACGACAGTGTTCTGGTGCTCGGCAACGGCCTGACGTCAGCGGACGTGATCGCCTCGTTGCGCCGCGCCGACCATCGCGGTCCGATCGTCGCCTTGTCGCGCAGGGGCTTGAGGTCGCGCGGTCATGCCGGCAGGTCCCAGGAACCGTACGGCGATTTCCTCAGCAATCCTGCGCGAAATGCGCTCGACCTACTGCGGCGCGTGCGCCAGGCCATCAGCGAAGCGGCCGCGACCGGGGCCAGTTGGCATGCGGTTTTCGACGCCTTGCGCAGCCAGGGCGGGCAAATCTGGCGTGCCCTGCCGGTGTCCGAGCGCCGCCGCCTCGTGCGGCGCTTGCGGCCCTTCTGGGATGCGCATCGGTTTCGTGTCGCGCCGCAGATCGAAAATCAAATCCGGCAAGCGATCGAAGCGGGGCAGCTACGCGTCCTCGGTGCGCCAATCGAAGGCGTCGAGAGAGATGGCGAGGTCATCGCTGTCAATGTCCGCCACCGGCAGACACGGGCACAGGAACGTCTGCTGTTTGACGCCTGCGTGGTCACGACGGGGCCGGCCCACACCGGCATCCTTTCGAGCCAGAGTTGGCTCACGGATCTCGCGTTGCAGGGCTGGCTGCGCCCGGACGACGTTGGACTTGGCCTTGCCTGCGATGAGGGGAGCCGTGCAATCGGCGTCGACGGGACGTCGGAAAAATCGCTGATCGTTGCCGGGCCACTGGCGCGGGGCACGTTTGGAGAGCTCATGGGGCTGCCGCAGGTCAACGACCACGCGATTTTCGTTGCCGATCAGATCGCCGAGATGCTGGTGCGCGAGGGCAAGGCTGCCGGTCGCCGGCGGGCAACGGCCTCGCAGGTTCGCCGGCAGCTGGCCGCAACGGTCGGCGGCAGCGCTACCCAGTGACGGGTTTGACCTCGCCGTCAAGGCGCCGCGTCCAGTCCTCGACCGCGCGCGTTTGCAGACGCTTGGCCGCGTAGTCGCGCCAGCTCGACGGCAGGATGTCGAGGCCGGCGATCTCCGCGAGCGCGTCGCGGTTCAGCGTATCGACGTAGAGATAGTGCCAGAGCCGCGCGATGGTCCATTCGGGGTGGCGGCGCTCGACCCGTTGCATGACGTCTCCGGCCGAAACCACGCCCTCTTCGATGACCCGGTAGTACCACCCGGTGCGGCCGGACTGCTGAACACGGCGCGCCATGTCGGCAAGGCCGAAACGACGGTTGAGTTTCCAGCAAGGCTGGCGGCCCTGACTGACCTCCAGCAGCGCGCCGCCGAGGCGAAACCGGTCGCCGACGGCCACATCCCTTTCTGTCAGACCCGATACGGACATGTTCTCGCCAAAGGCGCCCGGTTGCTCAAGCAGCGCAAGGAAGCCGATCTCGTCCGCCCAGGCTCGGTAATGGTCCCGAGGATAGTGATGCACGGCCTTGTCGATGCCGCCGTGTCTTTTGAGGTCCCCCTGCTGGTCGCCGGAAAGGCCGGTGGCGCCAAGATGCACCGGGCCAATGGCCGGTCGCTTGTCGATGCCGCTCAAGGTTCCCCGTTCGTCGATCGGGGAAAGCGTGCCCACGAGCAAGGCATCGAGAGGGATCGGCTGGCGGTCAACCATCTGTTGTCTCCAGCCATTCAACGATCATCGCGACGGCTGCCGTCGTCAGACGCGGGCCCAGGCGCCGGGCATCTGAGCGCAGTTCCTGCACCTTCAATCCGGCGGCCGCCAGTTCGCAGGCATGGCCGACGAGCCAGCGTTCGAACGCGGCGCCGGGTTCCGCTTCTGGGTGAAATTGCAGCCCTAAGACGTTCTTTCCGCGTGCAAAAGCCTGCTGGGTAACCTGTTGCGTGGATGCCAAAAGGTCTGTACCTGCAGGCAGGTCATAGGTGTCGCCGTGCCAATGGAGCACAGGGACGTCGACGAGATGACGAAGGCACGAGGTACGCCCCGCCGCCGTCAGGTTCAACGGCGAGAAGCCGATCTCCTTGATGCCTGACGGGTAGACCCGGCGCGGGCGATCAGTTGAGCGCCAAGGCAAATGCCGAGCGTCGGCCGATTGGCCGCAAGGCGCGCCTGGAGCATGGCGATTTCGTCGGTGACGAAGGGGTAGGCTTCGTCCTCGTAGACGCCGATCGGTCCTCCAAGCACGACCACGAGATCGGGCTCTGACGGATCGAAGGAGAGATATCCTTCGCTGCCGACATCGCGGCACTCGATGTCAAAGCCTGCTGAACGCAACGGGTCTGCGAAGCTGCCGAGGTCTTCGAAGTGGACGTGCCTGACGGCGACCGCCTTTCTTGTCGTCATTCTCTTCCAGTCTCCCTGTTGCCGATCGCCGTTCGGGCCATGTCCGGATCGATTGCGCAGCCGTCCGCCGTGCATCCGGTGCGTTCGGGACCAGCTGCGCCAAGCGCCGGCATTGGTTCAGCGAGCAGTGTGGCAAGACGTGCGCCGATGATCATGTCGTCCTCAATGCCGAAGCGATGGTATTCGACATGGCCGTCGCGACCGATGATGATCGCCGTCGGTGTTCCGCGCATACCGAAGCGCTCCATCGTCTTCGGTATCAGCCCGGTATCGGATGGCTCATCAACGGCGATCGGGAAGGTCAGCCGGTATTCATGAATGAAGGCCTTGAGCGCATCCGGGGTCATAACGGCATGATGTTCGAACACCGTGTGCAGGCCGATGACCTGCAGGTCGGTGTCGCGAAAAACGTTCTGGACCCGCTGGGTCTGCGGCAAGCCATGCGAGACACAGGCCGGGCAGAGCATTTGAAACGCGTGCAGAAACACCACCCGCCCGCGAAGCTTTTCCAGGCTCAGGGGTGCGGGTGTGTTGAACCAGGTCGAGACGGCGAGTTCCGGCGCCTTTATGCGAAAACTGCTGTTCATTGTCCTTGTCTCCGGAGAGCGCCGGACGGCGGGTCACCGTCCGGCTGGAACGGGAGAGGGGACGTGCGCGTCTCCTCCTTCCACGTCCCTTTGTGTGAGTGGATGTCTCAGGCCGCTTCGCGAACGAGCTTCACGCCGGGGAAATCGACCGGTACGGCAAGCGCGACGTTGATGTAGTTGGTGAACAGATTGAGCGAGACATGCGCAATGATCTCGACGATATCCTGGTCATCAAAACCGGCATCACGGAGTGCGCGGACATCTGCGTCTGCTATCTGCCCGCGGGCGTCGACGAGCGTCCGGGCAAAGGCGAGGGCGGCTGCCGTCTTGGGATCCGCCGACCTTCCGCGCTGCGCGCTTGCCATTTCGTCAGCGGTCGCCCCGGCCTTGCGGCCGAGAGCGGTATGCGCTGCCAGGCAATAGTGGCAGTCGTTGCGGTCCGCGACGGCAACGGCGATCTGCTCGCCAAGCTTGGCGCCAAGGCGCCCCTTGCCGAGTGCGCCGAAGGAGCCCCACATGCTGGCAAGGGCCGCCGGAGAGTTTGCGACCGCCTTGAACATGTTGGGCGCTACGCCGAAGGCCGAACGGATTTCGCCAAGCAGTTCGGCGCTGGTGCCGGTTGCCGAACTGGGGTCGACTAGATTAATTCTGCTCATGGTTTTCTCTTTCTGTTTGCGTGGAGGGAGAAAATTGCCGGTTCGACGATGGCAGTCGTCGGATCGGCGCCAACATCACCGGCAGTCCGATTGCGAATAGAAACAATGCTTTGGACGCCGATGCTGAAGCTTCGTTCGAAGGTGCCGCTACGGCACCTTCATTTTTAGCGTGTCCGGCCTTGGCCGCGGCCTTTCGCTGCCCGTTCAAGGCGATCCGCGGTTGAACACGCGCCATGCGGCTTGCTGGGTTTCCGGTTCGGCACCGTCATATTCACCGCAGTCGATCCGCAATTGCGCCGGTCCGAAGGCTGCATCGACAAATGCGCAATGATGCGGCGCCTGTGGGTCGTCGTGGACGTTTGGTCGGAAATACCGACAGTTGACGCACATGCGCTGTTCCGGAATGGCACCCGTCGTCTGCAGATTGCGGATGATCTTTACGAGATGGACGAGCAGGTCCTGCTGCTCCAGCTTTGACAGCGAGACAATGGCATCTTCTGTCGCGGAGGCAAGTTGTCCCGCCTGCCGCACCGCTGCTAGGCCCGCTGGCGTTGCAGCGACAGAAAGCGCGCGTGCGTCGCTGGGGTCGGCCTGCTTTTCGACCAGGCCCTTGCGCAGCAGCGCATTGACCGAGTCCGTTGTCGTCGGCTGGCTGACGCCGAGATAGGCGGCGATCTGTTTCACCCGCATTCCGCTCCGGCCGCGGGCGACCAGAAAGGTCAGGATCTGCAGCTGCGTCGGATTGAGGCCGATGGCGTCCGCGGCGGTCCAGGCTTCCGTGCGCATGGCGGTTGCCACGCGGGACAGCCCGTCGCCGATGCGATCAACCAGGGAAGGTGTGGCGTCAGGTTCGTTGCTCATGAGGTATTTATATAGGAATCCTATGTATTGTCAACGCGCATGAAATGCACAGTGAATTTGACGCGCATCAAAGTCGCTGAGACGCGTTCAGAATATCTCTCCTTTTGAACAACCCGGGCACGGGCTGGTCGATCAATTGGAGAAAACGATGTTGAATGCAATCAAGAGCGGATTGGGTGTCGCCATCCTGGCAATGCTTGTCTCAGCGCCTGTAGCCGCCGCAGACTTCGAAGTGCACATGCTGAACAAGGGCAAGGACGGCGCGATGGTGTTCGAACCGGCGTCGCTGAAGGTTGCGCCTGGAGACACCGTCACGTTCATTCCGACTGACAAGGGCCACAATGTCGAGACCATCAAGGGCATGATCCCGGAGGGTGCCGCGGCCTTCAAGAGCAAGATCAATGAAAACTACAAGGTGACCTTCACCGCGCCCGGCCTCTACGGTGTCAAATGCACGCCCCATTACGGCATGGGCATGGTCGGCGTCGTCCAGGTCGGCGAGAGCGCTGCCAACCTCGAGGCCGTAAAGTCCGCCAAGAACCCGAAGAAGGCACAGGAGCGCCTTAACGCGGCCTTCGCGGCTCTCGGAAACTAGGCGTCTGAGCCCCGGAGTGGGGCTATGTCCGTGCGGAACCAATGCGAAGGCTTTGCGTTGGTGCCGCATGGAACAGATCACCGCTGAATTCTTTCCGCCATCGCATATTCCCTATCCGATCATTGTCGCACGGATTATCGGTGCCCTGTTCATGGGTGCGGTCATTGGCTTCGAACGTGAGGCGAAGGCGAGGCCCGCCGGTCTCAAGACCCATATGCTCGTCTGCCTGGCCGCCTGCACCTTCAGCATCATTTCGCTTGAAAGCGTGGGTCTCCGGGGTTTCGTCGACGACCGGGTGCGGATCGATCCGCTGCGGGTTGTGGAAGCGGTGACGGCGGGTGTCGCTTTCCTTGCCGCCGGTACGATCGTGCTGTCGCGCGGCGAGGTCCATGGCATCACGACCGGCGCCAGCCTCTGGCTCGCCGGCGCAGTCGGCCTTTCGGTCGGCTTCGGTCATTGGATCGTCGCGGGCATTGCGGTTGGCGCTGCATTCTCGGTTCTCGTCTTGGTTGGTTGCCTTGAGCCCAAGCCGTCGCGGGAGGGGAACGCCCCAGCACCGCGCAAAGAACCGCTGAAGACGCAAGACGAGCTTTAGGACGCCGGAGCCGGAACGCCGGCAGGTTCCGCCCGCAACGCTGCTGACATTGCCAGATCGATACCCGTCGCAAGGGCTGAACGAGGCCGTCTGTCGCGGCCTTAAGCGCGTGCTGTTCGTCGCGACGCGGACCCACAGGTTGACTTTCGCTACGGGTCACCAGACCACCTCAAAACACGGCTCGAATAGGGAAAATCAGTTCGGCAATCCCTGTCGAAACGGGTTATGGTCAAGGGTGTGTCTTCGAAGGGAGGTTCGATGGACTCTGCCGGTTCTCTCGCCGCCAAGTTGCTATCGGCGACGCTCATGTTCGACAGGACCTCCTTGGCGGCACTGGAGGCCCTCGCTGCCAATTCCGATCGCCGGATCGTCCGACGCGGTGAGGTCCTGGTCCGCCAGGGTGAGCCGTCGGATCGGTTTTTTGTCGTCCTGTCCGGCCGCTTTACCGTGCACAGGGACGATGTGGCCGCCCCCGTTGCCGAGATCGCGCAGGGCGAACTTGTCGGCGAGGTTGGCTTCTTCGCCGGCCTTCCACGCATGGCCACTGTCGTGGCGGTTCGCGATTCCATTGTGCTGTCCATCCGCGATGACCAGTTCGAGGAGGCCGCAAGATCTTTGCCGAGCCTGCGCCAGTCGGTCACCACGTTTCTGGCGCGCCGGTTCGCCATGCAACCGCCGGCATCGCCCCGCACCAAAGATCCGTCTCGGATAAGAACTTTGGCGATCGTTGCGGCAGGCCACAACCGCATTTCGCCTGTTTTCGTCGAACGGCTTCGCAAGGCCTTCGCCGCCGGCACACGCACGGCCTTCCTCGCCAGGGCTGACATCGAGGGGCGTTTCGCCGGTGTGCCGGTCGACGATCAGCCGGTACTCGACTGGCTCAACCACCTGGAAACCAAGGCGGGGGGCATCGTCTACATCGCTGATGAAGAGCCGAGCGACTGGACGCGGGTCTGCATTCGTCAAGCCGACAGCGTCCTTTTGGTTGGCGAGGCGACGCGCTCTGCGGAGCTCAATCCGTCTGAGGAACTGGCGCTGTCGGTTCATCCGCCGTCGAGCCTTCGGCTCGTTCTCCTGCACGGTAAGCGCACCGCAACGGTCTCCGGAACTGCGGCATGGCTGAAGGCGCGTGCTGACATCAGGCAACATCATCATGTTTCGCTGGAGGATCAATCCGACGTCGAGCGGCTGGTGCGGTTCGTTGCGGGAGAGGCGAGGGGCTTCGTCGCTGCCGGCGGAGGTTCGCTCGGCTGCGCCCATCTCGGTGTCTACAAAGCCTTTGCGTCGGCAGGCGCCAGTTTCGACTATCTCGGTGGGACCAGTTCGGGAGCCGCGATGATGGCGGGTTTTGCCAGGGGGCTGGACGCAGACGCAATCGACCGCGCAACCCATCAGATCTTCGTCAAAAGCCGCGCCTTTCGTCGGCTTACGTTGCCGCAATACGCGCTTCTGGATCACAAGGTGCTCGACCGCACGCTGCAGGCGGAATATGGCGACGTCCTCATCGAGGACCTCTGGTTGCCGTTTTTCGCGCTTTCGACGAACCTCAGCAATGGGCAGCCACATGTCCACCGCCGCGGCAGACTCTGGCAAGCGGTCAGAGCGTCCGGCTCCATTCCGGGCGTGCTGCCGCCCTTCTTCACCGCCGATGGCGACATGCTGGTTGACGGTGCGATCATGAACAACCTGCCGCTTGAACAAATGAAGGAACTGAAGGCGGGCCCGAACGTCGTCGTCAGCCTCGGGGCAGATGGTCCGCGCAAGCACCACGTGGACTACGACAGCATCCCCGGCGCGTCCGAGCTGACGGTGCGGCTGCTGAACCCCTTTGGTCGCGCCGGTTTGCCGAAGGTCCCCAACCTGATCCAGGTGATCACGGCAAGCATGTTGGCGCACCGGCCGCACGAAGTTGAACTCGGCGAGAGAGACCTCCTGATGTCGCCACCGGTGTCGGCAGCAATCAGCTTCATGGACTGGAGCCGGCATTCCGAATTGTTCACCGAGGCTCACCACTGGGCGAGGGCGTGGATAGACGAGCGTCTTGGCGAAAACGATCCGAAGCTTCTGGCAATTCTTGGCGTTTCGCCGCGGCCCGAAACACCCGAGAGGCTCGGTATCGCAAAGGACCGGACCTCGCTCTAGCTCGCCATTTTGCTTTCGATCGGGGAGGGCGATCGGGCGAGTTTCACCATTGCTGACGAGTTGTCATCGTCCCCTTGCAGTTGTAGTATTTTAGGTGGGCCTTGTTTGGGAACGATGTTCTGCCCGACCACATGCTCGCCATCGAGAAGTACCATAGGCATAGGAGCCGCTCGGGATCGCAGGGGCTCGCATTCGAAAGTCGTTCGTCCCCGACTGGCGCACCCATCGGGTTCCCTTGAATGTACCTGCGGGACGTCGTTGGTCCATGTGATGCACGGTCATCGTGTGTTGCGGCGCGACAGCGTTCCCCTTTCCTTGAAGTGGATCAACGCGATGCCTGATAACAAAGACGATCTTGTCAACGCCAGCCCGGTCAGCGCCCAGGACCTGCGCAAGCAGATGCTTCAGCGCGAGATGGAGGAAATGGACAAGGAACAGCGGCTGCGGGCGATAGAGGAGCAGAAACACGCTGATTTCGCCGCAGATTTCCTCAAGAAGCATGTGACGGAAGATGAAATTGCCATGGTCCGCCGCCTGGTTGCCAATGCCGTCAAGGCGGGCAAGTTCGAGGCGATGGTCTACAGCTTCCCCTCCGACCTTTGCTCCGACAGCGGTCGTGCCATCAACAGCGGTGACCGCGATTGGCCAAATACGTTGCAGGGCAAGGCGAAAGAGTTTTTCGAACGCTATCAGACCTTTGGCAAGCCAAACGGCTACAAGCTGAAGGCGATGATCATCAATTTCCCCGGTGGCGTGCCTGGTGACGTCGGCTTTTTCCTGAACTGGGCGCCGGACAAGGCCTGAGCCTTGTGGCGATGCGGCGTTCAGTAGGGACGCCCTGAGGGTGTTCGGCGCAAAAGCTCAGCGGCTTTTGCGCGCATGGAGCGTCGCTCCGGTCTCGCAAGCCAAGCGTTTTTCCGTGCTGCGCTGCAGCTTCGCAGGCGCATGAACCGCGCGCAGTTGCGGCTTGAATTGCTGCTTGCTCTGGCCCTTCGTTCGGAGCCGAAAGAAGGACCAGCAATCACTTTATCGGGACAGTGAGATGATCTCCGCCTTGGCGTGTCCGCTGGCGGAGATCATTTCGGCGCGTTCCTGCATTTGAACTAGAACACGTTTGGCACAGTTCGGCGTGTCCGGTTGTCGTCGACGAAATCGTCAGGCCGTTTCTGGCGCTTGCCAAGGTCGGGTTCTACGAACTTGACGCGTTCGTAGGGGATCGACGAGAGAATGTGCGAGATGCAGTTGATGCGCGCCCGCTTCTTGTCATCCGATGGCACGACCCACCATGGCGCATACTCCGTATCGGTCATCCGCAACATCTCGTTGTAGGCGCGGGTGTAGTCCCACCAGCGCCGATAGGACTCCACATCCATCGGGCTGAGTTTCCATTGCCGCAGGGGATCGGCGATGCGTTGGCGGAAGCGCTTTTCCTGCTCCTTCTCGCTGACATCGAGAAAGTACTTCAACAGGATGATGCCGCTTTCGACCATGGCCGCTTCGAAGCGGGGCGCAAGCTCGAGGAAACGACGGGCTGAATCGTCCGAGCAGAAGCCCATGACGCGTTCCACGCCGGGGCGGTTGTACCAGGAGCGGTCGAAAATCACGATTTCGCCGGCTGCTGGCAGATGCTGGATGTAGCGCTGCATGTAGATCTGCGACTTTTCACGATCCGTTGGCGCGGGCAGGGCAGCTACCCGGAAAACGCGCGGGCTGACACGCTCGGTCAGTCGCTTGATCACGCCGCCCTTGCCGGCGGCGTCTCGCCCTTCGAACACAATGACGATGCGTGCGCCAGACTTCTTGACCCAGGCCTGCAGGTGGGCGGTTTCCTCCTGCAGTCGCGCCAGCTCTTTGGCGTAGCCGCTTGGCGAGGCGTCCTCGGAGACCGCGTCTTCGGTAATCCTTTCGTCGCCGTTCTTGCCTTTATTCTTCTTTTTCCCGTCGTGCTTGCCCATTTTTCCCTCCCTTTTCAAAGCGATCATTGCCGGGTTCGTTGCCGAGAGATTTGGTTGCCGCCCCTTCGACCTGCCCGATGCGGCCATAGCGCGCCTCATAGGCGTCGAGCGCATCCTCCATGCCCTCGAAGATCATGCCTGGCCCAATTTGTTCGATGGTGCCGGCCCGATCGAGCAGCGCGCGCGCGTCCGTATGCAATTCTGCAAGGCCAAGTGCGATACCGCGTTCCTTCAACTCGCCCTGCAGCTCTGCCAGCATATCCGCGGCGGTGCTGTCGATCTGGGGGATTGCGCTTGCGTCGATCACGAGCCAGCGGGCAGGCGGCGGCAGCGTCTCGGCGATCGCCGCCAATCGCTCGCGGACGTAGTCGGCATTGTAGAAAAGCAGGCTGTCCTGGATCATGCAGGCGCCGAAGCCCGGGATCGGGCGGGCGGCCGGCATGCGGTGCAGCTTGTAGAAGCCGTCGCGCCCGGGAATTCTTCCAAGCAGGGCGTCGTGCGGATACATGGCTTGCAACAGCAGATAGATGAGTGTTGCCGCAATGGCGATGACCACGCCGTTCAGCACGCCGAGACCGATGGGCCCCCAAAGGGCGATCAGCGCAAAAATGAACTCGATGCGGTTGACGCGCCAGATCCGTCTTAGCCCCCCGATGTCGATGAGGCTCAGCGCCGTCGCCGCGAGAATTGCGCCGAGTGCTGCTACCGGCAAGACCCGCAAAACGTTGCCGAGAAATAGCACCACGACCATCAAGGCCGCGGCCGCAACGATGCTTGCGATTTGCGACCGTCCGCCGACGGCAAAATTCACTGCCGTTCGGGAATCGGAGGCCGTTACCGGAAAGGTGCCGAACAGGCTGGCTGCCAGATTGGCTGCGCCGAAGCCTGTCAGTTCGCGGTTCGTATCGACACGGTAGCCGCCGAGCGCTGCGAAACTTCGGGCTGCGATGACACCTGAGCCAAAGCTCACCAGGAAAATCGCCGCGCCGCCTGTCAGCAGCGCGTCGATTGGGAGGTCCCCAAGGCGGGGTACGGCGAGCGCCGGCAACCCGTCGGGTATGTCGCCGACGACGGCCATGCCACGGCCTTCGAAATCGAAGAGGTACGAAAGCATGACCGCAAGGAAGACGACAACGACGGGTCCTGGAACCGGTGATTTATAGATGCGTGCAACCTGCAGCAGCGCAAAGCACGCCAATGCGAAGGTGAGTGTCGGCCAATGGATGGAACCGGCCTGCCGCATGAGTTCGATAAGGGGGGAAACAAGTCCCTCGGACTGGATATCGACGCCGGTGACGCGCTTGATCTGCCCGATGAGGATCGACAGCGAGATGCCGGCAAAAAAGCCCGTGAGGATTGGGCGCGAAAGAAAGGTTGCGAGCACGCCAAGCCGCACAAGACGGGCGATCAGGCAGAGGACGCCGACGATGAGGGCCAAGAGTGCTGCCGCCGTGACGCGGTCGGCGGTCTCAGCGGGTGCAGAGAAGACCGTTGAAAGGACCGCCGCCAACACCGTCATTGTTGCGGCATCCGGCCCGACAATCAGTTGCCGCGAGGGTCCGAAAAATGCGTAGGCGACCAGGGGCATGATGCTGGCGTAAAGACCGGTCTCCGGTGGCAAGCCCGCGATCGCCGGATAGGCGATGGCGCTTGGCAAGCCCACCGCCGCGATCGCGACGCCCGCCGAAACGTCGTTGCGAAGCCAGCTCGCCTGGTACCCTTCAAGGTTGGCAAGCAACGGCAGGCGAGGGAGGTTCAGCATGCTGATAACCCGGGTCCCTGTCTTCGTGAGAAAGCACTGTCCGCACACCTCAACGGCCGTGCCACGCGAGAAACGCAAGAAGCGCACTCTACCATTGCGTACATTAGCGATGCAAAACTTTTCGTTGGCGCGGGTCAACGCCGACGCTACAGCACGCCGATCGCTTGATCTCTTTCTGGCTTGTCCAGAACAGCGCACGCCAACCGATCGTCGACCGGGCACGTGCATGCCTTCGGACGAAGCCAGGGGATCCTGAGAACCGACTCACAAGCGCACAAGGGTCTCAGTAATAGGGCGAAACGCACGCCTGCCGCGGGCCATAATAGGGTTGGAAGCTGTTGTCGTAGGCCCGGTAGGACCGGTAGCGGGCGTAGCACCAGCGTGTGTGGGCGCCGCCGCCATAGTAGGTCTGGCGGTAGTATCGCGGCGCATAGTAACGCGGACGGTAGTAGGTCGGGCCGTAGTAGCCTTCCTCATAGTCGCCCGGCCCGTAGTAGGGCGGCTGTGCCAGCAGGCCGCCGATAATCGCGCCGGCGGCAAGCCCGCCAAGCGCCCAGGCCCAATCGTCGTTACTACCGTGGTGATGTCCGTGGCCGTAACCGCCGCCATAGCCACCGTAGTGTCGTCTGTATTGCACCTGTTGTGCTCGTGGCGCATCAATTCCCACCGAACCGGCGGTGGGAAAAGCCATGGCCGGGGCGATACTCGTCAGCGCTGTCGCCAGCGACAAGGCAAAGATTGCTAGCCTCTTCATTGGCCTCACCTCTTTTCCTGCCCTCACCTGATTATAGCGCGGAAGCGTTGACGTGGCACTGCGTTTTAGCGGCCTGAAGGGCGCCGGCGAGCATTACTCGCCGGGACTGGTCTACATCCCCGTGGCAGGTTAGCTGCCGTATTCATCGTGTCGCCGGTTCCATGTGTAAGGCTCGCTCTGCGGCCATCCTGCCGGCGAGTTTTCCCAGTGCTCCTGGCGACCGTAGGGGGTCAGATCCAGATAGGTCCAAAGACTGCCGAGATACTCAACGCCTCGTGCGCCGTTGAAATAGGTGCGATAGATGTCATCGCCGTCGCGCAGGAAAACGCTGACGCCGTGGTGTTCGGTCGTTCTGGTTGGATCGTCCGGGTTGCTGCGCGTGACGCCCATGTCTCGGTTGAAATCGCTGCCGAAGGATGAGTACCAGTTTGGGTGCTGCCACTGCATGCGTTGCTGATACTTTTGCAACTTGTCCAACGGTGCGCGCGAAATCAGGACGATTGACGTGTCGCGCGCGTTGAGATGCGCCGGATGGGTCATTGCGTCGACGACCCAGGAGCAGCCGTCGCAACCGGCCTGCCATTCGGGTGCGAACATAAAGTGGTAGACGACCAGCTGTCGGCGTCCTTCAAACAAGTCGGCAAGCTTCACCGTGCCCGACGGGCCGACAAACGAATACGTCTTGTCAATCTCGACCATCGGCAAGCGGCGTCGTTGGGCGTTCAATTCATCCCGGGCACGGGTGTGGGCCTTCTCCCTTTCAACCTGTTGCTCAAGTGCGGATAGCCACTCTTTCAGCGATACGATCTCAGGCAGCATCATCCATCCCTTCCTTTCGTTGTTTCTAAGCTCACCCCTGATCGAGGCTTGTTGAGCGCCGGGTCGCCAACGACCCGTGGCGAGTGGGGCGCTGTGCTTGTCGGCTTTGGCGGCCCCGTCAAATACTTTGCAAGCCTGTTGAGCGGACGCGGGCAAGCCCGCGGAACTACGCCCATTTTGATATTCATCGTTGCTTGCGATTTAAATATGTTGTAAAAACATAACATGTCAAGCGAGCACAATGAAGACCTGGTTTTTAAGGCCCTGGCCCACCCGCGCCGGCGCGCCATGCTTGATCATCTGAAGGACGAAGCGCGCACCACGGGCATGCTCTGCGAGGCCTTCGCAGAAATGGATCGCTGCACTGTGATGCAGCATCTCAAAGTGTTGGGAGAGGCCGGCCTGATTATCGCGAAGCGTGAAGGGCGGGAGCGCTGGAACCATCTCAATGCGCTGCCGATCAAGCGCATCCACGACCGCTGGATCAGCGGCTATGCCGCCCACGCGATGAGCGTCCTCGACAAGCTCAAATGCGATCTGGAAGGCTGAGGCCTTGCTCGGTCGCGAGAATGAAAAAGTCGACCGTAGACCGACGTCCGGCGGATCAATGCACGCAGATATGATCCAGCCGGTTGCCAAAAAACCATAATTGCTTCACGTAGATCCTCAATCGACACTTTTGGCACTAAGAATTGGGTCAACGCTGAATGCGCATATCATACGTCTTCCTCGGTGCATTTTTTGCGATCGTACAGCCCGTATACGCTGACGTCGCCTCGCCACCCGTGCTGGAACCGTTGAAGCAACAGGCGCAAGCCGCTCAGTTGAGCGCGAAGTTTCTCACGCGGTTCAGCTACAAACCTGTTCCGCTCGACGACGCCTTGTCGGCCAAGGTGATGGACAAGTTTGTCAAATCACTTGATCCGGATCGCATGCTCTTCCGGCAAGCGGACATCGACAGCTTCATGGCTGGACGCACCGAAATCGACGACGCGATAAGGCGGAGGGACCTGAAGATACCGTTTGCGATCTTCAATGTGTACGGCAAGCGCGTGGTCGACCGCATGGATTTCGCCCGCAGCCTGCTCAAGCAGGGCTTTGATTTCAATGCGCAGGAAAACTATCCCGTCGTGCGCGAGAACGCGCCTTGGCCGCAGTCCGAAGCCGAGAGTGACGATCTTTGGCGCAAGCGCGTCAAGAGCGACTGGTTGCGCCTGAAGCTGGGGGGAAGGGCCGACGCGGCTATCCGAGAAACGCTCGACAAGCGATATGCCAACGCTCTCGAGCGCGCATACAAGTACAAGAGCGATGATGTTTTCCAGCTGTTCATGGATGCATACACGACGTCGACTGATCCGCACACGGACTATTTCGGCGCGAATGCTTCTGCCGATTTCAATATTGCGATGAAGCTTTCACTGGTCGGTATCGGTGCGGTCCTGCAGGAGCGCGACGACTACACGACGATCCGCGAGCTCGTTCCCGGCGGGCCGGCACAATTGTCGGGCAAACTTGCGGTCGGGGACCGCATCACCGGTGTTGGCCAGGGCAAGGACGGGGCGATCAAGGAAGTGGTTGGCACGCGCCTGGATGAAGTCGTGCAATTGATACGGGGCAAGGAAGGGTCCGTCGTGCGGCTGGATGTCCTGCCTGCGGATGCCGGAACGGACGCCCCCCACCGCGTCGTCACTCTGGTGCGCGACAAGATCAGCCTTGAAAAGCAAGCGGCCCAAAAGGCTGTGCTGTCGGTGAAAGTGGGCGATTCCACGCGAAAGATCGGGGTGATTACGCTCCCGGCTTTCTACGAGGACTTCGATGCGCGCCGCAAGGGCGACAAGGACTACAGAAGCGCCAGCCGCGATGTCGCAAAGCTACTTGCCGAACTGAAGCAAGATGACGTCGATGGTGTGCTCATCGACGTGCGCAACAATGGCGGTGGTTCTCTGGACGAGGCGATCGATCTTACGGGACTGTTCATCGGCAAAGGCCCGGTCGTGCAGCAACGCGACAGCGACGGCAAGGTTGAGGTCAGAAACTCTGATTTTCCAAAGCCTGTCTGGACGGGCCCTGTGGCCGTTCTCATCAATCGCGGGTCGGCATCGGCGTCTGAGATTTTTGCCGCGGCAATCCAGGATTACGGTCGAGGTGTGATCGTCGGTGAACCCAGTTTCGGCAAGGGAACCGTTCAAGCCGTCGTCAATCTTGACCAGATGGTCGGCAAGAGCAAACCCGAATTCGGTGACCTGAAAGTGACGATCGCCCAGTTTTTCCGGGTCAACGGCGGCACGACGCAGTTGCGCGGTGTGACGCCTGATATCAGCTTGCCAGGGTTTTCCGATCCGACAAAGTTTGGCGAAACCAGCTATGACAATGCCTTGCCGTGGGCGCAGATCAAGCCGGCAAAGTATGCGTCCGCTGATACTGTAAAGGCGGCGCTGCCGACACTGAAAAGCCGGCACGACGCGCGGGTTCAGAGCGATCCCGATTTCCAACGCCTGTTGGAAGACATTGCAGACGTCAAAGCACAGCGCGAGAAAGCGTCTGTATCCCTCAACGAAGCCGACCGCCGCAAAGAGTTGGCTGCCAGGGAAAAGCGATTGAAGTCGCGGGCACAAGAGAGCGGCGCCGATACGGATGGGGATGATGGCCTCAATGCGAACGAGCGCAGCCTGAGCGCTGACATTGCCCTCGAGAACGCCCGCAAGAACGCAAAAGATATCGTGCTCAACGAGGCGGTCGCCATACTGGCAGACGAGGGGGATCTGCAAAAAGGCGTGCTGAAGGCGGCCACACAACAATAGGAAAACCGCCTGCGGAAGGTAACTGGGCGGAAGGCGATCAGGCTGAGCCGCGCAAAGCGTGTCACCGATACCATCAACCCGTCGGGCACGGCCGGACCGCGGTTGGTATTGGCATGTCGGGTGCTCAAACCTTCGCGATAAAGGCTGCCCCGAATATGACAGCTGTCTTCACGCCTCACCCGAATTACTGGGTTCTTTTCGGCAACTACCAGACCGGTGACGTCCTCGAGTTCGATGACGTCACCGGCGCTGTCGAAGTGACCTATGGCGGGGCCTTGACCGCTAGAACGGCAGTGCTCGGCCTCGACAATCTCATTACGGTCGAGTGACAGCAATTTGGGGAAGGCCGCTCACCGCGCGCCATGCCGGCGCTCCCGTGAGCGGCGTCACCTCGGCTTCGAATGCTCGCGCCGTGCGGGCATTCGAGACGCGTGATCCGCAGATCATGCGACGTTTTCGCGCAAAGGCGCTTGTCGGCGCTAAAACTTGAGTATAATACACAAGTATTAGCGTGTGGCCGCGGTCAGGCCGCAGGCTCTCCCTCGAAGTATGCACGATGCCTCTCAAAATGCGCTCCCACGACCACCGCATTACGCTTCACGAGGAAGGGGTAGGGCGGTGACGAAATCTCTCAACCAATGGCTGGGCCTGCTGTTCAGGCGTCATCACAAGGACGTGGTGCGTTACGCTTCACGGTTGATCGGCAATCGCCATGACGGCGAAGACGTCGTGCAGAACGCCTATCTGCGGATGGTCAAGGTCGATAGCCGAACCGTCGAGCATCCGCGCTCCTACTTGTTCAAGGCCGCGAGAAACGCCGCGATCGATTTTCGCATCAAGCTCGAGCGTGAATGGTCGCGTCGGGTGGAGTTCGATCAGGCCGATGCCCTGTCTTCGCCGGAGGATTTTTCGCAGCGCCTGGAGTTTCGCGACAGGGTTGCGACACTTTCAGTGCTGCTGAACGAGTTGCCCCTGGCCTGCCGCACGGCTTTCATCATGAACAAGGTCGAAGGCCATTCGCACCGGGAAATTGCCGAGACGCTGGGCGTTTCGGTCAGCATGGTCGAAAAACATATCCTGCGCGCCTTTTCCCATTGCCGCGATGTGAAACGTGAGATGGGTCATGTCTGATTGTTCCATCTCGCTCATCAGGATTTCCGGTCCGCGCGGCGTCCATGGCAATAGACCGGCATCTGTACCGGACAAAAACTTCGGGGTTCTTCTTGAAACAGACTTCGGCACCATCGCACTGTCCTGCGCGGCACATCTCGGACGAGGCGCTGGTATGGATCGTCCGTCTCCATTCCGGGGAGGCGTCCAGCGAAGACTGGCGTGCCTATCAAGATTGGCGCCGGCAAAGTGCAGAACATGAGATGGCCGCCGCCGAAGCGGAGGCGCTTTGGAGCGATGCGTCACACCTGCGCCGGGACAGCAAGTCTGGTCTTGTCTATCCGGGCCGGAGCAGGGCGGGTGTCTCTCGCCGGCACCTGCTGACAGGCATGATCGGCCTCACGGTTGCCGGCAGCGGGTTGGTCGCCGCGCGGCCGTTGCTGCGAACGCTCGCTTCCGACTATGCGACGGAAACCGCCGAAACGCTTCCAATCTCGCTGCCCGACGGTTCGCGCGTTGTGCTCAATGCCCTTTCAGCCATGGATGTTCACTTCAGTGCACAGGCGCGCCGGGTCACGCTGAAGGAAGGTCAGGCGTATTTCGAGGTCGCGGCAGACGCGCGGCCCTTCATCGTGTCTTGTGGCAACGCCCTGGTCGAAGCGGTTGGAACCGCCTTCGATGTCGATGCCAATGCTCCCGATGGATCGCTTGGCGTTGCCGTCACCAGCCATGCGGTCAGGGTGCGATCTGCACTTGGCGGCAAGCCGGACGGTATCACCCTGTCTGAAGGGGAGCGCGTGACGATCGAACGTGACGGCACCATGGGCGCACCCATCGCCCAGGACCCGGCCATCGCCCTTGCCTGGCAGTCCGGGATGTACGTGGCGGAAAACCGCAGACTGGGCGACGTTGTCGCCGCTCTTGCCCGCTACCACGACGGCTGGATCGTCTTTAGCAGCGACCGCCTCAAGTCGGAGCGCGTCAGCGCCGTACTGGATCTGCGGGCGCCCGATGCTTCACTTGCAGCACTTGCCTCCGGACTGCCGATCAGGGTCACCCGCATGACGCGTTTCATGACGCTGATCTCGGCGGCATGACTATAGCGACCTTTGAATTGCTGCATGTTTTTTCGCGACCCTCGTTGAGGATTTTCGCGCAGCGCCTCGTCTCGGCTAATGAGGGACATGACCTGGTACCAGGAACGCTGATCCCTCGCTCATAGCATGGGAATAGGGGTCAGATGTCCAGACAATCGGGGCGAAACAATTTTCTTAACGCGCTCGTGGTCGCAACCACGGCGGTCGGTTCAATTCACGCGGCCACACCGGCCGCTGCACAAGAGGCGCCTACGGCCCGATCCGGTATCGTCGCCTTCGACATTCCGTCGCAATCCTTGACCTCGGCTCTGACGGCGTTTGCCCGGCAGTCCGGGTTGAAACTCGCCTATTCCGCGTCGCTGACTTCAGGGAAATCCGCGCCTGCGGTTGCCGGATCAATCTCGCCGCCGCAGGCGCTTTCGCTGCTCCTGTCGGGCAGCGGACTTTCCTATCATTTGAATGGCGGGACGGCCACGATTACCGAACGCGTCTCCGGCGCCCATGCCGCGAGCCCCGTTGACGGTGCGACGATGCTCGAGCCGATCTCGGTTCGAGGCGGGATCACCGATCCGGTCGACGCACCCTATGAGACCGCAGCGCCGACGGCCTACATCTCCGAAGACAACATCGAGCGCTTTCGCGGCTCGAGCCCGGCCGACATTTTCCGCGGCACGCCGGGGGTCATGTCCGGGGAGGCGCGCAATGGCGCCGGCGCCGTCGACGTCAACATTCGCGGCATGCAGGGAATGGGCCGTGTGGCCGTTACCGTTGACGGCGCGTCGAACGCGGCAACGGTCTATCAGGGCTACCAGGGCATCTCAAACCGAACCTTCGTCGATCCTGATTTTCTGGGAGGTGTCGATATCACCAAGGGGTCCGATGCCGCCTCGAACGGGATCGCTGGCACGGTGGCGATGCGCACGCTCGACGCGGGCGACATCGTCAAGGAGGGGCGGACCTTCGGCCTGCGCGTCAAGGGTGGCTTCGGCACCAACACGTCGAGCCCACCGCCGGCAGGCACGACGGCCGGCTATGCCTGGCCGGGCGGTACATGGGCGCCGCCTGTGGCGACGGCAAAGAGCGATGGAATGGACCGGCCGTCCTTCCTCGACCCGACCAGCGGTTCAGGCAGCATCATTGGCGCGATGCAGGAAGAAAACATCGACCTCATCGCCGGATACGCCTATCGCCGTCAGGGCAACTACCATGCCGGTAGCAACGGGCCGTCCGCTCGGCCGGTCAGCAAGGGGCCGCAGCCCTATTGCTACGCGGGCGGCACATGCTCGCCGACCTTGAGATGGAAAGACTATATCGACAACGTCGGTATCGCCAATTATCGCGCCGGCGAGGAGGTCCTCAACACCCAGCTCCAGACGAAGTCGTTTCTCGCCAAGGGCACCTTCCGCTTCGAGGACGGCCATAGCCTGCAGATCGGCTACAACGGTTTCAGCAGCGAGGCGGGTGACCTGCTTGCCTCGCGCCTGACGTCGGATCGCGGTCAGGCCGTACAGCAGGGACAGACGGCAGGCACCAAAGTCGATGCCGGAACGCTTCGCTACGGCTGGAAGCCTGACGATAACGAGCTCATAGACCTCAAGGCCAATCTGTGGGCGACGCGGCTGGAGCTGCGCAATCCGCGGCGAAGCGGCGTCCCGTTCCCGCGACCGGAAGATTTCGGCCTGCCGGCAAACTATCGGACCGGGTCTGATACGATCATGTGGGGCGCGGATGTCGCCAATACCTCGGTGCTTTCGACCGACTACGGCGCGCTCGACCTCACCTATGGCTTGTCCTTCCAGAGCGAGGACACCAGGCCGAGTGCATTCACGCCCCAACTCGAGACCTGGCTCGACCTTCGCGACGGCACCCGGCAGGAGGCGGCCGCCTTCACCAAGGCTGCCTGGCAGGCGACCGATTGGCTGACGGTCAACGGCGGCCTGCGCTATCAACATTACTGGACGGAGGATAGAAACGCGCCAGAACAAGCGCGCCTTGGCTACACCTACGACACGGCCCTCAGCGGTGGCGGATTCAGCCCATCGGTGGGCGTGACGCTGGAACCGTTCGAAGGCACCCAGTTTTATGTGAACTATTCGAATGCGCTGCGTTCGCCAAGCATCATGGAAGGGGTCTCGGCCTTCACCATGAACGTCAATTCCAACCTCAGGCCCGAGCGCTCAAGGAACTGGGAAGTGGGCACCAATCTACGACGCGACGGTGTGCTGGCCGCAGACGACACAGCGATGATGAAGCTCGGCTTCTTCGACTGGAACGTCGACAACTACATCGCGCGTGAATGGTACACGGATGCTCGCGGCATATCCGGCATGCGCATCCACAACATCGCCGGCGCCCACTTCCAGGGCATCGAACTGTCCGCCCGTTACGAGCGCGGCGGGTTTTCGGCCGAGCTTGCCGCCAACTATTATACCGATGTCGAATTTTGCCGCACGGCCTCGACATGCGGAAACAAGTCGCTCTACGCCGACTACGCTACCAATCAGGTGCCGCCGGAGTACACGGTCGCACTGACGCTGGCGCAAACATTTCTCGACGACGCGCTGACGGTCGGCGGCCGGGTCTCGCGGACGGGTTCGCGCGCCATCGGTCATGGCGACGTCACCGCGCAAGGGGCCTCGCAGTTCATTTCGTTGATTGACTGGAGGCCGTACACGCTCGTGGACGCCTTTGCGGAATACCGCGTCAACGACAGCCTGACCGCCAGCTTCCGGATCGAAAACCTGACGGATGCCTATTATGTCGACCCCTTGAGCCTCGTCCAGCAGCCCGGCCCAGGGCGCACCTTCTACGCGTCGCTAAAGGCGGAGTTTTGAACGGTCTCCGTGAGAGGATCCGCAAGCAAGCATGCCGGTTTTCAAGTCCGGCATGTTCTGGGTCACGATCTCAACGGCGCAGGCCGTGGCGCGATTCAGTCAGTGCTTCGTGTCAAGCTTTGTCATGCACACGGCACGCCGAAAACTGGACCGTGGCGGACATCAGGGGTCGCTGCCGCAACTATACCGCTGCGACCATAGTCCCCAGGACCGCGCACAGCGCCAGGAAAGCAAAGCCATAAGTTAAGGGGCTATTGTCCAGGACCCCTCCAGCGAATGGTCTCAGCACTACGGTAGCGAATGCCGGTTTTAGGGGTAGGGGGCCGTCGTTTTGCTCCCAAGCGCCATGAACAATTGTGGCCGTGTCCCGGAGTTGACGCACTTTCTCGGCTGGTCGTTGAGATGGCGAGCGAGTTGGAACAGGTTGCTTTGCAATTCGGAATGAGGTGGCGAATGCGCGTGTGCCGGCCGCGAGGACCCGTTTGCCACAGCGCATAGACGTCACAGTAGTGGTCTCTATTGCCCGGGGGCGAACAGAGAGGCACTCCCTGTCGGTGACACGAAACCTACGATGCTCCAGCCCCCCGCGAGAAGAATGAGAAATGCGGCCAGCACGAGCTGTCCCGGCCACTGAAAAAGGTCGCGGTCGAGCTTCTTCATCCTTTCGCCAAACTTGTAGATGTCGAATGTCATGATCATTGAGAATAAAATCATTGCCAGTGCGAGAGTTTCGACAGTCATTCCTCCCAAAACAACCGGTCCGCTTTTGGGATCGCCAGTGAGCAATTTTCCAATCGCAAACGCGGCACCGTTCACTGCAAACAGCAAACCGTACCGACGGTGCTTTCCCTCCTCATAGATTTCGATGATGTCCTTTTCAGTTAGGTTACACACGTCTAACCTCCCCAAAAGATGATCCCACCCCGACTGATCGCGACTTCCAAGAACTTCAGTATATTCAGTTTCGCTTGTTCTGGCGAACAGGCGGCGGTTGGGCCGCAAGTCATGGTCCCGGGTGCACGCGTCGCATCGCCTGAGCTCGCCGGCGAGGCTGCTGCTTGCAAAGGATATGGTGAACGCAATGCGGCCATCTCGTTGGCCGTGACGCAGTGCTAGTCGCAGAGTTCCGACATCGGCAGGTCTTCGAAAGCAATGTGGCTGAGTTCACGGAAAACCGTCGAGCGATGCCGCCCAAGCTTCTTGGCGATGACCGTGGCACCAAGGCCGCCCGCCACGGACCGATCCGACGACGTTCGTCGATATCGATTTTGGGGGTAGGCGCGTCTCGTGCGCCGTTCCTTGCGAGTGACCATGGGTATCTATCGCAAGTCGCACTTCATCCTTGAACCCACCCCGACTACACGGGTTGTGGCGGCGAAGTTGAACTGTCCGCTTTGGCGCAAAGTAGAAATGTCACTTTGGGCGGCGCGTCGTCAGCCATTCAGACATGCGACACTCGACATCTCCGCTGGCGCTGAGGCAAGCCCCCGACCGAACCGGCTGGACCGGGTTGCAAGGGAAGGGAGGGGGCGGATGAGACGCACCCATCGGCTTTAGCTTGGACAGTTGAAGCAGCCGGTCATTCCGCCGCATCGAGGTCAGAGAGCGCCTGTCGCCGCCGGGCAATGACCGCAGGATCGTTCATGAAATCCTTCCGACGTCCCGGGCCGCGCGCGCGTCGAACGTAGCCGTTCTTCTCGCTGTTCGTCTTCACGGCGGACTTCGTCTGCTGCTCCTGACGTTCCTTGATGTAGGTCAGGAGTTCACCGAGCCGCTTGTTCTCGGTGATCGCCGCATGCGTCACCCGCTGGTCCTTGTCGAACACCCGGTAGGGTAGGGAATGCCCCTTCCAACGCACATCCAGCCTGCCGTCGGAAAGCGCGTAGGTCTCGACATAGAGACCGACCAGCCCGCGTGTCACCTCGTTCTCTTCCAGCATGATCCGCTGGCGCTCGTACGAAAACGTCAACTGGGCACCGACATAACGCTGCTCACGTTTGCATAGCACGTCGCGCAGCCGATCCGGGGCAAGGTTCAGCGGCCGATGCAGATCATCAGATCGGGCAGGGGTAATGGCAAACTGGCGGTTATAGCGCTCCATGAACCGAGGTAGGAAAGCGTTGCCGTCGTCCATACCGCAGACGCCCTCCAGACGCAGATCCTTAATCAACCGGTCCTGTAGCGTCCGGTTCATCCGCTCGACCCGGCCTTTGGCTTGACTACGCAAAGAATCTCGATGTTTAACTCTGAGAGTGCACGCCCGAACTCGGTCATGCCCTGGCCGCCCTTGGCATCCTTCTTCGCAACCCGGAACACCGAATGCTTGTCGGAATAGAAGGCGACTGGAGCGCCATGCGCCTTCAGATAGAGTTCCAGCGCCTCGAAATAGCTGAACGCACTTTCCGAGCGCACAAACCGCAACTGCATCAGCTTGCCGGTCGCATCATCGATGAACACCAGCAATGAACATGGATCACCGCGATCTTCGAACCAGCGATGCTCGGAACCGTCGATCTGAACCAACTCGCCGTAAGCCTCGCGCCGCAGCCGCGGCTGATGGAACGTCCGTCGCCGCTTGCGCGACAGCCACAGGCCGGCCTCTGACATCCATTGGCGCAAGGTCTCGCGCGACACCGTCAGACCATCACGCTCCGCAAGCTTCTCGGCCGCCAGCGTCGGACCAAAGTCGGCATAACGCTCGCGCACGATCGCCATGGCGTAATCGCGGACGCCGTCGCAGATCCGGTTGTTCGATGGCCGGCCGATCGCCTGGTGCCGGATCGACGCCGCACCGCCAGCGCCGATCCGCTCCAACAGACGACGCACCTGGCGGGTACTCAAGCCCAGCACATGTGCCGCCGACACCAGTGTCATCCGACCGGCAATCACTTTCGACAAGACCTCAATCCGCTGCAGGTCACGCTCGCTCATCGCAATCAATCCCATCCGCAATCTCCCAGGTCATCAAATCCGGGGACTGTGACATTCCAACTTTGCAGGATCAGGACACTTTAACTTTGCGGCTACACGGGTCGATCACATAACATACATTATGGAACTAATGGCGACCGTATCTGCTAGCTGGAGAAACAGCAGCTGATCATGAAATCTGACCAGTTGCAGCCAGTCGGCGATCGACGAGCCAAATCCCGCCGGAAGATCGGAGACTTTGAACCGCGCCGGATTTGCCGGAGGCGCGGCAGACGCTCATCCGATCAGCCGCCTTGAATTTTCCTTGTAGTATTCCGCTAGTACCTGTTCACGCGCCGCGCCTGCTAGGTTCTTGCCATTGGCTCTGGGAGGAACAAATGCCAGCTTCGAAAATTCTGATGATTACCGGTGATTTCACCGAGGACTACGAAACCATGGTGCCGTTCCAGACGTTGCTCGCCTGCGGCCACACGGTCCATGCCGTCTGCCCGGGCAAGAATGCCGGAGACACGGTCGCCACCGCCATCCACGATTTCGAAGGCGACCAAACGTACTCGGAGAAGCGCGGACACAACTTCGCGCTCAACGCCACTTTCTCCAATATTCGCGCTGAGGATTACGACGCCCTGGTCATCCCGGGTGGTCGAGCGCCGGAATACCTGCGGCTCAATCCGGAGGTCCTCAAGGCCGTCCAGCACTTCTTTTCGGCCGGCAAGCCTGTCGCCGCCATCTGCCACGGTGCCCAACTGCTTGCAGCGGCGGGCGTGCTGAAGGGGCGCACGTGCTCGGCCTACCCCGCATGCCGTCCTGAGGTTGAGCTGGCAGGAGGTGTCTATGCGGATATCGCCATCGACGATGCCGTGTCCGACGGCAATCTGGTCACCGCCCCTGCGTGGCCCGCGCACCCGTCCTGGCTGCGGCAGTTCATGGCTGTGCTCGATGCGTCGGCCCTGCTAAAAACAAACGCCGCCTGAGGAGGCCGACAAGGGAGGACGAGATGTGCGAACTGTTCATAAAGGCGGACGCGAAGCTTTGGGAAAGCGCCACGCGTTCGCTCCGTATCGACGGTATGGTGACGAGCGTTCGGCTGGAGAATTTCTTCTGGTCAAAGCTTGAGGAAATCGCGCGCCGCGATCGTATGAACGTTACACAGCTGATCACCAAGCTGCATCACGAGTCGATTGATGCCGGCCACGACCTTGGAAACTTCACGTCGTTCCTGAGGGTCTGCTGCGCGCGTTACCTCGACCTTCAGCTAGCGGGCGACATTCCGACGGATGTCAACCAACCGATCGCCGGGCTCAACGCCCCGGCGATCCTTATCCGAGAGCAGGAAAATTACCATTAGGGCAAGCCGGGCTGGTGATCGGACTCGCGGCTGGAAGCCCTCGGCATGTCTGTCGGCGGGGCCAACCGCCGCCGGTCTTGAGAGGCTCGGGCAACCAGCTCCTTACCTGTCCGGTCCGCCCAACGCGGGCTGGGTCGGCTGCGGGTCGGCCTTGTTTTTCTACAGGCTATACCCTCCTCCAACAGATGCCGCCGAGGGCCTGTCGTAACGCGTCCGGGCGGCTCGATCGGGCCCTGCCCTTTCGACGGGAAAGACGGCCTGCGCAATCGAGGGGCGCTGCAGACTGCACGCTTCGGTTCTGCCGATCTCAACCCGCAAGTGACTGGACTCGATCGAGTGCGGCGCCGAACCCACGCAACGAGATCGAGAACTGCGCCGGCGTCCCGTCGTCGGCGGTTGCGTTGACCTTCAGTGCCGTACCGGCACGCAGTGCAGTCAGGGTCGAAGCGTCCAAGGTCACTGAAACGAGGCAACCGACCGGGACGCACGTGCGGAAACGCAAGGGCTGCATCGCCGTGTTGTCATCGACCTGGAAGGTGACGCCACTTTCGAGCGCCAGGCCGAACGGCAGCACGAGGGTGCCTGACACAGTGTTTTCGGATGGTGTATTCAGTTCGATTGCCAGCACGCGCTGTCCATTTTGCTGTGCCTGGACCTGCGACTGCACGCAGCGTTTTGCGCCCGTATCCTGTGCGCAGGCCACGCGCCAGTCCTCATAGGTCTCGTTCAGCGCCGATGCGCCGCCGGGCAAGGACGACCCTGTCGCACTGCCGGAAGTTCGGCTATCGGTCTGCGCCTGAGCCAGCTGGAAATGCTGTGGTGCCGGGTCACCGTGGCCGCCGGTGCCGGTCGTCGCCCGGCTCGGCGTCGACGAGGCGAATTCCGGCACAAGGTAAAGCGCTGCGCCCACGGCAATCGCGAGCGCTGCGGAAGAGATCCCGAGGAAGCGGATGTTGCTGCTCGTCATGCATGCGTCTTTCGTTCGTGCGGGAGATGGGGTCCTTGCTTGTCTTCGGTCACAGTCAATTCGGTCACCTTTAGAACTTGACGTTGAGGTTGATGCGGGCCGACTGGTCGGCCATGCCTGAGGCGAACTGGCCGGCATAGCTCACGCCGACCGTCGCGTGTGGCGACAGCGCATAGTCGAGGCCGGCTTCGACCACGGCGACATCGCGAGCAATCGGAACTCCGGCGATCAGGAAGGCGTCGCCGCCTCCGACAAAGCGCATCGCCGAGAGCGGCAACGTATCGCCGAAAGCGTGGCGCCAGCCCGCCATGCCATTGGCCGTCACGGTTGCGCCGTTGAGGTCGAAGGTGGTCGAGGCGCGAAGGCCCAATGTCGTCAGCGTCGTTTCCGTCGTGTCGCCTTCGCTGCCGAGCGCCGCCGCCCCGCCCCGCTCGGTGAAGTCATCCGTCTGAACGCTGACATGCGCGAGGTTGGCGAAAGGCTCGAGCCGTGCCGTGCCCATGTCGAATTCGTAGCCAAGTTCGCCGAAGACCTGCGCCGTGCGGGCGTCGTAGTCGCCGTTCAGGGCGTCGCTGAACCCGGGGATCGTCACGCTGCGGGAGGTCGAGACGTCATGCCAGGTGTAGGCTGCGCCGGTCCGCAAGGCGAAATCACCCCAATTCGTACCGCCATAGAGGCCGACGTGGTAGCTTTCGCTCGAGCCGGACGCGTGGCGATCCTTCACGTCGAAACTGGTGTAGCTGTAGCCTGCGACCGCGCCGAAGCGCCAGCTGTCGAATACCGGGACGTCCGCGCCGGCGAAGAACCCGCCCGTCGAGCGGTCGAGGCGCGCGGCGTTGCCGTCGCCATCCGTGTGCCCCCAGGAGCCGAAGCCCTGGCTCCAGAATGCGAGGCGCTCCGTTGTCGCGTCGTCTGCTACCGGCTTGCCGTCGACATAGCTGGTGACTGTGCCGTTCGAGGCGCCGGCGCTATCGAAGGCCGCACGGATACGATCATTGATCGCGTTGCGGATGAAGCGGCTGTCTTCGGTGAGCGCCGACTTCGCCGATGCGTGGATCTCGCCCGAGAGCTGGTCGAAGGCGTTTCGCGCCTGCGGCGCAGACAGGTTCAAGACGGCGTTGTTGACCGGATTGATGCGACCGAGGCTCTCCACTCCGTTGCCGGTGGCAATCTGGTTCCGCGTCTCACCGACACCGGAGAAACTCACATTGTTGCGCGACAACTTGAGATAGGCGTTGTTTGCGTCGTAGCTGAGCGAGGGATCGAGGAAGGCGAGGTTCGAGGTCACGCCGCCGAAAGTGCCGCTCCTGCCGCCATTGGCGGTGAGGATCGTATACTGTGTCTGCGGCGCATAGCTGCCCGTATCCGCCAGTACTTTGACCGAGCTGCCGGCAATGGTCGCCGTGCCGCCGGCGACGATCTTGTCCGACTGGCCGGCCGCGTTCACCTCTACTTCGTAGATCGAGCCCGCCGCAAGGGTGACGTTCCCGGCGACGTTGAGCGTGCCGATCGAGTTGCCCGGCGCCACGGTGCCCGAAACCTTCACGTTGCTTACCGAACCGGAACCCTGCAGGCGGCCACCCGCCAGCACGTCGACGGTGCCGCCAAGTGAGCCGTTGACCGAGAGTGTGCCGTTGCCGACCGTGGTCGTCCCGGAGAAAGCGGAGGAATTGCCGGTCAGGTTAAGCTGGCCGAGGCCGGTCTTGTTAAAGCCGCCATTGCCCGAAACCACGCCGGCATAGGCCGCGTTGGCGTTCTGCTCGAACATCAGGGACGTGCCCGAGGCGATGGCGGCATTTCCTGTGAAGCGTTCGGCCGAGGAGACCAGCGCACCGGCGTCAATTGTCCAGTCGAGCGATGACGTGCCGGTCAGGGTGAGCGCGCCCGCGCCGCGCTTCGTCATTGTGCCGCGCGTGCCGTTGAGCGCGCTGATGTCGCCGGCAAAGCGCGCGTCACCGGTCTGGTCGAAGGCGACCGATGCGGCATTGCGAATATTGCCCGAGATCGAGCTTGCATTGCCGATCAGCGTGCCGGCCGCAACCAGGGTGTTGCCATAGGCGTTGGCGCCATTGTCGAGCCGCAGCGTGCCGCTGCCCTGCTTGATCAGGTCGCCGCTGCCGGAGACGATCCCGGTCAGGCCAAGCTCAGTACTCGCTGCAACATCGATGCGGCCGGCCTGCCCAAGCGACACGGCACGCGTCGTGTCGAAGCTGGACGTGGTCGACAGGGTCCCGCCCGTGAAGCTCAGACCGCCCGCGGTCGCGCCGAGATTGGCGTCGCTTGAAACGGACAGCACGCCGCCTGCTATCGTGGTGCCGCCCGTGTAGCTGTTGCTTCCGGTCAGGATGAGCGTGCCCGCGCCGGCCTTGGTGAGTGACGCGCCGTTCCAGCCGGTGGTGGAATTCGCCACCTGGTCGGCAAGTGCTGCGCTCACCGTGAAGCTGTCGGTGGCATCGGTCAGCGTGAAGGTGCCATGGGCGAGATTGTTGCCGGCGGTCCAGCTCAGGCCATAGCTTGCGAGGTACTGCAGGCTGTCGGCGGATTTGCGGGCGGATACCGTAAGATAGTCCACCGTGCCGTTGAAGCCGCCCACGGTGACGCCGGCGAAGTCGCCGCTGATCCCGGAGCGGGTGTCGATCAGCACCTTGTCGAGCTGGCTCGCATCGTTGATGCCACCAATGCTGAGGCCGACGCCATTGCCGATCGTCACACGGTTGGCGGTCAGCGTCGGGCTGCTTGTGCCGGCGACGAGGGACAGTGCGGTGTTGTCGGCAAGGGTGACGGCCCGTTCGACGGTCAGGGTTGCCGGCGTCTGGATCGCCAGGGTGCCAGCGGTCACGTTCAGGTTTCCGCCCAGAGCGTTGCTAACGCCCGCGCTGCCATCGCCAAACTGCAAGCGCCCGCCGGAGACGGTGGTGTCGCCCATATAGGCATTGTTGCCGGTCAGGATAGTCGTGCCTGAACCGATCTGCCGTATTGAGCCGCTGCCCGAGATGGCGCCTGAGACGGTGACTGCGTCTGAGCGGTTGAAAGCGAGCACACCGTGGTTCACGACGTTGCCGGTGATCGAGCCGGCTGCGCCGCCATTGCCGATCTGGAGCGTCCCGCCCGTGATTGTGGTGCCACCGGTATAGCTGTTGGTTCCGGTCAGGATCGTGGTGCCTGTTCCGGTCTGCCGCACTGCGCCGTTGCCCGAGATGGCGCCGGCAAAGGCGAGCGTGTCCGAGCGGTTGAATGCAAGCACGCTGTCGTTGACGACATTGCCGGTAATCGAGCCGGTCGCGCCGCCGTTGCCGATCTGCAGCGTGCCGGCTGCGACCGTGGTGCCGCCACTATAGTTGTTGGTTCCGGTCAGGATCGTGGTGCCCGACCCGGTCTGCCGCACCGCGCCGTTACCCGAAATGGCCCCGGAGAAAGTGTGCGCATCGCTGCGGTTGAAGGCGAGCACACCGTCGTTGACGACGTTGCCGGTGATCGAGCCGGTCGCGCCGCCATTACCGATCTGCAGCGTGCCGGCTGCTACCGTGGTGCCGCCGCTATAGCTGTTGGTTCCGGTCAGGATCGTGGTGCCTGTCCCGGTCTGCCGCACTGCGCCGTTGCCCGAGATAGCGCCGGCAAAGGTATGCGCATCGCTGCGGCTGAAGGTGAGCACGCCTTCGTTGACGACATCGCCCAGGATCGAGCCAGTCACGCCGCCGTTGCCGAGTTGCAAGACGCCGCCGGAAATCGTCGTCCCGCCACTATAGGTGTTGCTCCCGGTCAGGGTGAGCGTGCCCGCACCAGCCTTGGTGAGTGACGTGCCGTTCCAGCCCGTCGCGGGGTTTGCCACCTGGTCGGCAAGTGCCGCGCCCACCGTGAAACTATCGGTGGCGTCAGTCAGCGTGAAGGAGCCGTGGGCGAGATTGTTGCCGGCGGTCCAACTCAGGCCGTAAGTGGCGAGGTATTGCAGATTGTCGGCTGATTTGCGGGTGGACATGGTGAGATAGTCCACCGTGCCGTTGAAGCCGCCGACGCTGACACTGGCGAAGTCGCCGCCGATCCCGGAGCGGGTGTCGATCAGCACCTTGTCGAGTTGGCTCGCATCGTTGATGCCGCCGATGTTGAAGCCGACGCCATTGCCGATCGTGATACTGTCGGCCGACAGCGCAGGGCCGCTCGTGCCGGCGACGATGGATAGCGCCGTGTTGTCGGCGAAAGTTACGGTCTGTGCGACGTTCACGGCCGCCGGCGCCTGAATAGCCAGCGTTCCGCCGGTCACGTTCAGCCTGCCACCGAGCGTGTTGCTGCCGCCTGAGCCGCCGCCGCCGAACTGCAACTGGCCGCCCGTGACCGTCGTGTCGCCGGCATAGGTATTGTTACCGGTCAGGACCGTCGTGCCCGTACCGATCTGCTGCACGGCGCCGCTGCCCGAGACGGCGCCGGAGAAGGAGACGGCGTCGCTGCGGTTGAAGGCCAAATTGCCGTCGTTGACGACATCGCCCAGGATCGAGCCGCTCGCCCCGCCATTGCCGATCTGGAGCGTGCCGCCTGAAATCGTCGTGCCGCCGGTGTAGGTGCCGGCGCCGGTCAGGATCGTGGTGCCTGAACCGATCTGCCGCGTCGAGCCGTTGCCGGAGATTGCGCCTGAGAAAGTGAACGCGTCGCTGCGGTTGAAGGCCAAGATGCCGTCGTTGACGACATCGCCCAGGATCGAGCCGGCTGCACCGCCATTGCCGATCTGGAGCGTGCCGTGCGCGACCGTCGTTCCCCCCGTATAGCTGTTGGCTCCGGTCAGAACTGCTGTACCGGAACCGATCTGCCGCACGGCGCCGCTACCCGAGATGGCGCCTGAGAAGGTGTGCGCATCGCTCCGGTTGAAGGCCAACACGCCGTCGTTGACCACGTCCCCCAGGATCGAACCGGCCGTGCCGCCGTTGCCGAGTTGCAACGTGCCGCCCGTGATCGTGGTGCCGCCGGTGTAGGTGTTGCTGCCCGTCAGGATGGTGGTGCCTGAACCGATCTGCCGTGTAGAGCCGCTGCCCGAAATGGCGCCCGAGAACGTGAATGCATCACCTCGGTTGAAGGCCAAAATGCTGTCGTTGATGACATCACCCAGGATCGAGCCGCTCGTGCCGCCGTTGCCGAGTTGCAACGTGCCGCCCGTGATCGTGGTGCCGCCTGTGTAGGTGTTGGTGCCCGTCAGGATGGTGGTGCCTGAGCCGATCTGCCGTGTAGAGCCGCTGCCCGAGATGGCGCCGGCGACGGTGACGGCATTGCTGCGGTTGAAAGCCAAAATGCCGTCGTTGACGACATCGCCCAGGATCGAGCCGCTCGCGCCGCCATTGCCGATCTGGAGCGTGCCGCCTGAAATCGTCGTGCCGCCAGTGTAGGTGCTGGTGCCGGTCAGCACCGTCGTACCGGAACCGATCTGTCGCACCGCGCCGCCGCCGGAGATCGCACCGGCGAAGGTGACGGCATTGCTGCGGTTGAAGGCCAAAATGCCGTCATTGACCACATCGCCCAGGATCGAGCCGGCCACACCGCCATTGCCGATCTGGAGCGTCCCGCCCGCGACCGTCGTGCCGCCGGTGTAGGTGTTGGTGCCCGTCAGGGTCGTGGTGCCTGAGCCGAGCTGCCGAACAGCGCCGATGCCGGAGATCGCGCCGGCGAAGGTGACCGCGTCGCTGCGGTTGAAGGCCAAAACGCCGTCGTTGACGACATCGCCCAGGATCGAGCCGGCCACACCGCCACTGCCGATCTGGAGCGTCCCGTCCGCGATCGTCGTTCCGCCGCTATAGTTGTTGTTTCCGGTGAGGATGGTGGTGCCTGAACCGGTCTGCCGCACCGCGCCGCTGCCCGAGATTGCGCCGGCGAAGGTGACCACATCGCTGCGGTTGAAGGCGAGCACGCCGTTGTTGGCCACATCTCCCAGGATCGAGCCAGCCAAACCGCCCTTGCCGATCTGGAGCACGCCGCCCGAAATCGTCGTCCCGCCGCTATAGGTGTTCTCTCCTGTCAGGGTCAGCGTGCCGGTGCCGGCCTTGACGAGCGAACCACCGTTGCCGCTGATGGTACCGCTGACTTCTGTCGACAGGTTGTTCGAACCAACTGTCAACTCGTTGTCACCAAACAGATAGGAACCGCCGCCGGCGATCGAGCCGGCGGTGAGTTTCTTGTTGATGGCGGATCCCGTCGAGCCCGAGAAATCGACAATGCCAGCCGCGCCATTGGTGATGTCGGCGTTGCCGGCATTGCTGTTGTGAAGGAATACCAGGCTGGAGTTGTTGGTGATCTTGGCGCTGCCTGCCGTGGTGGTCGAGCGGAACGTCAGGTTGCCGTTGTTCGTGATCCTGGCGCTGCCCGCACCGCTCGCATCGTAAAAGGTCAGATCGCGGTTGTTGGTTATGTCCGCGCTGCCGGCCGTGCTGGTGTCGTTGAAGGACAGGAAGGCATCGTTGGTGATGCGGGCGTTGTCCGCGGAACTGGTGTTGTGGAAATTGAGAAAGCTGCCGTTGTTGTTGGCGATGGTCGCGGTACCAGCCCGGCTGTTGTCGTAGAACATGAGGTCGCTGTTGTTGGTGATGTTGCTGTTGCCAGCGGTGCTCGTGCCGTAGAAATCGAGGAACCTGTCGTTGGTCACGGTAGCACTGCCAGCACTGCTGGCATTGTAGAAGTAGAGTTCGCCCGTGTTGGTAATCGCCGCACCGGGTGCGCTTGAGGCATTGTAAAGATGGGTTTTTCCGGCATTGGTGATACCGGTGATGCCCGTGGTGTCGGCATTGGTGAGCGTGAAGGTACCGGCACCGTTCACATTGACATGACCCCGGATCGAGCCGGCGGTGCCAAGTGTGCCGAGTTGCAGTTCGCCGGCATTGATGGCGGTGCCGCCGGTATAGGTGTGATTGCCCGTGAGGATCGTTGTCCCGGGACCACCTCTCGTCAGATTTGCCGTGCCTGCAAGTGTCGCGCCGACCGTACCAGTGCCCCAGAGGTTGAACGCACTCGCAGCCTCGATCGTGCCGGTGCCCGAAACGGTGCCGCCGTTGAAGGCCAGGGTCTGCAGGCTGAGCTTGCGGCCCGCAGCAATGTTCAGCGTCGCCGTGCCGGAGTTCGTAAGTGTAGACACGCCGAACATATTGCCGCCGGTGAGCGACACCAGGCCATTGCCTTGGTTGTTGATGTTGCTCATCGTCACATTGACGTCACCGCCGACAACATTGATCTGGCCATTGTTGTTGACGTTATTGGTTCCAGGCGACAGTTGCGCAGTACCGCCCGGGCCATTGAAATTGATGATGCCGGCGGCGTTGTTGTTGATATCGCCATTGTCCATGACGACACCGTCGGTGCCGACATCGATGGTGGCATCGTTGTTCAATGTGTTGCCCGTGCCAAAGAGCACCGAACCAACGCCTAGGGTGATCCTCCCTCCCGAGAAGTTGGCGATCGTTCCGGCCGACAGCATGTTGCCGTCGCCGATCGTGATCGTGCCACCGGCATTGCTCAGACTGGTGAAGCCGGTCGCGTTGCCGGCCGCGCCCAGAGCGAGGGTGGCCCCGCCGTTGACCTGGACTGTGCTGTTGAACTCGCCGGCAAGCGTCGTTGCGCCGCTGGTGAGTTCAATCGCACCGATATTGCTGCCGGCAAGAGCCGTGATGCTGTTGGTGCCGCCGGTAATGACGATGGCGGATGAGAGGTTACCGGATAGACCGCCCGCCCCGCCGCGCGCACCGCCGGCTATCGTTCCGCTGTTCGTGATGGTCAGATTTTGGCCGATGATGCCGTAGCCGCCGGCCTGCGGGCGATAGGGCTGGACGTTGTGGTAGTCCGTTCCGCCGCCACCGCCTTGAATCGTGCCGGTATTGGAGATTGTCAGTCCGCTGGACGCGGTTGCGGTGATGCCGTTGCCGCCGTTGCCGCCCACGCCGTTGCCCGAGGGGTTGGCGAACGAGTTGGGGATGCCCGGTCCGCTGACGTCAGCGCCGCCGCCACCGTTGCCGCCCGATATTATGCCTGCATTGGTGAGGCTGGCTCCGGTCGTGACGATAATGCCTGACCCGCCGCCACCGCCGCCGCCGCCGCCGGCATAGTACCAAGACTGCGCCCAATTGGCGCTCCCAACGCCACCATTGCCTCCATTGCCTCCCTTGATTGTCGCATTGTTGACCAGGTCGGTGGATAGCGTGAGGCCCCTGCCACCCGCGCCGCCGCCGCCGCCGCCCGCGCCAAGTCCGTAGCCGCCACCACCTCCGCCGCCGTTGTCCGATGCGCCGCCCGACCCGCCGCGATTGCCCGAGCCGCCTGTGGAGCCTCCACCACCGCCCGAGCCGGTCGCCGAGCCGTCGCCGGCAGCCCCCGCACTGCCCCCGCCGCCCGGTGTCATGTAGTTTCCTGCATATCCGCCGCCGCCACCGTTCACGCCGATGCTGTCCGCCAGCGCGGGCCTGGACGCGACGATCAGCGCCAGTGGTGCGACGGAGTTTGCAAGGGTGGCAGCCAAAGAGGCGACGAGACCCAAAGCGGGGACACGCAGCGCCGACCGGTTGGTGCGGGCCTCATAGTTCCTGACAATCTTCACAAAGATGCTCCGCATGCCCTGGTGCCGGTGTTGAAATCGCCGCTGCCGGGGGTGGCCAGCCAACGGGCATTCTGCGCCAAAGCCAAAAGCACTCGTGTAGACATAGGGTCCCTCCGCCTGGATCCGGGCTCGCATTCCCGCCGCGCATCAGGGCCCCTGCCCTCTACGCGCTTGCCGTGAATCGAGATCTCCGCGATCGTGTTCGTTGTGTTCTTGCGCGGTATGTCAGTGCGGGCCGGGAAAAGTCCTGAAAGAGCATCGGTGAAATTCTGAAATTTTGTTGAATTTGGCCTTTCCCGCAGGAAAACGAATGGCTTAATTATCAATCTTCTTGTTCTTGGCAGAACGCCGGAGTTCCGGGAATATCATCGCGGGAGGCGGAGGCCCGGTGCTCAGATTTGTTGGATATGAACTCGATCCGCAGCGGTCCGAACTGCGTGGGCCCGGCGGCGAAACAATCAAGCTGAGGCCCAAGGCTTTCGATTTGCTGCAACTGCTCGCCGCCAACCCGGGAAGGGTCATCGGCAAGCATGAGCTGATGGCAGCGGTCTGGCCAAACGTCCATGTCGGCGAAGACAGCCTGTTCCAGTGTGTTCGGGAAGTTCGCGCAGCCCTCGGTGATGAGAGCCGTCAGTTGATCAGAGCGGTCTCGGGCCGCGGATACCTGTTTGAGGCAGAGGTATCGACAGCGCCGGACGTCATCGCGCCGGAGAAGTCTACACCGCAGGTCGGTCCCGATGCCGAAAGTGGACCGCCGGGTCGATGGCTTGACGTCAAGATACGCCGCCGCGCCGCACTCGTGGCTGTGGCTGGGTTCGGTCTGTCGGCGTTGGCTGCCGCTGCGACGCGGTTCCCGGGTTTCGTCACCGGTTCGCCCCTCACTGTCGCCGTGACCCCCATGACGGCGGCAGGCAACGATCCACTGGCCCTGCGCATGGCGGCAGGCGTCACCCGCGACGTCACCGATGGCCTGGCGAAAATCGAGACGATCCGGGTGGTCATTCCGCCGGGCGGCGCTGTGGGGGCGGCCGACTTCGTCGTGAGCAGTGAACTGGAGAAAACGGAAACAGGGTGGAATTTGCGCGCCCGCATGACCGAACTGGCGACTGGCGCGGTCAAGTGGACCAACTCGCTGTCGGTTGGTCTGTCCGGCGCTGACGCGCAACTGCAGCAAACGCGCCTGACGGCCGGCATGGGCCACGCGCTGGCCCTGCGCATCAACGTGCTCTTGAATGCTGGGGAGCGCTCGGCCGATGGCTTGCCGGCGGGCAGTACCAAAGCGGCGATCGAGCAAGCAACGGCCTCGATCAACCAAACGACGCCGGAGCGCTTTCGCGCTGCAAAGGCGATGCTGGAACAGGCGCTTGCTGACGACCCGGAAAATATCGACCTGCAAGTTGCGCTCGCGGCATTTCAGTTGCGCGGGATCCAGATGGATTGGTTCCCCGCCGCGGAACGCGAAACGGTCGAGAACCGGGTCGGCGAGATTCTTGAGCGCGCCCTGCGCGCGAAGCCGAATTATATCCCCGTGCTCGAAATGCATTGCCGGTACCTGTCTGCGACCAACCGCTTCGTCGAAAGCCTTGTGGCCTGCGGCAAGGTACTCGCCCTCGATCCTTGGAACGGGACCGTGCTTTATCTGGTTGGGCTTTCCCAGGTCTTCCTGGGGCGTTTCGACGAGGCACTTTCAACGTTCGAGCAAGCCGACAGGTTCGATACGCCCCAGGTCGCCCGCTGGACGTGGGCGATCGGCGCTGGCTGGGTCCACATGTTGAAGGGCCGGGCAGAAGAAGCATTGCCTTGGCTTAAGCGCTCGATCGCGATCACGCCGGCGAGCGGTCGCACGCATTTCCTGCTGGCTGCCGCCTATCAGCAGTTGGGCCGAACCGACGACGCCAGGGCTGCGATGGCTCAGGCGATGAAGCTGAGGCCGGGATCGACGGCGCACAATCTGCCACCGCCCACCAAGAACACCAGCCCGGTCTATCTTGGCGCCACCGAACGCGTCGTGGGCCTTATGATTGCCGCGGGTTTGCCCGAGGGTTAAACGGCACAAGAGTGCAAGGTTTGCAGCCTTAGCCGTAGCCCTGCCCGGTCGAAGGAAAGTGTGCCTGAGGTTGCCTGTGCGCGCTTATGGAAATCGTTTCAACGCGCTAAGACCAGCGAAACAACCGAGCGTGCAAAAGAGCCCAGTTGGCCACTCCAGGCTTTCGGCCAATCTGCGGCTGGCGATCGGCCGCCGGTAGCCCCTACCGTATCCGCCTCACCAAACGTCGAGGGCACCCAAAGGCTGGCAGAAAGGTCTTGCATACCCCTAAAATGCGGGAAGCGGACCGGGTGTCCCGCTCCGCTTCGCTTACCTGACAGGGACTCGAACCCGGTGGCACCGAAAATCATTTGCCATTAGAGTCAGGAAATATACTCATACACCAAAAGGCGCATTCGGGCCACTCCTTAGACGCTGCGCGTCAGATTGTTCTGGTCGATCAACGGCCAGGATGGCGTCACCTTCCAGTTGCGGATACCGGCTGGCCCCTCGATCAGGTTTTCGCGGAACACCCACAGATGCGGGTCATTGTTGTCGAACCTGACGACCGAGACCAGACGGATCCCCATCGTCGCCATCGAGATCCGGTTTTCCGCCACCAGGACCTGATGGCCGATGAAACCCCAGATGCGGATGCCCTGCGCAAAGTACCTGGCGAAGTTCGGTCGGCTCGACAGCGCCATCTCGTTGCCTCGGATGCGCAGCGTATCGACATTGCCGACCATCACGCCGTAGCCGGCATAGGCTTGTGCACTGGGCGCCATCAGCTCCATGCGGTTCTCGTCGATCGATACCGATCTCGCCTTGACGTTCAAGCTGCGCATGTGGCTCACCGCCACCCGCACCCCCACCTGGAAGCCGCGTATCACATTGCTGCGGATCGAAACGTTGTCCATGCGCCGGCCACCGCAGACGATACCCTGCGCCCCCAGGCTGGCCGAGTTCTCCCCAAGCGCTTTCAGCCAATTCTGGATTGAACCCAGATTGGCACGGAGCTCCTTGTCCACAAGCGCCTTCTTCGCCATCGCGTAGCTGAGCCCCAGCAGCTCGTCCGCGTTTGCGATCTTGGTGGCCTCACCGCTGCGGGAGATCAGCGTGGTCCAGTCCTTCTGGTTGAAGGCACTGTCGAAGGCGACGACCTGACCGTTGGCTTCGACCACGACATGGCGCTCCGCACCCGATCGCGCGTCGAATCGCTGCACGACCGGATCGCTTGAGACGAGCAACGTCGTGCGCACTTTCGGATCGTTGAGCCTTTCGCCGTTGGCGCCGAACGAGTCCCCCACCCGCCGGAGCTGCTTGCGGAAGATCGGCATCCTGTCGGGGTCCTCGGCAACCGCGGCGAGCAGACCCTGCGCCCAGCGGCTGAACGTATCCTGGTTCCGGACGTCCGCCGCCGCAGGTGGGTTCTTGGCGACCAGCTCGTCCCAATCCTTCTGCGGCACGGGGCTGTCGAAGGTCATTCGCCACTCCTTGGCGGCAATTTCCTTGAAGCCGGTGCCCCGGCCGACATTGCCCTTCGCGGGGCGGGAGATAAGGCTGTTTGCGGTTGCCGCCAACCAGACCTTGTCCGAGAGGAACGCGTCGATGTTGAGGGAACCCCTGCCCGGCTTGGCGCTCAAGAGGTTGCCGGATATGTCGACGTCGAGAGCGTCGGTCACGACGATCCCCTCCTGGAGGTTGCCGACCGTCAGGCTGTTGTCGGTGATCCGCACCGATTGCGTCGCCTGCAGGGTCTTCAGCGTATCGCTGTAGCCCCGAACCGTTATGCAGGTGCGCTCGGTCGAAGTGCCGCCGCCGCAGCTCAGCGTGCAGCCATGGACCTCGACCTCGTCGCAATGACCGAAGTCGAGGGTGCCCTGGCGATGGCCCTTCAGGGCGGGGTCGACGGCGGTATTCGCGTCGGGCGTTGCAAATTCCAGGCCCCTGATCGCGACGCTCGCGCATGCCTCGAAGGCGAGTGCCGCCTCCGTGCGGTTGGCGACGATCCGGACGGTTCCGGGCCCGGCGCCACTGACGCGGATATGCCCCAACTTGTTCATCCGCACGGTGCGCCCGGTGGTGTAGGTGCCGCGAGCGAAACAGATCGAGGCGTTCTCGTCCGGTTGCAACGCTTCCAGCCGCGCGACCCAGTCCTGCCCCGGCTGGATGACGATGGTGGTGCACCCGACCTGCTGAAGCCCCGCCAGCGCCTCGATGGCCTTTTGCACCGTATTGGCCTGCGCTAGTGCGGGCGTGTTGGCCGGGTCGAAGCTCACATGCGTGGCGCGTGACAGCGTGGCGTTGAAGGCGATTGGCGCATGGGTCGGGGTTCCCGCGGCATCCAGCCGCTGGGCAAAGGCGCGCTGGACCCTGGTCGTGCCATCGAGGCTCCAGGCCACCGACGCAACGCCAGTGGCGTCGGTGGTGGCTTCTTCGATCGGCTGGCCGTTGGCGAACTGCCCGGCACCCTCCACCACGGTGAAGCGGATGGTCTCGCCCGCAATCGGGCTGTGACCCCGCACCACAGCCACCGAAAGCTCCTTTGGCAACGGCACCAGGGCGGCCGCGTTCAGCGGATCATCCAGCGTCTCCTGTCCGTCACCTCCGGCGTAGAGCACCTGCTTGGACCGGGTGATCGGCGGGAAAAGCGGGCGGCAGTCTTCGGTCACCGTCCAGGCGCCGGCCGCGTCAAGCGCAAGCCAGGCGAGCGCGGCATAGTTGCGCCGCGGTCCTTGGGCCGGTTTCGACATCGGCTCGCCCGTGACCGGATTGCGTGGCCATTCCACATCGCCCGACACGGCGCGCGCCGGGATCGTCCAGTAATCTCCGGATTGGTATTGACCGGCCGCGAACCGGATCTGAACGCCGCTCTCCAGATCGCCCCAATCGCCCGTGGCATCATCCACCTGCACCGGCAACCCGCCTTCCCAGCGGGTGACGAAAGCCTCGGTCGGAAGCTTGTCGGTGTCTGGAAGACCGTTGTTGAGCAGTGGCGCCAGCGTCAGCGGATCGCGCAGCTCGGCGAGCGAGACGCGCTGTCCCACCACCTCGTCGATCCGGGCAAAGAACCCCGGCGCTTCACCATAGATCGCAGCCTGATCGCGTATTTCGATCCAGTCGCCGGTCTTCAGTGCCGTCACCTCATCCCGGCCGATGCTTTCCACCACCAAAACGCCCGCGTCGATCGCGCGGTAGCGCGTGCGGTGGATGGCGTTCTCACGCGACCATTTGTAGAACGCCGCAGCCTCGTCGCCGCCCAGATGGATCTCGACGCGGAAGAGCAGGTTGTCGAGACTGCGATAGCCCGCCGCGGGCGGCAGGGTGCAGGGACCGGCACTGAGGTCGGAGAGCTCGGCCCGCGCACGCATCACGCCCCGCGGTCGGCCAGCAAGAACAGGATCGAACCCCTTGGAGAGCGCCGGGCAGGTCAGGTCCGCGGCCTGGAATCCGAGTGCCAGGAGCGCCGTGCGCGAGACCAGCGAGACCTGCCAGATGGTGCGTTCGCGATAGGCCGTGTCCGGCCCATCGAAAGCAACTTCGCGCAGCAGCGTCTCGTCGAGCGCGGTCACGATCTGATCCGTGGACTTGAGCACGGCAAGGTAGTCGCCGGCGATCTCGGGAAGCGGCGTGCCGGCGCCGTAAAGCTGGCGGGCGAAGCTTGCCGGGCGGAAGGCGACGGTCACAGCGTCGCCGAGGGCGGGCGTGGTGCGGAAGGTCCGCACGCCGTTGGCGTCCATGGCGAAGTTGCGCACTTTGACGAAGGCGGTCAGGCCCGCCGGGTCCGTGCTCAGAACGTCGTCGTTGGCCAGTCCTTGACCGTCGTCGATGCGCCAGACCGCGTTGCCGCCCGCGCCCGACTGGCGCGTCAGCGCGTAAGCGGCGGGCCAGTGCAACACATGGCCCACACCCGCCACATAGCCGGTGCCCGGCGTGATCACGAGCGTTCCGGTCCCCGCATCCGGGATCAGTCCGAAGCCCGCATCGTCATCCGGAAAACCTGCGGGGCCGATGATGTCTGCCGCGGTCTCCCGGTCCGAGGCGCGCAGGATCTCGCCCTGTTCGTTCCAGTCGGCATCGGTGAACAGGCGGCCCTGCTGCATCCCCACGAGGCTGAAATCCTTGGCAGGATCAAAGGTCTTTCTTGAAATATCGCCGGTCATGGCAGGCCTCCTAACTCATGTAAATGAAGCCAGGAACAAGGCCGAACGGCGCGAATTCCTCGACGGCATCTCGGATGTTGGCGCGACGGGCAGGGTCGCGGTTGGCGTAACCCACGCCCATTTCCATGCCGTCCTCGGCCCCTTCGAGGATGGCCTCGGGCGTGCGCAGGCTGAGAAGCCCGAATTCGGGATCCTGGAAGCGGGTCGAGACGAAGACCGGTCGAGGCTTCGGATCGTCACTGGCGCGCGGCACGCAGCGGTATCGACGCGGCAGGACTGAGGTTTCGTCGGCATAGCAGAACCGGACGCAGCCAGTTTGCCGGTGTTCGACCGTGATCTGCCCGGTCAGGATGCTGTTTTCTGCCTGCAGGCTGCGGCAGGTGGTACGACCAAGGACGGTGCTGCCGCTGCAACTCATGTCCATCAGCGGCACGCGCAGGACCAGGGTGCCGGCCCCTGCCCCGCCGCCGCCCGCGGTCTGATCCTCGCCAATAATCGACCGGGTGATCTCTATTCCACCGGTCGCTTGCGGCAGATCCACCTTCCCGACGATGCAGCGGTCGAGCACGAGGCTCATCCGCTCGTTCTCGGTGGTGGCGCGCACAGAACGGTCGAGTGCCGTGCCCGAGGCGCCGATCGTGCAGTTGTAAAGCCTGAGCGCTCCGAGATCGCCTCCGGGCCTGGCGGTAAGATTGCCACTGATGACCAGACCGTCGATCACCAGCGAGCCGGCCGGGTCATCGCCCGCGTCGGCCGCGTCTATCATCACAGGTGCAAGAACCAGCGGGCGGCGGTGCATCGGCGATAATTGGCCTGGAAAGCGGCGCCGCACGCCTCCCGGCTCCTCCACCACCGGCCAGGCCGCAGCGACGATGGCCAGCGTCGCGCCTTTCGGCAACGTGATCGCATGGGTGGCGGTCAGCGCCTCGGCATGGGTTGCGTTGTCCATCACCGCGATGATCCCGCGCGCGCCCTCACTTGCCTCAGCGTTCCAGCGATCCACCGCGTCGCGCAGGCTGGCTACGACCGGCCCGCCCTTGAGCGGGTCGTCGGTCACATGGCCTGCCACCTTGGTCACGCCGATCTGAAAGGGCGGTGCCTCGCCGGGGATGACGAGGTCTGGGAGCCATTTCTCGAGACTGGAGCGCCGGTCATAGGCGCCACCACCGATGTCGAAGGGCTGTGCGATCGCAAATCCGGTTTCCACCGCCTTGCCCTCGTCCGAGGCGTGCAGCGAGAGCCGGCCAAGTTCCGGGTCGACCATGACGGCGCCGGCGGCGGGCCGCCGCCAAGTGCCGTCACCGGCCTTCTCCAGATTACAGCAGAAGAGCTTATCCGGCGGCACCTCGGCGCCGTCCAGGCGAACCCGAAACGGCGGGCCTTCCTCGAACCAGCGGCCCGCAGTGACGCCCTGGCTGCGGGCGGCGTTGAGGGTGGCAAAGACCTCGTCGCGGGTGAGCGGCGCGGGCACCGTGCGCGGGCTCATGCGTGCAGCCAGGCTGAGATCGGCCGCCGGGCGGTTGACCAACGGCATGTCGCGGCCGAGCGGGTCAAAGGTCAAAAGTCCGGGGTCGGGCGCATCCGGGCGCGGCACGGCGCCGCCGAGGTACCCTGTGTCCGGATTTTCCACCGGCCAGAGTGGCGCCGCCACGTGTCGCCAGATGAACAGCCCCAGGTGCGGAATGTTGTAGCGCCCGGCAAAAGCGTCCGCTTGCCCCGCAGCCGATGAATGCACCATGGTCGAGAATGGCGACCGGCTGGCGCGGCAGCGCGCGGCGTTACGCAAATCTGCAAAGGCCGGCGCGTCCAGCCGCACATGGTTCATGTGTTGCGAGGTGGCAAGTCGCTGGAAGAACTCGACCGCCACCACCGACCATCCGGACACTTCACGCGCCACCTGCTCGACTGCAGCGGCTGTGCCCTTGGCCTGCCGGTTGCGCAGGACATTGGCGATGTATCCGCGCAGAAGGCCGGCCTCATCCGAGCCGATCTCGCGCATCGGGCGCGCCCCGACCAGAGCGGCGATATAGGGCAGCGCCCAGGGCTCGCAGGTCTCCACGAACCAGTCGTCATAGAGCTGGTCGATGTCGCGCTCCAGGATGACGAGTTCCTGCGCCATGATCTCCATCAGCGCCTGTAGTGGGCGGCCTTCTTCGGCATCTCGGGTGCGGAAATGGCTGGGCAGCCGCTCGAACAGGTTGCCGGGTGCGCGGTTATACATCTGCGGCCTCCATGATCGTCAGGGTGACAGCCGACGGCAGAACGGTCAGCAATTGGGCCGGTGCAAAATCGGTGCGCTGCCCACGCTGGCCCGGCCCCGTGGCCGGAAGCGAGGGCAGCACCGAAGACAGTTCCACGGCAACCGAGCCGGTGGCAGAGCCGTCGAGCAGCACCTCGAGCGCATCGAGATCGACCGAGACGACACCCGTCGCCCGATGGAGCGCTGCGATGATTTCGGCCGCGCTTACCGATTGCGCGAGCTTGCGCGCGTCATAGCCGAAAAGGGCCTCGATCTGCTGGCGCGCCCAGAGCGTTACATCCTCGGACCGATAGGCCGGATCGGGATAGATCTTGGCCGTGACGGCGAAGAACTGGCGCGCATAGGGTTGCAGGATCAGCGGGCGCGACGGATCGCGTGCCTTGGCCATGGCATCCGCAAGATTCGATATCAGCGGATCGCTGACCGTCAGCTCGGCATCCGCCTCAGGCGCGACCGTGACGTGGATGACCTTGTTCTGTCCCGACCAAAGTTCGCGCGCCTGCGCCTTGCCGACGCCCGCAAAGCTGCGCGCAAAATCGGCGTAGTCGGTCAGCGATACGATGCGCCCGAGGGTCTTCACCGTCCCCGGCGCGGTTTCTCGCGCGCTATCCAGCGTCTCGGGATCGGCCGAACCTGTCGCCGGCGACGGGTTTACGACGGCACGCACGCCGAGCGGCCGGGTCCTGAGTTGGCTGATCGCCTCTTCCGGCACTTCGCCGGCAATGCCGATACCGCTGCGGTACTGCGCCTTCACGTTCAGCGACCCCGTGGGCAGGCGACGCCCGGTCCGGCCGTCGCCGAACCGCACATGCGCCTTGCCGTCGTCGGACAGGCGAACCTCGTAGACGGCATCCTCCGGCCCGGCTTGTCCGAGCGCAGGCACTTCGTCCCACAGCGCGCCGTCGACGCGGATTTGCAGTGTCGAGGCCCGACCGGTCTCGTTGGCTGCAGAGACGTAGGTGAGTGGTGGCTTTTTCAGCGTGAAGGTCTGGAAGGTCAGCCGCGCGTCGCCGTTTCCGAGGTCTTCGGCCGCCGCCTCGCCGTGCGTGGCAAGCGCCACATTCGCGTTGATGCGCACTGTGGTGCGGTCATAGGGCCATGCGGTCTCTCCGGTCAGCAGCAGGCGGGTGATCCCGTCGATATGCTGGACCTCGTCGATGATATGGGTCTCGCGACCGGTGATCCCCTCTGCATCGTTGCGTGCGCCCGAAAGCGAGACGGGCCGTCCGCGTTCGAGATCAAGATAGAGCCGGTCCAGCTCGACCGAGGCGGATTTCTGCGGCAGTTCCGGTGACAGAGGCACACCGGCAAGCGGAAGGTGCGTGCTGACCGCGTGGATTTGTGAGCCCCTGAACAGGAAGGAATTGTAGATATTGGTCGAACCGACGTCGCCGAGGTCGATCGTATCGTTGTTGGCGGTTCGCAACCCCACGCCGGTCGTCTTGCCCGTGATTGCGTAGTCTGCCCGCGATTCCGCCGCTGCGTGGGTGACCCGCAACCCCAGAGATCCGCCGGAGGCGTTTTCGATGATCGCCCAGCCGTTTGGCTGTAGCTCCTTCAGTTCGCGGTCGAGGTAGACGTGGGAGGCGCCATTTTCGATGTATTTCGCACCCATCCCGTCCATCCAGATGGTGTTGGGTGACCCGCCTGTGGCCCCATCCCAGTTATAGGTGTAGGGGCCTTTGTCGTAGGCGCCATTGGCCTTGGTGCCATAGTTCACCGTGGCATAGAGCGGCGCGGTGTTGCCGAAGAAGCCGGAGCTGTCGCGCATGACATGAAGGCCCAGTGCAGGCACTTCGCCATCGTCCTTTTCCGGCGGCGGCAGAACAAGCAGGCGGACCAGCGTCATGATCTTGGCGCGCTGCCAGGCTTGGGACTGCACCAGTGCCGAGAGTCCGTCGCCCGACCAGGTTCGACCACGCACATGCGTCTCGATCGCTTGGGTCCCGAGTGCGATGCGCGCCGAGGGCATGATGCCGATCAGCAGCTTTGCGAGCCGGAAAGGCGGCGCACGGCGCACCTTTTCGGGCGCGGTGCCGCTGCGCGTCAGCACGACTTTCGTCAGGCCGAAAGCGCGGTCTTCGGTCACGGAAACCACCCGCATCGGCATGGCCGTGACCGGTGCGCCGTCGTTTGCCGCCTGGGCCACCGCCAGCATCCGGGTGCCCCTGCGCAGGTTGAGACCCAACCCGGTGAGGCAGACCTCGTTCACAGGCAGCGCATAGAGCACCGGATCGATCTCGTCGTTGGTCTCGTTATCCTCGATGCGCTTGGCGAGCGAGGCGGGCAGGTCGAGCCGCCGGGTCATCGGGTGGTAATGTTCCAGTTCACCCTCGGCGGCAATGGTGACGAGGTCCGGATCGGCCAGCGTGGCGTCGTCGAAGGAGTTGTCGAGATCGAAGAGGTAGAGCGTGCCGTTGGCGGCGTCATCGTCGTTTCCGAGGTTGTTGTAGAGCACCAGGTTCTGGGGCCGCTCGGTTCGGGCGTGAATGTCGTTCCATTCGGCGCGCGCGGTGATCTCCTCCACCGTTTCGAAAATCTGGGGCAGCTTGCCCTTCTCGTGCGGGATCGACATGGCCTGCACGCCGATGCCGATCTGAACCACGCGGTACGGATTGTCCGCATCCTCTACCGAGAAAGCCAGATGCGTGCTGGACGCCACGCCGGGGGCGAGCTCGTAGCCGATCATCCGCGCGAGTTCGAGGACGGAACGGCGCTGGGTGGCCGTGTCGATGAAGCCTTCGTTGGCGATGCGCTCCGAGTAGAAGGAGACGACGTCGCAGGCCATGGCCCAGGCACCGAGCATGCTGATCGTCGGGTCGCGCGGATCGCGGGTCCGCAACGCCTCGAGCGGCTGGAGCTCGGCTCCTGTCTCTGGGTCTGTCACCCCGTGCCGCGGCAGCAGGTGAAGCATCCGCGCCAACGCCTCGGGCTGCGTGGTGATGCGATAATCCAGCTGCGAAAGCCCGGCACGGTTGGCAGGGCGATGCGGGCCGAGGTCGGTGCGGCCGCAGGGCGAGGTCTTGTCGCGCGTGGCCATGACTAGCGCCCTCCTCCGACGATGAAGCGGACCCGACCGTTCTCTGGACGGCTCGGGTCATTGTCGAGCCTTGCAATCTCGGCGCTGGCGATCGGCACGATCGCTTCGGCGGCGTAGTCCACCCCGGGCTGATCCATCCGGGCGAAGTGCCCCACGGCCACGTTGTTTTCGTCGGTGGTGCCGATCCAGGACACACCGTCGATCCGCATGGCGCGGGCGATCATCGGTGACAGCGCGACGTCCGCCCCGAATTCCAGGACATCGGGATGAAAGAGCCCGCGCGTTCCATCTGGCAGATCTCGATCCGAAAAGAGCGCCAGAAGATCGCGATTGATGTCCGACGCATAGGCATCGGGCGACGCACAGACAAAGAGGATGATGTCGAGCGGCACGAAGACCGGCGAAACGAATTCCAGATCGTGGCCGGCCAGACGGTGGTCTTCGATGAAGGCGCGTAACTCGGCCTCGACTGCGGCGTCTACCTCGCCGCCACCGACAAGGTCGAGTGCCAGTGTCACAGTGTGCCAGCTGCCGGTCCAGCGGCGGCGAGCGAAGGCGCGTGCGACGCGGGGATGGCGGCCGGCGACCTCGGCGTAGTCGGCCGCGGTGACCGCGCGCCGCGACACGCGCAAGGCCTGCGGCGCGGCGACGTGCACGGCCGTGCGCGGTTCGGGCACGGTGCCGCCGGCGGCAGGCACGGGATTATCCAGCGCGGCGATGCCGCTGCCGTCGCCGGTCACGATATGGGCAATCGCGCCAGCCCCGACGTTTCCGCGCAGGCCACCGCCGTGGCGGATGCGCGCAACGAAGGTGGCTCCGTCGGTCGGGCGCCGACCCAGCACACCGTCGCCGAAGCGGATATAGGCCGCCCCAGGTGCTGTCCCGGGCTCCACAGCCACATGCGGCGCGAAACGTTCAGACGTCAGAAGATCGGGCACCGTCGTCCAGAGCTCGCCGTCGCCGACGAGCGCGACCTGCGCCACCGGTGCGGCGATCGGAAAGAGCGACGAAGCGGCAGATGCACCGCGTGCGGATTCCGGATCGAAAGGCGCTGCGCGTACCACCTGCTCGGCCGCCAGCCGATAGCGGGGCGTCTGACCCGGCCCATCGTCCGGCAGAAGGCCACCGGCAGGAAGAGTTTCGAGCACGATCGCGTCCTCGGGCGCGGGGTCTCCGTGATCGACGGTGCGGCCTTCGTCCACCAAAAGAACGTTGCCACGCGCCACCGACATCGGTGTCCCGTTGAGTGTCCCGATGGGCAGGGCGAACCGCAGCGCGTCCTCGGCAAACCAGCGCACTTCCGTCAGGGCAAGTCCGAAGATCGGGTCGCTGGCCGGTGCTGGGTCTTCCGACAGGCGCACGACCTGACGGTGGGTGGGATCGGGCGGATCCTCGGCGCTGCCGCCAAAGGGAATACGCTCCTCCAGAACCAAGAGATCGCCGGCGGCCAGGTCGAGTTCGCCGGGCGCCTTGGTCAGGAAGGCCGAGGTCGCGCCCTTCCTGAGGCAGCAACCCTCGTCACCCCAATCGTGGAACCCCGCATCGTTGCGTGCAACGCGCAAGGACTTCAGCGGCTCCAACGCCTCGAACACAATCGATCCGCGACGGGTCATGTCCTCGAACAACTCGGCGTCCGGTGCCACCACGGTAGGCCTCCCCTGCCCCCTGGCCTCGGGCCGGGTCAGGAGCCTGGTGCCGCGGGCAATCACGTCAGGCGCGCCGTCCCGATCGAGGCCCGCCGTCACCGCGACGGCGGTGCGCGCATTGCAGCCCTCGCCCGGGCGGTAGCCGAGCAGTCGCGCGTGGCGCACCAGCGACTGTCGAAAACGCGTACGCTCGAAGAACGCTTCCGTTCCCACGGCGTCCTGAAACCAGCTCGCCTTGTCGGCGGCATCGGCCAGCACCTCGATCAGCGTCACGCCCAGGTCCGCCGGGTTGCGCTCGGACCAGTCGACCATGGTGGCGGACATCCGATCGAGCATCATGGTGCGGAAGCCAGAGAAGTCTCGCGTCAGGTAGTCGGTCGGAGGCCCCTGAGGACGCCGCGGCATGGGTTGTGCGGGGTCGGCGCAATCGAAGTCCGAGGGGCATTCGACCTTGAAGGAGAAGCTCACGCTCGAAAGTTGGCGATCCATGTTGGCGGGCGGTGCGGCATTGACCGGTCCCTGCCGCAGCGACAACACGTAAGGTGAGAAGTCCCCCGCCTGGTTGAGCGTCAGCCGCTGGGTCAGCCCGTCCGGCTGCAACGCCAACGACAGCACCTTGATGCCCTTGATCCGCGTTCCACCCGTGACAGCAAAATTGTCTTCGGTGAGTGCGGCAACGCCGTCGGGCTTGAGGAAGGTGACGTCGAGCAGTTTCTGCGCTAGGCCTGCCGGCGCGAGGCTATCCAGCACTTCGACGAAGTCGATGCCGTTGATTTCAAGCCCGCCGCCCATGTCGACGTTGCTGTCGAGGACCCTCTGCCGGCGCAGCGACGTTCCGCAATGGCACTTGCACGTCGTCATATCGCGCCCTCCACGACGGCGTGGCGGATCTCGTCGTCGCCGAGCCGGCTGTAGACAACGGTGACGCGCAGCTGGCTGTCCACCGCCTCGACCCTGACGCCGCGCAACTCGATCACCTCGACCAGCCATTGCTGAAGCGCGCCCTGGACCATGTGCTGGACCGCGGCGGCAATCTCGGGCGCGTTCTCCGAAAACAGCATCTCGTGCAGTCCGGCGCCGAATTCCGGCCGGTTGATGCGTTCGCCCCGGCGCGTGAACAGCACCTGTTCGATCATGTCCCGGATCTGCTGGTCGCGGTCGGCCTCGGCCGTGGTTCCGGCTGCCGAGATCCTGTAGGGGAAGGAAAACCAGGTCATATCGCCACGACCTTGGTTTGCGGTGAGGACCAGACCACCGGACCGTTGGGGATCTGGCCGGATTTGCACAGGTCGCCGGGGTTGACCAGCAGCACCGGCGTGCCACCCGACTGCACCTTGGTGGCAGCCTTGGTGAACTCGGCAATGAGGCAGGGCTGGGGTTTGGGCTCCGGCGTGGTGAAGGGGCAACCGGCAATCGTGCCCTTGTCGCCCATAAGCGCCGCTGGCGTGCCGACGATCAGCAGCTTCGTGCCGGTCGCAGCGATCGTGATCGGGATCGAATGTGGGCAGCTGGCGACGGTTCCCTGCGTGACGATCGGCGTGGTCATGGCAGCACCTTCAGGTTTCCGTTGTTGATCGTGACCCCATCGGCGGCAAGCTTGACCGTCGCACCGGCAAAGCTCAGCTCCATCGCGGCCGCCCCGGCCTTCAGCACGGCCTCGCCGGTGGCTGTGGTCACGCTGAGGGTGAGTTCGGCCACACCGGGTGCGTCGAGCACCTTCAGCGTGAAGTTGTCCCCCTTCCAGACGCGCGTCAGCGCCTGCGTCGGCCCCATCGGCGCGGGCGTGTCCCCGGCATTCCAGAACCCGCCCGACCAGATCGGATAGTCCGTATCGCCGCGCTCGAACTCGACCCAGACATTGGCGCCTTTCGGTGGGATGGCGAAGATGCCGACACCCGGCCCCGCGCCGGGCAGACAGGGCATGGCCCAGGCGAGCGTGCCGTCTCCCATCACGTCCGGCACGCTGACCTGGACCCGGCCAAGTCCCATGGGGTCGATGGCGAGCTCGACCTTGCCGCGGTATTTGCCGAAGTATTTTTCGTCCGCGCAGCTCATATCGGCGATACCTCCGGTGCGACTGCGGGCAGGATGGGATAGAGCCCGTCGCGCTGAAGTGCGAACGTCTGGGTGTAGGATCCGGGCTTGAGGACGTGTCTGACTTCGGACACCGTATAGGTGCCGTTGTAGATCATCCCGAGACCGCGAACATCGACCGCGTAGTAGGGTTTGAGCACTGCGTTGTAGCGCGTGTTGTCGATGGTGCCGGAGACCTCCAGCACTCTTTCGGCCGGCTCGTTCACTTCCGCCATCAGCCGCGCGAGCACCTGCGCGGTGTTGAGACCCGAGGTCTCGATCTCCTTGGTCTTGGTGTTGCCCATCTGCGTCAGCGCTTCCGAGAGCGCCGAGAGCGGCGTGTTGGTCGAGGTGGGAATTTCCAGTGACACCACCTGCCCGGTAGAGCGGTCGTGCACCTTGGCGCGCGCGGCCGTCAGGGTCTCGCCATCGTGGTTGACCGTGACATCGTAGGCGTCCGACATCGGCCCCAGGTTGACCGAAATCGGCTTCTGCGGCATGCCCGGACGCGGCACCGGGCCGAAATAGAGCTGGCTGATCCCCGGCACCGGGCCGGGATCGATGAACACCTGGTAGCCGTGACGCTTGGCCATTTTCTTGGCATAGGCAAGGTCCGAACAGGTCTGCTGCGGCGTGCGATCGACCGGGATTGGCGGATCGATCACCTGCGGCGGCATGATAACCGGGATCACGCCATAGGTGGCGTATTGCAGCGCCATGGCATTCATGATGATGGTTTCGTCCTGAGCCGGGTGCTGGGTGCGCTTTTGTTCGCGGTCCATGACGAAGGTCAGGTCGCGACCCAGCATGAGGTACTTGCCTTCATTCGAACCTTCGCCCGGGATGTACTGGGTCTTGGTCACCATTCCATCGAAGATCGGCGTCGGCAACACCCCGTTCCAGACCACCACCACCACGCGCGCGCCGCGCTGGAACAGCGGATTATTGACGAACGGCGGTCCAAACGCGCCAAGCGGGCCCTCGCGTCCGGCCAAAAGCGTGATCTTGAATCCTGAGTCCTTCTTCATCGCCTGGCGCACCTCGATCTCCTCGATCGCCTCCATCGCCTCGAGCGGCGCCGGCAGCACGACGGCTTCCTTGCCCAGAAGCAGGGTGGCGCGGATGCCGAGGATGTTGCCGAAGGCGCTCACGTGGTCCTGCCTCCGTTCAGATCCGGCATGGGAATGGCCAGCGGAGCGCCGGGCACTTGGGTCAGCTGGTCGGGATGTGCGGCGGAATTGGCGTTGGCGATCATCCACCAGGCGGTCGCCTGGCCATAGGTCTGCGCGGCGATGATGTCGGCGCGGTCGCTGTCGGTGACGCGATGCTGGCGCGCGACGGTGTGATCTTCGGGATGCGGCAGGATCGGCGGCACGATGTGGCGCACCGTACTGCCGTCAGGCCGGGTGAACTCGGCTTCGGTCGCGTGGGCGTATCGGCTTGTCGGCGTGATCATCGTGCCCTCTCAGATCTCCAGATTGCCCGCCACATCGGCGATGTTGTTGACGCTGGCGACGGTTGCGAGTGTCTCCTTGACCACCTGATGGGTCAGAAAGGCCCAATAGCCCGGGTTGGTCATCGACAGGTCGTTGTAGGTCAGCACCTTCATCGAGAGCGCAACGTCGGCGCGGATCGGGTTCAGCGCCGGGTCGTGGGCTGTCTCGGTAATCGACAGGCTTTCGATCTTGACCGGCAGCACGCGCTTCCAGCCGTAGATGAAAAGTGTCAGCGGTGCTGCGGGCGGCACCACCTCCATGGTTCCGGCCAGCATCAGCGCCTGGTTGATCGCAACGGCAATGGTCTTGGGGTAGACCATCATCTCGAGTGCTGCGAGGTAGCCCGAAATGCCGCCGCCCAGAGGTCCGTTCTCGCCCTCTTCCATCTGGTCGATCAGGTCCATCTTGAGGTTGGCGCTGATCGTCTCGGTGGGAGGTCCGGCCAGCCGCAACGGTTCGGCCCGCCCGTTGCCTGCCTGGCTGTAGTTCGGCGCGATCGACCGGGTGATCTGGTCGGGGTTGTACTGGAAGATCGCGACCGAAGAGAGCGGGTTGAAGAGATCAAGCCCGACAAGGGCGCCCTTCTGGACCTGGGGAGATATCGTAAGACCGGTCATAGCAAGCTCCGATCTGAGACGCCGGACGTGGAACGAGTGAAGTCATTCTTGGGAAACGGTCTCATCTGTCAGCACTCAGCTTTGCCCAGAACCCGTCGCTGCCCGCCGGATCGATTTCGATTTCGGTATCGTTCTTCAGCACATAGGGGCCGTCCGGGAGGTACTTGATCCAGTCGCCGGATTTGTCGCGCCTCACCTCGATGACCTTGATCCGGATGGGCAGCGGTCCGAAGGTCTTCAAGTCCGACGTCTGGACGTAGAGGTAGACGTCGAACAAGGTCTTGGCGTCGCCCCGTCCTGGCGCGAAACCACCGGAAGGCCCTGGCAGGATTGTGTGATAGCCCGTTACCGTCCCGCTCGGATCGGCGATTTGCCCACGACGAATGGACTGGGTCGTTTGCCCCCCGGATCCAGGCTGGCCGCCACCGCCGCCGGTCGCGCCGCCTGCGGGCTTCTGCTCGGGGGCCTGTCCCGCGGGCTTGTCTTTTGCCGCGTCGGGTACGGTTTGCTTGTCCGCGGGTGGGCTGCTTTTGACGGTCGGCGGGCTGCTTTTGTCTGGTGGGTCCCATACCTCCGGAGTGCCCGGCGGCGGCGGTGCTTGCGGTTCGAGCAACTTGCGGAATTCTTCCGGCAGTTTGCTGCGGTCGACCTTGCCGGCGTTGTCGACGATTCCAGTGCCCAGGCGACCATGTTCGCGGATTTCCTTCTGGGTCGCTCGGCGCTCGTTCATGCCCGGCGGGAAGCCCGGCGGCGGTTTCGAGAGGTCGCTGCCGCCCCGTCCGCTGCCCGGATTGTCGATGTCCTCGCACGGGACCTCGGCCGCGTCAGGCAGATCGGGCGCATCGCCGATATGATCGCAAAGCAGCGGCTTCACCTCGGGCGGCAGAATCTCCTTGAGATGGCTGCGGATCGTCTCGGCGATTTCCTTTGGCAGGTTCTGGATGATTGCCCGACCGAGGATGAACTCCTTTATCAAGTCCTGCGCGACGCACGAGCCCAACAGATGCGACAGCAGATACTCGCTGGGTGAGATGTCGAAGAGCGAAAGGATGTAGTCCACACCGGCAACGACGCAGGAAATTCCCACCGTCTCGAGCCCGCCGGCGGCGCAGGAGGCGATGCGGGCGACGTTGAACACATGCCGGGCGATGCTGATCAATGTCTTGGCAGCTTCCCAGGTGTCCATCACGGCTTCATAGATGCTGCCGAAGCGGGTCTTGATCGCTTCTGCGGCCTCTTCGACCTTGGCTTCGATCTGGGCCGCGATTTCCTCATACTTCTTGACGAACTCGCCTTCGATCGGGTCGGTGTATTTGCTGAAATCGGCGCCGATCATCGACTTCAGCAGCGACTTGAACCCTTCCTCGACGCAGTCGACCAGATAGGCGCCAACCTGCGGCAGCATGACCTTGATGATGGCGCCGAAGATCACGCCGCCGACCTTCATGATCGCCTTGCCGATCTTGCCGCCGCTGGTGCGCTTCTTCGCGCCCGCCAGGAAGTTTTCGAACTTGGTCTTCAGCCGGTGGTAGATGTTGAGCGCCTTGACGAAGGTCGCGCCAAAGGTCTTGCGCATGGCCCCGAGCATCCGCCCCGACCGCCCTTCCATGAGTTCGGCACGGTTGAATTCGGTTTGCGCCTTGGTCAGCGCGGCTGTGTCCTGCACCGGTCGCGAACCGTCGGGACCGGTGCCACCCAGCAGCTTGACGGTGTTCTGGATCGCCGTGTCGAAGGCCAGCTTGGCGATGTCCGCCTTACCGGTCCCGGTCTTGATGTTGGTGTATTCGGCAAAGGTCCTGGTGAAGGTTCTCTGTTTTTCCTTCCAGGTGTTGTACTGCGCCTGGAACGGATCTTCCTGTGGCGGCAGCGGTTTTTTGGGCTTCTTGGGTTGAACGCGGGCATTGGCATGGCGAAGCGGCATGACCTTCTTGCCCGTCGGCGAAGAGACCATCTGGTCGTACAGGGTCTGGCTCGCCTCGGTCAGCTTGTCGCGCCGGTTGGACCGGGATGTGCTGGTGTCCTGTTCCTTGATTTCATCTGGCCAGAAAACATACTCCCACAGGTACTTGGCGCCGCTTTTCTGCCGGTAATAGGACTTCCCCGTATAGGTGAACCCGGTAACGTTCTCGTACTTGTCACGACCAAGGATCGTCTTGCTGTACTTGTTGAGGCGCAGCCTCAATGCACTTTCCAGAGGGATGAAGTCGCCGCTGCTGGCCGAGCTCGTCATCTTGGCGGCGCTGAAGTTGGTCCTGGCGAGCGAATTGCTTCGCGACGACCCGGTCAGGGTTCCGGCTGGCGCGGTGCCATTCTTGACGGCCTCGCTCTGTTCCACCGTCTTGTTGTAGCGCCGGGCAGCTTCATTGAAACCGGTGGCGTAGTCGCCAACCTGTTTTTCCGCGTCGCTCATGCGATCCCGGTCACCGGCGAATTTTACGTCGCCAATCTCGTAGCTCGAGGGCGCATCGAGTGCGGATCGAATGAAGTCGGTGGTAGCCCAGCGAGGGCTCGATTCCGTGCTGTATTTCTCGTAGCCTCCGCCCGGTCTCAGGGCGGCGCCGCCGATGTGAAGCGACTTTCTTGCGTCGTACCCCAGGCTCTTGGGTACGACGTTCTTGCCACCGTCCGACACGACGTACCACGGCAGCGCGGTCGGCCCGCCAGCGCCAGTTCCGGTCCCTGTCCCGGTGCTGCTGCCAATGCCAGTGTAGGGCGCAAACCGCAGTCCCCAGAGTTTGTTGGGATCTGAGATGACCAGGTCGGCATAGCCAAACCCGTCGTCCACAGCGCCCTTGTCGCGCTGCGCGTTGGGCACCGCTACCTCACCCATGAGTTTTGCATTCTTCTTGACCGCATCGGCAACGACGAGGTCGTGGGTGGGTGTCTTTTGGGGGTCCTCTCCGAAGTAGAGCGTTTCGCTGATGATCTCGGATGGGGCGCGGCGCACCTTCGGCTGCACCTCATCCGGCTGGGTCTGCTGCAGCACGTGTGTCAACTCGTGTGCCATGGTGAAGGACGGCGTGTCCGCTTCGTTTCGACCCAGCCAGACGTGGTTGCGGAAGGTAAAAGCGCGCGACGAGATGCTGTCATTCAGCGCGTCCGAGGCGCTGCCGCGGTGGATGCGCACGGCCGAGAGGTCGCGACCCATACGGCTTTCGAAGAAGTTGCGTGTCTGGGGCGAGAGCGCGCTGCCACCGGATTCGAGCTGACCGGCCGAAGCGGCGATGTGTTCGGTCCCGGCCGCAGTGGCGGGCCGCATCCGCGGCATCTCGGCGAGGTCATGCAGGGTTTCGCGATCAAGCAGCGACGCCGGCGCGCGCTGCACCGTGGCGCGGGACCTGCGGGGCATTACCGGCATCTCGTCATCACGAGCGCTGCAGGCGGCGCATTTGCGTTGAACGGCAGATCTGCGCGCCATCACCTCCGGCTCGTCATCCTCACTCAGGCGCTGAAGACCAGAGCCGGCGCGGCCAGCCACGACCGTCTCAGCGACAGCATCCGCTTCGGTCTCGTGCGGATGATCGACCGGTCCCACCGAAAGCCTCGGCATGACCGGCGTCTCGTCGCCGCCGCAGGTCGCGCATTTCCGCCTGACACGGCGGGCCATGACATCAGGCGTCTCTTCGCCGATCCCGCCGGTCTGAATGGCCTGCGGTCCGCGCAACGCCATGACCCGTCCGGCGATGTCGTCCGCCTCGCGCTCGAACGGGTCATCCACCGGACCGACTTCGAGCTTCGGCATGACCGGCATCTCGTGCTCGTCGTCTTCTCCGCCGCATTCGGCACAGACGCGCCGGACAGGAGGTATTGAGGTCAGCGAGGAAAGCAGGCGCCGAGGCGCTTCGTCCATGTCCGGCGACGGCTCGGCCTTGCGTTGCGCTGGCGTCGAGAAGGCAACGGCGGGCGGCTTGGCGGCGTGGGCGACACTCACGGGCATGGCGGCCACCCAGTATGAGGGCGAGCGCCTTGGGCGATCGTGGGCGCAGGCGCCCTTATGTCGCCCGGGGCTACCATTCGAAGCCGATCCCGGTCAGGACCTGATGCGCCTTTTGGCGTTCCGGTTGCCCGGTCGTAGCGTCCGCATCGCCCAAAGGTGACAGGAAATTGTAGAGCACCTCCATCTGAACCGGACCGAAATCATAGCCGAGCCCACCGCCGGCCTGGAGCCCGAAGCCGGCCGGAGTTTCGCCGCGTGAAGACTCGTAGTAACCGCCGCCGAAGATCCGTCCGTACAGGCTGCGATACACGCGGTATTCGGCCCCGCCGCGCAGCCCCGCGCGGATAAAGGCGTCGCGATCGTCGACCGGCACATCGACGTGGATGCCGGCGGTCAGCGCGCCGCCCGCCCAATCCAGGAGCGCGTTATACTGCAGCGAGGCGACGAAACGTGTCCTGTCGCCCGAGAATTCGGCGCCAGCGAGACCTGTGCCCTGACTGGTGAAATGGAACCCCTGATAGGCGAGCGCACCGCCAAGCCCGGTCCAGAACCCGACCCTGGTCGCCGCGTCGGTATAGGCGACCTTGAGCGTGATCGGCCTCGTATAGCCGCCAAGGAACGCGGCCAGCTCGTCGAAATTCGTCTGTATGTCGATGCAGCCCGAACTGCCGCGCAACAGCCCGCCATGCAGGAAGAACGCGCTTCGTCCCTTGGCGTTGCCACATGGCCCTTGCCTGACCGCGACGGGATTGAGGTGTACCCGCCCTGCTCCCCAATCGCCGGGATGCATGCCCTGTCCCTGGACCGTGACGCTCGCTTCGCCGAGGATGCCGCCAACCAGAAGGTCCCACTGCTCTCCGGCCGAGAATTCGGTGATGCCCGGCGGCGAAAAGGCATAGGTCCCTTCAGGGATCGGCCCCTTGTCCTTGATGCCGGTGAAGCGCCGGTCGTTCAGGTAGGTGTCGTTATCGACATCGGCGCCACAGGCCTTCGCATCCTCTTCGGTGATCTTGATCGGGCGACCGGAATCGGAGCCATAGCGCATGATTTCAGCGCCATCGCCGTAGACGATCAGGTCCTCGCCGTTGAAGGCCATTTCGATTTTCTTGAAGTCGGTTGCCTTACGCCCGCGATCCGGTTCGCGGCGGATGGCCTGTGCGCCGGAGGTTTGCTGCAGGGTATGCGTCAACTCATGCGCCATCAGGCGTCGGCCTTCGGCGGTCCCAGGGGTGTACTCGCCCGAGGCGAGCGCAATGTCGTTGCCAAGGGCATAGGCGCGCGCACCGATCGTGGCGGCGGCCTCATCCACTTGCGGACCTTCATGGATGCGGACATGCGAAAGATCTCGCCCGAAACGCGGCGCGAAGAAGCCGGTTTCGGATCGGCTGAGCCCGCGCCCACCCGAGGAAACCGCCTTGGCCGCGGTGGCAGCGCCGGATGAATTCCCTACCGCGGCTCCGTCGCGTTGGACCGCAGCGGCGACCGTCGGTGTGACCATCCGTGCATCACCGCCCATGGCGACGGTGTCTGCGATTTGGTCGGCTTCGCGCTCGTAGACGTCGTTTGCCGGACCGACCATCGGCTTGCGCTGCAACGTGCCGGGCACGCCGCCCAGCGATCCAGGCAGCCGCATCCTGGGTTCGGATCCGATCGCACCACCGCGGTTGCCTGCAGCGCGAGGCATCGAGCGGTGGGCGCGGAGAGCGGTATGCAGGGACATCAGCCACCTCCTTTCGCGCGGGTGAGCGCACCTGCGATCTGGTTGCCGGTCAGGCGCCCGAGTGCTGCCGGCCCCTGCCCGCGTCCGTGCGACGGGTTCACGCGCACATGATCCGCGCTTTGCCCGCTCAACGCGCCTGGCCTGGTCAGTTCGCCAGGGTTGGCGGCAAGCTGCGCTCTGAGAGCCGCCTTCAACCCCTCGGCGAACGCGGCCGCATCGCCTGCTCGTGCCCCATGAACGCGAAGGCGATCGATGTTGACGGTGATGCGTGGATCGGTTGTCATTGCAGCCACCCTGCCCGTTCGGCATCGGTCATGGACCGGCCAACCTTGTCGTACTCCAGCTGCGCCGCCTGAAGGATTTCGGCCATCGACACCGCGCAACCCCGATCCGCCGCCAGGAAGGCCGCACCGAGCGCGATGTTGCGGATCGATCCACCCGCCAGGTTCAGTTGCGCCAGCTTGTCGTAGTCCAGTTCTTCCAGAGGTTGGGCGTCCGGGAAGATCCGCCTCCAGATCGCCCGACGTTCGGCGAGATTGGGAAACCGGAAATCGACGATGAAACGCAGGCGGCGCAGGAAGGCGTCGTCGATATTGTCGCGCATGTTGGTGGTCAGGATGCAGAGCCCGCGATAGGCTTCGAGCCGCTGCAGCAGGTAGCTGACCTCGATATTGGCGTGGCGGTCGTGGCTGTCCTTGACCTCCGACCGGCGACCGAACAGCGCATCGGCCTCGTCGAATTGCAGGATCACTCCGCCATCCTCGGCCGCATCGAAGACACGGCGCAGGTTCTTCTCGGTCTCGCCGACCCACTTCGACACCATCGCCGAAAGATCGACGCGGTAGACATCAAGCTCGAGCGCGTTGCCGATGACCTCGCCCGCCATCGATTTTCCCGCCCCTGACGGGCCTGAAAACAGCGCCGAGACGCCCAGCCCCTTGTTCTGAAGCCGCACGCCAAATCCCCAGTCCTCGTAAACCTGCGCGCGGTTGCGCACCTGGGCGACAATGCTGTCGAGCACGTCCTTCTGGCGCGGTGGCAGGATCAGGTCTTCCCAGTGCGCAGGCGAGGCCACGCGGTGGGCGAGGTCGTCCATGCGCGGGCGCGCGGCGCGACGGCATGCCTCCCAGGCGCGGGCCGCCAGATGCGCCGGATCGCGGTTGTCTTCCAGCGACACCTCGGCGGCGATGACGCGTGCGACTTCCGGGGCCACGCGGAAGGCTGAGGCAAGGCGCGGCAGCGCCGGGACCAGATCGGCGTCGTCATCTCCAAGAACGCTGTACCAAACGGCAAGCTGTTCGGAGGCTTTCAGGCGCGGCATCTCCAGGCGCAGCGCCAACCGATGACCGACCCGCATCGGCTCGGCCGAGGCTATTGCCAGTGGACCGCCGTAGGTTTCGGCAAAGAGCTGCGCGGTCCGGGTCTCACCCATGTCGTCATGCACCAGCACCAGCCGTGCGGCGCAAAGCGTCATGTCCCGCGTGAGCCCGGCAGCGAATTCCACCAGGTCGGCAGGCGTCTGGGGCAGAAGTTGGGAGTTGAGCGCATAGGTGATGGTGCCCATGGCTGCCGCAGCCTCGGCAAAGGCGCAAAGCTTGCCGTCCGGGTCGCCGCCGGTCAGATGCAGCATCGGTGTGTCCGGCAGCGACAGGCGGGATCGGATCTCGTGGGCCAGCGTGGCGCGGTTGGGGGCGAGCGACGTCGGTCGGGGAATGCGGCGAAGCACGGCGGCCGCGCCTGGCTCCAGCGTCGGCGCGCCGAGAAGGCGCAGCAAGACCGTGTCCGGCAGGCGCAGGCGCGCATCGACCAGCGAGTTGTTGCCCTCGATCCGGACGAGACCCGCCCGACGCAGTGGCGCCTCGGCAGACAACCCCTGCCAATGTGCGCCCGGCAGACGCGCCAGCGCCAGCGCCACTGTTGGGGCCGAGACAAGCGGATCGTCCAGCAGCCGCGCGACAACGTCACGCCCGTCCGGCTCCAGGGTGACATAGGCGCAGAGCAGCAGGACGTTGCGCCCGAACGCGTCCAGCCCAAACGTTTCGGCCAGTTCACACGCGGCGGTCCGTGGAGGCTTGTTGTCGGCGGTGGGGCCGTGTTCGAGCCAGGCCCGCACGGCCGGGAAGGCCTCGGCCAAGGAGGCGATATGGTCGGCGCCGTTCACAGCGAAAGCTCCGGGCCGGTGATCTGGCCATAGGTGGCGCTGCCTGGGGTTCTGTCGAGCGTGACGGGGCTCAGAAGCCCGTCGACATCCGCCCGAACGAGATAGTCGCCGCGCGGCAGGCTGACGAAGGAGAAGGTGAGCGAAGCGGCATTCGGCCCGCCCGCCACGGGGATACGCCCAGGCAGAACGACCTGTGCCGGCGTGGCCGGGTTGCGGTCATCGAGAAGCAACCGGACTGCCTGATCCGACAGGATCGACGGGGTAAAGCCGATATCGACGGTCCCGGTCGCGGTGGCGCCGCCAGGTGGCGCACTGATCGCGCCGACGGTGATCGCGGGGCTAAGCGCGAAAGCCAGTGCGTTGGAGCGGGTCCGCAGGTGATCCGGCTGATCGGCGCGGATCTTCGGCACGATCGCCTGGAGCCTGTGAACGCCAACGGTCAGCTCCGCCCCACCGAAAGTGGGCGCATCGAGGGGCACCGTCAGCGTCGTCTCGGATTGCGTCACACCGGTCATGACAAGGCCGCCGCCGTCCACTTCGAGCTCGAGCCCAGGCTTGCTCAAACCCCTCCCCGCGACATGCAGGGAACTGCCCCAGACCGGGGGTATGCTGCTAGCGGGCGCGGTTCCGGCTGCGTCGAGCCGGAGCGTCGACACCGGAGAAACCCAGAGGCCGGGATGGGCCACGGGGGTCGCAATCGGCGGTCGGTCCGAGGTCTCGATCACCACATGGTTGACCTCGTAGGACAGCGACAGCGCATAGGGCACCTGGTAGAAGATGGACCAGATCTTCGAGAAGTCGTCGATCGTCATCAACTGGCGGGTCACCCGCAGCCGGGCGAGCGCTGCTTCGAGATCGCTATCCTCCAGCTCTTCGTTGTCGTCTATGGCGTTGCGGATCGTGGCCTTGCTGAGCAGGGGCTCGTGCTCCAGTGCCAGCATCACTTCGCCCAGCATCAGGTCGGGCTCGAACGTATCGTGATTGCCATAGAAGCTCATGACGTAATGGAGGTTGAGCGCCAGCTTGCTGGGGCCGCGCATCTGCCCGGTAGCACCGCGCGTTGGCAGGTGATCGTTGGCATGCGCGGCATTGGGCTCGACCCGGTAGAGATGAAGATTGACCAGCGGCGCTGCATCCTCGGCGAGCTTGGCTGTCGGCGCGCCCAGCCGCACCTTGGCATTGGGCACGGCTGCGTTGGCCGCCGAGAGAATACGCCGGAGAAAGGCCGCGCTGACGGTGGATATGGCCAGCGGATTGCTCATCGCCCACCTGTCCCGTCGAGAAAGTCGTCGAGGCTGATCCCCCGATTGCGGGGCGTTGCCGGGGCTGGGTGGATGGCGCGTGGCGGGTCCATCACCACTTCGATTGTGCCGATATGGACCTCGACCGCGGGCGACTGCTGCGGCGTCGCAGTCCGGAGGGTGCCCTTACCTTGCGGGGGCTCCACGGCCCGCCTCGGCGCCGTGTCCTCGTGGGGCAGCAACGGCGCGGGTGGGCTGGGCACCGGGGCAATCGACGGCAGCGAGGCTGGGGGAGCATCGGCGACGGCGCGGAGGGTGTCCCGTTCGCGAAGCAGTTCCCTCGTGCGGGGCATATCCTGGACGACGTCACGCGCGGTGCCTGCGTGTGCTGCCGGTGCTGTGGACGGTGAGGCGGCGGCGTGCGCTGCTGCTGGTGTCTCGTTGGTCATAAGAGCATGCGGCAACGTCGCGGCCCGCGACGTGACCGGCTGCGTGGATGTCAGCGCTGCAGGCCCGACCGTTGCGGCGGGAGGCGAACTCGTCATGCGCCGCGACAGTGCAGCGGGCGCGGGTGTCGTATGGGGCACCGGTGGTGGCGGGGGCGCTGCGTTGCCGGCTGTGGCGGCGGCCGGGACGAACTGACGTGCCGTGGGAGCGAACGACCTCAAGGGAGAAGCCGCTTCTATGGCGGCTGGCGCACTGGCCGGGGTCGCGACCGATACCGGAGATGGCGCGCTGTCATTCTGAGCGGGCTCGGCCCTGTCGCCAAGCGTTTCAAAGGGAGCTGGCCGGCGCGGCGCCAGTCGGGGCAAAGTGCCGCGCGCACGCGCGGCGAGGTTGTTCAGGAACCCGCTCATGACAGCGCCTCGGCCACGTAGAAGGCGCGTCGATGCTCCGGCAAGGCGAGGATCTCGGCCTCGGACCAGTGGAAGACCCGCGCGATGTCCACGACATCATGCAAGATCTGGCGCGAGATCTGGCGCAGCTCGTGGGCGACGAAATGCACGCTGTCGAAAGCGACAGACTGTCTGGCCCCACACTCCGGGCAGATGGTTTCGAGCCACACATCTGCGCCGGGATCAATCGCCTCCAGTGCCTCGGCCAGCGCATCGAGCGGCAGATCCACCGCGGTCCCCTGAACCCGAGCCGCCAGCATCCGCGCGGCCGTTTCAGGCAGCGCGATGTTCTCGATGTCCAGAATGTCGCCGAGGTTCACCGGGCGCACGATTGCCTGCGCGCCGCCGATCTCGACCTCTTGATAACCCGGGTCCGGCCAAGGCGCCTCGCCCGCCAGACCGAACGCGGCGGGGTCGAGCGCCAGTTCGTAGATCTCGCCGCAGTCCTCGCAGGCCGGTTCCGCCCGGAGCGGGCCGGGTTTCAGCCGCGCGCGGACCTCAAGCACCAATCTGTCACGCGCACCGACCGGTAGGGCGAGCAAGGTCTCGCGGGTAGCCTCCGGATAGGCGCGCTGCAGCAGTGCGACGGACCATTGCCCCGGCGAGAGCACGCTCGCGCGGTCCGCAAGCTCGATCAGCGCGGAAGCGTCCAGCCGTGAGGGAACTCCGATGGTCATGGTCAGGCCGGAACTTCGAAGCTGGGCTCTTCAGGCTCGGTCACGTCTTCGTCGCGTTCCCATCCCTCGTTTTCCAGTTTCAGCGTCTGGATGGCGATGGCGCTGGCCGAGGCATCCATGTCGGAGAAGGCCGAAAATTCGGAGGGCCAGCACCGGTAGAGCTTGTAGGCGAGGACGATCTGGCCGGCCTCGTTGTAGATTTCGAGGATCAGGTCCTTGCGGAAGTCCTTGAGCGAAACTTCGGCCCCGAGACCCGCCCCGTAGTTCCAGACCTTGTTGGCCCATTGCTCGAACTGCTTGGAGTGGGTGACGCCGCGCTCCAGGGTGATCGCCTCGTACTCGGTCTGGCCGGGCGACTTGCGGCTGGTCGAGGGATCGCCGCCTTCGCGGTGTTTGACCACCTCGGTCGACCGCTTGAGACCGGAGCACTTGCTGACCCCTGCAACATAGTCGCCGTCCGGTAGGCGCAGGCGGAACTTGTAGGTCTTGTAGGGGTCGAAACGTCCGGCATTCGTGGTGAACTGTGGCATGTTTTACCCCTCCCCTTTAGGACGCGCTGCGGATCTGCTGGATCGAGATGATGACGAATTCGGCCGGCTGCAGCGGCGCGAAGCCGACGACGATGTTGACGATGCCGCGATTGATATCGTCCTGCGTCGTCGTCGAAGCGTCGCATTTGACGAAATACGCCTCCTTGGGGCTGGCCCCCTGGAAAGCGCCCTGCCGGAACAGCCGCTGCATGAACGAGCCGACCGAGAGACGGACCTGCGCCCAGAGTGGTTCGTCATTGCCTTCGAACACCACCCACTGCGTGCCGCGGAAGAGGCTCTCCTCGATGAAGAGCGCAAGGCGGCGGACCGATACGTATTTGTAGTCGTCCGACAGCACGTCCGAGCCCGCCAGCGTGCGCGCGCCCCAGACCACGCGGCCTATGTTCTGGAACGACCGCAGGCAATTGACGCCGATCGGGTTGAGCAGGCCGTTCTCCTGGTCGGTCAGTTTCACGGTCAGCCCATGGGTGTTCGACAAAGTTGCCGCCAGACCGGCGGGCGCCTTGAAGACCCCCCGATTGACATCGGTCCGCGAGATTACGCCCGCAACCGCGCCGCAGGGCGCGAAGGCGTCCACCTGGCCACCGCGCAACGGATCGCGTTTCAAGAGCCGCGGGAAATACAGCGCGGCGTTGCGGGCATTGGTCAGTGGAAGCACCTGGTCGGTGGCATCGAGCTGGGCGTTCTTTGCCGTCGTTGCCGCTGTGTCGGGGCTGGCGTCCCATTCGTTCGGCGGATCGACGATGTAAAGCGCGCGCCTTTCGGCGCAAAGCGCGGCCGCGGTTTCCCTGACCGCCTTGGGAAGCGTGGCCTCGCGGGTGTCGGGAGGGATGCAGAGAAGGTTGAAGATGTCCGCCTTTCGCAGCCCCTGCATACCGGTCTTCAGGGCCGGATCGCCTTGATAGGTCCCATTGGCGAGCGTCGTTCCATCGTCGCCGCCGGAAGCATTGCCGGTCGCGGCATCTGCGGGTCGGTTGTTGGCAAAGGTCGGCGCCGGCGGCGCTTCAACCAGGTTGCTTTGGGCGGCGAGTATCCGGTCGAACCGGCGCTGGCCGGCATCGCTTCTCATCGACAGGGTGCGCAACACCTCGCGTGTGTCGGTCGCCGTGTCGACGATCTCCAGATCAAAGATATCGTCGACGGTGAGCCCGTATTTCGCGGCCGCGGCTGCCGCACCCTCGGGGTCGGCGACGTCGGGATGCGAGATTCGTCCGGTCAGCGAATTGCCCCAGCCGCCGGGGCTCCTGGCCCGAAGGATCAGGGTGCCGACTGTCAGCCCCGCATAGCCGTCGCCGCCATCCTGTTCGAACAGCCGCAGGACCAGGCATTGCCCACCGCCATTGGCGAAGAAATCGTCGACAGCGTAGGAGACGTTGCTGTCGGTCCAGAGCCCGCCGAAGCGGCGATTGAACTCGCCCATGTTGAAGCAGGGCGTCGGCTCGCCGACGACCCCCTTCTTCGTTCGCCCGACGAAGGCTGCAATCGACGTCGGCACACCGGCGACGGTACGCACGCCCGAGTCGAGTTCTTGAATGTAGACACCGGGATAGGTCGGAGAGATGGGCATACGCGGCTCCTGTTTTCAAACGGATCGTGAATGCAAATGCGAGCGACGCATCGGGCGGCCCCTTCGGGCCGTCGAAACCGGATAGCAGTCAGATCAAACCGTCAGGCCGATCAGAACCGTGACCTTGGCGGGCTTGCCCGCGGATGTGTTGTGAACCGTCAGCGTGGTCAAATCGTCCGCAAACAGCTTGACCGCCTCTCCGAACAGAAGGATCGGGCCGCTGAGTGCGGAGGCGTTCGGTCTGTCTGCCTTGACCGTGACCGAACCGTCGAGGAGATCGGACGAGATTGTGAGGAAGGCGACATTGTCGACCTTGTCGACCTGCAACGCGAGATCACGCGCAGCACTTCCGGCATCGAGATCGACGGAGACGGAAACGATGCCGTCGCCGATCGATGCGCCTTTGGCCTGGATGGCAGACCCTGACTTTCCGGCGGCGGTGAGAGACCAGGTGATTGTTTCAGACATGAAGGCACCTCGGTGAAAAAGTTGCGCGATCAGTCGGAGAATTGAGAACGCAATCATGCATTGCGCCAGCCAACGCGGGCGCATCGGGCATGTCTGCTGATTTGAGGTCCAGCCCCTCGGCTACGACTTATGGAAATCCGAACGCATTTGCCGCGTCAAACATCGAAATGTGGCGCTTGAGATATACTTTCAGAACGTAAGAAGATAGTTATAAAGATACAGAACATGGAAAAAGTCAACGGAGATATTTTTAACCTCAACGTTGCGATGTTTAATTGAACTAAATTTTTGGTGGTTTTATTTAGGTATAATTTCCATATAAAATCTAAGGGCCGAGAAGTATACCTCAGGACTTTCGGCGCAGACGGCGAGACGCGTGTCGCACGCGGTTTAGAATGAAGCGCGTAGTGTCCGTGATGTGCGCCACTTTTTGCGAGATTAGGAGGCTCCAAGCGGCGTCGGCACTACATGGAGTATCGCTGCACCTTCGACTGCCGCGAGCGATCTGGTAGTTCAGCGGATGCTTTATGCGATGTTTTTTAGACCAGCGCTTGTACATCCATGCATGCACAGCTGCACAGAAGTGTGGACCGCTTCCATCCCATTGAAATCTTTTTAAAAAAGCGTCGTTGTTCCGTTTTGATGTGGTCGCCGTCTGGCAAGTTTGGCACGGGGCCGGCGTCAGGAGCGTCGGTTTCATATTCCGCCGTCTCTTGTTCTGGATGGTTGCTGCACAGCTCCGATCCCAAGCGTTTTGATCGCGCTCGCCTTTTCATGCGCGTCGCCGGCTGAGCGCCGGTGCTGCCCACGAATACGCCAGGGCTCCGCCCTTCCCTCTTTTTGCTCGCGACACTCTTCACAGGAACCGGTAAATGCGCATATAGTTGTACCGTACAACTATATGCGAGATTTCATGGTGTTGAACACGACCGTTATCGACCGCGTCCGTGACGCCTCTCGCCAGCTCGTCCGCGAGCTTGGTTTCATGAATGGATCGCTCGCAGGAACGGACCTGTCGCCCTCTGCCGTCCATGCTCTGATCGAGATTGAAACTTGCGACGGCATCACGGCCCGTGCACTCAGCGAAATCCTTCGGCTGGAAAAATCCAGCATCAGCCGGATGCTGCGCAAGCTTGTCCGCTCCGGCGACATCATCGAAGGGCCAGGTGAACAGGATGGGCGTGAAAGAAGGCTCTCGCTTAGCGCCGCCGGCCGGAGCCGGGTTGCGGCAATCCATGCGTTTGCGCGGGGCCAGGTCGCCGACGCGTTGGGTCGACTGTCGCCGCAAAAATGTGATGTCGTCCTTGACGGCCTGCGGCTTTACGCCCAGTCGCTTGCCGCAAAGCCAGACGATGTTCTGGCTTCCTCCCCGATCCAGATCAGCACCGGTTACCGCCCGGGCCTGATCGCCCGTGTCACCGACATGCATGGGCGCTACTACGGGCGCGTATCGGGCTTTGGTCAACGCTTCGAGACTGTGGTTGCAGGCGGTCTCGCCGCCTTCTGCGATCGTCTCGACAATCCCCGCAATGCGATCTGGACCGCCGTCCGCGACGACGAGATTATCGGCTCGGTCGCCATCGATGGTGAGGATCTTGGGCCCGGCATCGCGCATCTGCGCTGGTTCATTCTTGCAGATGGTGCGCGCGGCAGCGGCATTGGCCGCCAGTTGCTTTCGGCAGCACTGGACTTCGTGGACCAGAACCAGTTCAAGGAAACGCAGCTCTGGACCTTTGCAGGCCTTGCCGCAGCTCGGCATCTCTATGAGGCCTACGGCTTCACGTGTGTTGAAGAGGGCTCAGGCACGCAATGGGGGAGCGAAGTGCTGGAGCAGCGGTTCGCAAGGGCTTGCCCCTGAAGGTCTCGCCGCAATTGAGCGTGGCGGACACGCACAATACCCGGCTTGGATCATTGCGCCGAGGACGCGAACGTGTTGGCGATGCTGCGAAAGTTCTGGAGGGCTGCGTTTCCGTCGTTGCTGCGCCAGATCAGCCCGGTTTCGACAGTGGGAACGCGCCCTGAAAGCGCCAGATAGGTCACGCCCTCCCGTTGCAGCCGGGTCATGGACTGTGGAACGAGCGCGACCCCCATTCCGGCGGCGACGAGCCCGATGATCGTCTGCATCTGGATGGCTTCTTGGAAGACGGCGAAGGCCGCGCCATGGGCGGCGAAATAGCCGGAAACGAGATCGTGAAAGATCGGCGCGGATCGCCGCGGGAAAAGGATGAGCGGTGCGGCGAAGAAATCATGCGGATCAAGCGTTTCGCCACCGAAGCCGGTGCGCCTAGAATCGATCCACAGCGACGGAACCGCGGCGACCAGCGGTTCACGCAGAATGGGGCAATAGGTCAGCGTTTGGCTGAGCGAGGTGGATGGCGGCGCGATGACGAAGCCGGCGTCGACCTCTCCGCGCAGCAGCGCGTCGATCTGCACGTCGCTCGTCGCTTCCCGCAGAGACAGCTCGACCTGCGGGTAGGCAGCGCGGAACCGACTGACGATCGCCGGCAGCAAGCTGTAGTCGACAGTGCTGACGAAAGACAGGCGCAAGAGCCCCATCTCGCCACGGGCGAGCTTCCGTGCCGTCGCGGGAAGAGCCGTCGCCTCGTCCAGGACGCGCCTGGCATGCACAAGCCACTGCTCGCCCAGCGAGGTGAGCTTCACATGGCGCTTGGTTCGCTCGAAGAGCAGCAGGCCCAGCTCTTTTTCCAGAAGCTGGATCGATTGGCTGAGCGGCGGCTGTGTCATGTTCAGCCGTTCAGCGGCTCGCCCAAAATGAAGTTCCTCGGCAACCGCAACGAACTGGCGGAGCTGTCTCAGTTCCATGTTGCTCTCTGATATCCCTGGCGACCTAATATGATGTTATAAATATATTTCACAACCCTCCACGGAGCCAATAGGGTGCCGACAGTTTCGGGAGGCAGTGATGACCCACAACCAAAGATCAAAGCACATTACGCAAGGCATCGCCCGTTCGCCGAACAGGGCGATGTATTATGCGCTCGGATATCAGAAGGCGGATTTTGACAAGCCGATGATCGGCATTGCCAATGGGCACTCGACAATCACGCCGTGCAATGCCGGGCTGCAGCCTTTGGCAGATGCGGCTGTTGAAGCCATCAAGGCTGCCGGTGCCAATCCGCAGATATTCGGGACGCCGACCATTTCGGACGGCATGTCCATGGGCACGGAGGGTATGAAGTATTCCCTCGTCTCGCGCGAGGTCATTGCCGATTGCGTCGAGACGACCGTGCAGGGGCAGTGGATGGACGGCGTGCTCGTGCTTGGCGGATGCGACAAGAACATGCCCGGCGGCATGATCGGCATACTGCGCGCCAATGTTCCGGCGATTTACGTCTATGGCGGCACGATCAAGCCCGGCCATTGGAAGGGCAAGAGCCTGTCCGTTGTCTCGGCATTCGAGGCCGTCGGCGCCTACATGGCCGGAAAGCTGAGCGAAGAGGATTTCGAGGGGATCGAGCGCAATGCCTGCCCGACAACCGGGTCCTGCGGCGGCATGTATACCGCCAACACGATGAGTTCCTCATTCGAGGCGCTGGGCATGTCGCTGCCCTACTCCTCGAACATGGCGAACCCCGACAGGGAGAAAATCGACAGCACCGTCGAAAGTGCACGTGTCCTGGTCGAGGCGGTGAAGATGGGCATCAAGCCGCGCGACATCGTCACGCGACAGTCGATCGAAAATGCCGTTTCACTCGTCATGGCAACGGGTGGTTCGACGAATGCGGTGCTGCACTATCTCGCGATCGCGCATGCGGCCGAGATCGACTGGACGCTGGAGGATTTCGAGCGCGTCCGGCTGCGGGTGCCGGTTCTCTCCGACCTCAAGCCTTCGGGTCGCTACATGGCGGTCGACCTGCACCGGGCCGGTGGCGTTCCGCAGGTCCTGAAACTGCTTCTGAACGCAGGTCTGTTGCACGGGGATTGTCTGACCATAACCGGCCGGACACTGGGGGACGAGCTCTCGAGTGTGCCCGACGAGCCTCGGGCGGATCAGGATGTTATCCGGCCACTCACTGCGCCGCTCTATCGTGAAGGACATCTCGCAATCCTTAGGGGGAACCTGGCCGAAGGCGGGGCGGTGGCCAAGATCAGCGGCCTCAAGCATCCGGTCATCACCGGCCCGGCCCGGGTGTTCGAGGACGAGCAATCCGCCATGGACGCCATTCTGTCGGACCGCATCAAGCCCGGCGATGTCGTCGTCCTTCGTTATCTCGGCCCGAAAGGCGGTCCGGGCATGCCGGAAATGCTCGCGCCTACGTCTGCCATCATCGGTCGGGGTCTTGGCGAGAGCGTCGGTCTCGTCACCGATGGACGGTTCTCCGGCGGCACATGGGGCATGGTGGTCGGGCACGTCACCCCGGAAGCGTTCGAGGGCGGAACCATCGCGCTCGTTGAAGACGGTGACCAGATCACCATCGACGCGCAGCGCCAGTTGCTGCACCTCGACGTTCCGGACGAAGAGATCGCGCGACGGCGGGCGCTGTGGCGACAGCCCGAACCACGATACCGTCGCGGCGTCCTGGCCAAGTTTGCAGCCTTGGTCCGCCCGGCGAGCGAAGGCGCGGTCACGGGGTGAGGCTCCGGGCTGACGGCGGGCCGAATACGGAGCGCATGTCGCGCAGATTTGCGCCAGTGCGGCGGCCTCTGGTTCTCAAAAGAGGTTCAACGCGGCGTATTGCAGCAGCATGATCGTCTTGCCATCGCGAATGATCCCCTTTCGGACCATTGCCAGCGCCTCGTCGATGTCGATCTCCATAACAGCGATATCCTCCCCCTCTGCCGCGTTGCCGCCGCCTGCAGATGCCCTGTCGCCCGGCTTGTACTCGCCGACGAAGAAGTGCAAGCGCTCGGTAACCGAGCCGGGGCTCATGAAGGCGTCGAAGACCTGGCGCACGTCGCGCACGCAAAAGCCCGTCTCCTCTTGCGTTTCCGCACGGATGCGTGCCTCCGGTTCGGCATCGTCGAGCAGTCCGGCCGGCGCTTCGATCAGGAGGTCGTCATGACCGTTGACGAACGCCGGATAGCGGAACTGACGGGTCAGGATCACCGTGCGGCGGGTCGGATCATAGAGAAGGATCGTGGCACCGTTTCCGCGGTCATAGGTTTCGCGCGACTGTCGCTGCCAGCTCCCATCGGCGCGCAGAAAGGAAAAAGTCGTCTTCTTCAGGACGTACCAGTCGTCCGAGAGGATGGTGACATCCTCGACGCGAACACGGTGCGCAATCGTCATTGTAGCCTCCTTCACTGTGTCAAGGTCGGCAGAAGACGCCGCCCTGAGCTGGCATCAATTCGTGCATTAGCGTGCAATGTCAAGATATTTCGTGCATACACAGGCGCGGGCTCACCAGATGCTGTTGGCGGCTGCTCCACTGTTTCGGAGGCATGACACGCGGACATCAAGCGCTTCGTCGAGGAAGCGATCATTGCTGGCCGGGTGGCGCAGGTTCTTCGCTGCGGCCTGAGCGCCGATCCGATCGCCGCGTGAATAATGAAAATATCCATTTTCCAAAACATGTTGACATCGTCAGGTCGCGCGCTTATTTTAGAAAGCGATTAGTTTCCTATTTACGAGCCCCACAGGATGGGGAAAGGGACCGGCAATGAGCCAGCTTCAAGCCGTTATCAGCCACGAGAATGCAGCGCCGGCGATGGAGATCGTTCCGACGCTGGAGGCGTCGCGACCGTTTCCCGCGGTCCCTGCCCCGACGGCCACCAAGCCGCGCCGGCGGTGGCTCCGCGGGCTCCTGTTCGCTTCCGCCGCCATTGCAGTCGCCACGGGAGCCGCCGATTTCGGTTGGCGGTATTGGACCACGGGGCGTTTCCAGGTTTCGACCGACGACGCCTATGTGAAGGCCGACAGCACGACGATCGCGCCCAAGGTTTCCGGCCATATCGCCGAGGTGCTGGTCGCGGACAACGAAAAGGTGAAGGCGGGGCAGATCCTTGCCAAGATCGACGATCGTGACTTCAAGGTCAGCCTGGAGCAGGCCAGAGCCCAGGTCGAGGCGGCCGAGGCCAATATCACCAACAAGCAGTCCGCGCTTGCAGCCCAGCAATCGGCGATCGACGCGGCGAAGGCGACGGTCGAGGCGGATCGGGCCGATCAGACCTTTGCCGAACAGGATGACAAGCGCTACTCGGAACTGGCGAAACAAGGCTTCGGCACCATTCAGAACGCGCAGCAGGCCGCTTCTCGCATCGCCGCTGCCCGGGCGGCGGTAACGCGCGATGGTGCAGCGCTTGCCAATGCGGTCAAGCAGCTCGACGTCATCAAGGCTGAAGTTGCCCAGGCCAAGGCGGCGCTCGACAGCGTCAAGGCCGCCGAGCACCAGGCCGAACTCAACCTGTCCTATACCGCGCTTGCCGCGCCGATCACGGGCGTGATCGGCAACCGTACACTGCGCGTCGGTCAGTATGTGCAGGCGGGAACGCAGCTAATGGCCGTGGTCCCGACCGACGAAGCCTATATCGTCGCCAACTACAAGGAAACGCAGCTCGCCGACGTTCATCCGGGTCAGGCGGTGACGATCGAGGTCGACACGTTCCCCGGGCAGCTCTTCGAGGGACATGTGGACAGCATTTCGCCCGCAAGCGGCCAAGAATTCGCGCTGCTTCCGCCTGACAATGCGACGGGCAACTTCACCAAGGTGGTCCAGCGCATTCCGGTCAAGATCGTGCTCGATCGCAGTGCGCCGGTTTCGGTAGCGCTCCGACCCGGCATGTCGGTTTACCCGACCATCGACACCAAGCGGGAAGCGACCGAAGTCGCTGCCGTACCGAAGATCATAAACTGAAGGCGCGCCTGCCCTAAAACTCGATAGCCAAGTCCTGGCAGGAGGATCGGATGTCCACCTCAATGCAAGCGGCTTCACCGAGACCGCTCGGCGCAGTCTCGACGACGGGCCCACTCGAAAAGGCGAGCACAAAAGCGTGGATCGCGGTGCTGGCCAGCATGATCGGCGCCTTCATGGCGATCCTCAACATCCAGATCACCAACGCCTCTTTGCTCGACATCGAGGGCGGCATCGGGACGGGTGTCGACAACGGCGCCTGGATTTCGACCTCCTATCTGATCGGCGAGATCGTCGTCATCCCGCTCACCGACTACCTCAGCCGTGTGTTCTCGTTCCGCCGCTACATGTTGGCGAACGCCATTCTGTTCCCGCTGCTTTCGGCGGCCTGTGCTTTTGCGCACGATCTTGGCTCGATGATTGCGCTTCGCGGCCTGCAGGGCTTTGCCGGCGGCGTGCTGATCCCGATGGCCTTCACCATGGTGCTGACCCGGCTGCCCAAGGGCCAGCAGCCATTCGGGCTGGCGCTCTTTGCGCTATCAGTCACTTTCGCGCCGGCTATCGGCCCGACGATCGGCGGATACCTGACTGAAAATTATGGCTGGCAATCGATCTTTTTCGTCAATGCCCCGCCGAGCCTGCTGATGGTCGTTGCTCTCTGGTTCACGCTGGAAAAGGCCCCCATGCAATTGCGGCTCCTTAGGGAGGGCGACTGGGCCGGCATCTTCACCATGGCGATCGGCCTCTCGGCGCTGCAGACCGTTCTTGAAGAAGGCAACAAGGATGACTGGTTCCAGTCCCCCTTCATCGTCAAGCTCGCGTTGACGGCGGCCGCGTTCCTGATCGCTTTCGTCATCATCGAGCTTACCGTGGCAAAGCCGCTGGTCCAGCTGCGTCTGCTCAAGCAGCGCAACTTTGGTGTCGGAGTGCTTGTCAACGTACTCGTCGGTGTCGCCCTGTTCGGTACGGTCTATATCCTGCCCCAGTATCTTGGGCAGGTGCAGCGCTACAATGCCGAGCAGATCGGCCTGGTGCTGGCGTGGACGGGCCTGCCGCAGCTGCTGATCATTCCCCTGGTGCCCATGCTGATGAAGAGGTTCGACGCGAGCTATGTCGGCTTTGTCGGCATCAGTATCTTTGCGGCCAGCTGTTTCATGAACACGACCCTGTCGTTCGATAGCGCCGGCGACCAGTTCTTCATTCCCAACATCGTGCGGGCCATCGGCCAGGCGTTGGTGCTGACGCCGATCTCGGTGATTACGACGGCCGGTATCGCGCCAAGTGAGGCGGGTGCCGCATCGGGACTGTCGAACATGCTGCGCAACCTCGGTGGCGCGGTCGGTACCGCCACGCTCGCGACGGTGCTGACCAAGCGCGAGCAGTTCCATTCCAACATCATCGGCCAGTCCGTGACGATCTATCGGGACGAGGTCCGCGACCGGATCAGCGACCTGACGCAACACTTCATGGCCCGTGGGGTGTCCGACGTCGCCGTAGCGCAACACAAGGCGATCGCCACGATCGGTGCGACCGTCCACCGTCAGTCGCTGATCCTCGGCTTCAGCGATACCTTTGCGGTGATCGGCATCGTCCTGGCGCTGGCCGCAATCGCGTTGCTTTTTACCCGCAAGGTCTTGGCGCCAACCGGGGGTGGTGGCGGTGCGCACTGATATAGATAAGCCCAAGGCAAGCTGGAAGGAGACAGGAGATGAGCAGGCCCAATAGGCTCTATCTAGATGATCTCGACGTCGGGCGCCGTTTTAAGAGCGGGAGCTACACGATCGATGAAGATGAGATCAAGGCATTCGCTGCGCAGTTCGATCCGCAGCCCTTTCACCTCGATGACGCCGCTGCCAAGGAAAGCTTGTTTAAGGGGCTTGCCGCCAGCGGCTGGCACACGGCCGCGATTACCATGCGGCTCAACGTCGAGACGGGCCTGCCCTTCGCCGGTGGCCTGATTGGCGCCGGTGGCGAGATCAGCTGGCCAGCGCCGACTCGGCCCGGCGACAGCCTTCATGTGGAAAGCGAAGTGGTCGAGGTCATCCCGTCTCGCTCGAAGCCAGACCGCGGCATCGCGGTCGTCGTGAGCCGAACGATCAACCAGCGCGACGAGGTCGTCCAGATTCTCAAGGCGAAACTTGTCGTCGCACGGAGGGTGGCAGGCGGGGCGTGCTGAAGACCCCTGCGCTTTCTAGAAGGCAACCACATGCAGCTGACGGCCACCACGATCCTCGTCGCCTTTGCCGGGGTTTTCCTGATCTGTTTCATGAAGGGCGCGTTTGGCGGCGGATTTTCCATTATCGGCATCCCGCTCTTGTCCGAGGTGATGGATCCGGTCACCGCTGGCGGTCTGCTGGCGCCACTGTTCGTGGCGATGGACCTCTACGCGTTGCGATACTTCAAGCGCTCGACCTGGTCTGGGCCCGACCTCCTGCTGCTTTTGCCGGGGCTCGTCACCGGCATCGGCCTAGGTTACCTGCTGTTTCGCCTTCTCGATCATCGAGCCATTGCGATTGTCATGGCCGTAACCACCCTTTGCTTCGTCGGTCTGTGGCTTGCAAGGGGGCTGCGGTCACGGCACGCCCGCGCTCGGCGCCGAAGGCAATCACGGCCGGCCTTGCGTCTGGCATCACGACAATGGTGGCGCATTCCGGCGGACCGCCGCTTGCGATGTATCTCCTGCCGCTTGGGCTCAGCAAGGACGTTTATGCTGGAACCACCAGCATGTTCTTTACCGTCGGGAATGCGACCAAGGTGTTGCCTTGGCTGCTATTGGTCCGCCCGGCAACGGATCTATGGGTGCTGATGGCGGCTTGCCTGTTGGCGGTTCCAGGCGGCGTATCGCTTGGATGGCGCCTTCAGAGCAGACTGGACCAGCGCCAAGTCTATCGGGTCTGTTACGGGCTGCTGGTCCTGGTGGCCATGAAACTGTTGTGGGATGGTCTCTCCGGCTATCTCGTCTGACGTCCGGCCTGGCACGGCGATGCGCAAAGCCAGAGCCTCTGGATTTCCGATGACGTGGATCGTAGTGTCGTCTTCGGTCCCGCGCATCGTCGCATTTGGCCGCCCGCCGATGAACTCAAGCCAGCGCAGGCAACGCGCGCGTGCGAACGACAAGTATGTGTAGATGACACTGAACAGCCGCCCGACGCTTGCTCGGCCCCTCTATCTGGTCGTCGTTTGGTGGCTTCTCCTGCTTGTCGGCGCCGGAGCATTGGGCGTTTGGGAACGCCAGGCGCTCGTCGCCGAGCTGGAGCGCGAGAGCACGGCGCTGCATAGCCTCGCCTCCCAGCGCGCAGACCAGCACGATGCGCATTTGACGGCGCTGTCGGCAGTCGCCGTCGCGTCGGAAGGTCGCCGGCATGACCTGTTCCTGGATGTGGCGCGAACGATCATCCGCTTCTATCCGCGTATCGACGAAGTGCAGCTCGTTCCCCTCGATCCGACGGCGGAGGTGATCGGGACCGCTTCACTCAACGCCGGCTCCGCCGAACTTGTCCGCACGGTTGCCCGGGCATCGGACGGCAGGATCGCTCTCCTTGCCCATCCGCAGCGGCCTGACCACTACATCATGATCAAGCGCAGCCCCAACACCGCCGAGGCGCGCTACGGCCTGATGTTGGGGATCGACGCCGCAAAGCTGATCGGCGACGGAGGTCCGTTCTGGTCGCGCCCTGGGATGGCGGTTCGGCTTTCCATGCCGGACGGCCAATCGCTTCTGCGGCCGCCCGCCCTGCCCGAGGCGATCCGGTTTTCGAAGGCGCTCGGCAGCGCTTCCCAGCCGCTGCTGCTCGAAACAGGAATGGAAATCGGGCTCACCGACATGTTTCCGCCGGTGCGGACCGGCTTGACGCTTCTGGCGATCAGTCTTGCCTATCTGGCCGCGCTTGCGGCGTTGCGCCAGCGGGCACGCACCCGCGTCGCGGTCGAGCAGGCGACGTTGAGCGCGCTGGAATCGCGCCTCACCCACGCGTCGCGCGTCAACGCGCTCGGCGAGATGGCAAGCGGCATGGCGCATGAACTGACCCAACCGCTGACGGCGATCCTCGCACAGGCGCAGGCCGGGCGGCGCCTGCTTGCCCAGGGACAGTATGAGGCGCTCGCGCCGGCGCTGGATGACAACGTGGCGCAAGCGCGTCGGGCGTCCGCCATATTGGAGAGGTTTCGCAACTGGTCCCATCCGCACGCAGCACCTGTCGCGGCCTTGGACCTGCGTGGCGCATTGGCCAATGTCAGGGCATTACTCGAACAGGAGGCAAATTCCCGTGGCGTTGAGATCGAATTTCGCGCGCCGGAAACGCCTGTGACTGTCGTTGCAGACCCTGTGGAAATCGAACAGGTGGCATTCAACCTGGTGCGAAATGCCCTTGAGGCGCTGGACGGGGGGGCGCGAGACAGAGGGCGGATCACCGTCACCCTGACAGACGAAGGCTCGACGGCGGCTTTCGAGGTCTCCGACAATGGTCCAGGCATCGCGCCCGAACTTCGCCCCCGGCTCTTCACACCGTTTACGACGACCCGTGCCGGTGGAACCGGCCTTGGCCTTGCGCTGAGCCAGCGCCTCGTTGAACGTGCCGGCGGAGACATCACCCTTGTGGAGACCGAAAACGGTGCGACGTTCCGGGTGGCGTTGCCAAAGCGTTCACAACGCGAGGAGACGCGGCGATGAGTGTTCCTGTCTATCTCGTCGACGATGACGATGCGGTCCGTCGGGCGCTAAGCCTGCTGCTTTCGACTGTCGGTATCAAGGTCACGGGCTTTGCCGACCCGCAAGCGTTTCTCGCGCAGCTGCCACGGCTTGATCCCGGCTGCCTGATCCTCGATATCCGCATGCCCGCGATCTCCGGGCTGAAGCTGCAGGAGAAGCTCGCGGAGCGCGCGGTCGATTGGCCAACAATCGTCATTTCCGGTCACGGGGACATCGAAGCCTGCAGACGGGCCTTTCGCAATGGTGCGATCGATTTCCTGTCGAAGCCCATCGACGAACAGGACCTGATCGATGCGATTCACAAAGGCCAGGAAATGCTCGTGCGAACGATGCAGAAGCGTGCCGAACGGGCAGAGACGCTGGCGCTCCTGTCGGCGCTGACGCAACGTGAGCGTGAGGTCCTTGACCGGATCGCTGCGGGATTTACCACGCGCCAGATCGCCGAGGGGCTCGGGCTGTCGCCACGTACGGTCGAAAGCCATCGCGCCGCCATCGGCGCCAAGATCGGCAGCACGTCGCAAGCGGAAATGACGCGCATCTGGCTCGAAGGGGCGGACACTCCGTAGAACTACGGAGATTGCGGAAAGAGCTACGAATGTCGGTTCTGCACGAAGCCGAATAACCTTTCCATATCAACAGGAAAGGAACCACTGATGATCCGCAATATCATGCTTGCAGCAGCCCTTCTCGCCCCCGTTGCCGCCACCGCCCAGGAACTGCCGACGACCGCTTACCTGCCGCTCGACATGGCCGTGAAGGCCGCCGACGCTGCTCTAAAGGCATGCGCAGCCGAAGGTCACAACGTCAGCGTTGCCGTCGTTGCCCGTGACGGCGCGACCAAGGTCCTGCTGAAGGCCGACAATTCCGGTCCGCACACCGGCAACAGCGCGCAGGGCAAGGCCTTTACTTCGGCTGCGATGGGCCGCGACACGGCTGGCCTCGGCGAGTTCATCGCGTCCAAGCCTGCCAATGAGGGCCTTCGCGACATGGATGCGCGCATGGTGATCCAGGCCGGTGGCGTTCCGATCAAGTTCGGCAAGGCACTGGTTGGCGGCATTGGTGTCGGCGGCGCGCCGTCGGGAGACGTCGATGCGGCCTGCGCGAGCGCCGGCCTTGCAGCAATCGGCGCGAAGTAAGTTGGCCTGTGGAAGGTCCCTGCCCTTGAAAAGGCGGCGGACCTCTCCATCTTAATGCCATTGCCCGTTTCGAGAACCCAGACTATTGCCGCCTTTGGCGTGCGAATGCGGGTCTCCGGGTCTGACAGGGCGCTCCCCGGCAAGGGTTGAGCGCCCTGTTCATTTTCCGGCCATCGCCACGCTGTGCCGACGATCAGCCTACCACTTCTTGCTGAGCTTGAAGGTGATGGTTCGGGCGTCGCCGTACCCGCATACGAGAATGCCGCCGCAACCGCTGACATACTCTTTGTCGAACAGGTTGGTGACATTCAAGGCAGCGCCCCAATCGTTCTTTTCATAACGCAGGCCAGCGTCAAAGACCGTCGATGACGGCACCTTCGCCGTGTTTTCCTTATCCGCCCAGCTTTCGCCGCGATAGCGAACGCCGGCGCCGAGGCTGACACCCTCGAACAGACCCTGCTGAACCGTGTAGTCGATCCAGAGAGAAGCCTGCTTATCGGGAACAAGATAGGGCGTCGTGCCGATGAGGGCCCTGTTCGTGTCTTCGGTGACCTCAAGATCGATGAAATCGAGGCCGGCAATCACCTTCCAGCTTTCGCTGATGTTGAACTTGCCTTCGAGTTCGATGCCGCGGGAGCGCACCTCGCCTGTCTGGGTGGAAATGCTGGTCAACGGGTCGGTGACCAGTGCATTGCGCTTGGTCAGCTGGTAGAGCGACGCCGTCAGCACGCCATCGAGGAACGTCGGCTCGTACTTGATGCCGGCTTCGAACTGTTCGCCTTCTTCGGGCTTGGTGTTGCCGGTGGCAGTCACCGCAATGACGGGATTGAAGAATGTCGCGACACTGACATAGGGGGTCAGGCCGTTGTCGAATTCATAGGCGAGACCGGCGCGGCCGCTGACCGCCCCTTCGCTGTAGTCGAAGGTCGAGTTCTGCGCCGGTGCCCAGAATGTCGGGCCGTTTTCAGTCTTGGTATCGACGTAGTCGTAACGGCCGTTGAGCGTCACCAGCCAACCGTCGCCAAAGCGGATCTGATCCTGAGCGTAGACGCCCAGTTGCTGCTGCGTGACCACCTGGTTGATGTAGATCGCGTTTGCAGGCTGCGGTGCGCCGTAGATCGGGTTTGTCGCACTGATCGGGGTTCCGGCCGAGGACGCCTGGACATGGTCGAGGCGATAGAGCTTGTAGTCCAGGCCGACAAGCAGCGTGTGATCGAGGGCTCCAGTCTCGAATTCGCCCTCAAGTCGATTGTCGACGGCGAAGGTATCGACCTTGGAGGTTGCCTCGAAACCAAGCCGGTAGAGCAGATTGTCTGGCGTAGCCGGTACGGTCGATACCGGGAAAGGCAGGCTCGAATCGTAGTAGCCGTAGGTATAGGGCCCGTTCTCGTGCTTGTAGAGGTGGCCGTAGCGCAGGTTCTGGCTGAACTGCCAGCCGCTGTCGAACTCGTGCTTGAACTCGTAGCCTAGCATCTGCTGGACATAGGTACCGGTATCGATGTCCGGTTCGCCGAAGAAGGCCTTGCGGTCGATCTTGCCAAAAGGCGCGTCGACGACCGTGCCGACATAGGGCAGAAAACCATTGCCGGTATGGACCTGGTCGAGGCCTTGCAACAGGCCGTAAACCGTCAGGCTCGTCGTGTCGTCAGGCTGATAGGTGATCTGCGGCAGGATGAAACCGCGCAGATCCTCGGAATGGTCGTTGTAGTTGTCGCCGCCGGAGACCTTGCCAGTAACGCGGTAGTTGATGGCATCGGTCAGCGGACGGTTCACGTCGATGCCGAGGAAAGCGTTTCCGTTGTTGTTGATGCCGGTTTCGGCATAGGTGAAGGTCTCGTCGAGGGGGCGCTTGCTGACAAGGCTGACGATGCCGCCCGGGTCCGCGCCGCCGTATAGGACCGAGGCCGGTCCCTTGAGCACCTCGACGCGCTCGAGCATGAAGGGATCGACCTGGAAACCGCCGAAACCGTAGGAGAACAAATTGAGGCCGTCGAGAAAGACACCGGTCTGCGCCGCATCGAAGCCGCGGATGTAGAACCAGTCCGTGTCCGGATCGACGCCGTAAGGCTCGGCCATGACGCCCGGCGTATAACGCAGCGCCTCGTCGACCTTGGTGACGACACCGCGATCGTCAAGTTCCTCCCGCCCGATGACGGAAACGCTCTGTGGCACCTCTGAGATCGGCGTTGCGGACTTCGATCCTGTCGTCGTTGCTTTGGCGACATAGCCTTCAACCGGTCCAGTCGCATCGGCCTTGGCCTGCGTGCCGGTTGCCTCGATCTTTTCCAGCCGCGTTACCGGCGCATCCTGCGCAAACGCTGCACCGGCAGAGAGAATGGCGATGCAGGCGACCCCGCTTGCCAACCGTTCCGTCCATCGCGCCGCCATGCCACTTACCATCATTGTCTTGTCGCCCCACACGCCGTCCGCTGCGCTGCCTTTGGGCGACGCCGGCCTTTGATCCGTTTATAACGTGAGTGTTTAATTCAACTATTCCGGCAACTCTTGTCGCGATCTGCGGAAATTGAACGTTCCTGGGCTATTCGCAGCGAAGAAAGGCCCGACGAGGCAGAATTTGCTCAGCTCAATCGGCTGCGTTTCCACAGTGCCGGCGTGGTGCCCACGACCTTGCGGAACACACGGGTGAAATGTGCCTGGTCGGAGAAGCCGCTTTCGGCGGCGATGGCCGTCAGCGACGCTTCGTTCTTCATGAGGAGCATCTTGGATTTTTCAATGCGGGCGTTGGTTTGCCATTGATGCGGAGCCATGCCGGTCGACGCCTTGAAGGCATGACTGAAATGCGACTGCGACAAGCCGGACAGGGATGCCAGTTCCTCCAGCCGGATGTTGCGGCTGCTGTGCTCGTCGATGTACTCGACGGCGCGGCGAAGCTGCCAGCTGGCAAGGGGGCTGCGCTTGCGCGCATCGCTGCGATTGAGCTTCATCAGGTCGATGAACAGCGCCACGGTCAGCCCATCACCATAAAGATCATGCAAGGGCTGTGGATTGAGGCATTCGGCAGCGATCAGGCTTGCGAGCTGCAGAAAGCGCTCGTCATGGAACATCAGACGGGGCGTGTCGCAGCGGCCTGCATCGAGGTCCTCCATCAGCCGTCGGCTGAGGATCTCGAGGTTGAAATGCAGGTCGAGGTGGCGAATGTAGCTGATGTCGACGACATCGGCCCAGACCTCCATGCCTGCAGGAATGTAGGAGAGCGCCGGTTGGCGATCGTTCTGCACCGATCCGCGACCATCGGGCGATAGCCGGACGTTGCAGCGCGCCCCGCCCTTTGCTTCGAGCACGATGAACATGCGCGGATCGTCCGAGAGGTAGTGCCCCCCTGCCCGCGCTTCGCACTCGACATCCCAGACGTCGGCGATGATCCCGTTCCATTCCCGGCGGTTGAGTCCGCCAAGCACCTTGAACCCGGAAATCTTGTTTTGCATCCGCGGTTGAAACGACATCGAGGCGTATCCAAAGCTGGGCGATGAGGCAGCGTGCCCCAGGACTATTCCTTCCTCTATTACTCATCTTTAATGTTTTGCGGAAGCCCGGAAGACATGATGGGCGACGGAAACTGCCCCTGCCAAAGCGCGATCGGCGAGCGATGCCATGGCTGACCTCGAGCGGAGGGCGAGCATGGCCGATTGCCTAGATGCATCCGCCCATGATCGAAACCGGTTCAGGACGGCGGCGCCGCCCCGAACCGTCCTTCGTGTCGTTTAGAATCTCACCCGCGCGCCGACCTTGGCGCCGGCCGATTGCGATCCATCGCCTTCGATGTTGAACAGCAGCGAGAAGTCGAGATCCCAATTGTCGTTGTTGGAGAGAGCAAGCCCGGCCGAAACCCGCCCGAACAGGCCTTCGCCATCGAGCGAGGCGAAGCCGACATCCGCACCGACCGTCGGCGACAGGATCAGGCCGTTTTCCAGTTCCAATGTGCGCTCGACATCGAAACCGACGCTGAAGCGTGCCTGTTCTTCGATGAAGCCCTTGAGATCGATCGCTTCGCCGAGCGCGTTCTTCACCGTGTAGTCGTCGGTCTCTTCGTTGAAGTAGACCGCCCTCAGCTTCGGCATCAGCACGGTGATCTCGTCCAACTGCCATTCGCCGGTCAGCTTCACGTCCGCCATCCAGCGCGTGGTGTCGAAACTGCCGTGGAAGATTCCGGTGTCGATGTCGTTCGAGGAGCCGCCATAGAGCAGGTTGGCATCGAGGAACACACCCTTGCCGATTTCGAACGAGGCATAGGGACCGGCAAGCCAGCCATTGCCTGTCAATTCGGCGTCTTCGTCGGTCGGGTCCGTCATGTAGTCGTAGTGGAACGACAGGCCGACTAGCGCGCGATCGTTGACGAGATAGTCGGCGCCGAGCGAGAACAGGGCGAAGTTGCCCCATTTGTCGCTCTTGTCGTCCTCGTCCTTGTGGAACAGGAAGCTGCCGTTCATCCAGATGTCGAACGGCCGGTCGGTGGCGACGAAGGTTTCGCCGGCCGCAGCCGCATCGGCCGCATCGCGTGCCGCCTGGATCTGGGTGAGACTGGTCGAGAATCCGAGACGGGCGCCCTTGTCCGAAGGCGTGACCGCCGTCGTCACCGGATCGGTGTTGGCCGCGGCCCGGCGTCTTTCAATGAGCCCCGGCACCTTCACCGTTGACGACAGCAGGTTCTGCCGGTTGCGGACGAAGTCGCGAACGAGACCGTCGATTTCCTCGCCGGCCGCAACGCGATCGAGCGCGATCTTGTAGGTGACAGAGCCGACATTGGAGGAGCCGAGCGCGCTCTTCAGCGTATAGCTCACCACCGCCGAGCCGGAATAGGCCGGGTTTGGCGTGAACTTGAGGTAATAGCCGACCGGGGTGAAGCTACCCGCGGCCGCCAGTTCGCCCTCGATGATCTCGGCCTTACCGGCAATCGGCGGCGAGACCGAGGCGACCGCGGCGTCGACGAACGGGCCACCGGTGGCGCCGCTGTTGAGGTAGACGTTGTTGGGCGTCGTGCCAGTCGGCACGTCGACGGAGATGTTGGGCACCGTCACGGCACGTGCGTTCACCTTCAGATTATAGGCTGCCGAGCCGCTTGCTCCCCGACTGTCGACGACGCCGATGGTGAAGTTGTAGGTGTCGGGCGTCGCGTCCGCTGCGAGCGGTCCGGTCAACTCCCCGGTCGAGACGTTGAGGATCATGCCATCAGGCAGGTTACCGCTCTTGACGCTGTAGATCAGCGCGCCGACGCCGCCGGTTGCCGAGATTGGCGACGAATAGGCCTCACCGACCATCGCATCCGGCAGGCTGCCGACCGTCGGGCTGAAGACGAAATTGCTGGAGACGACGGCAATCAGGTAATTCGCCTGCCCCGTCGCGCCATTGGCGTCCGTCGCCGTGACGGTGAAGCGGAAGTCGCCGTCGGCCGTTGCTCGTCCTGAAATCGACCCACTTGCGCCATCCAGCGTCAGGCCGCCGGGTAGAGCGCCGGACGAAACTGCATAGCTATAGGGTGCGGATCCCGCGCTCGCGACAATGGTCTGGCTGTAGGCGACGCCGGGCACAGCGTTGGCGAGCGTGCCGCCGGCCGGTGACAACACCAGCGCCGGCGGCGAAACCGTGACGGTGACTGTCGCTGGTACCGACGTGCCGGTCGCGTTTGTCGCCGTGTAGCTGAAGCTGTCCGAACCGGAGTAGCCGGCATCCGGCGTATAGAGGATCGACGTTCCCGAAACGGAGGCGGTGCCACGTGTCGGCGCGGTGTCGATGGCAACCGCTGTCGCGAGCCCGCCGGAAAGGTTGAGGGGAACAACGTTGGCCGCCGAGTTCGCGGCGACCGTGACCGCCGTCGCACCGGCAATCGGTGCCTGAACCGCAATAGCAAGGCTGTAACTCGCGGTGCCCGTCGCCCCGTTCGCGTCGGTCGCGAGAACCGTGAAGTTAAAGGTTCCGTCTGCGGTCGGTGTACCCGCTATGGTTCCGGTCGAAGGGTCGAGTGCCAGCCCGGACGGCAGAGAGCCGGTCGAGATCGTGTAGACGTATGGCGCCATGCCGTCGGCAGCCGCAATCGTCTGGCTGTATGCGGTTGCCACCGTGCCGCCCGGCAACGCGCCGGCAACTGGTGTGAAGTCGAGTGTCGGCGGCGTGACGGTGATCGATACGGTGGCCGGAGCGGAAACGACGGCGCCGTTCGCTGCCGTGTAGGTAAAGCTGTCGACGCCTGAATAGCCGGCATCCGGCGTGTAGGTGATCGCCGTGCCGGACGCAGTCGCTGTACCATGGCCTGCATTGGTGGCGACGGCAACGGAAGTCGCGGCGCCGCCGGTCAAGCTGAGCGTGATGGCATTGTTGGCCGAGTTCGCCGCAAGGCTCACGGTAACCGCATTGGCGACCGGCGCCTGCACCGCCACGCTCAGGTCGTAGGTTGCCGTGCTCGCCGCACCGTTCGCGTCGGTCGCCTGAACCGTAAAGTTGTAGCTCCCGTCGGCCGTCGGCGTTCCAGCAAGCTCGCCGCTCGACGGGTCGAGCGTCAGCCCTGGCGGCAGGGTGCCGGCTGATTTCACGTAGCTGTAGGGTGCCATGCCGTTGCTGGCCGAGATCGTCTGGGTGTAGGCGCTTGCGACAGCAGTGCCCGGCAACACGCCGGCTGCCGGCGAGAAGGCCAGTGTCGGTTGGCTCACGGTGATTGAAACGGTCGCCGGGGCCGACGTTCCAGTCCCGTTGGTCGCCGTATAGGCGAAGCTGTCGGAACCTGAGTACCCAGCCGTCGGTGTGTAGACAATGGATGTTCCGGAGGCTGTGGCAATGCCATGTGCCGGACCGGTCGAGACTGCAACCGAGGAAGGCGCTCCGCCCGAAAGACTGAGCGTTACCGGGTTCGCAGTCGAGTTGGCCGCCACCGTGACAGAAACTGCGGCCGAGACTGGTGCTGCGATCGGCGTGACGGTGTTAGACGGCCCGGAACCCGAGCTTGTGCCGGTGCCATTGTTCGCTGTGACCGTAAAGCTGTAGGGGGTGCCGTTGCTGAGACCGGCCACCGTGATCGGGCTTGCCGGCCCACTAGCGCTGATACCGCCGGGGTTCGAAGTCACAGTGTAACCGGTGATCGCTGCGCCCCCGGTGTTGGTGGGCGCGGCGAACGATACCGTCGCCTCACCGTCGCCGGCAGTAGCGCTTGCGGCCGTGGGCGCGTCGGGAGCGACAGCACGGACCGTAAAGCTGTTGCTGACGGTCGCTGCTGCGAGGTAGGCCGCGTCACCACTCTGGTCGGCGTTGATGGTGCAGGTGCCCGCTTGCAGGAATGTCAGATTGCCATCGTTGGTGACCGTGCAGACGGCCGCAGTCGAGGAGGTAAAGGTCGGTGTAAGCCCGGAATCCGCCGATGCGGTCAGTATCGGCGTCGTGCCGAAATTCAGCGTACCAGGATTGGCGAAGGTGATTGTCTGAGGTCCCTTAGGCGTGACCGCATTGGACGCGCTCGATGCCGGACCCGGTCCCGCGCCGTTGGTCGCCGTCGCTGTGAAGGTATAGGAAACGCCGTTGCTGAGGCCTGTGACGGTGATCGGGCTTGAGCCACCCGTTGCGGTAATGCCGGCCGGGTTGGACGTAAGCGTATATCCGCCCGGCGCTTCGCCGCCGGTTGCTGCCGGCGCGGTGAAGGATACCGTCGCCTGTGCGTTGCCGGCCGCGGCGCTGAGATCTGTGGGCGCGCCGGGAGCAACCGGGGTGACGATGAACGTCTGTGTCACCGTCGTTGCGGCAAGATAGGTGGCGTTGCCAGGCTCGTCGGCGCTGATGGAGCAGGTCCCGGCCTGCAGGAAGGTCAGTTGGCCGTCGCTCGTAACGCTGCAGACAGCGGCGGTTGACGAGGTAAAGGTCGGCACCAGGCCGGAGTCGGAGGTCGCCGCAACCGTGGGTGTGGTACCGAAGCCTTGCGAACCGGGATTGTTGAAGGTGATCGTCTGTGTCGTTCTCGGGGTGACCGAATTCGAGTCGGCCGACGGTGTGCTTGTCCCGGCGGTGTTGGTTGCGACAACCGTGAAGGTATAGGCCGTACCATTGGTAAGGCCAGTCACCGCGATCGGGCTGGATGACCCGTTTGCCGTAATACCCCCGGGGTTCGACGTCACGGTGTAGTCTGTGATCGCCGCACCGCCGGTAACCGCCGGCGCGGTGAAATGCACATCCGCCTTACCATCGCCTGCCACGGCTGTGCCAATGACCGGCGCATCTGGCGCGATCGGAACGACGTTGAGGGTGAGGACGCGGCTTCCGATCTCACCATTGGCATCTGTTCCCGTCACGGTAAACGTGAACGAACCGGCGTCCGTCGGCGTCCCCGAAAGCGTTCCGTCGCCTGCCAGCGTCAATCCACCAGGCAGTGCGCCTTGCGTGACGGCAAGCGTATGCGGGTTCGCACCGCCGGAGGCCGTCATCGCCTGCAAATAGGCAGTACCAAAGGTCGCATCCGGGAGCGTTGCAGGGGCAACAGCAATCGTCGGCGCTGCAATGGCCACGGTATAGGACCGCGATGCTGTCGACCCCTCGGTGTCGGTCGCAGTCGCGGTGAAACTGAAGGAGCCGCTGGCCGTCGGCTTACCCGAAAGAACACCACCGCTCGACAAGGCCATTCCAGGCGGCAGGGTACCGGCGGTGTGGGAGAACGTCAGTGCGCCCGATCCGCCGGTCGCCGCCAGCGTCTGCGCCGTATAGGTCTGATTGTAAACGGGGTCCGGAACTGTGGCCGTCGAGATGACGATGGGCGCGAAGGTAACGGTATTGTCGGTGCTGGTCGATGCATCGTTGGTGAAGCCCGCCACGCTTGTGGCCTTGCCTGCGGGGATGTTGGCAACAACTGTACCGGCCTGCGTCATGCCGCTGACGGTGACGGTATAGCTCGCTCCCGAACCGGAGACGCTTGCCGTCGTCGCGCCGGCGCTACCGGAAAGCTGGACGTCGCTTCCATTGAAGCCAGTGACCGCTTTGTCGAAGGTGACGCCAAAGAGGACAGATGCTTTCGCGCTGGGGTCCGCTTGCGACCCCGCCTGGTTGATGGTGACGGTCGGCTTCGTGTCGACCCAATGGTTCGTTCCGGTCTTGGTGCCCGTGCTGCAGCCGCTGCCGCCGCCATAGCTGACCGAAACGGCATGCTGGCCAAGGGGCAGCGTCGACGTCTGGAACGTCGCGGACGAAGCCGGACTGACAGGTCCCGTCGGCGCGAGCCCAAGCGTCGCCGATTGAGCGCCGATCGAAATCGTCACGCTGCCTGTTGGAGACTGGCCGGCGTTGCAGCCCATGGACGAAACCGTCGCCGTCACCGACACCTGCTGACCCGGGAGCGATGGGCTCGGCGAGGAGACGACATCAAGCACGACGGGGCCGCCGGTCGCGGCGCGCACGACAATCGTGTTGCTGTTGGCGGTGAAGTTGCCGCCGGTGCGCGTGCCGGTAAACGTCACGAAATCTGAAAACTGGCCGGACATCGCGTCCAGGGAATCGACCCGATATGAACCGGTGCAGGTAATCGATGAAGAGGTTCCGCCGCCGGGGATGGCGGGGCACGACACCGCCACGCCCTTGATCGCCGTCGAGGCCGGAGCGATGCTCAGGATGTTGTAGGACCCGGGGTTCAATACATAGCTGAAATTGATCGTGTCACCGGCGGCATTGAAAGTCGCCGGGGAGGCCGAGATTGTCACCGCCTGCGCCGAAGCGGCCGAGACCGTCGCCAGAAGCAGACCGACTACCGCAAAGGTTGATAGAAAAACGCGACGCAAAAAAGCGGACGACAACGACCGTCCGTCTGCGGTGTTGCCACCCCACAGCCCCATGAATACCCCCAAAATATACCGGGAAATTGCCCCGCACCCGGCAGAGGCAGCTAATTAAGCTGGGGGGAAAGAGTCAATCACACAACTCTCCATTGTTGCGCAAAGCGCAATCCGAACGTGCTATGTGGCTTATTCATCACACTTTTTGACGCGGCCGCAACCAATGGCTCGCCGATCTCGCGCAGGAATTGCTGTGTCTGCAACTTGTGTGGGTGTTTCGCTTTGAATGTGGACCGACTGGCGGAGAACGAGAATCGAAGCGCGATCGGCAAGCATTCTTGACCTCGGGACAGTTGCTCAAATGCGCTGGCGCGCACCTGGAGCCGCCCGCCTTCGCCTATTGCTTCGGCGGACCTGATCGCTTGTGGCGCAGGACAATGTAGGCGCCCGCCGCGCTCATGGCTGCCAAGGCGAACCATGTCAGGGCGTAGACCAGGTGGCTGTTGCGGAACTGAACGACCGTGAGGCCGCCGATGGGCAGGCCACCCGGATTGGGCGTCGCATCGGCATCGATGAAATAAGGCGCCACTTCAGTCAGTGCCTTTGACGTGCCGATGGCTTCGACGTCGCGGGAAAACCAACGGTCGTTGGCCGGATCATTGGAACGCAAGAACGCGCCGCCCGGTTCGTTCAGGCGCAGGAGGCCGGTGATCGTCGTGGTGCCGACGATGTCGCCCTTGGCGCGGGCGGCCGGATCGCGGCGATCGGAGGGCACGAAACCGCGATTGATGATAATCGTCGCGCCGTCATCACGCCGCATCGGCGTCAAAATCCAAAAACCTGCGCCGCGCTCGGTGACTGCCTGCACCAGCACGGATTTGTCGTGGAGGAAGATGCCGGTTGCTGTGACGCGGCGATATTCGTCCTCGTCCCCGTCCACATGTGCCCAATCCGCCTGCGGCGGCGCCGGCACTGCGGCGGCGTGGACGCGGGCGTCGACGCGCGCAATCAGATCAAGTTTCCAGGCGAGGCGCTGGAACTGCCACGTTCCAAGTGCAATGAACGCGACGGCGAGGACCAGCAGCGCGCAAGTCAGCGCGAAACGAGCGCGGGACGAGGACGGTTTTCCGTCCCCGCGCGCATGGCTTTCCATGATCATGTTCTTTGCTGCCTGCGTGACCGGTCGTCAGGGCATGTTCTTCATCATCTCGTGCGTCATCGGCATCATGTTCGTATTCAGGTGATGCATGACCCACAGAGATCCGGCGAGCGCGATGCCGACGATGATGATCGTGAAGATCAGTGCCATCAGCGTCCAGCCGCCTTCCGAGCGCGCGTTCATATGCAGGAAGTAGATGACGTGCACGACGATCTGGACGACACCGATGCCCATGACGAGCACGGCTGTGAGAAGCTTGCTGTCGAGCGCGCCGCTCATGACCAGCCAGAACGGAATAGCCGTCAGGATGACCGACAGGGCGAATCCCGTCATATAGCTCTTGAGGGAACCGTGGCCGGCGGCGTCGCCGGGGTGGCTGTGCGCGTGATGTGGTTCGAACGCGCTTTCGTGGCCAGGATGCTGCGAGCTCATCCGAGTACTCCAAGCAGGTAGACGAAGGAGAAGACGCCAATCCAGATGACGTCCAGGAAGTGCCAGAACATGGAGAGGCACATGAGCCGGCGCCTGTTTTCCGGGATCAGCCCGTGTCTGGAGACCTGCACCATCAGCGTGATCAGCCAGATGATGCCGAAGGTGACGTGCAGGCCGTGGGTTCCGACCAGTGTGAAGAACGACGACAGGAAGGCCGACCGGGTCGGGCCTGCACCCTCGTGGATCAGGTGGTAGAACTCGTAAAGTTCGAGCGCCAGGAAGATCGCGCCGAACACGCCGGTGACGCCGAGCCAGAACAGCGTTTCCATTTTGGCGTTGCGCTCCATCTGGAGCATGGCAAAACCATAGGTGATGGAAGAAAAGAGCAGCATCGCCGTGTTGATGGCGATGAGGTTGAGGTCGAAAAGGTCGGCCGGCGCCGGACCTGCCGCGTAGTTGCGACCGACGACACCGTGTGTGGCAAACAGCACGGCGAAGATCAGGCAGTCACTCATCAGGTAGAGCCAGAAGCCCAGCATGGTGCTGTGCTCCGGATGGTGCTCTTCCGTGACGTAGAACTGTGGCTTTCCGGTTTCTTGGACTTGGGTTTGGCTCATCGTCTCAGGTCCGTTCCGCAAGCAGCTTGGAGCGCGCGTCCTCGGTCGCCGCCACTGTCTCGGCGGGAATGAAGAAGTCACGCTTGTAGTTGAATGTGTGGCCGATCGAGACGGCAACAATCGCGATGAAGGACACGGCTGCCAGCCACCAGATGTACCAGATCAGCGCGAAGGCGAGAACGACGCTGATGCCGGACAAGATAATCCCCGTACCGGTGTTCTTCGGCATGTGGATCGGCTTGAAGCCTTCGAGCGGGCGCTCGTAGCCGCGGTTCTTCATGTCGTACCAGCTGTCGTGGTCGTGCACGACCGGCGTGAAGGCGAAGTTGTAGTCCGGCGGCGGCGACGAGGTCGACCATTCGAGCGTCCGGCCATCCCAGGCGTCGCCGGATGTCTCGCGCAGTTGATCGCGCCGGAGGAAGCTGACGACCAGCTGGATGATGAAGGACGCGATGCCGATCGCGATCAGGACGGCGCCGAAGGCGGCGATGATGAACCAGATCTGCAGCGACGGGTCTTCGAACTGGCTGACGCGGCGGGTGACGCCCATCAGGCCGAGCACGTAGAGCGGCATGAAGGCGAAAAAGAAGCCGATCTGCCAGAACCAGAAGCTCATCTTGCCCCAGAACGGGTCCAGCTTGTAGCCGAAGGCCTTGGGCCACCAGTAGACGAGACCGGCCATCAACCCGAACAGCACGCCGCCGATGATGACATTGTGGAAGTGGGCGATGAGGAACAGCGAATTGTGCAGGACGAAGTCAGCCGGCGGGATCGCCAGCATGACGCCGGTCATGCCGCCGATCACGAAGGTGAACATGAAGCCGACGGTCCATAGCATCGGCACCTCGAAGCGGATGCGGCCGCGATACATGGTGAAGAGCCAGTTGAACATTTTGGCACCCGTCGGGATCGAAATGATCATCGTGGTGATGCCGAAGAAGGCGTTGACCGAGGCGCCCGAGCCCATGGTGAAGAAGTGGTGCAGCCACACGAGGTAGGACAGGATCATGATCACGCAGGTGGCGTAGACCATGGAGGTGTAGCCGAACAGGCGCTTGCCGCAGAAGGTCGCCACCACCTCGGAAAAGATGCCGAAGGCCGGAAGAATGAGGATGTAGACCTCCGGATGACCCCAGATCCAGATGAGGTTGACATACATCATCGGGTTTCCACCAAGGTCATTGGTGAAGAAATTGAAGCCGAGATAACGGTCGAGCGACAGCAGAGCGAGCGTTGCCGTCAGGATCGGGAAGGTCGCAACGATCAGGATGTTGGTGCAGAGCGAGGTCCAGGTGAAGACCGGCATCTTCATGAAGGTCATGCCCGGAGCGCGCATCTTCACGATGGTCGCGATCAGGTTGATGCCTGAGAGCGTCGTTCCGACGCCCGCCACCTGCAGGCCCCAGATGTAATAGTCGACACCGACGCCTGGGCTGTAGTCAGCGCCTGACAGCGGCGGATAGGCCAGCCAGCCGGTGCGCGCGAATTCGCCGACGAACAGCGACATCATGATGATGACGGCGCCGCCGGTGGTCATCCAGAACGAGAAATTGTTGAGGAAGGGGAACGAGACGTCGCGGGCGCCGATCTGCAGCGGCACCACATAGTTCATGAAGCCGGTGACGAAGGGCATCGCGACGAAGAAGATCATGATCACGCCATGGGCGGTGAAGATCTGGTCGTAGTGATGCGGGTTGAGGTAGCCCTCGTTGCCGTTGAACGCGATCGCCTGCTGCAAGCGCATCATCAGGGCGTCGGCAAAGCCGCGCAAGAGCATGATGATCGCCAGGATGATGTACATGATGCCGATCTTCTTGTGATCGACGCTGGTAAACCACTCGTGCCAGAGATAGCCCCAGAGCTTGTACTTCGTGACCAAGGCGAGGATGGCGATACCAACCACCGCCACGACCGCGAAGGTCACAATGAGGATCGGCTCGTGATAAGGGATCGCTTCCCAGGTAAGTCGCCCGAAGATGAGTTGTGTGAGGTTGGTGTCACCGAACATGGTTCGTCCAATATGTCTCGAATTGTGGCCCAAGCGGCCATGGCGCTCGCGGGACGGGAGCCTGCGAGCGCGCGAAATTCCTAGTTCGTCTTGTGCATGTCGTGGTTCATCGGCGCAGGCTGCTCTTCCTTGACGCCCTCGGCCGGTTCCTCGCTCTTGGCGGGATTGCCGGTTTCAGGGAAGGTCGCGGCTGGAGCGGCGGCTTCCGTCGCGCCGCCGACATGGCGGTTGTCATGCTCGAGCTTGGCGCGGTTCTCATGGCTTTCGACGCCTGCTCCGCCCATCATGTCGATGTGCATCATGTCCTTCATGCACATCTGACCGGCCCGTACGCACATGTTGAGCACCGCCTCGTAAAGGCCGTCTTCGACCGAAGCGTAGTAGCGCACCGGCTCCTTGATGCTCGGCTTTTCGAGCTTCAGGTAAGCGTCGCGGTTGAGCATGGTGCCGTTCTGCTTCACGCGGTCGACCCACTGGTCGAAACCAGCCTGGTCGAGGCCGTGGAACTTGAAGCGCATGTGGGAGAAGCCGTCGCCGCTATAGTTCGACGAAAGGCCTTCGTACTCGCCTGGCTTGTTGATGACGGCGTGCAGCTTGGTCTGCATGCCGGGCATGGCGTAGATCATGCCGGCGAGCGCCGGAACGTAGAAGGAGTTCATCACCGAGGATGCCGTGATCTTGAAATTGATCGGGACATCGACAGGTGCAGCCATCTCGTTGACGGTCGCAATCCCGTACTCCGGGTAGAAGAACAGCCATTTCCAATCGAGGGCAACGACCTCGACCGTGATCGGCTTCATCTCCTCGGTCACCGGGCGCGCCGCATCGATCCGGTCGAGCGGCCGATAGGGATCGAGCTTGTGCGTGCTCACCCAGGTGATCGCGCCAAGCGCGATGATAATGGCGAGTGGCGCCGACCAGATGATAACTTCGAGACCGGTGGAATGGTGCCATTCCGGGTCATACTTGGCAGCTGTGTTCGACTGTCGATACCGCCAGGCAAACAGGAAGGTCAGGAAGATCACCGGAACGATGATCAGCAGCATCAGAAGCGTTGAAACAACGATCAGGTCCCGTTGCTGCGCGGCGATATCGCCGGACGGTGACATGACGACCATGTTGCAGCCCGAAAGGGTCAAAAGCAACAGGAGTGATATCGCCGATCGTCCGGCTAGATTAAATGGCTTCGGCATTGCGGCCTCAACTTGCGTTTTGTCTAGTCGCAATTACTCGGGCATGCCTGCGCATGGAAGTGAGGTCGTTCGTCGCAGCGCAGCATTTTGCCGCAGTGCAATGGCGACGACAGGACTATCCGTCCATGCGCATTTGTACTAGCGCAGAAGGCGTTGTCGGCTCATAGGCGATCGTTCTGGCCGCCGAGAGACATCAACTCGAACAAGGCGAATGCGCAAGTACGTGCGCGGCATTCTTGATATCAGACGCCATTTGGTCAACACTCTAACGACACGGCGCTGGTTCGTTGGAGAATTTCATGGTTTCGGTTGCTAACCCAACATCGTCTGGTCTCGAACGAGACGCCCGCCGCATTCACGATGACGACAAGCCTTTGTCGCCTGGTAGCATCGCAATTGGCGTGGTGATCGGCCGAACTTCAGAGTTCTTCGACTTCTTTGTCTACGGTCTCGGCTCGATTCTCGTTTTCCCGAAGCTGATCTTCCCGTTCGCGTCCAATGCAGTGACGGCGACGCTGATGTCTTTCGCGCTGTTCCCGCTGGCCTTTCTTGCCCGGCCGGTCGGCTCTTTCGTATTCATGTGGATCGACCGCAACTACGGACGCGGCACGAAGTTGACCGTGGCTCTGGTCATTCTCGGCGGATCAACGGCGTCCATCGCTTTCTTGCCCGGCTATGACACGATCGGGTACTGGGCTGTCGCGCTGCTGGCGCTCTTCCGTCTCGGACAGGGATTTGCGCTCGGCGGCGCCTGGGACGGGCTTGCGTCGCTGTTGAACCTCAACGCACCACAGAATCACCGCGGCTGGTACGCCATGATTCCGCAGCTCGGTGCTCCCATCGGGTTTGCGCTCGCGAGCATTCTGTTTGGCTATTTCGTCACCAATCTCTCCGAGGCGGATTTCCTTGCCTGGGGTTGGCGTTATCCGTTCTTCGTCGCCTTCGCGATCAACGTCGTGGCGCTGTTTGCACGTCTGCGCATCGTTGCCAGCAAGGAGTTCGGCGCGGCGATGGAGGCGCAGGAGTTGCAGGCGCGGCCGATTTTCGAAATGCTGAGCAAGCACAGCATCGACGTCGTACTTGGCGCCTTCGTGCCGCTCGCAAGCTTCGCGATGTTCCACCTCGTCACCATCTTCCCCTTGAGCTGGGTGACGCTGAACGGTGGCCAATCGGCGTCGGAATTCCTGTGGGTCCAGGTGGCGGGCGCAGCGCTCGGCGCGCTCGGCATCGTGCTTTCGGGCGTGATCGCCGACCGTGTCGGCCGGCGCAACCAGTTGATGATTGGCGCTATCCTCATTGCGATCTTCAGCTTCTCGGCACCCTTCCTGCTTGATGCGGGCGAGAGGGGCCAGGATGCCTACATCCTGATCGGCTTCGCCATCCTCGGGCTTTCCTTCGGGCAATCTTCCGGCGCCGTGTCCTCGCGCTTCACCAAATACTATCGCTACACCGGTGCAGCCTTGACCTCGGACCTGGCGTGGCTCGTCGGTGCGGCCTTCGCGCCGCTGGTAGCGCTCGGCCTTGCCACCAGCTTCGGCATTATCTTTATCGGTGGATATTTGATTTCCGGTGCGATCTGCACGATTGCTGCGCTCAGCCTCACGCGGGCACTCGACCAGCAGTAAGCGCAGTTTAAAGGACGATGTGACCGCTCTGGACGAGCGCGGACCCGAGTGACGGCCGCGCTCGATTGCGACGTCAGAGGCGAACCTCAACCTCGAACCCACTGATCTGACCCCGCGGCGGCGATGCAATCGACAATTGGCCGTGCATTTGCTCGACCAGCCGCTGGACGATCGCCAAACCAAGGCCGGAGCCGGACGCCTCGGTCGGGCCACGGGCAAAGCGCTTCGTGAGGTTCGCAAGAACGTCCGCTTCTATGACCGCGCTTTCGTTTGCCACGCGAATGCCGTTGAGGTCGACATGGACCCTGACCCGGCTACGCGCCGGACTGTGGATCAGGGCGTTTTCCAGGAGATTGCGCAGGACGATCGCAAAGGCATCTGCGCGGATCGGGCGTTCGAGCGTCGTGCCCGCCTCGACGTGCACATCAAGTCTTCCCGCTCCGAGAGAGGATCGCTCCAGATCCTGTGTGACGACCATCAGCACCGGCAACAGGTCCTGGCGCTCGTCCGAAATGGCAATGCCCGCCTCAGCCCGCGACATCTGCAGCAGCTTTTCGGCAAGCCGTCCGAGATGAAGGAGCGCGCGCTCGATTTGCGCGGTTCGCTGGCGGAAACCCGGCGGCACTTCGCTCAACAGCCTCTGCGTTTGCGCGAGCGCGCCGGCGATTGGCGTCCGAAGTTCGTGAGCACTGTTCGATGTGAACTCGCGCTCCGCCTCGAGCGCCGATTTCAGCCTCGCCAGCAACAGGTTGACCGAGCGGGCGATTGCACGCAATTCCTTCGGCAAGGCGCTTTCGTCGATCGGCGCCAGATTGCCGCTGTCTTTCGTATGGATCTCGTCGCGCAGCTGCGCGACCGGCGAAAGCGTGGCGCGAACCACGAGAATGATGGCGAAGATGCTGCCCGGAATGAGAAACAGCAGCGGCAGCAGCAGCGCCGTTCCACCTTCCATCAGCGCTTCGCTGCGGTGTTCCAGCGCATCGGCAACCTGGACAAACAGAGATCCGTCAGCCGTGCCGGCCGTATAGATCCGATGCGTGGCCGTCTGCGAGAAACCGACGGCAAGAGGGACCGCGAAGGGCTCCGGCGCGCCGTCTTGCGACAACATTCGGCCGGTGCGATCGCGAACCTGGTAGGTCAGGTATTGCGAATTCAGCGCAGGGATCATAACGGCGGTGCGCGTTTCCCCACCAGAACCATCGCGCGAGGCATCTCGGGCGACGATTTGCAGCAGGCGCTCCGCAGTTTCCTGGACGCCGCTGTCGAAGATTTCGGTAAATTCGTCCTGCATGACATAGACGCCAAGTCCGAGCGCCACGAACCAGAAGACCGCGACGACGCTTGTGAGTGCTATTGCCAGTCTGCGGGTCATGCTCGCCGTTGTGGGCATCCGCTCACCTGATGCTGTAGCCGAGGCCGCGCACGGTCTCGATCCTGTCGGCGCCAATCTTCTTGCGCAGGCGGCTGATATAGACCTCGACCGTGTTGCTTTCGATCTCGGATCCAAACGCGTACAGCGTATCGTGAAGCTGCTCCTTGGAGACAAGCGCGCCCGGACGGGCGACCAGCTTGTCGAGAACGGCCCATTCGCGCGCACTGAGGCTCTGGCTGTCGCCGTTGACGACGATCTTGCGATGGATCTGATCGATTTCGATGCCGGGGAGCGTCACCTTCGGCACGGCGTTGCCCGCGTAGCGCCTGGAGACGGCGAGCATGCGGGCCGTCATCTCGTCAAGATCGAAAGGCTTGACCAGATAGTCGTCGGCGCCGCTGTTCAGCCCTTCGATGCGATCGGAAACCTGATCGTGCGCGGTCAGGACAATGACCGGCGTTCCGTCGCCGCGCCCGCGCAATGCCTGCAGAAGCGTCAGTCCGGCGCCGTCGGGCAGCCGGAGGTCAAGCAGGATAAGGCCGTAGGAAACCGTGTCGGTGGCGGCGGTCGCGTCCAGGATGCGCGTGAACCAGTCGACCGCGTGTCCCGCCGCCGCGACGTGGTCACGCAGCGCCTCCCCCAGAACCTGATCGTCTTCGACTAGTAGGACTCTCAAGATATCACCGGACACTTGTTCGTCCTTGCTATTGTCGATTGGGGATGGGCGTCAAGTCCCTGAGCGATCATGGGCGTGGCCGAGGGCAGCATTGACCGGAGGGGCCAGGGGCCGACGCCGCAGTCGGATGCGAGTGGGCTGTTCTATGACGCCATCCGTTCGCGGAAGGCGCCGCGTTTTTTCATGTAGCTGATGATGGCTGTGGCAATGCCGACCAGCGCCATGCAGATACCGAGCGCGACCATCACGCCGGTGTTGCGGCCGGCCTGCTCGAAGCCGGCGAGCTTGTACATTTCGGTCGCAAGGATCGCGAGCATTGCCGCCGAGACTGTCGAGTAGTCCTTGCCGATGACGCGCCGGACATTGAACGTCATGCCCTCGGTCGAAGCTGCGAAATTCTTCAGACGAAGGCCCCAGCGCGGTACGTCACGACAATAGGCCTCGTACGCCTGGCCGAAGGTACGGTGGAGAAAAGCCTCCTCGGCATAGACAATGCACTCGTACATGAAGGCGAACAGCCCGACGCCGATGACAACGAGAAGCGGGTTCCCGTGTAGCAGGAAGACGCCGCAGTAGAGCAGCATGTTCCCGACATAAAGCGGGTTTCGGCAAACCCCGAACATGCCTTCGGTCACGAGATCCTTGGCATAGACCTTCTTCTTCAGGCCCCCGCGCTGGATGTATTTGTAGCCGACCACGGTTGCGCGCAATGCCAGACCGGCAAGGATGACGAGGATCGCGGCGGCATCCTTGGCGAGCGTGAGCGCGGGATTGTCCAGCACCAGCGTCGGAGGCGGCATCAGCAAGTACAGCGCCACGATGATGGCCGGGAACAGCTGATTGCGAAAGCGGAACAGAAAATTGCCGATGGCGATCATGACCATGGTCCTACTTGATGGCGATGATGCCGCAGAAATTGTACCAGCGGAAAAAGACCTCGACGCTGCGGAAGCCGACTTCCTTCAGAAGCTGGAAGTTTTCCTCCAGCCGATAGGGAATGAGCACGTTTTCAAGCGCCTCGCGCTTCTTGGCGATCTCGATCTCGGAATAGCCGTTGCGGCGCTTGTAGTCGTAGTAGTGCTCGATAAAGAGGCGATTGAAGGTCGAGTCCTCGCTGGTGAGCTTTTCGACCAGCAGCAACGCTCCGCGTTCATTCAAGCCGTCATAGATGCCGCGCATCACCCGCTCGCGATAAAGCGGACGCACGAACTGCAGGGTGAGCAGCATCATCACGACGCTCGCATTGTGGATGTCTACCCCTTGATGGAGGTCGCCACCCCTGAGGTCGATCGCCCGGTTGGTGTCGGACTGGGTGATCTTTTCACGCGCCTTCTCGATCATGTCCGGAGCGTTGTCGATGCCGACGAACCGCACAGAAGGGTGGACCATGCCGTCCAGGCCGAGCAGCGTCGTCGCCGTCGAGCAGCCGATGTCATAGAGGTTGGTATCGGGCTCGGCGAAGTCTTTCGCCAGTTCGCAGACCATGCGCTGGATCTCTCCGTAATAGGGAACGGAGCGGCTGACCATGTCGTCAAAAACGGCAGCGACAGTCGCATTGAATGCAAAGTCGCCAACATTCTGGTCGGGTGCGGCGAACACCTCATCCTTGCGAAAGCTATTGTCGTGAACGTGTAAATGCGGGGCCTTGGCTACCATTCGCACTTCCTTTTTCTCCGGGGCATGGCCAGCGGCTGCCGGTGCTGCCGTTACGGTCGAGGTGCCACAAGGCCATCGAAACCTGACACGAACCTGAAAGGGAACTGCAAGACGCGGATCGCATCGTTGTTCCTTCACGGACGCCGCCCATTGGCTCGGCGCGAAACTTCACCGTGCGATCACGCGATTTTGCGGACAGGTGACCACGCTTTTGTCGATAATCGGGATCTTTGGGGGAGGCCCGCCATGCGCTTTCTATCGACCGGCAGTGTTTTGACCGTCTTCCTCATCCTGGCGACGGCGGCGCGGACCGAGGATCTCCCGCGCTCGGGGCAGCCGGTCTTCGACCGCGTCATCGAACTGGTGAATGCGAACTTCTACGACGCGGCGGCGATCGACCGTTTCAACGCCGCGGCGCGGGCGCAGATCAATTCTGGATCCGGGCCGCGATCCGGGGCTCGCGCGCCCGCGCAAGCCACGGAAGCGATCACATCGGTTCTCGCGAACCTTGGGGTTTCACACACCGGACGCTTCACGCCCGATACGATCGATTACTTCGAACTCTCCGATATCTTCCGCTTCGCTATACGCGATGACGTAAGACGCCTTTTTGCACCCGATGGTGAGGTGCGCTATCCCGGTATCGGCATGGTGACGCTCGCTGTCGGTGGTCGACGTTTCGTCAGCGACGTCTATGACGGCTCGGCAGCAAAGAAGGCCGGACTGCTCGTCGGTGACGAAGTTCTTTCGGTCGATGGCCTGCCCTATCGTGAAATAGGATCGTTCAGTGACAAGGTCGGCCGCAGCGTCGATATCCGGTTGCGGCGATATCGCGATGCGGAGCCGCTCTCGGTCCGCGTCGAGGTCGAACGTCTGAGGCCGTTGCCGATGTTCGAGCATGCCATCGAGCAGAGCATGGTTCTTGACGAACGCGATGGCCGAACGATCGGCTATGTGCGCCTGTGGACGCTATCAACGAGAGATGGTCTCGATCTCGTCGCAGAGGCGCTGTCGCGGGGGCGGCTGAAGGATGCAGAAGGTCTTGTTGTTGATCTGCGCGGGCGCTGGGGCGGCGGGTCGGCCGACGCAGCCGAGTTCCTGGTCGGCGGCACGCCGACATTCCGGTTGGTGTCGCGGCGCGGAGACGTGACACTCGCAAACTTCCGGTGGCAGAAGCCGGTGGTGGCGCTGATCGACGAAGGGACCCGCAGCGGCCTTGAGCTCTTTGCCTATACCCTGCGGCAAAATTCGGTTCCGCTGGTGGGCGAACGGACCGCCGGCGCCTTGCTGGCTGGTCGCGCCTATGTTCTGCCCGACGACAGCCTGCTGGAGTTGGCGGTGTCGGACGCGGTCATCGGCGACGATCTCAGGCTCGAGGGGGTCGGCATCGCGCCAGATATCTCCGTGGCGTTTCCGTTAGCCTATGCGGCGGGAAAAGATCCGCAACGGGAGGCGGCGTTGCGCGTAATGGGTCAGCTTCTCGACGCGGGAACGAAGGGGCGAACAATACCAAGCTCCGAGCCGGCAATGACTCGGTGACGTTGCGGTCTCGTGCCATAACGGATACCGACATCGCTGCTGTCCTCGCCCCCTGTCCTCAGTCCGAAGAGCGCGTGCCGACAATGATCGTCGCGGTTGAGCGCAATTCAACCTTGCCTGCGCGCATCGACTGGCTCGCCAGTTGCAGAACATCGCTTTTGATACGGGCGCGCGTTGCGTCATCCGCCTGCGAAAGGCCGGCGACCACAGGCGCTGCGATCTCCGTCATGAAAGCCCAGTAGTCCTCGGGTGTGGCGTGGACCATCGTGGTCGTGATTTCGTCCTCATGGACGTCGCGCAGGCCCGCTTCGGCAAACACTGCCGTCATCATACCTGCCGGAGCGCAACGGAACAGCCCGGGCGCGCCTGTTGGCGGTCTTGGAAGCTCGATGTGGCGGGCAATCGTCCCCATGATCGTCGTGGCCCAGGCGTTCTTTTCAGGCGCGCCCCAAACGGCTGCGCAGACGCGGGCGCCGGGTTTCGCCACGCGTGTCAGCTCTCGCGCTGCCGCGGCAACATCGGGAAAGAACATGAAACCGAAACGGCACAGAACGGCGTCGAAGGTCGCATCGGCGAAAGGCAGCGCACCGGCATCGCACGCTCTGGTCTCGAAATTGGAGAGGGCACGGTTCCTGGCATTCTCGGCCGCGACTGCGAGCATGCGCTCGGAGAGGTCCGTCACGGTCACACGGCCATTTGGAATGGCGGAAGCGACGGTCAGTCCCGGTTCTCCGGTCCCGGCCGCAACATCCAGTACCCGGTCCCCGTCCTTTATCGCAGCCTGGCGGATCATCGCCTGTCCGAAAGGATGAAGCCAACCGAGCACCAGCTCGTCCCACTTCTTCCAACCGGCGGAGAAGCGGTCCCAGGTCTCTCTTTGCTGGTCGCGTATTTGCTCGAGATGCGCAGACATGCACGGTCCTCCCTTGTGCTGTTTCATCGCGTTTCATGAACTATGAACCCGCGATGGCGGGTTACAAGTCACTTCCTCGGCCAATGGCCGGGCACCTCGGGCCGGTTTTTGCGGGTGCGCCGCAGTTACCGTGGGAACGGCTTTGTCAGGGGGGCGATGTAGACTGACGCAATCCGGACTAGGGAGAGCGCGCAAGGCGGGTTATATTCTCATGGAGGAGACCGGGAAGGAGAGATTCGCACCGATGTCGAACCGGACGAACGGCGTATTTGGCGGCCGGCCAGAAACCAACGACGAACAACCCCTCGGTGATCAACTGCGAATGATGCATAGGGCCTTCATGGCCTCGCCGCTGCGCAACAAGATCATCTGGCTGAGCATAAGCATCATCGTTGTCATCGTTGTGACAGCCTTCGGTCAGATCATCCTCAATCGATGGTACAAACCTTTCTACGACACGCTTGAGCGCCGAGATTTGCCGGCCTTTATGCATCAGCTCGTCGTCTTCGCCCAGATCGCCGGCGTCCTCCTCGTCCTCAATGTTCTGCAAACCTGGCTTGGGCAGGTCATCAAACTGCGCCTGCGCGAGGGGCTGACCCAAGATCTGATCAACGAGTGGATGCGCCCGACGCGCGCGTTTCGCCTGGCCAATGCCGGGGCGATCGGCATCAACCCGGATCAACGCATCCACGAGGACGCACGCCACCTGACGGATCTGTCCGCAGGGCTTTCGATCGGACTTTTCCAGTCCGGCATTCTGCTGGTGAGCTTTATCGGCGTACTGTGGTCGCTGTCCGATGGCTTCGTCTTCCATGTCTCAGGCTACGCCTTCGCAATCCCCGGCTACATGGTCTGGGCCGCCATCCTCTACGCCGGCACGGCATCCTGGCTCAGCTGGCTCGTCGGTCGGCCGCTGGTCGCGCTCAACGGTGAGCACTATGCCCGTGAGGCGGCGCTGCGTTTCTCGCTGATGCGCGTCAACGAGCATATAGAGGCCGTGTCGCTTTCGTCCGGCGAAGCCAACGAGAAGAAGCGGCTGCAGCGCGACCTCGCTTCGGTTCTCGAGATCAGCTACGGCCTGCTGCGCGCCGTGACGCGGCTGACCTGGGTGACCGGCGGCTACGGTTGGATTACCGTCGTCGCACCGATCGTCATTGCCGCGCCTGTCTATTTCGCTGGAGATTTGAGCTTCGGTGGGCTGATGATGGCGGTCGGCGCTTTCAATCAGGTGCATGCATCGTTGCGCTGGTTCGTCGACAACATCGGTGCGATCGCCGACTGGCGTGCGACGTTGTTGCGGGTGGCAGCCTTTCGGTCTGCGCTGTTGATGACGGATGAACGGCACGAGGGCGACAAGCGCATCGATTTCAAGACATCCGACACCCCGCAGATGAGTTTCGACAACATCGAAATCGTCTCGCCAACCGGCTGCATCAAGCTTCGCGAACCGAGCGTCACGATCAATCCCGGGGAGCGCGTGCTTGTCACCGGAGCGCCCGAAGTGGAGAAGGCTCCGTTCTTCCGGGCGATCGCCGGACTTTGGCCCTGGGGCTACGGCCGGATCGCGCTGCCGGTGGATGACGGTCTCGCCTTCATTCCGAAATCGCCCTATTTCCCGCCGGGCACACTTGGTGAAGTGCTCGCCTACCCGAGCGCGCCCGACAGCTACGGCAAGGGCGAGCTTGCCGCAGTCCTCTCCAAGGTCGGCCTCGGCCGCCTGTCAGGCCGCCTCGATCAGGATGCGCGAAAGCAGATGAACCTCAGCGAAGCGGAGCAGCGTCTGCTCGCGATCGCCCGGCTCAGCCTGCACAAGCCGCGCTGGCTGATCATCGACGAAGCGCTCGATACGCTGGAGGACGACGCCTACCAGCGCGTCCTGTCATTCCTCGACGAAGAGCTCGACGGCGTGGCGATCGTCAATATCGGGCGCACCGAGCGCGGCAACGAGTTCTTCACCCGCGTGCTGCACCTCGATAAAAACCCGACCGGCAACACATTGCGGCGACTGCAGCCGCGAAGCCTGCAACCGGCCGATCCGCAGTTGGTGGATTGAAAGGCTCCAGCGTCTCGGCTGGTATCTCAGCCGTTGCTTGAGAAAAACGTTATACAGGGCTGAAAGCAATGAAAAACCGCGCAAACACGGGATTGCGCGGTTTTTGTTTGACCTAAGGTCAGGCGCTCAGCGCGACCGCAGCTTCATGTGGCGGTTCACGTCCTTGTAGAGCAGGTAGCGGAATTTGCCCGGGCCGCCGGCATAACATGCCTGCGGGCAGAAGGCGCGCAGCCACATATAGTCGCCGGCCTCCACTTCGACCCAGTCCTGATTGAGCCGGTAGACCGCCTTGCCTTCAAGGACGTAGAGGCCGTGTTCCATGACATGGGTTTCGGCGAAGGGGATGATCGCGCCTGGCTCGAAGGTGACGATGGTCATGTGCATGTCGTGGCGCAGGTCCGCCGGATCGACGAAGCGCGTCGTCGCCCACTTCCCATCCGTGCCGGGCATCGGCGACGGCGTGATTTCGGCCTCGTTGGTGAAGAAGGCTTCGGGCACCGGCAGGCCGTCGACGTGTTCATAGGCCTTGCGGACCCAATGGAAACGAACTGATGCTTCGCTTCCATTGCGTACCGACCAGTTGCTTGCGGGCGGAATGAAGGCGAAACCGCCCGGCTGCATCCGGTGCGCCTTGCCGTCGAGCGTGACGGTCAGTTCGCCCTCCACGACGAAGATCGCGCCTTCGGCGCCTTCATCGAGTTCAGGCCGGTCGCTGCCGCCGCCGGGAGCGATTTCCATGATATATTGTGAAAATGTTTCAGCAAAACCGGAGAGCGGGCGGGACAATATCCACAGCCGGGTCTTGTCCCAGAACGGCAGGTAGCTGGTGACGATGTCCATCATCGTCCCCTTCGGAATCACCGCATAGGCCTCGGTAAAGACCGCGCGATCCGACAGGAGTTGTGTTTGCGGCGGGTTGCCGCCGTGCGGGGCATAATAGCTACGGTTGGTCATGTCTTCCTTCAGTCCAGGTAGAGGCACCGCCTCCTCTTGAAATGCGGTGCAATTGGGTTCGTGCATCGGGCGTCAAAGCAGCGCCGCGCGCAGGTCTCTTGGCAGGTCCTTCTCCTCGTCCAGGTCCAGTTCCGCTTCGACGTGGTTCAGGTGTTCCGCCATTTCGCGGATCGCGCTTACGGTGTCGCGGGCGGCGATGTGTTCGACCACGGAGAGGTGTTCGTCCGGACCGCAATTGTGCAGGTGGTTGGAGCGGTACATCGCGGTGATGAGCGAGGTGCGCGAGACAAGGTCCCGGAGGATGCCGAACAGAAACGCCGAGCCGGAAAGTTCCGCAAGCAGCAGGTGGAAGCCGCCGGAAAGGCGAACGATATCAGAGAGATTGCCCGATCGGCCGGCAATGCGTTCCTCCTCGATATGGGCGCGGAGCCGGACGATATCCTTGGGATTGGCGCGCTCGCAGAGGCGCTCGACGACGCGCTGTTCGATTGCCCTACGGGCAACGAAGACGTCGCGGGCCTCATCGACCGATGGTTCGGAGACGAACGCGCCGCGGTTCGGCATGATGGTGACGAGGCCGTCGCGCTCGAGCGCCGTCAGTGCCTGGCGAATGCGCGCCCTGCTGACGGAGAAGATCTCGGCAAGCTGCTCTTCCTTCAACCGCGTTCCCGGTCGTAGTCGCCGCTCCGCAATTGCAAGCCAGATCTTCTCGCAAATGATTGCTGTCGGCGCGCCGGCGGCCTCGTCCGCGTTGTACATGAAATCTCCCTTAGCCGTTCGCTTACTCTCGCCGTGCGGCGCTCAAAGTCAATTCCATCCGCTGCAGTTAGATATTGACTACAAAATTGTAGACAATATTGTGTACCGCAACTTGATCTGCAATGGCAACTGCTTAAACACGACCGCCTTCCCTCAAAATCCGGGGACGCGGCGCCTCTTGAGAGCTTCGATGGACTTCGACTTCACCGAACGACCGGCCCAGGGCCACTGCCGCCGACTGGCGAAATTCACCCGTCCGTGGCCGAGCGCGCGCCCGCACATAAGAGGCGATCACACGGGCCACGTAACTCCTAAAAACTCTTCGCGGAAATCGAGCTGATCCATGCGCCTCCTGCTCATCAATCCCAACTCCACCCAATCGATGACCGAACAGGCCCACCGCAGCGCCGAGCGCGTTGCAGCGCCTGGGACCCAGCTCGAATCGATCAACCCGACATCGAGCCCGGCGAGCATCGAAGGCCATGCCGATGAAGCAATGGCTGTGCCTGCGATGCTTGCGGAAATCCGGAAGGGCGAGGCCCGCGGCATCGACGCCTATGTCATCGCCTGTTTTGACGACCCCGGTCTGGGTGCTGCGCGCGAAATCGCCCGCGGCCCTGTCATCGGCATCTGTCAGGCGGCGGTGCAGGTGGCGATGAACATCGCGACCCGCTTTTCGATCATCACGACGCTGCCCCGCTCCGTGCCGATCATCGAGGATCTCGCAGACGCCTATGGCGCCGGTCACCGTTGCCGCAAGGTTCGCTCGGTCGACATGCCTGTCCTCGCGCTGGAGGAGGATCTTGCCCACACCGAAGAGATGCTGGTGAAAGAGATTCTGAAAGCGCGTCAGGAAGATGGCGCCGAAGCGATCATCCTCGGTTGCGCGGGCATGTCCGAACTTTGCGACCGCCTGAAGGCGCGTACCGGCATGCCGGTCATCGATGGCGTGACTGCCGCGGTGAAACTGGCCGAAGCGCTCGTCGGCGGCGGTTACTCCACCTCGAAGGTCGGCGCCTATGACTACCCGCGGGCCAAGGAAGCGGTCGCCTGCCGACTGGTCGACGTCGCCGACTGAAGCGACGTCCGACGAAAAGCGCCTAGCGCGGCAAACGCCCCGCTCGGTTTTCCGAGAGTGCTGCCGCTACTTGGTCAAGGCGTCAAGCTGTTGCTGCAGCGCGGCCACCTTCAGCTCAAGCGCTTCCAGCCGTTCCTCAAGCGCTGACAGCCCGCCACCTGCCGATGCCGGCGCAAAGGCGGTACGCTCCGCGCTTGGCTGCTCCACCTCACCGCACAGAAGATGCGCAAAGCGATCCTCGCGCTGGCCCGCGCCGCGATTGAGTTGGACGATGAGCGGCGGACGGCGGCCGATCATGAGGTCGAGATTGTCCTTGAGGTCTTCGATCGAAGAGAACCGCGCCATGCGCTCGCTGCGTGCCCAGAGTTCGTAGGCCGTCTGCGGCCCGCGCAGCAGGAGAAGACCGAGCGTGACGATTTGCGGCGATGTCAGCGAGAAGCGGCTCGCCACCATGTGCTCGTAGCGTTCCACCCGTGACGCAAACGCCTGCCTGACCAGACCTTTTTGCCCGAGCGATGCCAGCGCGCGATGCACGTCCACCTGTTCCAGCGCCATGATCGGGTCGCGCGCAGTCTTCTGATTGGCGGCAGCATGCGCGGCGTTGAGCGTCAACGGATAGACGTCGGGCGTCGTTTCCTTCTTCTCGATCAGGCACCCGAGGATGCGGGCCTCGACGGCATTGAGGACGGGAAAATCGGTGTCGGCGATCGTGTTCATGGGGTCACTCTTCAAATCAACGCACTTGGTCGCGGCCGGGTCTCCGGATAGAGCATCGCCCGCCTGATGGCCCCTACCCTAACGTGAGTATCGAAGCCCGGAAATGGTCATCGCCCTATTTCGTTGCTTTCCCGTTAGCGGCCGACCATCCGCCTGACGCCGACGATGAAACAGGTTGGCTACTCGCGTTGCGCGCCCTGCCGGCAGCGAGGCAAAAAAAGAGGCTCCGCGACTGGCACAGCACGGAGCCCAAGGCTCAGGGAAAGATGTATCACTCCGAGCGCCATGCGCTCGGATGAAGCTGGCAGGCTCTAAGCGGCCTTGACCGCCTTGACCGTTTCCTCGACGCGGTGGCAGGCGGCGCGGGATCCGTCGGCGAAGCTGCGCATCGCCGGTCGTTCGCTTTTGCAACGCTGGTCGGCAAGTGGGCAGCGCGGATGGAAGGTGCAGCCCGATGGTGGGTTCAGCGGGCTCGGAACCTCGCTGGCGGCGATGCTGCGCCCGCGTTTGGGATGCGTGATATCAGGGATCGTCTCCAGCAGCAGCTGCGTATAGGGATGCCGCGGGTTGGCAAACAGCGTCTCGGTATCCGCCTCTTCGACGATGCGGCCGAGATACATCACCGCGATGCGATCCGACATGTGGCGCACCACGCTCATGTCGTGGCTGATGAAGAGATAGGTCAGCCCCATCTCGTCCTGCAGCTTGCGCATGAGGTTGAGGATCTGCGCCTGGACCGAGACGTCGAGCGCCGAGGTCGGCTCGTCGCAGACAAGGAACTCAGGCTCGCCGGCCAGCGCCCGGGCGATCGAGATACGCTGGCGCTGCCCGCCTGAAAACTCATGCGGGAACTTGCTGCCGTCCGAGGGTGCAAGGCCAACGATCGTCAGCAATTCGCCGACGCGCTCCATGATTTCCGCTTCCGTGTTGCGGAGCTTCAATTCGCGCAGCGGCTCAGCGATGATGTTGCGCACGCGCCAGCGCGGATTGAGGCTGGCATAGGGATCCTGGAAGATCATCTGTGCCGACAGCTGCTCACCGTCCTTGCCCGGGGCAAACCGCACCTCGCCTTCGCTTGCGCGGTAGAGGCCGGTCACAAGTCTTGCCACCGTCGACTTACCGCAGCCGGATTCACCGACGAGGCTCAGGCAGCCGCCCATTGGCACGGTAAAGCTGATGTCGTCCACCGCACGGACGAACTGCTTCGGTTTGCGCTCGATCACGCGGTTCAGCCATGGGGCGGAAACATCGAAATTGCAGGTCAGGTCGTTGACCGTCAGGGCATCACTCATAGAACTCCTCCTGCATTGAGCCAGCACGCGCTGACACCCGTGCCAACCGGAACCGGCTCTGGCCGTTCCTTGCGGCAGCGAGGGCCGGCGTCGGTGCAGCGCGGATTGAAGGCGCAGCCAGTCGGGATCGCGTTCAGCCGCGGCATCGAGCCGTCGATCTGGTTCAGGCGCTCGACACGGCGGCCAAGCGCCGGGATCGAGCCCATGAGGCCACGCGTGTACGGGTGACGCGCATTCTTGATCACCTCGGCCACCGGCCCGATCTCGACCAGCCGCCCGGCATACATGACGGCAACGCGATCGGCTGTTTCGGCGATAACGCCCATGTCGTGCGTGACCAGCATGACCGCCGTACCATGATCGTCGCAGAGACGGCGCAGCAGTGAGGTGATCTGAGCCTGGATCGAGACGTCGAGCGCCGTCGTCGGCTCGTCGGCGATGATCAGCTTCGGCTCGGCGGCAAGTGCCAAGGCGATAACGACGCGTTGACGCATGCCGCCCGAGAACTGATGCGGATAGTGGTCGTAACGGGCCTCGGGCGCGGGAATGCCGACCTCCTTCAGCAACTGGATGGCGCGCGCCTTGGCATCGGCCTTCGAGAGCTTCAGGTGGAGGCGGATGGTCTCGACGAGCTGCGCGCCGACCGTGAAGAGTGGGTTGAGCGAGGTCAGCGGATCCTGAAAGATCGCGCCGATCTGTCGCCCCCTCACCTGCTGCATCGCCTTGTCGTCGAGTTGGTCGATGCGGCGACCGCCGAGCCAGACCTCGCCGCCGGAAATGCGGCCGGGCGGCTCCAGCAGTCCCTGGACGGCCAGGCCGGTCATCGACTTGCCGGCGCCTGATTCGCCGACGACACCCAGGATTTCGCCCGGGCGAATGGTGAGCGAGACGTCGGATAGCGCTTGAACCGTTCCGTGGCGGCCGGGAAATTCGACGCAGAGGCCGCGCACATCCAGCACGGCTGATGAGACGTGTTCAGTCATCGCGGCACCTCCAGCGGATAGCTTGGCGGGAAGATCTCGTTGACGGGCGGATGACCGAAGCTTCGCTCCGGATACTTGGCGACCAGACCGTCGAACTGGGTTTGCGCCTTCGCGCGCGCGGCGTTCATGTCGAAACCTGCCACTTCGCCATTGCACATCGACAGGCGACCATCGACGAAGACGGCCTTGGTGACGCGACCCGAGCCGCCGACGACGAGCGTCGTGATCGGATCGATCGCCGGCGCCATGTGATGGTCCATGAGATCGAAGACGGCGATGTCGGCGCGGGCGCCAGCTTCCAGTCGGCCAAGGTCGGGCCGCTTGAGTGCCTTGGCGCCGCCAAGCGTTGCGGCATCGAAGAGATCGGCGCAGCTGACCGATGACGGGTCGTTCTCGACGACGCGGCAAGTGATCAGGCCGACAAGCAGGTTCATCAGCATGTCCGGCGGCGTCGTGTCCGTTCCCATGGCAATGTTGATGCCGCGTGCCTTGACCGAGCGGAAGGAGTTGAGCGTGCTGCCGCCGCGGGCAGAAACCAGCGGACAATGAACGATGCTGACACCGTGTTCGGCATAGAGGCCCAAATCGCTGTCGGTCGCTTGCGTCGCATGCGGCGCAATCAGCCGGTCGCTGAGGAACCCGAAGCTCGCGAGCCACTCAGGCGCGGTTTTGCCGTGCAGGCGACGAACGGTATCGACCTCCATCGTGCCCTGCGCGGCATGGAGCCGGATCGGGCAGTCGAGGTCGCGGGCGGCGTCTGCCGTGCGAACGAGCAGCTTCTCGGTGCAGGTTTCGACGCGGTCCGGTGCAAGCAAGCCCTTGACGAGCCCGCCGTGGCGGCCTCCGTGTTCACGGATGAAACCGATTGCCTCATCGAGGCCCTTGAGACCACGCGCCTCGTCGAAGATGGCCTCGAGTTGCCCGGGAGCCGTGACCATCATACCGCCGGCGCGATAGGCCGGGCTGAGATAGACGCGCAGACCGAGATCGCCCGCAGCATCCGAAGAGGCCGCGAATTCCGCAACGGTCTCGCCCCATTCGCGATAGAAGAGCGAGGCAATCGGGGCGGCCGTCGTGATGCCGTTGAGCAGGAGCTGCGCGAAGGCAAAGCGCTTCTGGAACGCCAGTTCCTCCTGCGTGTACATCTCGTAAGGCCCGCGCTCGATGTAGGTGCGCGGCCAGACACGGCCCTTGGCCCAGCCGGGCTGGTGATCGATCGAAAGCACCGTCGTATCGAGATCCGAGAGCGCGTCGAGATCGATCAGGCCGGGGCTGATCATCGCCGCGCCGAGATCGATGCGGCGGGCCACCTCGCCTTCAAAGCGCGGGCCGACATAGAGCAACGCGCCGCCTTCGATGACGACCTCGCCGTTCGGGATCAATCGATGTGAACCGTCGCGGTGGCCGAGCACCCATTGTGCCGTCAGAAGCGTGCGCCCTTCGGGCCGATGGCCGAGTGTCAGATCCTTGATGCTGTTCATGGGATGGCGACCTCCGAAACGCCGTTACGGGCAATGACACGACCGCGCTTGACGACCAGCGGCCGCGGGGCGACGTCGACGACGGCGTGCGCCAGCGTCTCGCCGGCAAGCAGGGTGAAATCAGCGTTGCAGCCGACATCCAGGCCGTAGCCTTCGATGTCCATGACCTCGGCGCCGCCTTTCGAGCAGACATGCAGCGCGTGTTCGAGATCGATGTCGCGGCGAAGCCCGTTCTTCATCCCGAGGATGCGGGCGCGGTCCATCATGTCAGGCTGACCCCATGGGCCCCAGGTGTCGCGGATGCCGTCGCAGCCGGCAGCAACCTTCACGCCCGCTTCCTTCAGTCGAAGGATCGACGGCACGGTCGAAGACGGGGAACCAGTGGTGACGATGCGGATATCGAGTTTGGCGATCTGTTCGATCAGGCCGCCAACCCGCAGGTAGTCAGGAGCGCCCAGCGCAAATGCATGGCTGATGGCGACCTTGCCCTGCATGCCGAGCGCGCGGATGCGCTCGAACATCATCTCCATGCTGAAGGCGCCGAGCTCACCCTGTTCGTGCAGGTGGATATCGATCGGTTTGGCATGTTTGTCGGCGAGGCCGAAGATCGCGTCGAGGTGACCCTTCGGGTCGCGGTCGATGCCACAAGGATCAATGCCGCCAAGGACTTCAGCGCCATTGCTCAGAGCCTGGTCGAGCAACTCGACCGTACCGGGGCGTGTGACGAGACCAGACTGCGGGAAGGCGACGATTTCGATGTCGATGACGCCATCAAGTGCCTTTCTGGTCTCGATGATGCCTTCCATCAGCCGGAGGCCGTGGGTGGTGTCGATGTCAACATGGCTGCGGATGTGGCTGGCGCCATTGGCAGCAAGCATGATCGCCTGCCGCATGGACTGCCGGTGCGGCTCGATGCCGATTTCAAGCCGCTGCTCGCGTTCGAAATCGATGCGTTCGCGCAGTGTCGCAGACTTGGCATTCACATGCCAGGGCATGCCCCATACCGACTTGTCGAGATGGGTGTGGGCCTCGACCAGTCCGGAGGTGACGATATGACCGTTACCGTCTTCAATTGTCACTCCGTCGGCCACCAGCCCCTTGCCGAAGGCGGCGATCTTGCCGTCGCGCACGAGAATGTCGGTCGCTTCGCCGGCATTGGGTCTGACGTTACGGATCAGGAGATTGGACATCATTCACCTCAATTTCGGATTGAGCGCATCGCGCAGCCAGTCACCGAGCAGGTTGACCGAGACCACGAGAAGGCAAAGCTGGACGACGGGGAAGAGCACGACCCACCAGATGCCCGAAAACAGGAACTGGTTGCCGAGGCGGATCAACGTTCCCAGGCTCGGCTGGCTCGGCGGCATGCCGATACCGAGGAAGGAGAGCGTTGCCTCCGTCAGGATCGCCATGCCGAAGTTCAGCGTGGCGGCGACCATGATCGGCGTCAGCGTGTTGGGCAGGATGTGCTTCAACATGATGCGCCGTGCCGGCGTCTTCAGAAGCCGGGCGGCCTGCACATATTCCTTGCCGCGCTCGACGATCGTCTGGGCGCGTACGGTGCGGGCATATTGCACCCAGGCGCTGAGCGTGATCGCCAGCACGAGCACGGCGGCCGAGCCGACGTCCCGCAGTTCCGGCGGCAGCATCTGACGCGCAACGGCACTGACGAGGATGGCGATCAGGATGGTCGGGATCGACAGAAGGACATCGCCGATGCGCATCAGGAGGTTGTCGACGAAGCGGCCGAAATAGCCCGCGACCAGGCCGAGGCTGAGGCCGACCGCAAGCGACAGCGCAACCGAGGCGACGCCGATCAGGATCGAGATGCGCGAGCCGTAGAGGATCGCCGAGAGCATGTCGCGGCCTTGCGTGTCCGTGCCGAGCACGTAGGGCCACTGACCATCGACCTCCCAGATCGGCGGCAGTTCTGAATTCCAGAGTTCGAGCTGGGCCGGATCGAAGGGGTTTTGCGGGGCAATCAGGGGCGCGGCGAAAGCGGTCACGATCAGGAAGGCCAGCAAGATCGCGCCGATGATCGCCGAGGGCTTGTGGGTGAAGGACCACCAGAGGTCACTCTGGCGAAAGCGGGCAAGCCTGGAAGGCTGGCGCGGCGGCGTGGTTTGCTGGACGTGATCTGTCATGGCAGCGACCTCAGCGGGTGGCATCGCGCAGACGCGGGTCGATGACCGCATAGGCGATGTCGACGAGCGTGTTGAGCGTGACGAAGATGAAGGAGACGATGCAGAGATACCCCGCCATGACAGGCATATCGAGGAAGGTCACCGCCTGGATGAAGAGCATGCCCATGCCCGGCCATTGGAAAACGGTTTCGGTGATCAGCGCGAACGCGATCAACGAGCCGAAGTTCATCGCCGTCATGGTGACGACCGGCATCAGACAGTTGCGGAGCGCATGGCGGAAGTAGATGCGCCAGCGCGGGACACCGCGGGCGCGCGCAAACTTGACGAAGTCGGAGCGCAGCACCTCCATCATCTCGGCGCGCACGAGCCGCATCACCAGGGTGATCTGGTAGAGGGCGAGTGCCAGAGACGGCAGGAGCAACGATGCGCGGCCGGAAGCCGTCAACAGACCGGTGCTCCACCAGCCGAGTTGCACGACATCACCGCGTCCGAAGGCGGGCACGAGGCCGAAGGTGACTGCAAAGACCAGGATCAAGAGGATACCGACGACGAAGCTCGGCAAGGAGACGCCGATAATGCTGACAAACTGCAGCCCCTCGGAATACCATCGCCCTCGATGGATCGCCGTGATGACGCCGAGCGGAATACCGATCAGCAGCGACAGGATGGTTGCGACAAGCGCCAGTTCCATGGTCGCCGGGAAGCGTTCGGCAATAAGCTTCATCACGTCCTGGCCGTTGCGATAGCTGATGCCGAAGTCGCCCTGTGCGGCATTGACGACGAAACGGCCGAACTGGGTCACGAACGGATCGTTGAGCCCAAGCTTTTCGCGCAGTTCGATACGGTCGGCCTGCGACATCTGCTCGTTGGCCATCAGCTCCACCGGATCACCGGCAAACCGGAAGATCAGGAAGGCGAGCAATGCTACGGCGAGCATGACCAGCACGGCGTTGGCCAGCCGCTTGATGAGAAAGACAATCATTGGGTTTCTCGCTGAATGAGAAGGCCCGGCAGAGCGAACTCTGCCGGGGCAAGGAAACTCAATCGCCGATACGGGTCAGCCAGTGTCGCGGCTTGTTGTCGGCCCGAATGGTCACATCCGTGACGTTCTTGGACATCGCCCAGGCCATCGGCTGCTGGTGCAACGGGATCATGATAACCTCGTCCTTGGCGAATTTCAGCGCTTCGGTTTCGATCGCCAGGCGCTTATCGTGGTCCATCTCGAGCGCGGCCTTTTTCACCATGGCGTCGAGTTCCGGATAGGACCAGCCGCCGTAGTTGGCAACACCGGCCGCACCTTCGCGGGTCGAGAGCACCTGCACCAGGATCGAATAGGCATCGAGCGTCGGCTCGTTGGCCCAGCCGATCATGTAGGCGTCGGACTTGCCGCCGGCGCGCTTCGGTGCCTGCACGGCGCGCGGGCCGATGTCGAGGGTCGGCTTCAGGCCGACGCGTGAAAGCATCGAGACCAGCGCACTGCACACATCTTCCTCGTTGACGCTCTCGTCGTTCATGCAGACGAGCGTGAACTCCTTGCCAACGGCACCTGCCTCTTCAAGCAGCTTCTTGGAGAGTTCCGGATCATAAGTCGTCGGCACGTCGAGTTCGGCGCTGTAGCCGGGGATTTCCGGCGCTACCATCGTGCCAGCGACATGCGACTTGCCGCGCATCACCCGCTTGAAGATGAGCTGACGGTCGATTGCGTGATCAATCGCCTGGCGTACCTTGATGTTGTTGAAGAAATTCTCGCGGCCGTCGGCGAACGTCTCGTGGCGGTTGAAGACCATGTGGACCGTGCGCAGGTCGGTGCGCTCGACCACCTTGAGGTCCGGCGCGCTTTTCAGGCGCTCGAGATCCTGCACGGGGGCGCCATCGGTCAGGTCGATTTCGCCGGAAAGCAGCGCTGCGACGCGGGTTGCGGCCGAGGTGATCGGCATGAACTCGATTCGGTCGAGGTTGTGCTTGGGCGTATCCCACCAGCCGTCGTTCTTGACGAGCACGGTCTTGCTGTCAGGGACCCTGGACTCGACCTTGAACGGGCCGGTGCCATTGGTGTTGTAGGTCGCAAAACCTTCGACCTTTGCGCCAACGTCGGTCGGAAGCTCGGACTTGTTGTCGACCAGCCAGTCCTTGTCGAACATGAAGATGTTGGTCATGTCGTTGAGGAACAACGGGTTCGGCGAATTGACCGCGATGTCGACCGTGTAGTCGTCGACCTTGGTGGTCGAGACATAGGCCGGGATGTTGCCGCGCAGCGGCGAGGTCGGGTGGCTGACGCGGGCCATGGAGGCAACGACGTCGTCAGCGGTGAAATCGGCGCCGTTCTGGAACTTTACGCCCTTGCGCAGATGGAAGCGCCAGACCTTGTCAGAAACCATTTCCCAGCTGGTGGCGAGTGCCGGTTCGACCTTGAACTCCGGCGTATATCGCGTCAGGCCCTCGTAGACGTGGTTCAGGAAAGCCAGGTTCGAGGTGCTGCCGTAGGAGTACGGGTCAAGCGAGAAGATATCCCGCGGGCTTCCCCAGCGCAGCGTTTCGGCGGATGCGGCGGATGCGAGGAAGGTCAATGCCAACCCGGCCAGGAGATGCTTTCTCAATTTCATGTCGTTCCCTCTGTTTTTCGTCAGTCGCCCTACCCCGGCGACGGCGATCGCTCGTGAGCAAGTGGCCCTAGATTTGAAGCTGCCGCTGACAATGTCAACTATTTTGTCGACAATTTTGTATGCATGATTGTTTAAAATCGAATGCGATTGAAAAATGCTCGCCCGGGCGGCGGCGAAGCCGGGTGCAGGATCAGGCGTGAAACTACAATCTATGGGCGAAAAATGGTTGGTCCGAGCCCATAGGGGCCGGATCGCGCGTGCGGCCAAAAAGGCTTGGACTGCCGGCACTTGAGAAGTGGAAGGCGAATTCTTCGCGTCCGAAGATGTGCGGCGGATCATTCCGCCGACACGTGTCCACGAAGTCGATCTTGCGGGGCGTCTGATTGACCCAATTGCTGCCGCCGAAAAATCCATGGGCAAGAAGCCCTGGACGTCTAGGCGAGGCTGCGGCGCTCTCCTAGATTGCCTCCTCACGTCGCAAGGAGGAATGAGCGTGAAAGTCTATCTCGCAGGCCCGGAAGTCTTTTTGTCCAATGCGGCCGAAATTCAGAAGGCGAAGGCGGCACTCGCGCGCGCTGCCGGCTTCACGCCGCTGGTTCCGGGCGATCTCGAGATCCCGCCGGCGCGCACCAAACACGAGCGTGGTCTGGCGATCTATGCGGTCGACGAAGGCATGATGCTGGCGTCGGACATGATCATTGCCAACCTGACGCCGTTTCGCGGCATCAGTGCCGATGTCGGGACCGTGTTCGAGCTCGGCTTCATGTGCGGCCGCGGCAAGCACGTCTACGCCTACACCAACACCGCACGCAGCTATTATGAGCGCATCCTGAACGACCACTATCGTGGCAATGCTCAGTTGCGCCCGGACGACCGGATGGCTGGTCCCGACGGGCTCAGCATCGAGGACTTCGACATGGCCGACAACCTCATGCTGGATGGTGGCGTGCTGAGGCGCGAGGGAACGCTGGTGCAGCGTGAGGTGCCGGAGGCAAGCCGCCTGACAGACCTTGAAGCCTTCAAGGAGTGCCTGGCAATCGCCGCGAAACGACACCTGAGCTGAGGCTCCGTCGTTCCGCGATTTCACTGTGACCTAGAGGCCTAATAGACCTCTGCTGCCGCAATGAGCCTCAATCTGTGGGGCACGGCCAACCGGCTGGTGCATTAAGACCTGCCGGCAGCTTGGTCGAGCCGTCGCCACAGGTCATGTCGACCTGCTCCTGTTCCAATCCGGTGGCCTCCGACAGGTTCACACCCTCAATGCGCGTCAGGAACATGAAGGCGCCCTGAAAATCAATCGGGCCGGTAAAGCTGGTATTGGTCAGATCGGCCCGCGAAAGATTGGCGTGCGTGAACCGGGTTCCGGTCAGTTCCGCCTTGTCGAAGTTTGCCCGGCCGAGTTCGGCCTTCTCAAAGCTCGCCCCGGTCAGCGTCGCGCCACTGAAGTTGGCGCGCTGCAGTTCAGAGTTGACGAAATTGGCCTTCTCAGCGGCGATGTCAGCGAAGTTGCAGCGATAGGCCTCGATCTTTGAGAAATTCGCACCGTTGGCGGTGGCCCCGGCTATCGAAGAGCGCACGAGCGTTGCTTTTTCCAGGTTGGCGTTCGTCAGATTTGCGCCGCGCAGATCCGTCAGAGTGAAATCCGTGTTGACGAGATTGGCGCCTTGAAGGTCGCTGCCGCCGAGCATAAGCGCTTTCTTGTTGCAGTCGGCCCAGTCGGCGCCGGCCACGGCCGAATCCTTGCAGCTTGCTGCATGCCCGGCTGTTGGCGTCATCAGCGAGACAAGGCAGGCGGCGACCGCCGGTAGCAGCAAGCCTGCCATCGTGCGCCCCATCATCGTCAGGGTTCTCTTCTGCGTGAAAGCGGGCTGGCATGGCGCGTTCCGTCCACGGTCGAGATCTGTCTTGAGGATGTTCATGGCGGCACTCCGGGACCCAAAGGTCTGATCAATGGCATTTCAGATGGACCACACCTCGTTCGACGATCGGCATCGCCGGTTGCAACGTGCGTCTGAGGTAAACGTATGACGTTGCAGCTCTTTATGCAAATAACAGAAATGAAAACGCGTCGTTTCACATCGCGGCCGTCACCAGCCACTCGAGCAGCAGCGCCTGTGGCCAGTGCGCACCAATGGCGACCGGAGAAAGCAGATGGTAGGCCGAACCGTCTTCGACAAAACCCAGCGGCGCCGCAAGGATACCATTGTCGATTTCATCGCGGACGAGCTGCCACGGACCGATCGCGACTCCGATACCGGCGATCGCCGCCTGGAGGCTGATGTAGAAATGCTCGAAACTCTGGGCCTGGTGCCCGCGCATGCGGGCCCCCGTGAGACGGGTCCACGTCTCCCAGGCGTCCGGGCGAGTGTGCGTGTGCAGAAGAACGGCGTCCTTGCGCAGCGTGGCCGGCCCTCCTGCATCGACGTGATCGAACCACGCTGCGACCCTGTCGGCCCGGCACACCGGCCCGATTCGCTCTCGAAATAGCGGGATCGCATGAATGCCTTCTGGCCGCGCGAAATCGTCGCGCCGAATGGCAAGATCGATGCCACGCCCCAACGTCACCGGCCCGCCCCCGGCGACCAGGTGTACGCCAAGATCCGGATGCCGCCTTTGAAAGTCCGCGAGCCTCGGAATAAGCCAACGCATCAAAAGGGTCGGCTCGCAGGAGACCACCAACGCAGGTGCCTGCGTCTGTGCCCTGATATCGCGTACGGCAGTTTCGACCAGTCCGAACCCCTCGCGCACCGCCTGAGCGAGTGTCCGGCCGACGGGCGTGAGAAAGACGCGACGGTTGCGCCGCTCAAACAGCGCGACCCCCAAATCGTCCTCGATCAGCCGTACCGCCCGGCTGACTGCTCCATGCGTCAAATGCAGGACGTCCGCAGCGCGACTGAAGCTCTCCAGCCTGGCTGCGGCCTCGAAGCAGCGTAGCGCCGCCAGCGGCGGAAGTCGTATCGTGTCGATCTGTGATCTGAGATCACTGATGTCGTCAGAAATCATCGTTATTCGCCGCCTCGCGACTGCATTATTAAGGCGCCATCCGAGATGGCGAGCGAGAAAGACAATGACGGAACTGTTAGCTGTAGTCACCATTACAATCATCGCTGTGATCAGCCCCGGCCCCGATTTTGCGATGGTGACCCGAAACAGCCTGCTGCTGTCCCGGCGAGCCGGCGTGTTGACTGCCCTTGGAATCGGAGCGGGCGTCTGTGTTCACGTCACCTACACCCTGCTTGGGGTCGGTCTTGTCATCCGGCAATCGGTCCTGCTGTTCGATATCCTGAAACTGGTCGGCGCCGTCTATCTGATCTGGCTTGGAACGAAAATGTTGCGCGCAAAGCCGGCCGGACAACTCGCTGCGACAGAGGTCACTGCGATTTCCGATCTCGGTGCATTGCGCATGGGGTTTTTCACCAACGCGCTCAATCCGAAGACAACGGTCTTTGTCGTCAGCCTTTTCATGCAGGTCGTCGAACCAACGACGGCCCTGTCCATACAGATCGGCTATGGCGCCTTTATCGCGGCGGCTCACGTGATTTGGTTCACCGTGGTTGCGGTGTTCTTTTCGTCAGGTGCGGTGCGGCTCCGCCTGCTCGACCTGCGCCATTGGATCGATCGCGCCTTTGGCGCGCTGCTCGTGGGCTTCGGCGTGCTGCTGGCTACGGCGAACCTCACGCGATAGGACGTCGTTTCGTCGCAGGCCGCTTCGTTTTATGGGTAGCACTTGCTCAGCATCCGAAAAACATGCAATATCCATACAATGAAGATTTGAGGTATTGCTATGGCGGATGCGCGAACTGAAATTTCTTGGCAGCCCTCGATCCGAAAATCTGACGGGCCGCTCTATATCGCCATCGCCGATGCCATTGCCGCAGATATCAGCGAAGGGCGCCTTTCCGAAGGCATGCGCTTGCCGCCACAGCGCGCGCTTGCGGGTGCGCTCGGCATAGACTTCACCACGGTCAGCCGTGCCTACAATGAGGCGCGACATCGTGGCCTTGTCGAAGGTCGGGTCGGTCAAGGGACGTATGTCAGGGCCCGGCGGCCACGAGCCGCGCGCTTGACAACCGGCGGCATCGTCGACATGAGCATGAACCTGCCGCCGCTCATCAACGATCCCGCACTGGCCGCGAAGCTCTGGGACGACATGGCGGCATTGCAATCCGATCATGGGCTTGAGCTCCTGATGCGTTATCAGGCGCCCGGCGGTTCAATGCACAATCGCGCTGCCGGTGTCGAATGGCTCAAGCCCCGCCTCGGTCATCTTCCGTTGGAGCGTGTGGTGGTGTGCGCCGGCGCGCAAGGGGCGCTGCTTGCGATCGCCAGCAGCCTGGCAAAAGCGGGCGAGACGATCTGTGCCGAGGCGATCACCTATCCAGGACTGCGCGCACTTGCGGCGCATCTCGGCATCAGGCTTCAAGGCATTGCCATGGATGGCGAAGGCCCTATTCCAGAAGCGTTTGAGGAGCTATGCACACGAGAGACGCCGAAAGCGCTCTATTGCAATCCGACGCTTCACAATCCGACAACGACGACACTTTCCATCGAAAGGCGCCACGCGATCGTCGCGATTGCAAGGCGGCATGGTGTTCCAATCATCGAAGACGATGCGTATGGCGCGCTTCCAAAACTGGCGCCGCCGCCGCTGGCCGCACTTGCGCCCGATCTCGTCTACTATGTCGGGGGCCTTGCCAAATGCCTGTCACCCGCCCTGCGCATCGCCTATCTCGTTGTCCCGGATAGCCGCAGTCCGGTCCAGATGGAGGGCGCAATCCGCGCGACCGTCGGCATGGCCTCGCCGCTCGCGGCGGCAGTCGCTGCACGCTGGATAGAGGACGGCACGGCGGACGCCGTTCTTGCGGAGATCCGCCGCGAGACTGCGGCGCGACAACAGATTGCCGCCGAACTTCTCGCCACCAACGTTGCGCGGACGGATCCGCATGCGTTTCACGTCTGGCTGCAACTGCCGCATCCGTGGACGCGCGGCGAATTGAACGCACGGCTGCAGGCGGCCGGTATCAGCGTCGTGGCGAGTGACGCGTTCGCGCTCGGCGTGCCGCCGGAGGCTGTGCGCATCGGCCTTGGTGCGCCGAAAACGCACCCAGACCTGCGGCGCAGTCTTTTGACGATCACCGACCTCATCGGCCAGTCCCCAATTGCCTCCAGCCTCGTCGTCTGAGTGACGTCTGGGCGAAATTGTCGCAGCAATGTATGCATACAATAAATTGACAATGTATGTTTTTCAGCGCCTAATCTGAACAGGCCTGGGGCGGCGCAGTGCAAAGGCTGCCGCGGATCCAGGCATTGTCGGCGCCGTTTCGAGCGCCAAGCAGGACGCCTGAAAGGAACGAAAATGTCTTCGGATAACGAATGGCCGCCGATCTCGCCCATGCAAACCGGTCTGCGCGGCCGGTGCCCGCGGTGCGGGCAGGGACACCTGTTCAGCGGATTCTTGAAGATGCGTGCGGAGTGCGAAGTCTGTGGCCTCGACTATTCCTTCGCTGACCCGGCAGACGGCCCCGCATTCTTCGTGATCTGCTTTGCTTGCGTGCCGAGTGTTTTTCTCGGCGTCTGGCTCGAGGTCCAATACAGTGCACCGCTTTGGGTGCATCTGCTCGTCACCGGCCCCTTCATGTTGTTGACCTGTATTCCGCCACTTCGCCCCTTGAAGGGCTGGCTGGTCTCGAGTCAGTTCTTCTACAAGGCCGAAGAAGGCAAGGTCGTCAGGCGCAACGTTGATACTACTGTCACAACAACACAGTAAGGCCTGCTTCGGCCCTCATGCCGATCCACTCGCCGTCACCATACCCCTTAAAAACAATAGCGCCGCCAACTGTTGATAGTTGACGGCGCCTTCACCGGAAGCCTTTCTTCTCAAAGGCAGCCCTACGTAGGATAAAGAATATCTGGCGTCAACGCGCAAACTGTGAAGATTTATTCGGGAGAAAATCGTCATACAGGAACTTCGCATTTAATATTGTTCGGATTTATTACTTTCTTTTTTTAGTGTTTTTTATTTTAGAAATATATGCGTGTTGCGATTTCGCAACAATTTATTGCAATTGTCGCCAGTAAATCGCCGAAGCGCGTTTGTTGCATGACTGTCGTGTTTTTTATGCTAGCGGTGTGGCCGCTGCCCGCTGCGAGTCATCGTTGCCGGTTCATTTCGTAGCAGCGCGAGCGAGGTAGCCGATAAATCTCTGGGGGGACACCAGGGGGCGTGCCTTGTTGACCTTGATAACAAAAGAGAGATCGATCGCATGAATATCAAAAGCCTTCTTCTCGGCTCCGCTGCTGCTCTCGCAGCAGTTTCCGGCGCCCAGGCAGCTGACGCAATCGTCGCAGCCGAGCCGGAGCCCATGGAATACGTTCGCGTTTGCGACGCTTTCGGCACTGGCTACTTCTACATCCCGGGCACCGAAACCTGCCTCAAGATCGGCGGCTTCATCCGCTTCCAGACCTCCTTCGGTCCGAACGAAGTCAACGGCCGTCAGGGCTGGGGCAACGCCGGCACGTCTGACTGGGATTCCTTCTCGCGCGCTTACATCTCGTTCGACGCCAAGAGCGACACCGAGTACGGCACGCTCACCGGCTTCTTCGCTGCTGAGTTCAACGCCGACAACGACACCGACGCTGGCGACAGCCGCATCGACGTTGATGAAGCCTACATCCAGCTGGGTGGCCTCAAGGCCGGCTTCTTCTACAGCTGGTGGGATAAGGGCCTGAACGGCGAATCCGACTCGATCGGCAACGTCACCGAATTCAACTCGATCGCCTACCTCTACGACGCTGGTTCGTTCCAGGCCGGTATCGCGGTTGACGAACTCGAAGGCACCTCGACCAAGTCGAACGGCGTTGGCGTTGAAGCCATCGTTTCGGCTTCGCTCGGCGGCGTTTCCTTCGACCTGCTCGGCGGTTACGACACGGAAGTTGAAGAAGGCGCAATCCGCGCTCTGCTCTCGGCTGACCTCGGCCCGGGCACGCTCCAGGTTGCTGGCGTCTGGGCTTCCGACCCGAACGCTTACTGGAACGCTTCCGAGTGGACCGTTGCTGCTTCGTACGCCTTCAAGGCAACCGACAAGCTGAAGATCACCCCCGGCGGTCAGTACTGGAGCGATCTGCGCGTCGGCAACACCTTCGACAGCGGTCTCGACAAGTGGCGCGCTGGCGTGACGCTCGACTACGCGATCACCGAAGGTCTCGCGACCCGCGTTTCGGTTCAGTACAACCAGGAAGACCTGACGGCTACGACCGACCGCGACTACGTTTCGGGCTTCGTACGTCTGCAGCGTAACTTCTAATCTGACGATAGTCGGATGAAGGAAACCCGCAGCTTCTTCCGAAGCTGCGGGTTTTTCTTATGCTAGTAAGGTAAATGGCTTGAGATTGCTTGCGTTGAATTTCTTGCGGTCCGCGCAATCTAGTTCTGAGCACGCCGATCTGGTGCCTCACGTCCGTGATCACCGGTCCGGCCGTATCAAAGACCGTAACCCAAGTGGAAACGTCTCGCCTCAGAACCAGCCTAGGGCCAGGGGTGACGGCGGTCACAATGGTGGCATGGCGGGTAATCGGCGCTGACGCGTGCGATGGGTCGCGTCGCCTACCCGGGTCGACCTTTCGCAAGCGCACGCAAAAAGCCCGCCACTTCTTTCGAGTCGCGGGCATCTCTATTGCCAGAACCAAGTCTGTGGCAGGTCGCGGTTACGGCTAGCTAGCCGGTGTTGGTTCGCCCAGCGACAGCATCAACCGGTTTGCCCAGTTGAAGAACGCTGCTCCGTGGATGACGTCGGCAATCTCCAGTTCGTCCAGGCCGGCGGCCGCCAACCGGGCGATATGGTCCTCGGTGAAGACGGGCGGCGTCGCTGTCAATGCGACCGACGCGGCGACGATCGCATTCCAGCGCTCGCCGAGGTCGGCGTCAACGCCTTCGTCGAGCAGTCTTTGCACGTCTTCGCCCCGCTTGGAGTGATGCGTGGCGAAACGCGAATGAACGGACGCGCAGAAGATGCAACCGTTGAACCGCGATGCTGCCGTCGCCGCGAGTTCACGCTCCGCACGCGGCAGGCCCGAGCGGGTGTTGTAGAAGATGTCCTTGTCCGTCTTCGTGCGCGCCTCAAGCACTTCCGGATCGCGCACCAGCAGGCGGAAATATGGCGACTTTGCACGCGCGGCCTCGACCAGCCCCTTGAGGTGCCGCTCGGTCAGGTCGTCCTCGCCCAAGGGGGGCAGCCATGGCGTCCAGCCGATTTCATCCTGGGTAAAGGCAACCGGCGGATTGGCGACTGTGGGGGTAATGGCACGTTCGGTCATTCACAAATCCTCTTTAAATCTTACGCTGCCGCGCGCTTCGTTGCTGTCGCCAGCAGGGAAAGACCGGCAATCACGCGAATCTGAAACGCAACGAAGGAAACCAGCTGCGACAGGGTAACGATGCCACTCGTTGTCCAGCCGGCGTCCAGCAAGACTTGAAGGGCCTGGGGATTTGCTTCGCGCAGGCGGAAAACCAACAGATGGGCATGCTCGAAAGCGGCCGTAAGCTTGGGGCCGAGCGCCTCGCGGCTGGCCGCCGAGACCTTGTAAATCGGTCCAGCCACATTCTCGGTGCTCAAGGGGCCATCCGGGTAGCTGCCATAGGGACCGGTTGCCCGCCCCGCCCCGATCTCCGCCTTCAGCAGTTCGACGAGCCAGCGACCGGCGACACTTTCCTCAAGCGTGTTCACGTAGAAATCAAAGACGTCGGGCTGACGATGAAGGCCGGCAACAAAACTCGCCACGGCGTGTCGTTCCGTGAGCGATACGTCACCGAACTCCTCCGGTTGAAACAGTGCAAGATAGCTCTTCTGCGCCTGTTCGCGGGTTTCCGGCCGTTGGGCGCGGATGCGGTCGAGTGCTGAGCCCGGCGAGATGCCGCTGAGCAGGTCGATGACATCGGGTGACGCGAGGGTCATGCTTCGTCTCCTTTGGTAGATGGCAATGTGCAAAGATCCGGCTGGATCCGATCTCAACCGACGGCCCCGAAACGGCGCGCATGGAATTTTTCCTGCGGTGCCCAGCCAAGCGCCGGCGCGACCTTGGTCGCGATGAGCTCAATCGATCGCAGGATCAACGGGTGCGGCGGATCGATGGAATGGACTTGGAACACCAGATCGGTGACCCGCTCCAGCGTCTCATCGGCGCTGAGGCTTTCGATGACGTCGTCCACCGTTCCGACGTGTACGTCGAAGGCGGCAATCAGATCGGCGAGAGAGGTACCGTTGACCCTGTGGCCGGCGGCAATCAGGCGCTCGGCCCCGCGGACAAGCCCAACCTCCGCAAGCCGCAGCGCTTCTGCGCGACTGTCTGCAACAAACAGACTTCGTGAACCGAGAATGCGTGGCGCCCGTGCCGACGGGAGTGCGTGCAGATAGGCGTCGATGATCGGGTTCTGCAGGTCTGCCAGAGACGCGTTCGGCTTATCGTCCGGGCGCGGCTGTGTTCGCGACAGCATCAGGCCGTCGCCCGCCCGGCCTGCGCGTTCGCCGCCCGCGACCGAGAAGGTCGCCTGCCAGATGCGGTTGAGCAATTGCGGTGCTGTGGGATAGAGGCGATCGCCGCCGGCAAGCCCCCGCCCCGCCCAGGCATCGAGGACGGTTTGCAGATGTCGGCCAAAAACTGCACCGCGGTCGGCGCTTTCCAGGCCGAAAGCGGTAAACGACGACGGCGTTCCGCCGGTTCCGAAGCCGACTTCCAGCCGCCCGCCGGACAGCAGATCGAAAACGGCAGCATCTTCGGCAACCCGGATCGGGTTTTCCAGCGGAAGCGTAATAACGCCGGTGCCAAGACGGATGCGCGTCGTCTCGGCCGCGACATGGGCGAGGAACACCAAGGGAGCGGGCAAACCGCCTTCGTCGGCGTGAAAGTGATGCTGGGCCACCCAGGCCGTATCGAAGCCGAAACGCTCGGCCGTCACGATCTGCTCCTTGGCATAGTAGTAACGCGTGCCCGGCGGAACGTCGTCGAGCAGCCGTGTGAAGAAGCCGAGGCGCTTGCGTGGGATCGTCTCTGTCATAGTCAGTCCTGTTTGTGGTTCCAGCGCGTCAGGCCGCAGCGCGGCGCGTTTGTCCGGGGATGGCGTTGATCAATTCGCGGGTGTATTCGCTGCGCGGAGCTTCGAAGACCTCGGAAACCGCCCCACCTTCGACAAGGCGCCCATCCTTCAGAACCGACACGGTGTCGGAGATCTGGCGGACGACGGCGAGGTCGTGGGAGACGAAAAGGTAGGTGAGGCCGAGGTCACTCTGAAGCTCGTCGAGCAGGTCGAGGATGCGCGCCTGGACGCTGACGTCGAGGGCGGACACAGCCTCGTCCAGAACGACCACTTGCGGATCGAGAACGAGAGCCCTCGCGATCGCGACGCGCTGGCGCTGGCCGCCGGAAAGTGCATGCGGCCGACGCAGCAGCGCGTCTGCGGGCAACCCGACCCGCGCGAGGATCGCCCTGGCTTTCTCGTCGCGCTCGGCGCGGGTAAGCCGCGAGAAGTTCAAAAGCGGTTCGGAGACGATTTGCAACACGCTCTGGCGCGGATCGAGGGAGCCGTAGGGATTTTGATAGACGAGCTGGATCTTGCGGCGAAATTGCCGAAGATCCTCGCCCTTCAGGCCGGAGATCTCGGTACCGTCGACCTCGATCCGTCCTGCGGTCGGCCTGTCGAAGCCGACAATGCTACGCATCGTTGTCGTCTTGCCGGAGCCGGACTCGCCGACGATTGCATGGGTCGTACCGCGGCGGACGCGAAAGCTCACGTCGTCCACCGCGCGAAGGCGCTCGCGACCGCCGTCCCGTAGGAATTCGCGGACCAGGCCTTCGACGACCACGACATCGTCCTCAGCGCGGCTATCCGGCAAGCGTGCCACAGCCGGCAATCTGGATGGCGCCGTGAAGGACGGTGCGTCCGCGAGCAGCTGCCGCGTATAGGGGCTGCGCGGTGCAGAGAGAACGGCAGCCGTTGCCCCCTGCTCCTGGATCCGGCCCTTTTGCAGCACGACGATCCGGTCAGCGCGGTCGGCCGCGACACCGAGATCGTGGGTGACGAGAAGCACGGATGTTCCATATTCGGTCCGCAATTCGTCGATGAGATCGAGAATGCGCTTTTGCACGGTGACGTCGAGTGCGCTCGTCGGCTCATCGGCAATGATCAGCTGCGGTTTCAGGGCGATGGCGATCGCGATCAAGACGCGCTGGCGCATGCCGCCTGAGAGTTCGTGCGGATATTGCTGCGCCCGCAGCGCAGGCTCGCTCAGGCCGACGCGGGCAAGAAGCGAAATGACGCGGTGATCGATTTCCTCTGAGCGCAAAGCGCCATGGATCCGAAAGATCTCGCCAAGCTGGGCGCCGATGGTCTTGACCGGGTTTAGCGAACTTCCGGGATCCTGCGGCACGAGGCTGATCTTTGCGCCGCGCACCGTGTCCAGCTGGCGGTCCGACCAGCGGGCGATATCGGTGCCGTTAAGCCTGATGCTGCCACTCTCAACCCGGCCGTTCGCCGCAAGCAGTCCCATGATCGATTGCGCGGTCGTCGTCTTGCCGGAACCGGATTCGCCGACGAGCGCCACGACTTCGCCGGGGTTGATGCGAAACGACACATCGTGCACGGCGCGCCTCTCGGCCTGACCGTCGCGATAGGCGATGGAAAGACCTTCGACCTCAAGGACCGGGGGAAGCGATTCAAGTACCACAGTCATGCTGGCGCCTTTCCGAACGATTGGCTGACGCGATTGGCGGCGAGCACGACGACCACCACGATGACGCCCGGGGCAGTTGTCAGCCACCAGGCCGTCGAGATATAGTTGCGGCCCTCTGCGATCAGCAGACCCCATTCCGGCGTCGGCGGCGGCGCGCCGTAGCCGAGAAAGCCGAGCGTGGAGATCTGCAGCACGGCTGATCCAAATTGCAGCGACGCGAAGGCGAGAACAGACGTCAGCGAGTTCGGCAGGACATGGCGCCATAGAACCGAAGCAAATGTGCCGCCGCTGCCGAATGCAGCTTCGACATAGTCACTGCGGCGAACACGCACGACCTCGGCACGTGCGAGCCGGGCAAAGCCTGCAACCGAAGTGACGCCAACCGCAATCGCGGCGTTTACCGTGCCGAAGCCAAGCAGGATGATGATGCTGAGCGACAGCAGCAGCGGCGGTATCGACAGGAGTACGTCGACGACGCGCATGATCGCATCGTCAAAGCGACGTCGGACCGAGCCGGCAAGCACGCCAAGGCCAGTGCCGACCACGAGACCAAGTCCGACAGCGACGAAGGCGCCAGTCAGCGAGTGGACAGCGCCATAAACGATGCGCGCGTAGAGGTCCCTACCGAGGGCGTCGGTGCCAAGCAGATGTTCGGCGCCGGGCCGTTTCAGCTGCGCGCCACCGATGCCTTCAATCGGGTTGTAGCCGGTAAAAAGCGATGGCGCGACGGCCCAAAGGAGCGCTATGCCGAGGATAAGCCAGGACAGAGCCAGCCCTAAAGGCGCGCGGCGCAAACGCGTTGCCGTGTCTGCTCGCCATCCGCCTTGCCGGTTCGCATCCGCGGCAGCTTCGTTGTGAAGCGTATCGAACGTTGTCATGCGGCAACTCCAGCTTTTGTCCTGAGGCGTGGATCGAGCACCGGATAGAGGAGGTCCACGACAAGATTGATGATCACGAAGGCGAGCGCCGAAATCACGACAATGGCTTGAAGCACTGCCGTGTCCTGGCTGCCGACGGCGCGCTCGGTGAGGCCGCCGATGCCGTTCAGCCCGAAGACGGTTTCGGTCACGACGGCTCCGGCAACGAGTTCACCGAAGAGCACGCCGGCAATGGTCAGCGTCGGCAGAAGAGCGTTCTTGGCCACGTGCCGCCAGAGCACCCAGAACCGTGTCGCGCCTTTCGCGCGCGCGACGACGACGAAGGGGCGCGTCATCACGTCGTCGATATTGCGCACCAGCACCTGGGCAAGTGGTGCCGAGATCGGCACGGCGAGCGCCATGACGGGCAGAATCAATTCCTGCCACGGAGCAGGATTGATGACCGGTACAAGCTTGAGGCGGAAAGAGAATATTTGGATCAGCATGATCCCGAGCCAGAACGTCGGGACCGAAATGAAGAGCGACGGGATCGATTGCAACGCGCCACGCAGCCAGGCGAAACGGGTGAGGCTGGAGACAAATGCAATGAGGATCGCCAGAACGCCGGCCAGGAGGAAACCGAGGGTCGCAAGTTTCAGTGTCGCGGGCAGATGCGCAGCAAGCAGGGTACCAACCGGAACGCCGGCCTGAACCGAATAGCCAAAATCACCGGTCAGAAATTTGCCGATCGTGCGCACGTATTGCACCACGAACGGGCTATCGACGGCGTAGGACGCGCGGATTTCGGCAACCTGCGCGGCGGTTAGGCCAAGGTCGGGGTTCTGGAACTTGATGAGGACCGCGTCGCCGGGCATCGCCTGCAGAAGGACGAATGAGACCGTGAAGGCCGCCCACAGGACAAATAGGGCCTGCGCGACACGATTGAGCAAATAGGCGGACATGATCCGTTCCTCTGCGGCGGATTTCAGGAATGGCGGCCGCCTGATTGCGGCGGCCGCCGGATCGATCAGTGTTCTGCAAGCCAGGTGCTGTAGAAGCTCGGCCGGCCAACAGCCTCGAACGCGACACCCTGGACATAGGGAGCTCCGGCATAGGCCTGCGGCTCCTCGAAGATCGGGATCGCGTAGGCCTGGTCGACCACGTAGTCCTGGATTTCGCCGGCAATCGCCAACCGCTTCTGCCGATCCGGCTCCGAGGCCAAGGCTTCGAGCAGACCGTTCAGCTTTTCGTCGACGAAGCTCTGCACCTTGTCGCTGAGCCCGCCCTTCTGGCGCAGCATGTCTCGGTTCTTCGGATAGTACTGGCTCTTGATGACATCCGGGTCGGCTCGACCGACCATGGCCGGCGACACCGGCGTCTTCAGCGGATCGAGATCGTCGACAGTCTTGCTGCCGCTGTCGCCGGCGAGCACGCTCAGCTTCACGCCGACCTTGCCCCATTGCTGCGCGACCAGTTGCAGCGTTTCCTTGTTCTGCGGTTGCGGCAGCGACTCGTACGCCGTCAGCACCAGTTCCCTGCCGCCCTTTTGACGGAGACCATTTGCGCCGACCGACCAGCCGGCCTCGTCGAGCAGGGCTTTCGCCTTTTCAAGATCGAAGGCGAGCTTGGCCGAAACATCCTTGTAGCCGAGTGCTGACGACGCGATGATCGATGTCGCCTGCGGGTAGTTGGCCGAGAACAGCGTCGTTACGATCTCCTTGGCGTCGGTCGCATGCAGCAGCGCCTGACGCACTTTCACGTCGGCCACCAACGGGTTGTCCGGACGGAAGACGACGCTGTTGTTCACGCCGCGCGTCGACGGAGCGTAGATCTGGTAATCCTGGGCCTCGACTTGGCTCTCGTCATAGGCCTGCACCTGCCGGATGAAGTCCGCTTGCCCTGCGAGCAGCGCGCCGATCCGCACACTATCTTCGCCGGTAATGATATACTTGACGCCGTCGAGATAGGCACGGCCTTGATGTTCAAGCTTTGCCGGACCCCAATTGTATTCCTCTCGCGCCTTGAGGTTCAGTTCCTTGCCGATCGTTTCACTCTCCACGACGAAGGGACCGGAGCCGATGATCTTCGTCGCGTCGCCGAGCTGTTCGAACGGAAGTGCAAGCGTGCTCGCAGCAACAAGGCCGGATCCGATGACCGACGTACCCTGCAGGAAGCCCGGAGACGGTTTCTTGAAGTAGAATTTTACGGTCAGCGGATCGATCACTTCGCTGCGCTCGTAATTGTTGATGACTTCGGAAACCGGTTGCTTCAGTGCCTTGTTGCCAAGTCCGAAGACATCATAATTCCTGGCGACGGCGGCTGCGTCGAGCGGCGTGCCATCCGAGAACGTGACACCCGGCCGGATCTTGAACGTATATGCCGTCGCATCCGCGTTGACCGTCCAGGACTCGGCGATCCACGGCTCGATCTCGAGCGTCTTCGGGTTCTGATAGGTCAGCTTGTCCGTGATCTGGTTGAGGATGCCGCCGTTCGGATAGAAGCCGCCGGCCGGCGGGTAGAGGTTGGTGTGTGCCTGCTGTTCCAGGTAGATCAGCGTGCCGCCCTTGACCGGTTCATTTGCCTGCGCATGAGCGCCGGGGAGCGCCAGACCGGACGTTGCGATCGTCGCCAGTGCGAGAGCCAGCCGTTTCAGTTTCGTCGTCATGAGTGCCTTCCTTCGAAAATCTGGAGGCTATCGTACGAATGCAGGCGGCGTTATCAATTAAATCTAGTAAATTAATATGCTATATGTTTCGGCCGGATGGAAAGAAGCATCTAGCGCATCGCATCGGCTGAGATATTTGTCCCCACCCGTGTTTTTCCCACTGAATTCGGTGGGTGCGGGGCAAAGGCGTTTGTGGAAAGAAACACACTGATAACCACCGCCACACACGCGACACGGACACGTGCTTGATTGCGCGCGGCATTGACAACATTGTCATGATCCGTTGAAAAATCTCGGCAATTCCTTTGAACCTCCCAAGGATCGTAAGCATCATGGAAAGCAACAAAGTCCTCGTGGTCGGCGGTGCCGGCTACATTGGCTCGCACACCTGCCTCGAACTCGCCAACAAGGGGTTTGAGCCCGTTGTCTATGACAACCTGTCGAACGGCCACGAGGAATTCGTCAAATGGGGCGTGCTTGAAAAAGGCGACATCCGCGATCGCAAGCGCCTGGACGAGGTACTTGCCCGCCACAAGCCCCGCGCCATCCTGCATTTTGCCGCGATGATCGAGGTCGGCGAATCCGTGAAGGATCCGGTCTCTTTCTACGACAACAACGTCATCGGCACGCTCACCTTGCTGTCGGCTGCCCTTGCCGCTGGTGTCGAGGCGTTCGTGTTCTCATCGACCTGCGCCACCTATGGCTTGCCGGAGAGCGTACCGATCGACGAACAGCATCGCCAGGCGCCTATCAACCCTTATGGCCGCACCAAGTGGGTGTGCGAGCAGGCGCTGAAGGATTACGGACAATACAAGGGCCTTCGCTCGGTAATCCTGCGCTATTTCAACGCCGCCGGTGCGGATCCGGAAGGCCGCATCGGCGAATGGCATGAGCCCGAAACGCATGCCATCCCGCTTGCGATCGATGCAGCTCTTGGCCGCCGCCAGAGCTTCAAGATCTTCGGAACCGACTATGACACGCGTGACGGCACCTGCGTGCGCGACTACATCCATGTGCTCGATCTTGCCGATGCGCATGTGCGCGCGGTCGAACACCTGCTTGCAGGCGGCGACAGCGTCGAACTCAATCTCGGCACGGGTACGGGCACGACCGTCAAGGAACTGCTGACGGCGATCGCCGATGTTTCCGGACGTGAGTTCCAGGTCGATCTCGTCGACCGTCGCGAGGGTGACTCCACGACGCTGGTCGCCAACAACGACAAGGCGCGCGATGTCCTCGGCTGGGTGCCGAAGTACGATCTCACCGACATCACCCGCACGGCCTGGAACTGGCATTCGCGCCGCAACCTCGGCGCCTGAGTTTCGGTGATACCCGGTGCGGCCGCCAAGTGCCGCACCGGGGCGTTTCAAGCGCGTCAACCCGCTCGCTGCGCGGGCTTCGAATAGGAGCGGGACCGCAGGCGTCTTGCCAGAGGCCTTTCGAGCAGCAGAAAAACGACAACGCCAAGAGTCGTCCCGGCGCCGACGGCGAGTAGCGCCGACGTAAACGGGCTTACGCCGGCCAGCCCGCAGACCTTGACCACGACCGAAATGGCGAAGGCGTGCCAGAGATAGATCGAATAGGACGCGTCGCCGAGAAGCATTGCCAGTCCACCCGAGCGGAACCAGCCGCCTCGCTCGAGCGCCAGCGTGCCGACGACAAGCAGGACGGCCAAGGGCCCGAGCACGAGCTCGTCGAACGGCAGGCCGAGCACTGCGAGGGCGGCAAAACCTGCAGCGGCGGTCGCAATCAGCGCCAGACCGAAGACTGCGCCCGGCACGCCCCCCCGCAACCAGAACTCGGCGACGATCATGCCGGCCACAAACTCAAGAAGAATTGGCCTTGTGTAGGTGATGAAGAGCGCATTGTCGCTGTCGAACAGCAGGCCGATTGCAACCAAAAGTAGGAATGCGGTCGTCATCGCGATCAGTCGCCGCGAACGGGGCAGCAACAGCATCAACGCGAAGACGGCGTAGAAGAACATCTCGTAATTCAGCGTCCAGCCCTGCACCAGAACCGGCCAGATTTCACCGTTGCTCGGGGAGTGCATCGGAATAAACAGCACGGAGGCAAGAACGTGCCCGGTGGTCAGGACCAAGTTCGGAAACAGGCCGGCAACGCCGCCAAGAACCATGACTGCAGTCGCGAGCCAATAGATCGGAACGATGCGCTGGAGGCGATCACGCAGGAATGTCAGCGGTGACATCGGCCGGCGCGCGCTGATCACCCACATGATGAAACCGCTGATGACAAAGAAGACGTCGACGCCGGCAGCGCCGATTGCGAAATGATGGCCAGTCCGCTCGGCGGCGTGAAAGATGACGACGCCAAGTGCTGCCACTGCCCGCAGATACTGGATGCCATAGATTGTGGGTATGGCGCCCCCGTTCCCGCGGTTCACCGGTACCTCATACGTGGCGCCATCCGAGGGGCGCTGCGAACCGGCACGTCCTCCGCCGGCCGCTTCGTTCGACCTTGCGGCAGGGTCAGTTTGCCGGCCGCAAAATAGAGCAGGAACGAACCAACGTGATACGGGTTCATGATGTCGATCTCCACGAAGGAGCGCATCAGAAGCAGCACGGCGATACCGAACAGCACGGAGGACTGGGTATCATGGTCTTCGGTCAGCAGGCGCTTGGTGTGGCCAAGAACCGTCGCCAGCAGCACGGCTGACAGCAAAGCGAGCCCGATCGCGCCGGTTTCAACCATCGCCTCGATGAAGGTGTTATGGAAATGAAAGCCTGAACGAGTGGCGATATAGAACTCTTCCCAAAGGCGTTCCGGCTCGGAAAATCCCTGAACCCAATAGGCCTGGTAGCCAACGCCGACCAGCGGCGAAGCCATGGCAGCTTCGACCCCCTGTTGCCAGAGGTAGGTACGCCCGGTCAGAGTGGAATCCTTGCCGAAGAGGCCAAGCACAAAGTCGATGCCACCACCATAGACAGCCGCGACCGCGATCATGGAGCCGCAGACGATCGACGCGAGGAACAGGCCCTTTCGATGGCGTGGCGACAGGAAGCCGACCATGCGCATCCCGAGCCAGATCCCGATGATGACTGCGGTCGTCAGCACGGACGTCGCGGATTGTGACGCGACGAGACAATAGGCAGAAAGCAGTCCGACCATGCACGAAGCCACGAACCACAGGCCCCGTTCGCCAAGCGCCATGGGTGCCACGAAGGCGAAATAGATGCCCAGTGATGCATAGAAGCCGAGCTGGTTCTTGGATGCGAATGCGCCGACGAAGCTGTAGGTGCCATCGAGCGGGTCGAGGTGATAGACGCCGAAGAGCAGGGAGTAGACGAGCAAGATGCCGGTCCCTGCCACCGCGCCGCGGACCAACGTTCGGATGCTGACCAGGCGCATGGCGATCAGGGCGCAGACGACATGGGATAAATACTGGATGCCGGCACGTGCCGTTGTCGCCGGGGCTGCCGACCAGAAAACCGAAAGACAGGCGAATAGGGCAAAGCCGAGGATCCAGAGACGGCTGTTATAGCTGCCGATCACACGGCGGTAGTCGACGAACACCAGAGGCAGCCACAGCCCGTAATAGACGAGAATGGATACCTGCCCGAACCGTGCGGAGTAGGCGAAGACGAAGAAGGACAGCGCGATTGCAACGGTGCCATAGGCACCATTGCGGTCAGGAGAAATCAAACTCGCCTTCGCAATCTTCACGATCGATCCTATTGCGTCGCCAGGTTGGCTTCGACCTTGATGACGTCGCCCGGCAGAACGGGCGTGTTTTCATCGGCGACAATCTCGGTCGATTTGCCGTCGCGCTCCCGGACGATCGAATAGGCGATCGTCGCCTCAGCGTTGTTGTCCTTCGACTGGGCCGCCTCCGTCGACTGCAGCAATGCCTCGGTCATCAGGTCACGGCTGGTACCAAGCTTGATCGACAGTGTGTCGAGTTCGGCCTCGGTATTTTGCAGATCCTGCGCCAGCTGCGCGTCCCAATCGTTGCGCAGATTGGTTTCGTCCTGCGTCGCCTTGCTCACATCCTGCTTGGCCTTGAGGGATGCCGTATCGATGTCGAGAAGTGCGGCCTGCAACTCGGCAACCCGTTGTTCCAACTGCAATTTGCGCTGACTGAGCGCCAGCCCCTTCTCGGCGAGACCTTCGATCTTTTCGCGATCCTCCATAACGAGGCCGAGTTGACGGTTCTGGGTTTCCGACTTTTTCGACAGCGACTGGATCTCGCTCTCCAGCAGCGATTTCAGGTCAGCAAGAGATTTCAACTGGAGTTTCTGCTTGCGATCACGCGAAGCCATCAGGGCCGTTTCGCTGGTCAAGATCTTGTCGATGTCCGGGACGCCTTGCAGGTCCTTCGGCAGGTCGATCCCTTCCTTCTCCGCAATCTCGGCCTGGAGGCGCGCGCGACGGATCAACAGCCTGTTGCGCTCGGCCGTCTGGACGCTCGAATCACCATGGGCGTTGATGTAGTCGCGCGCAAAACGCTGGCCGTTTTCTGCGCGGCGCAATCCGCCGCCAAGGCTGACAGCCTTCAGAATGGTCAGATTGGGTGCAAAAGGATATTCGCCGGGCTTCTGCACCTCGCCCGAGAGATAGACGGGGCGGTATTGTGCAAGCTCCACCGAGGCGGACGGGCGATCACGCAGACCGAACAGGGTCTGCATCTTTTCGCCGATCGCTTCGCCGACTTCCGCGGTGGTCTTGCCGGCTGCCGGCAAGTCGCCGATGAAGGGCAAGGACAGGGTACCGGACGGGCCAACGGTGTATTCCCCGCTGACAACCGACCAGTCGCGCACCGCCCCTTCGGCGGTCTGCCATTCGGCAACGCGAATTTTGAGCTTGTCCATCGTGCCGAGCTGGTAATCCTCGGCGCGAGCTTGGGTGGCGCCGAGGATCAATGCGATCAACACGGAAGCATGGAAATGCACCAGTGTGCGGGAAATGCGCGACTTCCCTGTCAAATCGTGATGTGTCATCTGGGCGTCCCGAAAATGAGGCGCCGGCCCCGCATGCGATCCCTATCGATCGTGCCGAGGCCGGAGACGCTGTTTCGTCAGTAGCTGCCGCGCGAAAAGCAAACGGCGGGTATCGTTCTCACGACGATGGAAAAATCGCTGAGCATCGACCAGTTCTGCACATAGTGCATGTCGAACGCGACGCGCGCCTCGTAGGAAACGTCGTTGCGTCCGCTGATCTGCCACAGGCCGGTCAGACCCGGGCGAGACTGCAGATAGTAGACGGCAGCGCTGTCATAGAGTTCGAGCTCATCCTCGACCACGGGTCGCGGGCCGACGATGCTCATTTCACCGCGAATGATATTGATAAGCTGCGGCAGCTCATCAAGGCTCAGTTTGCGCAGAACGCTGCCGACGACAGTCACCCGAGGGTCGTTCTGCAGTTTGCGCGTTGCACGCCATTCCTCATAGGCGGACGGGTTGCGCCTGAGATGGTGTTGCAGAACGCGATCGCCATCGGCCCGCATGGTGCGGAACTTTAGGCAGCGGAATGTCCTTCCGTTGTGACCCACACGACGATGGCCGTAAAAGACCTTGCCCCCATCGGACAATTTGATGAGGGCCATCAGCATCAGAAATAGCGGGCTCAAGAAGGCGAGCGCCAGCGAAGCGGCAAGAATATCGAAGCCACGCTTCGAAATACCGCCCAAGGGCGGAAAGGCCGCAGTCTCTGCGGCACTGAAAAACGGCGAACTGGCCGATCTGGTCGCAGACTTCATAGAGATGACTCCATTTACGTTTGGCGATTGGTCGGTCTCCCCAGGCAGGGGCCTCTAGCCCGAGCGGGCGCATTCATTGCGAAGAATGAACGTATGGTTAGGATTTGCCTTTTGAAGGCGAAATAATGGCGGGCGTCGCCTCCGAGCACGCGCGCCATACATCATCACTTTCGAATATGTAGTGTTTAAGACGGTCCTGACAATCGTATTGTTGTGCCATAAAGACTAAAATTGCGCGTACCACTGTATTGTCCGCCCTATTCAGAATTACATTCTCATCTCGACGAGCGAAAAAAGCAGTTCTTTGTTTTCTTTAAGCTTTGGATGAACGCCTCTATGGCCAGAAAGATTGATCGCCGTTTATATCCCGAAGAGAATGCTGCGGCGCACCAAGCTTTCGCAGCGCACACAATCGGAGGAAGAGGCAGACAACCTTGTAACAAAAGTTGATCAGCCGATTTTCTCCATGACAACCAATGGGCCGCCTTTGGATGGCACTCTCCTGCAGCGTGTAGAAATCCGATTCGGACGCATTTTGCGTCGGCGCGGCTCATCAATTGCGTGCTCAAAAGTTTTTGATTGGCTTAGCCCCGGTTTAAACGCGACATAAACCGTTCGACAGTCAAACGCGCAATATGACTGTCATCCATTGGCGGTTGAAGACGACAGTCGACGCCAATATATTGAAATCGGGAGCAGGAGGGCCCGCAGCAGCAATGATCCACCCAGCGATGTATTCGAGTGTGAGTTGATACCATGTATGGACCACGCGTCTTTGTCAGCATGGTTGGCGCTCTAACGGTTTTTGCCGTTGTCACATACTTCCTCAATGGCTCGCTAACGCCCACCTTGATCCAGACGGCGATCTGCGCGGTTCTGATGCAGATTGGCTACTTCATCGCCATTCTCTTCCTTGTCTGGAAAAAGGCCCGGGAAAGCGAAAAGCAGGCAGCCGAAGCGTTGCGTGCGGCTGGAGAGGAAAAGTCGGGCACCAAGACGCCACCGTTGAACCGTCCGGGCCACCTCAACCGTTGAATGTGACAAGCTCGTTTCCAGGCGAGCTCCTCAAAAAAGCCCCTCCCTTGACGCGATCGCGACACGATCGCCCGGCATTGTGCCGACGCCGCCGCGCAACGCACGGGCAGCGACGTCTGTGCCGCTGTACGTCCTCGAGACGATAACAGGCGCTGCTGAGACACGATGCTGGAGCCTTCATGAACACAGCCGTAGAGACCAAGGTCTGCGTTATCATTGCTGCCAAGGACGCGCAGGAAACCATAGGCCGCGCGATTGCATCCGCGCTTCGTGAGCCGGAAACTGCGGAAGTGATCGTTGTCGACGACGGTTCCACAGACGCGACCTCTGCGGCCGCGCAGGACGCCGACGATGACACGGGGCGGCTGACAATTGTTCGTTTCGAAAACAACCGGGGGCCTGCGGCTGCGCGCAACCACGCGATTTCGATCAGCCGGTCTCCGATCCTGGCGATCCTCGATGCCGACGATTTCTTTTTTCCCGGTCGTCTCGCGCGTCTTCTTTGCGAGAGAGATTGGGACTTCATTGCCGACAATATCGCCTTCATGGACGAAGCCGCCGCCGACAGCGCGGCAGCTGTCGTAGAAGACTTCCCGCCGGAACCGCGACGGCTGCATCTCGTCGATTTTGTCGATGGCAACATTTCGCGCAGAAATGCGAGGCGCGGCGAAATCGGCTTCCTGAAGCCGTTGATGCGGCGCGATTTCCTCGAAGCGAACGGCATCCGCTATCGGGAACCCCTGCGGCTCGGGGAGGACTACGATCTATACCTGCGGGCGCTGACCAAGGGCGCCCGCTACAAGGTCATCCATAGCTGCGGCTATGCCGCAATCGTGCGCGGCAACTCGCTGAGCGGACGTCACCGCACGGAAGACCTCAAGCGACTCTATGAGGCCGATCGCAACATCCTTGCTGCGAACAACCTCGACAGCGAAGCGGCGGCCGCGATCCGCCGACATGAGCGTCATGTCCGCGGCCGCTATCAGCACCGGCATTTCCTCGATCTGAAAAAACAGCGGGGCGCGCGGGCCGCAATCGGTTATCTGCTGTGGCAACCCAATGCAGTTCCCGCCATCGCGATCGGCATTCTTGCCGACAAGACCGAGCGTTTCAGGCGTTCCCGCCATGCGGCGATCAGCGCCGCCGGAACGGGTGGCCTGCGCTACCTGCTCTCCCATCGGCCGGAGCAATCCTGAGCGAGACCGACACCAGGCTTCGGGCAGCATCGCGCGGTCAGAATGGCTAGAAATAGGCTCGGCGCACCGCCGCAAGCGCATCCTGAAACTGCGCCTTGCGGTCGGCAAGACGGCTGTCGTGGCTTAATTGGGGGGCGGCTCGCGTCGCCTGCCAAAGTGCAAGCGTCGACGGCGCGGCAAGTACCTGTTTCGCCGCACTGCGAAGGAAGGTCTGCCTCGGCTCGCGCAGGGCAACGTCGTCATCGTTCGACCGCCGTTCAACAGCCTCCGACCGCTGCGATTGCGCCTCGACATCCATGCCCCAGAACCGCGCGCCCTTGATCAGGGCTTCGGCGCGGCTCGACACCGGCACGTGACGTGGCTGGTAGTCGACCCCGACGGTTCTTGCCCAATCGTTCCATTTGAAGCTGTTGATGCCGTCGGACGTGGTGACCGCCACCCAGGGAACCCGGAAAGCATCGGCCAGAATGGCGCCGTGCATCGATTCCGCGACAATGAATTCCGATTGCGCAATTTCCCGGATCACGCTTTTGGCCTCTCCGCGCGGATCGATGTAGTGAAGGCCGACCGTGCCGCAGGTGACGGGCCACATGCCGGCGATGGCACTTTCCCAGTGCGGAATGAAGCTGCGCTTGTGCAACTTCGGCAGGTTCTGGAATTCGGGCATGTCGGCGACCATGACCGCGGGGTCGATGATGCCGCGCTCCGGTGCAAGCCCGATCTTTTCGGCCGTCAACGGGCCGCGGACGCAACGCAGGTCCCATTCGGCGGCGTTTCGCATGTCCGGCAACGTGCCGTATCCGAAGCCGCTGCCGATAACGAGCTTTCGACCTCCGTCCGGCAACAGCGCGCGATTGAGGACCGTGCCGACGCCGACAAGCAGGATATCCTCATGGACGTCGCGAAACCCCGGCAACAGGAAATCCCAAAGCCAGAGATTGAGGTCGTCGCCGAAATTGCCGTGCTGCGATTCCCAATAATAGGGGTTCATAGGCGGTCCCTTCCTTCAGAATGCGATAAATATTCGATGCCGCGCCTGGCGGACTTGCCCTTCCTCCACGAAGACGTTCGTGATCCGATCAGTGTGACCGGGAAAATTTTCCGACAGCGAGCGCCAACGCACTTTGCAACAGCCTCGGATCGCGCAGGACCCATCGCGCCAGCAACTGAAACTGCGGCGACTTGCGCCGCTTGAGCCGGCGCGCCTGGCTCCACAGCGCCTGGCGACGCGCCGTGTGTTGATAGGAGCGGATAGACGCAATCGCTGAGGGCTTGCGCGAAAAGCGGCCTTCCAGCGTTTCGAGGGCGACGAAGGTATTGAATTGCTGCTGCAGGAATTCAGGTGAATCGTTGTCGATCGAATGGAAGATGTTGATCCCCTCACCCCGTTCGGCACCCGCTGAGTCACACAGAACGACGCGACCGGCGGCAAGAATGCAGTCGCAGAAGAACAATACGTCTTCCGCCGCCAGACGCAGGTCCGCGTCGAAGCGAACCGTCTCGAAAAGGCTCCGCCCAATCACCATGCAGGAGAGATGCAGGAAGCTCCAGTTCTTCAGCATGACCTCGGTCAGCTCAGGTATTTCGACGACGAGCGGTTCGTCCTGCAGCCGAACGACGGTGGCGCTCTTTTCCAGATCGGCGATGCCGAAATGGTAGTAGAACGCATCACCACCGGTGATCGACGCGAAGTAGCAGTCGGCGCCAAAGTTGCTCATGCCGTCATGGGCATTCTTCAGGTGATCCACGGTCCAGACATCGTCGGAATCGAGAAAAGCCACGAACGCGCTATCGGCCGGCACATGATCAAGACCGGTGTTGCGCGCACCACCCGGACCTTTGTTGGCCTGCCGGATCACTGATATGCGCGCCCGTTCGTCTTTGCCGAGCGGATTCAACTCCTCATCGATCGGATAGGGCGATTCGTCGTCTACAACCAGAATGTGAAAGTCCTGGTAGCTCTGCGCGAAGACCGACGCCAGCGCGCGCCGAAGAATACCCGGCTCCTTCTGATAGTAAGGAATAATAACAGTCAGCTTCGCCATCTTTTCGCCCCTGCGGTTTCTCTAAAAGAGTCTTGCTCGGCCCCGTCCCACCGGGCTGCGACTTCAAGTCTAGCGCTTGCCCTTTGTCGGAAATCCTTCAAAGGCCTCACAGGATGCTCATCATGCCTTCAAACGTAAACGCCAAGTCTGTGACTCGGAACGTCGGCTGGAGCGTCCTTTCAAAGACAGGCACATTCGGGCTGAAGTTTGTCACCGTGCCGATTCTGGCGCGTATCCTGACGCCGGAAGAGTTCGGAACCGTCGCCGTTGCGCTGACCGTCGTACAGTTTCTCGCCATGATCGGCGGTGCGGGTCTCGCCTCGGCACTCATCGTCGCGCGCGACGAAGACATGGTTCTCATACACTCGGCCTTCTGGGCCAATCTCGCCGTCTCGCTCCTGATGGCACTCGGGCTTTTTGCCTTCGCCGATCCGCTCGCAAGCCTGCTCGGCGCTCCGGAGGCAGGCTATCTCCTGCAGATCATGAGCCTGCTCATTCCGCTTCAGTTGGCGGGCGACGTCGCCTATTCGCTGCTCGCCCGACGGATGAATTTCAGCAAGGACGCGATCTGGACGATGCTTTCGGAGATCCTCGGTGCACTCGTTGCGGTTGGGGCGGCGCTTCTGGGGTTCGGGGTCTGGTCGCTGTTGGCGCAGCTTTTCGTTTCCGCCTTCATTCGCCTCGCCGGTCTCTACGCCGTTTCAGGCTACGTTCCACGGTTCGTCTTTTCTCCCGGGCGGGTGCTGTCGCTCAGTCGTTTCAGCTTTGGGATGATGGGCGCGGAGATCGCCAATTTCGTCACCTTTCAGTCGCCCATGGTCGTGATCGGCCGCAATCTCGGGCTGGCGGATGCCGGCGCCTATTCGGCCGCGAACCGATTTTCCAGCATCCCCAACCAGATCGTCCTTTCCGCCGTCATGGGCGTCCTCTTCCCTGCGTTCAGCCACATGAGCGAGGACCGCCAGCGACGTTCGCAAGCATTGATGCTCAGCACGCAGGTGACGACGGTCCTGCTGGCGCCGATGATGTTCGGCCTTTGGGCTCTTGCCGAGCCGGCGATGCTCGTGCTTTTTGGCCAGCAATGGGCTGCGGCCTGGCCTGTGTTGGGACTTCTCGCTCTGTCCAAGGGACTGCTGACGCCGTGCAGCACCTATATCCCCTACCTCAAGGGCATCGGCCAGGGCACAATACTCTTCTGGTGGGCCGTCATCCGCGCCGTCGCCACGACCGGCGCCGTCGCCTATGGCGCAATCGGCGGTTCGCTCGTCGACGCCATGATTGCGCTCTGCCTCGTCAACCTCGCGACGCTCGTCGGCTATTCCTGGGTCGTTTTCCGTGCCGATCGCCTGCCATTCCTGCGAGGCTTCTTCACCTCGATCCGGCCATTGGCCTCGGCAATCGTCATGGCAATCGTCGTCAGGCTGCTCCTCCAGTCCTATGGCTCGATGCTGCCAAACGCCCTCCTCCAACTCCTTGCTGGAACTGCAGTCGGATCGTTGATCTACCTTGTCCTGGTGCTGCTTACCGAGCAACCGCTGCTTGCGAAACTGAACGACCTGGCGCGCTCACGCGGTGCTTCAGGCTCAATGACGACTGCAGCCGAATAGGCGCGCCCTTCGAGGCCGCCTCATCTTTGCCACAATTCGGCATGGAGACGTGCCCTTGTCGCACTGCTCACCGAGAATTTTAACAAATATCGCACACTTTTTCAGTGTATTTCCAATTTTCACACTAGCAATGACATCGAAACATCAGCACCCGCAAATATTCTTCAACTAACGGGGAAGACTGTCTTTTCTTTCCCGCACACGTCCACACCCGCTCTATTGGGGCTGAGTGAAAAACATCCTTGATGCTGCGCCGCAACAGACATCGGTCGATTCGATTGTTGCGACGCCATATTTTCATCCGCACCCGAGCCTAGCTTAGTGATCGCGGGCTCTGGTCTGCTCTGTTGAAACGGCCGCTTCAAAACGTGCTGCCAGATGGGGGTGACGGACATCGTGGATGTAAACGCGAACATTTCGTCGCGGATCAATCTGATGCGTATCGTACTGATCTCGGGAATCGTGTTCGTTCACGTTCCCTACGATCCGGCGACCAGTCCTTATGCGGCCAACTATGGCGGCTTCGATTGGTTGCGGGTCTTTCTGGGTGACAGCCTCTTCCGTGTTGGAGTGCCCTGCCTCAGCGTAATTTCCGGCTACCTCCTCTTCCGTCGCGGTCTCGACAGTTTCGATTATCGCAAGACATTGACGACAAAGGCGCGAACCGTCCTGTTGCCTTTCCTCATCTGGAACTTTGCGTTCTTGCTTTCGGTCTTCATCGCTCAGAGCAACGAAATGAGCACGGGCTACTTGCCTGACGTTGCGCACGCAAACCTACGCGAATGGTTGAACCTCGCCTTTGCGCTCGACGGTATGCCCATCAATCTGCCGCTCTACTTCTTGCGCGACCTGTTGCTCTGCATCGTGCTTTCGCCGGTGCTCGCCTGGCTGATCAGGCGTTATCCGGCGCAGACGCTTGCGGTGCTGTTGGCCTACGTCGTGCTGCCGTTCCCGAGTGGGGTTTTCCTGAAGAAGTCGATCCTCTTTGGATTTAGCGCCGGCATTTACCTGAGCCTGCATGACGTCGACATCCGTCGTTTCGACCGTTTCGCCTGGCCGATCGTCGTTGCGCTTATCATCTGTACGCTGCTGCTCTCACTCCTGCTTTACCGATACGGACCGAACTTTCCGATATGGCTTGAGATGCTGCGGGGACTGACGGCGCTGTTCGGCATCGCCGGTTCGTGGGCCGTCTCCGCACTTCTCGTTCGAACCCGGGCCGGCGCATCACTTTCCCGCGGAAGTGGCCTCAGCTTCTGGATCTTTTGCACGCACTTCCCGCTGCTGATCCTCCTCTGGATGATCTGGAACCGGACAGGCGTCGGTTATTACCCGGCCTTCTACTGCACGGTCCCGTTCATCGTGATCGCATCACTCGCCTTCGCCTACAGCCTTTCCCGGCGCTGGCTGCCGAACTTCACTGCCCTGCTCACCGGCAGCCGAACCGGACCTGCCCGCGACGCAACCGCGCCGGCAAGGGCCGTTCGCTCCGAACCCTCCCCTCAGCAAAGGACCTGACCATGAGATCCCCAAGACCTCACCGCCTCGCCCTGATCACCCTGTTTGCAACTGGCCTTGCCGGTCCGACAATGGCTGAGGGAACCAATACGGGCACGTCCTTCATCGACAACTTCGACACACTGGACACGGCCATCTGGTACGTCTCGGACGGTTGGAACAATGGCGCGCACCAGAACTGCACCTGGTCGAAGAAGCAGGTGAGAGTTGAGAACGGCATTGCAGAATTGACCTTCGAGCAAGGCAAGCTCGGCGAGCGCAGCTACGCCTGCGGCGAGATCCAGACGCGCAAGCGCTTCGGCTATGGCACCTACGAGGCGCGCGTCAAGACGGCAGACGGCTCGGGACTGAATTCCGCCTTCTTCACCTATATCGGACCTGCGGACAAGAAACCGCATGACGAGATCGATTTCGAGGTGCTCGGCAAGAACCCGGCTAAGGTCCAGGTGAACCAATATGTCGCCGCCAAGGGCGGCAACGAAAAGCTCGTCGACGTACCGGGCGGTGCCAACCAGGGCTTCAACGATTATGCCTTCGTCTGGGAAAAGGAGCGGATCCGCTACTATGTCAACGGCGAGCTCGTGCATGAGGTCACCGATCCCACGAAGATCCCGGCCAACCCTCAAAAGATCTTCTTCAGCCTTTGGGGCACCGACACGCTTGCGGATTGGATGGGTACCTTTGCCTACAAGGGTCCGTCGACCATGCAGATCGATCGCATCGCCTTCACCGCACCTGGCGCTGATTGCCAGTTCGCCGAATCCGTCGCCTGCCGAACGAACTAGCAGGCGGCCACTTCCTGCGCGGCAGATGCGCCGCAGTCGCAAACTCTAAACCGTCTCCGGGTCAAGCCGGACAGAAAACCGGATCTTTATGCTGCAAATACTCTATCTCGCTCAGGATCTTGCCGACCCCGCCGTTCGCCGACGCGTATTGATGCTGCTTGCCGGCGGCGCAAAGGTCAGGCTTGCGGGATTCCGGCGGGGCACCAACGCGCTGGCGACCATTGAAGGTGTCGAGCCGATCGAACTTGGCCAAACCCATGACGGACGCTTCTTCCAGCGGATCGGCGCCGTGGCCAGAAGCTGCCTTTCGCTCAAGCAGTCGCTTCGCAATGTCGAACGTCCGCACCTCATTATTGCACGCAATCTCGACATGCTGGCCATCGCCAGGAAGGCTGTCTCGGTGCTTGGCGGCGACGTACCTGTCGTCTACGAGTGCCTCGACATTCACCGTTTGCTCCTGCGCTCGGACGCAACCGGCCGGACGCTCCGGGCAAGCGAAGCGTTTCTCGGCAGGGATGTCCGGTTGCTGATCACCAGCTCTCCGGCGTTCGTCGAGCACTATTTCCGTCCCCTGTCCGGTATCGCAGCACCCATGATGCTGCTCGAAAACAAGGTGCTTGAACTCAACGAGGCACAGCGGGAGGCATACGGGCGGCCTTCGGTCGCGACCGCGCCCGAGAATGGCCCATGGCGGATCGGCTGGTTTGGCGCCCTTCGCTGCCGCAAGTCGCTGGCGCTGCTTGCCGAGTTCTCTCGCCGCATGGAGGGCCGCTTCGAGATCGTGCTGCGGGGCCGGCCGGCCTATAGCGAGTTCGATGACTTTGACGGCTTTATCCGCAACGAGCCGTTCATGCACTTCCACGGTCCCTACCGCAGCCCCGAAGAACTGGGTGCGATTTACGACGATGTGCACTTTACCTGGGCGATCGATTTCTTCGAGGAGGGCCGCAACTCGAAATGGTTGCTGCCGAACCGGCTTTATGAAGGTTGCCGCTTCGGTCGGGTTCCGATCGCAATGCGTGGCACCGAGACGGCGCGGTTCCTGGCGATCCGCGGCCTCGGCATGCTGCTCGACGACGCAGAACCGGAAGCGCTTGTGGGTGTCGTCGGATCGATGACGCCCGAACGTTATGTCGAGGCATCCCGGCGTATTGCAGCATGCGCGCCGGAAACCTGGGTTTTCAACCGGAACGACTGCGAAGACCTCGTCCGACGCCTTGCGGCAGTTACCTCGGCCGCCCCTTCCCTTGTGACGCCAAAGCGCGCGCCGAAGCCGCGTAACACCCAAACACCCCAGAACGAAGGTGGATTGTCATGAGCACCAAGACGCTTGTCTCGACACGAGCCCTCATCGTCATACCCTGCCTGAACGAGGCGGAGCATCTGGAGCGCCTGGTACAAAGCCTGCGGCCGGCGGCAGCCGCGCTCAACGGCGCGATTGTGGTCGTCGATGGCGGCAGCACCGACGGCACCCGCGACATCGCGATGCGTCTTGCCGCGGCCGTTCCGCAGGTGCTTGCCCTCGACAATCCCAAGCGCATCCAGAGCGCTGCGATCAACCTTGCCGTCGCTCGCTACGGTTCGGCCTATGACTATCTGATCCGGATCGACGCCCATGGCACCTATCCGGACGACTACTGCGAACGCTTGGTCGATGAGGCCCTGCAAACCGGCGCCGACTCCGTCGTCGTCGCAATGCAGACCGTCGGCTTTACGCCTTTCCAGAAGGCGACCGCCTGCGCCCAGAACTCCAAGCTCGGCAACGGCGGCGCCAAACATCGCCTGGGTGCGGCGAGCCACTGGGCCGACCACGGCCATCATGCGCTGATCCGCATCTCTGCCTTCCAGGCGATCGGCGGCTACGACGAAATCTTCAGCCATAACGAAGATGCCGAATTCGACTATCGCTTCCATCAGGCCGGATTTCGCATCTGGATGACGGACCGGACGAGCATGATCTACTATCCCCGCGCCAAGGTCGGCCCACTCTTCCGCCAATATTTCGCCTATGGCCGAGGGCGCGCGCGCAATGTGTTGAAACATCGAGCCCGGCCTAGTCTCAGGCAACTTTTGCCGCTTGCGGTCGCACCGGTCGCGGTCGGCGCCCTGCTCGCCGTCATCAATTGGCTCGCGGTCGTGCCGGTCGTGCTCTGGGCGGCGGCCTGCATCGGCTACGGCATCTGGATGGCGCTTGGCCAAAAGAACCCCTACGGCCCGCTCGCGGCTCTGTCGGCGATGGTCATGCACTTCGCCTGGTCTGCGGGCTTCTGGCGCGAATTGCTCGCTTCGAGAAAGCGCGGGGTGGCGCCATGACCGACCCGCGGACCACTCGCCAGATTGACATTGCGGTATGCACGTTCCGCAGGCCGGAGCTTGCGGAAACGCTCCATTCCCTCGCCCTTCTTACCATCCCCGATGATGCCGACATTCGCGTCATCGTCGCCGACAACGACATGACGCCGAGCGCCGAAGCGCTGGTCAACCAGATGCGCCTGACCACGCCTTTCGAGATTCTCTACGTGCATTGTCCGGCGTCAAACATCTCGATCGCCCGCAACGCCTGCCTCGATGTCAGCCGCGGGCACTATCTCGCCTTCGTTGACGACGACGAAACGGTGTCGCGCACCTGGCTCGTCCAACTGCTCGACACAGCCCGCGATACAGGTGCGGACGTCGTGCTCGGACCGGTAAGGGCGGAATATGCCCTGTCGGCGCCGAACTGGATGCGCCGCGGCGATTTTCACTCGACCCGTCCGGTTTGGGTCAATGGCGAGATCCGGACAGGCTACACCTGCAATGTCCTCATCGACCTCACCCGGCCGGCGCTCACGGGCAGACGGTTCAACCTGGCGCTGGGGCGCAGCGGCGGCGAGGATACGGAATTCTTCCGGCATATGCATGCGGACGGCGGGCATCTGGCTTACGCGCCTGATGCGCTGGTGTTTGAGCCAGTGCCTGAAAAGAGAGCGCGCCTCACCTGGCTCGCAAAGCGCCGCTTTCGTTCCGGGCAGACACACGGCCGTCTTCTGAGCGCTCAAGGTCAGCCGGGCAGCAAAATGGTCGAGATTGCGCGCGCGGCGGCAAAATCGGGCTACTGCGCGTTCGCGAGCCTACTGCTTGCGGGATCGCCGGTCGCACGCTCGCGCTACGCTTTGCGCGCGGTCATGCATGCGGGTGTCGTCAGTGGACTTTTCGGCGTTCGTGAACTCCAGCAGTACGGAGCAATCAGCGCCAGATGACCCGATCCGCACCAGACGTCAGCTTTGTGATCGCGGCCTACAACGCCGCCGACACCATCCGGCGCGCGATCGACAGCGCGCTTGCGCAGGAGGGTGTCGATGTGGAGGTGATCGTGATTGACGATTGCTCCAGTGATGACACGTGCGCCGTGGTGGAAGACGTGGCCGATCCACGGGTGCGACTGCTGCGACTTGCCAGAAACTGCGGTCCGGGCGGCGCCCGGAATGCCGGACTGGATGTTGCCCGTGGCGATTGGATCGCTATCCTCGACGCCGACGACACCGTCAGTCCACGGCGACTGAAGCGCATGACCGAACTTGCGTCTGCAGCCGCGGCCGAAATCGCCGTCGACAATATTGATGTTGCGAACCTGGATGGCCGGGTCGAGCGCATGTTCACCGACGCCATGCTTGCGCGCCATGGAACGTTGACGCTCGAAGCCTTCATCGGTTCCAACGTCCTTTTCCGCTCGACATACAATTTCGGGTACATGAAGCCCGTGTTCAAACGCCAGTTTCTGAACACCCCTCGACTGCGCTTCGAGGAAGGCATCCGGATCGGCGAGGACTACATCCTGCTTGCCTCGGCGCTCGCCCTTGGCGGACGCTGCGTCGTCGACCCGTCCGCTGGTTATTGCTATCATGTCCGCAAGGGTTCGATCTCGCGCGTGCTTGAGATCAGCCATGTCGAGACGATGATGGCCGCCGATCGGGACTTTGTCGCAAAGCATGCGCTTGGTCCCAACGCAATGACGATGCAGCACCAGCGCGAGCGAAGCCTCCGCGAGGCGCGTGCCTTCCTTTGTCTCGTCGAGCATTTGAAATCCAGATCGTTGATCGGCGCCGCCCGGGTGGCTATGAGCAACCCGATGGCGCTGCGGCATCTCAGAATGCCGATAGCCGCGCGACTGCGCCGCTTGCTGGCGCCATTTGCGCATACCGCCACGCCGACGTTGTCGGGCAAACGACCCCCATCGGGCGAAGCCCCGCACGCGCGGAAAGGGTAGAACCATGGACCGTGTCAAAACCGTCAGCACAGCTGAGAGCCGGGTCGCTGGCACTCGCGAGGCGGCCCGCGCATCGCCCAGGGACACCGTCGTGTCTCATGAAGGCCGCATCCGCGCGGCATAACTGACTCTCTGGCGCCCGCAGAATTCTGGGCGCCAGCCTTTGGACCAAAGTGAACGGACAGAGCGCCAATGAACCAAAGAAGCCTCCCCTTCAACAGCGCCGCACAACGAAACGCGGACGAGCCCGATGGCTTCATCGACCTCGACCGCCTCTACTCGGCCATTGTGCGCCGCGCCCGAATGGTTGCGCTGTTCGTCGCGCTCTTTGTGGCGCTCGGCGTCGCTTACCTGATGTTTGCAACGCCGCTCTACACCTCGATGACGCAGATCCTGCTCGACGAGAACCTGTCGAAATTTGCGGAGGAGCAAACGACGCCGCAAAGCGCCCAGTTGCTCGATACCCAAATTGCGAGTGCGGTGGAGATTTTGAAGTCCGGCGAACTCGCCCTGCGCGTGGTCGACAAGATGAAACTCGCAGACAACGACACGGTCCTTAATCCACCGCGCTCGCCGTTCGACGTCGTGAAGGATGGGCTGAAATCCGTCACCAACCTCGTAACAAGCGAACCCGAGATTACCGAGGATATGGCCCGCAGCGGCCGGCGCCAGAAGGCGGCAGCGCTCCTCCAACAGCAGTTGGCGGTAGAGCGTGTGACACGCAGCTCCGTCGTCTCGCTTGCGTACCGCTCAAGCGACCCGCAGCTTGCGGCCGGCATCGTTCGCACCTACGCCGATGCCTACCTCAGCGACCAGTTGAACGCCAATTTCGAGGCGACGGAACGCGCATCGGTGTGGCTGCAGGAGCGTTTGGCCGACCTCAGACAGCGCGCGCAGGCGGCGTCCCTCGAGGTTGAGAAATACCGCAGCGAAAACGGTCTGACGCTCGCTCGCGGCGAGTTGATGTCGGAGCAGCAGCTTGCGGATCTCAACAGCCAGCTCATTATCGCCCAGGCCGATAGCGCGAGCGCGTCGGCACGCTACAAGCAATTCCAGGCGATCATTGATCAGGGCCCCGAGGAGGCGGTGAAGAACGCGACGATCTCGGCCAAGGAGGGCGACAATTCTGTTATCCGGGACCTGCGCACGCGTTACCTTGCCGTCAGCAAGCGCGAACAGGAAGTGACGCAAAGCTTCAGCGCGGACCATCCCCAGGCCGTGTCACTGCGCCGGGAGAAAACCGATATCGGCCGGCAGATTTTTCAAGAGTTGCAACAGCTGACCGCCAGCTACCGCAACGAATACGAGGTGGCACGTTCGCGCGAGGCTTCGCTGCGCGAAAACATCGAAGGCACCACTGGACGCAACGCGGACGCGAACGTCTCGCTCGTGCATCTGCGTGAGCTTGAGCAGAAGGCGGCCGCGTTAAAGACCCTCTACGAGACCTATCTCAACCGCTACGAACAGGCCTCGCAGCAACGCTCCTTCCCGATCGCCAAGGCGCGGGTGATCTCTGCTGCCGGTCTCCCGGTCTCCCCGTCCAGCCCGAAGAAGACCCTGGTGCTGGCGCTTTCGGCCGTGCTTGGGCTGATGGCGGGCGGCGCGTTCGCCGCCTTCCAGGAGTTTCGTGAGCGCACGTTCCGCCTGGAGAGCGATGTGCGCGCGATCCTGGGGCACCGGTCGTTCGGCTATGTCCCGCTTGTTGGTGCGAGCCAAACGAGCGCGACGGATCTCGTTCGCGCCAAGCTGATGAAAAGCAAGGCTCCGCAGGCATTGGTCGAGGGCACTCCGTCCTTCGAGCGCCTCAGCCGCATCGTGCTCGACGCCCCCCGTTCGTCCTTTGCGGAAACCTTCCGCAATGCGAAACTGGCCTGCGACCGGATGCTGAACGGCAACGGCTCGCGGGTGATCGGCATCGCTTCGGCGGTACCGGACGAGGGCAAGTCTATCGTGGCGGCAAACTTCGCTGCCCTTCTGGCTGCAAGCGGCAAGAAGACGCTTTTGATCGACGCAGACATCCGCAAGCCCGGCTTGAGCAAGATGATCAACCCGCCGCCGAAATCGGGTCTCGTGGAGGCGCTGACCGGTCAGGCCACTTGGCCGGCCGGCATCAAGATCGACCAGCAGACGAAGCTCGCAATTCTACCGGTTGGCGGTGAGGTCGCATCGGCAAGCAACCCGCACGATAGCCACGAGTTGCTCGCATCTGCGGCCATGGCCGAACTCATCGACAACGCCCGCAAGTCCTTCGACTACGTGGTCGTCGATCTCGCAGCCATCGCCCCCGTGGTCGATGCCAAGGCTTTTTCGCCGCTCGCGGACGGCTTCATTTACGTTGCCGAGTGGGGGCGCACGCCGTCGCGGCTGGTGCGCGATCTGCTCAACGCCGAGCCACAGATCGACTCGAAGATCCTGGGCGTCATCCTCAACAAGACTGACATGCGGGAACTGGCGAAGTACAGCGACTTCGGTGGCGCGGAGCACTATCGCCATCGGTTTGAGAAGTACTACCTGGAAAGTTCAGGAATGCACCGCAAGAGCGAGGCGGCCTGATGCCCGATGGGGCCGAGCGAGTGCTGCCAGTCAGTCCTTCCAGAAGAGCGGCGTCAGGATGACGAGTACCGTCAGGATTTCCAGACGGCCAAGCAGCATCAAGACGGACAACAGGTAAAGTGCCGGGTCCGTCAATGTCGAAAAGTTGCCGGCCGGTCCGATGATCGGGCCGAGCCCGGCGCCGACATTGGACAGTGCGGTGGCGACGGCGGACACTGCCGTGAGGAGATCGTAGCCCATCGCTCCCATCGCGAGGCTGCCGAAGGCCCAGATGAACATGTACGCGGTAAAGAACATGAACACCGTGCGCTGGACGTCGATATCTACGAGGGTCTTGCCGTAACGCACGGTATGCACCGCATTGGGGTAGATCAGTTTGAACAGCCCCGCACGGATCGAATTGAAAATGATGATGAAACGGTAGGCCTTCATGCCGCCCGCGGTCGAGCCGGAGCAGCCGCCCATGAAGGTGGCCGCGAAAGCAAGGGCGACGATGAACTCGCCCCAGAGCATGTAGTCGTCGCTGGCAAAGCCGGTTGTCGACAGGATCGACGACACGGTGAAAAACGCGTGCGCAAGCGCGTCGTTGGCAGAGACCCCGTTGACCAGCCGTTGATAGAGGCTGGCGGCAAGGGCGAGCACGGTCAGGTAGGACAGGAAAACGATGATCTGCGGATCCTTCAGCGTATCGAGGCGCCCTCGAACGATGAAGAGAATGAGCACCGAAAACGGCAGGCTGCTCAACGTCATGAAGAACGTCGCTACCCAGAGGATCGGCAGGCTCTTGAAGTATCCAAGCGACGCGTCGTGGGTCGAGAACCCGCCGGTCGCGACCGTCGACATCGCGTGATTGACGGCATCGAAACGGCTCATGCCAAGATAGGCATAGGCGATCGTACACGTCACCGTCATGACGACGTAGATGAGAATGAACGCGCGGGTGAAGGTGACGATACGGGCGAAGGGTTTCTCGGTCGTATCGGAGGATTCCATCTTGAAGAAGGACATGCCGCCGACCCGGAGATAGGGCATGACGAAAAGTCCGAGCGCCACGATCCCGATGCCGCCAAGCCAGTGCAGCAGAGAGCGCCAGAGAAGGATGCCGGGCGGCGCGTGATCGAGGCCGCTGATGACGGTCGAGCCCGTTGTCGTGATCCCGGAAACCGACTCAAAAAATGCCTTGGCGAAGTCGAGCTTCAGCGACGACAGCCAGAAGGGCATGGCGCCAACCAGAGAGACAACGACCCAGAGAAGGTTGACGACCAGAAAGCCCATCTTGCGGCTGAAGACCGGTGAGCCGCCCTGCGTTGCAGCAATTGCCAGGAGCGACAGCCCGCCGGTGACAAACGCCGAACCGGCAAAGACCTTCCAGTTGGGATGACCGTAGACCAGATCGATGGCTGCCGGCAGCAGCATTGCCACCGACAGATAGAACGCAGCCTTTGCGGCTATGTTGATTGCGGTCTGGTAAAGAGGTGCATGCAACGGTCGATCGCCTCAGCGCTTTGCAGAAGACCGAATCGGTCATTGGAGTTTGCGGCATTCAACCTGAAAGGCACGCGAATTGCACCGGCCACGCTCCGAGAATGACTTGATGATCGGCGATCAGCCCCAGTTTCCAGCGCCTTTTTTGCGTTCAGCAGGTTGGAACGGAGCCGAAAGTGCCGGAGTTTGCACGTGGAGACCACTCGGGCGCATGTTGCAGTGCGGCATTTTGCCCATTCACACCTAACTCACGAAAAGATCAGACCTTTTGGGCATGGCAAGTCATCACCTTGACTTAATTCCACGTGTAAAGGCTGCTTTATCCAATCCACCTACAACCTTGAGCATGAATGATGACCCCCGCCCGTTTTACCCAATGCCTTCTTGTTCTTCGTTGGACGCCGATCAATCTGGCGAGCGCCCTTCATTGCAACCTGGCCTGGATCGAGGCGATGGAGACCGGAGACGAAAAGGTACCGGCGGAATTGGCGACCTGGCTGGAGGCGCTTGCCCGCACCCACGAAGAGCTCGGCATTCCGACCACCTATCGCAGCAAGGGCCTGGAGCCGGCGGCAAGCCGCGTTGCCCGCCGCTGATCCGTCTGCCAGCCGCAACCGTTCGAATTCAACCCGACGCCTGGTGCAATCGAGCGCGTCAGTTGGCTTTTTCTGGCGCGATCGCCAGGGCGCCTGCCGGGCTTAAGCCACCGCAGCGCCAGAGCCGATAGGCTTGCTGGGTGTCCCAGTCGTAATAGTAGGCTGCATCCAGTCGCTTCGCTTTTGCGTGTTCTTTGAAGACGTTTCGCATGGCGACAATCGCGCCCTCGCGTTTGCGATCGTCCACCGGGCAGGCGCGCGCAGTGTTGGCTATGCCCCATTCCGTCACCCAGCACGGACGCCCCTTGTCTGAGACCTCGCAGAAGTCGAGAACTCTGGTCACAACAGACCGGATCTCTGCCGGGTCCTTGCGCGCAGGGTAGATGTGGATGCCATAGGCATCGACGAACTCGTCCATCCCGCGCTGTTTCAGCAGTTCGATCACTTCGCCCGGATCGAGGCGTTCCATGCCTTGGCGGTCGGCCTCCTTGGCGCCCATGTCGGAGAGACCTGCGGAAATGACCTTCGCATCGCGGCTGTTGGCGCTGGCTTTGAGTTCTTCGCGCGTGATTTTCAGTGCTTCGACGTATTTGTCCAAGCCGCTTTCAAACGCGGTGGGCGCATCGAGCTCGTTGAGACGGCGCGGCGTTGTTTTCCCTGGTTTCTGGTAGACGGAAAGATCGCCATTGTAGCCGGCAAGGTTGATCTCATTTCCCGGTTCGACTGCATCAAGGCGGATACCGAGCGCATCGATACGCTTCAGGGCATCCTTGAGGCCATCGCGATAGCGCTCGAGATCCAGCTCCGACAGCCGGTTGATATCCCAGATGCGTCCGAAACCGGACCGCGGGCGCACGGTGTCGGCGTAATAGCTTTTGTTGGTAAGCTGAATTTCCAGGAGGATCCGCAGGCCAAGCCGATTGGCGATACCGAGCGCTTCGATGCTCTTGTCGACGGGCCGTGACAGGGAGAGGCGCACATGCGTCGCGCCGCTTGCGGCGATTTCGCCGAGGACGCGCTCCTGCCCTGCGCGGTCGAGCCAGGCGAGGTTGAGACGATTGACGCCGAAGCGGCCAACGCCGGCGTCCGCTGCGAGCGTCGCCTGCCCTGAGGCAAGCGGCGCCAGCAAGACGAGAGCGGCAAGAAGCAGCGCCCGTGGCGCTGCTCTCGCCGCGCGCGGATTAGAGGCCAATCTGCTTGAGCGCACTTTGGAAGTTCGCTTCGCACGCCGAGTAACGCTCGGTGACCGCCTGCGCATCGATCTTGGACAGGAAATTGGCGAGATGGGCCTTCTTGTCCGTTTCGCGGTTCCAGACGGCCGCCTCGATATAGGGGAAGCCGATGAACTCCAGCATTTCCCGCATGCGGTCGTCGACCGCGATCATCAGCGAAGGAGTACCTGCCTGCATGCCGATGACGCAGCCATGGAACCGCCGGCCGATGCAAAGGTCGCGCGACGCAGACCAGGCACGCCAGTGATTGGTATCGAAGAACACCAGAAGCTCGTTCGGCCTCTGCCACTTTTCCTGGTGCTTGTATTCGGTCTGGCCGGTGATGCGGCCGCTCGCGCGATCATAGACCGGGGCGTTGTCGTCTACCGGAAGCGTGAGATTGTACGCGACCAGTTCGTCCTGAACGACGTAGCTCGCAACACTGTCCGGCTTCAGCAGGGCATGCGCGTCAACGATCGTGTCGGCGACACTGCCGAGATAACCGCCAAGCGCGAGCTTTTGGGCCGATGCCAGGTCGGCATTGGCAAGCGACGTCAGCGAACGCCGCATCTCGTTCGGCGCAAAAAAGAGCGACGGGCAGCCGGTCGGCTTGACGAACTTCATGCCTTCCTCGCGCAGGAACTCGGCGGTGAAGTAGCCACGGGTGAGGAAGAAGCTTTCCTTCTGTTTCAACACTTCGAGGAACCGCAGCGTGCCCGCCGGCAGGTTTTCCTTGAGCCCTTCACGCTTCTGGATGCCGATCCCCATCACCAGCACCGGCATCTTCAGCTTCTCGAAGACGTCTGCTTCGAGATCGGCCGAGTAGCCGGGACGCAAGAGGTTTGCCGAGGCAAAGACGCACATGTCGAATTCCTTGTTCAGGGCTTCGTACACGTCGTTGGCGCCGCGACTGTTGACCAGGTGCCAGAAAGGCACATAGGTCACGTCATGACCGCGAAGAGCGTGGCCCGCCCCTTCGCCGATCAGGTAGTTGCCGGTATTGGCGATCTTCTTGACCTGGTCGATCAGGTCCTTCTTGCTTCTGATTTCGTCGAAATAGGGCTTGTGGTAGACCGTCGCACCGGAAACACGCGAGACGGTACGCTGGAGGTAGGACGGAATTCCGGTGAGCAGGATACGCATCGTTACACCTGAGATTTAAAGCTGAACGGCAGTTGTTCAAAAGAGCCTATTGGCCGATACCGATTTCGCGCAGCGCCGAGCGGAAGTTGCGCTCGCGATCCGAATAGCGGTCGACGAGTTCGGACGCGTTGAGGCTGGCGAGGTGACTCGCGACGAAATCCGCGCGGTTTTCGGCCTTTTCGAGATCCTGCACCTCGACCGACGGCAGGCCGGTGAAGCCCAGCATTTCGCGCATGCGGTCGTCGACGGCCACCATCAGGCTCGGCACGCCGGCCTGCATGGCGATGATCGAGCCGTGGAAACGGCGGCCGAAGTTGAAGTCCATGTGCGAGGCCCAGGCGCGCCACTGGTTGGTATCGAAGAACGTGCGCACGTCGAAGGGCACCTTCTGGCGTTCGGCACCCGGGAAGGCGAGATCGCCGAGCATCTTGCCCGAGCAGGAGTCGAAAACGCGACCGTCGGCATCCGGCTCGACCTTCATGTCGAAGTGCAGGAATTCGTCCTGGATGACGTATTGCGGCTTTGCTCCCTCCGGGTTCAACGCGATGGCATCGACGATGCAGTCGTGGTTGGCGCCGAGATAGCCCGAGAAGATCGTCTTTGCCTGGCCGATCTTGACGCTCGGCAGCTTCTTCATCGACGCGCGCATGTTGTTGGGCGCGAAATAGACAGAGGGGCAACCGGTCGGACGCACATAGGTGAAGCCCTGGTCCTTCAGGTAGCCAGCCGTCTCATAGCCACGGGTCAGGAAATAGTGTTCACGGTCCTTCAGAACGTCGAGCAGCCGCTTGGTACCTTCGGGAAGGCCGGTTTCCAGATCCTTGCGGTTCTGATGGCCGATGCCGAGCATGACGATCGGCATCTTGAGCTTGCTCAAGACATCGGCTTCGGCGTCCGCAGACAGTCCCTTGCGCAGGAGGTTCGCGCAGGTAAAGACGCAGATATCGAAGTTGTTGTTGAACTCCTCGAAGCCGCTACCGTTCTTGTGGGCGTTGTAGAGGTGCCAGAACGGAATCTGCTTGGCATGGGGCGCAATGGCGCGCAGGGCCCCCTCACCGATCAGATAGTTGCCGGTGTTACTGATGTTGCGAAGCTCCTGAAGAAACTCGTCCTTGGATTCGGGCTGTTTTTGCCGTTCCGAATAGGAAACCGACAGGCCATTCGCGCCGTTTGCGAGGCGCGTGTAATGACCAGGAATGCCCGTAAGGAGGATTCTTGGACGCATGCGAAAGTCCCTTCTTTTTAGAAAGTAGCCCGGGTCGGTCAGCCTGCAGCTGCGACGCCGGCACTGGATGTCTCACGCGCCCGGATCACCTTGGCGCGCGAAAGCGAGGAATTGTTCACGGCGCCATCGCACCAGCCGAGAAACTCCGAGAAGGAGTTCGACCAGCCGCGGCGCGCCGCCGTTCTGAGGCAACCTTCCATGATGGGTGCAAGCAGGTTGCGATCCTCTGCAACCTCGGTGATTGCCGTCACCATGTCTCGCACCACCTGGGGGTCGGAGGACGCGTCGATCAGGATGCCATCCTCACGATCGACGATGAGTTCGTCGACGGCGCCAACAGCCGTCGCAATCGGCACGCAGCCGAGTTGCTGTGCTTCGGCGATCATCAAGGGCGCGCCCTCCCAGCGCGACGGCATGACCAAGACGTCAGCCCAGCCGAGCGCCTTGATCAGGTCGCGGCTGGCAAAGACCGGCGGGCGCACATCGACGCCAAGGTCCTTCAATCGATCCGTCCAGGAAAACGACGCGTCGGCGAGAATTTCGCCGCCGATCGCACGGGCGTCGAACGGCACGCGGGCTGCGCGCAGTTCGGCAATCGTTGCGGCCAGGCGGTCGATGCCCTTCTGCTGGTCGAGGCGGCCCATGTAGAGCACCCGCAGCCGGTCGTCCTTGCGGTCGATCCGTCTCACCTGCAACACGTCTGCCAGGACCTTGGGCGGAACGGAGAAGCTGGCGCCGTTCGGGACGGCAAAGATCTTTTCGAGCGGAACGCCGAAACTGTGCAGGTAGAACTTCAACTGCTCCGAGCAGGTGAGGAACGCGTCATAACAATGTTCGTGCGCGATGGCGGCAAAGGGCTGGCCGGCCGGGCGCTTGAAGGGCGTGTTGTCGATGACGTGAAGGTAGCAGGCGGTGCGCGTGCCCTCGGAGCGCAACCGGGCGATCAGCGGATGCATCGCCATCACGTGGTTGTTGATCACGAGGTCGAAGCCCGAAAGCTGGCCCTTGAGCGCGCCCCAATCAACCTCATGATGCTCGGCGATGAAATCCTGACCGAGGAACGAACCGGATCCACCCCAGGCCGGAATGTCCTGATCCCAGAAGTGAACATAGTCGAAGCTCGAATCGAATTCGTCGATCACGTCCATCCGGCTGGTGCCGAGTACGAACAGATGCGTCTCGTAGCCTGAGGCCCTGAGTTCGCGGGAGGCTGCGTAGATGACCTTCTCAGCCCCGCCGAAAGACGCGTTTGGCACAAGCAGTGCTGCGGTCTTCTTGCCCGCCTCACTGTGGCCGAGCGGCAGCACCGGAGAGCCGCCGATTTCCGTACGCAGCGCCTTGTGAAGATCGGAATAGGGCATCAGCCGCGGCGGGCGCCAGGTCCAGCGACGGCCGGCGGTGCGGCGCAACGGGCTGGTCGCAATTGCGTTGACGCAATTGATCATCACCTGTTGCGGCGTGATCAGCGTCCGACGCGGCAAGGCCCGCGGGAATGGGAAGCGCACGTTGAGGACGGCGGATGTCGGCCAGACCTGCTGGCTGCCGATCGAGGCGAACCAGTCGAGCGCGTTGTTGCGGATCACGTCGCGCAAAAGGGCGGTCGAGATGAAAATGAGATCCGGCTGGCCGACATGTTCGGCTCCTGCGTCGAGGAACGTCGGCGCGATCTTGCGTTGCGTCGCATCGTTGCCGAGATGCACGAAGACGACGTTCGCCTTCTCGCTCAGTCGCTCCAGGTGGCAAAGCACGTTGGGCAGCATGCGCGAACGCAGGAGAAGGTCGATCGTGGCCCCGCTTCCCGCCATCACGAATGGCGGAAAGTGCACATTGTCCGGCTCGCCGGTGTTTGCCCAGAAGGCCGGGATGATGTCGTCAAGCCGCAGACGCTTCGGCTGCTTCGTCGGATCCGTGAAGAAGGAGATTGCCGCATCTTCGGTCCGCGCGAAGAGGTAGCGTGGGCATTCCTCATGCTCGAAATCGACGAGCATCGGCCGCTGGAACAGGGCGCGATGGCGCTTTCTCAAGAAGCTGACGGATGTCGCACGATCGCGATTGGCTTCCTTGAAGCGGCTTTCGGCCCGCAGGCGATACTCGAACGTCGTCTCATGGCAGGGCGTGCCGACGAAGCCGTGCTCGACGCAGGACAGCCAGAACTCCCAGTCCTCAAAGCCGTTCTGCCGGTCGTCGTTGAAACGCACGCCATCGCGGAAGACGTCGATGGAAATCATCGAGCCGGTGTCGCAGATGTTGTCGGTGATGCAGTGAACAAGCCTGGAGTAGTGGTTGCCGTAGTGCGCTCTCCAGCTCACCGAGAACGTGTCGATGTTGGTGTAGACCCACCCCGCGCCGCTTTCATGGAGGCGGCGATAAAGCGTTTCGACCGTGCCCGGCAGAACGCGATTGTCGGCGTCGAGAAAATAGACGGCCTTCGCTTCAGGCAGGTTGGCAAGCACGTAGTCGATCGCACGGTTGCGCGCTCCACCAGGCCCGGCATTGCGGCCGAAAACGACGTGGATATCGGGGTGAGCCGCAGCATAGAGCAACAGCTGATCGAAGGTTTCGTGCCGCGGGTCGCCGTCTACCGAAACGACGACAGCGATGCGGCAATTCGAAAGGTTCGATGCAAGCGCAGACTCGACCGCTTCAAGTGCCAGCGCCGCATGCCCGTAAAGCGGCATTGCGATCGCTATGAGGTCGCGAGGATCGCTATTGCTGGACATGAGACGCACCGCCCGATTGCTTGACCATGCGGAAGCCCGACACCTTGAGCCAGGAGAAATCCACCGAGTCTGTGACGGCGCGGCTCAGGATCATCAGATCCATGGGCTGGCGCACCGGTTCATCCATCTGGAAATTGATGTTGATCGGCTGCTGGTTCGTGACTTCTCGCCAACCGCTGAAGAAGGCCGAAGGCTTGACCGAGCCCTTGCGGGCGAGTTCTGCGACCTCGGAGCGCGCGTTCGAGCCGGCCGGAGCGAGCAGGAAACTGACGGCTGCCGGCGCGCCCTTGGGATGGTCGACCAGAGCGCTTGCGGAAAACGATATGGTGCCCGGTTCGACAGCGCGTCCAACGGCTCCTGCCGACACGCCATTCGCAAGCGGATGGCATACCACGGCATGCTCGTGCTCAAGGAAGCGAACCGTCTGGAACTCGGGCACAACCGGGGTGACCGATACGTCGACGATCTGACTCAGGAGATCGACAGACAGGCGATAGTCCTCGATGAAATGGCCAGTAAGCAGCGCTGTCGGTGCGATCATGTTGGGCATGCGCGTCGGCTTTACACCCGGGAGTCCCGTGTAGACACGGAAGGCGAGCGGCCTGAGGTCGAGGTCGGCGTGGCGCGTTTCGGAGCGCGCGGTGTAATGCTCGCTCGCAATGGGGTACCCCAGCGAAAGTCCGATCGTCTCGGCGCCCGCCGTCGAAATCCTCAGCCGCAATGTCTTGGCGCCGCCACCGCATGTGCGTGGCAGGGCGAAGAAGTTCCAGCTTGGCACCAGTTGCGAGAACGGCACGGCCCATTCGGCAACCCCCTCGCCGCTCTCGACGTAACTCAGGACGACGATCAGTTCGCCACCGTCCCTCGGAACCGAATTGAAGTGCAGCGCAATCCCCGCGACGCCATGGCTGGAAACCGGCAGGAGTTGCTCGACGAAGGCATTGGCGATCAGGTGACCGATCCCCTCATCCTTTGGATCGACATAGGGATCGTGGGCAAAGACCTCGGTAACTGGCTCCCAGTTGCGTGCCTGGAAGGCGTCTTCGAGTGCGCGGTAGTTTTCGAGCAGGGTTTCACGCTCGCGGCGCAACAGCGCAAGCTCCGAGGTGATGGCGGACGAAAACCGCGCAAGACGCCCCACGCCGCCATCGACCAGCGCCTGGATCAGCGCTGCACTTTCGTTGACGGCCTGCGCGCTCAACCGCTTGATCGGGATTTCGGGGATGGTTCCAAAAGCGCGAAGCGCCGCGAGCCCTTCCACGAGGTCCGCTTCACCCTCTTTGGAGAAGGCGAGCGCTATCAGCGGAAAAACATTTTCAAGCGTCGACTGCGACCGATCCCCTGCCGGAAGGAAGTGAACCAGATGCTCGATGCCGCTGCCTTCGACACTTGCCCTGTCGTGATCCGATGCCACAACCAGTTTTCGCTTCGCCTGCGAATACCTCACGCCAGAAGACATCAACTCTTGCACGCGCCACCCTCGATACGCCCGAACTCTCTCTCAAGTTGAATTCGCCAAACCGAAATAAACCGGCGAATTCAACGCTCTAGAAAAAAGCATACCAAGGTTATTTGCAGTGCACAATAAGCTATATTTGCGTTTTTCATGAAATAACACTTCAGATTTTGAAGTATTATGCAGATGAAGCCCGTAGTATTTGAGAGGTATTTACGTTCCCGATGGCTTTGTCGAGCAGCGTCATCTGCCGGGCCACGCAATCACCCAGTCGAAATCTTTGCTCGATGGTTCGCCGCGCCGCCGCACGCATATCCGCATACTTCTCCGGTTGCGCCAGCGCTCCTGAAATCGTCTCGGCAAGAGCGTCCGTATCGAAGAACGGTACGAGCATGCCGTTGCGACCGGAACTGATCACTTCCTGGACCGGCGCCGTGTCGGAACCGACGACGAGCGCGCCGCAGGCCATGGCTTCCAAAACCGACCAGGACAGGACGAAAGGATAGGTCAGATAGATATGCGCGGCCGAAATCTGGAACAGCTGCCGCAGAACGCCGTGCGGAACGGCGCCTGGGAACAGGAACCTGTCTGCAGGCACGTCCAGAGACTGCAGAATATGGTCCTTCCAGGAGCCGCCGCCCGGCGGAGGCGCACCGTAGCTGACGCCATCGCCGCCAACGAAGACGAAGAGCGCGTCGGGATGGCTGCGCGCAACCTTGGCCGCCGCCGTCAGCGCCTGCGGAAAGCCGCGGTAAGGCTCGAGGTCACGCGCCACGAATGTCACGATGGGCGGATCGCCGGCCTTGAGCACGCGACCGTCGGGAAGCTTCAGCGAGGCCGACGCATCGGGTCGGAAAACGCGCGTGTCGATACCCTCATGGCACACGGCAATGCGCGTGCGCTGCTCGGCCGGATAGAGGCTACGCTGCCAATGGGTGGGGCTGATGCCGCCATCCATGGCTTCCAGAGACAGGAGCTGCGCCATATTGCGCAGCCGTAGCCGCTTTCGCGTGTCCGAATCAGGCTGGTCGTCGGGCGCAAAACCAATATCGGCGCCCTCGGCGCGATAGAAGAACTCGCAATAGCCGAGCGCCGGGACATTCGGCAGGACGTCCTTGACGAACATCATTCCGCCCCAGCCGGTATGCCCGACGACGACATCGGGCACTTGCCCCTGCCGCGCCATGGCATCGAACGTCTCGGCCACCCGGTGGCCAATGCGAACATGATGGTCGGGCACACCGAGGTGCCTCGCCATTTGCGCGCTGGCCTGCGGACCGGGTTCGGCTCTGTGCCGAATCACGCGTGTCGACGGAATCCGTTGATCCACCGTTTCCGTCACGAGCGTTACTTCGTTTCCCGTCTGCGCCAAATGCGCCGCGAGCGCGGCGAACTGGCAGAAGCCACGCCGGTGTACAAATGCTACGTGCATATTCCCTGCCTATTGCCGATGAAAGGATAGCGGATACGCGCGCATCTCAGATGCCGTAGCGCGTTGCATTCCCCCAAACCAGCTCGAGCCGGTGCAGCGTTTGAAATGCGGTTTCGAGATTGCGGCGATCCTGCTCGCCGTGGCTGAGGACCCGCTCATAGGCGCCTGACGCCTTGCGAAGGGCGTCACAGAGCTGCTTGCCTTTCTCTGAAAGCCGAATGCGTGCCGAGCGCTTGTCGCGTTGAGACGCCGCCCGGTCGATGTATTCGCCATCGCCCAGCTGCTTCAGATAATAGGACACGTTCGACCCGACATAGTGGCCACGATCGAGAAGCTCTGCCACCGAGACTTCCGAATCACCGATTGCCAGCAGGACCATGGCCTGCGCCGGACCGATGTCGTCGACACCGAGCTTCGTCAGTTCGGCCCGCAACAGGCCGGTAAAGCGTCTGCTGGCGCGTTCCATCATCCGTGCCAATTCGAAATAGCTGACCACGGACGCTTCGCTTTCCTGGTCAATATTTTCGTGTTCAGGGCCACTTCCAACTGCGTCATCCCCGGGGCGGATGGCAACAGCGCCGCCAAAATCTGCGAACGGATAGAGAATCCTTTGATTCATCCCTCTCTCCAACTAAGCATTACTACGATATTCAAAAATTACTTCAAATTTTGAAGCAATTTTTCGCCCCCTTTACTCCCCCCGAATACGATCATCTTGAGCATTCCACCATTATTGTGTCACACTTATCACGGCAACACTGTGATTTAAGTGATAACAAACAAAATAGCTTCCTCAAGACCCCCGCGAACTTATCCAGAAAATCGCCACGCGTGACAGCAAACGAGGCAATATGATTAGCAAGAACCAAATTGGGCCAAAGACGGCACAAAATGGTGCAAATGATCCACAGCTGCTTATTTTGAAAGCACGCCGCGTGTTCGTTTTGGCACTTATTTATGCAGCCCTGCTGAGTGCGTGTATCGGCATATTGCAGCTCTCGACGCCGCTCTACATGATGCAGGTTCATGACCGCGTGCTGAACAGCCAGAGCATGGATACGCTCGTCATGCTGACGATTCTCGTCGTCGGCGCGCTGGTGATCTACGGCGTGCTCGAATACATCCGGGCGCTGACATTCCAGGCCATGGGCAGTGCCGTGGTGCGCTGGCTGAACCTGCCGGTCCTGACCGCCGCGGTTCAGGCGGCAGCCGATCAAGGGCTAACCCGGGCGACCCAGTCGCTGAGAGACCTCGTCGAACTGCGCAGCTTCCTGACGACGTCCGCCGTCAGCGCGCCGCTCGACGCCGCCTGGTCGCCGATCTTCCTCGGCGTTCTCTTCGCCCTGCATCCGATGTTTGGCCTGCTTGGCGCCATCTCTGTTGCCCTGCTCATATGCTGTGGATTGTTGACCGACCTTTTGACTCGCCGCCTGATGAAAGAGGCCAATCAAGCCAATATCGAGGCCGTCTCGAAAATTGGTGCCAGCCTGCGCCACGCCGAAGCGATCGAAGCTATGGGCATGCTGCCTGCACTGGCGCGACGCTGGCGGGCGGCGCAAATGCATGCGCTCGATGCGCTCGAGACCAGCGGCAGCAGAAGCAAGGCGATGGCCTCGATCACGCGTTCGATACGCTTCATGATCCAGGCGGCGGCTCTCGCGACGGGCGCGATTCTTGTGATGAAGCAGGAGATCTCTCCCGGCGCCATGATGGCGACAACCATCCTCGTCGGCCGCCTTCTCGCCCCATTTGATTCGATGATCGAGAACTGGCGGCAGTGGGTGACGGCCATTGCGAGCTGGCGCCGGATCGAAGCGGCCCTCGGCCAGGACCTGGCCGTGCGCCAGACGATGCCGCAGCCACGTACGCAAGGCGACCTCGTCATCGACAAGCTCGTCTATGCAGCACCGGGCCTCGACGTGCCGATCATCAAGGGTATCGGTTTTTCCCTTTCGCCCGGTGAAGTGCTCGGTATCGTTGGGCCGTCGGCTGCGGGAAAGTCGACGCTCGCCCGCCTCCTCGTCGGCATCTTGAAGCCGACCACCGGCGGCGTCTTTCTCGACGGCAACAATGTCTACCTCTGGGAACGTTCTTCGTTCGGACAGATGACCGGCTACCTGCCGCAATCCGTCTCGCTGCTTGAAGGCACGATCCGCGACAACATCTCGCGCATGGAGGAAGGCGAGCCGCAGAAGGTTCTCGAGGCCGCCCGCCTTGCCGACGTGCACGACATGATCGGACGCCTGCCGCTCGGCTACGACACACCGGTCGGAGATGGCCACCTGACGCTTTCCGGCGGACAGCGCCAGCGCATTGCGCTTGCCCGCTGCCTCTACGACCGCCCTCGCCTGATCGTACTCGACGAGCCGAATGCCAACCTCGATGCGATCGGCGAAAGGGCACTGATCCGCGCGATCGATCGGGCGCGCAACGACGGCGCGATCGTCATCATGATCGCCCACCGTCCGACCATCATGCAGGCGGCAGACAAACTGCTTGTGCTTGAAAACGGCCGCATCACGCAGTTCGGACCGCGAACCGACGTGGTCGCTTCCATGACACCCGGCGAACCGAGACGGGAAGGCGTTTCTGCATGACCAACAAACCAAAACTGCCGATCGCACGCGACACGCAAGCGGTGGTCGCGAGCGACCAGGAGGCTCGCCTGCCCGCAATCGCCAACCGGCCTCATCCATTGCACGGCCTCGACGTCGATACGGATGGCAGCGCCACAGCGCCACTGCGAGGGGTGGTCCTTGCCGGCCTGACGACGATCCTCGTCGCCTTCGGCGGCTTCTTTGGCTGGGCCTTTTCGACCGAACTCAGCAGCGCGTCGGTTGCCAGCGGCACGGTCGTTGTCGATACGAAGCGCAAAACCGTCAGCCACTTCGAAGGCGGCATCCTGAACCGGCTCCTGGTTCAGGAAGGCGACCGTGTCCTCGCCGGCCAGCCGCTGCTGAAACTGGAGGACACGCGCGCCCGCTCTGACCTCCAGGCGCTGCAAAGCCGCCGCATCGGTCTGATCGCAAAACTTGCGCGGCTGCGCGCCGAACAGACCGAACTGCAATCGATCGCTTTTCCTGGCGATCTGACCGCGACATCGGACGCGACAGCCGAAGACGCGATCAAAGCGGAAACGAATTTCTTCGACCGGCGTCGCGAAGCCAAGACCGGCCGCCTGGAGGTTCAGCGCAAGACGATAGAAGAGTATTCGGAAAAGGCGAAATCGCTGGCCGAGCAGATTCGGGCAACCGATCGCCAGATCGAGCTGATCAACGAACAGCGCACGTCGATTGCGACGCTGGTCGAGAAGGAATACGCGCAGCGCTCGAAGCTGATCGAGATCGACGCCAAGCTCAGCGAGCTGGCCGCAACCCGCGGCGAGCTCGCCGGCAACAAGGCCCAGGCCGAGAAGGCGGAAGCCGGGGCAGAACTCGGTTTGACCGGCATCGAGAACGAGTTTCAGTCGGAGATTGCCGGCGAGATCACCACGGCGCGCCTTGAGCTCTCCGATGTCGAAGAACGGCTCGTGGCCGCCAGGGACATCCTGACGCGCCTTGATGTCCGGTCGCCGCAGACGGGCGTCGTCACCAACATTCAACTGCGCACGCCGGGCAGCGCCGTCTCGGCCGGCCAGCCGCTGCTCGACATCGTGCCGGAGGATGAGCCGCTGCTTGTCGAAATGCATGTGGGTACCCGCGACATCGACAGCATCGGCATCGGCTCCAAGACGCAGATCCGGTTGACTGCCTATAACCAGCGCACACATCTGCCGCTTGATGGCGAAATTACCTATGTGGCGGCAGATCAATCGGTCGATGAGAAGTCGAACGTCTCCTACTATGTGGCACGCGCCCGCATTGCCCCAACATCGCTCTCGTCAAACCCGGACATCCGCCTCTATCCGGGCATGCCTGCCGAGGTGCTCATCGTCCACAAACCGCGTTCGGCGATCGACTACATGGTCTCCCCGATCGCCGACAGCGTGAATCGGGCGTTCCGCGAAGACTGACAAAAGACCGAGTTCATCCACGAAAGCCGGCGAAATTCAATTTCGCCGGCAATTTGTTTCTAATTTTGAATTTATTTCGAAGTAATAGCAAATCTATTACCCCTTATATCTCGGGGATAATCATCAAAATGATACAAGATATACATCGTAGGTAGCAGATAATAATACAGTACATCTGATTTTATTTGTTTTTTGCTGTTGCCATATGTTTTTTTGCAGTGCAATGTCGCCGCGCTCGCCACCGGTTTTGAGACCGGACGATGAGCGCAAGCAACAACCTAGATGACGTAAGCAACAACTAAGAGGAGTAGCATATGGCCACGTTGGAAGGCGGCGCGTATGATGACGCCCTTTTTGGCTCGCGCTTCGACGACTTCATCCATGCCCGTGGCGGCGATGACTTCGTGAACGGAGGCAATGGCAACGACACGATCTTCGGCGACGAAGGTGACGACCTACTGTTCGGCGGCAACGGGAATGATACCCTGTTTGGCGGCTGGGGCAGCGATGTAATCCATGGCGACAACGGGAATGACGTCCTGTTCGGCGGCCATGGCGACGACCTGCTTTACGGCGACAAGGGGAATGACATCCTCATTGGCGGCGACGGCAGCGACCTGTTGATGGGCGGCAAGGGCAGTGACATCCTGTTCGGCGGCGCCGGCAACGACGTCATCAACGGCGGCGCCGGTGACGATGTCATGACCGGTGGTACCGGAAGCGATGTCTTCGTCTTTGACGGCGGTGGCGGTAACGACGTCATCCTCGACTTCACGCCGGGCGAAGACCTCCTGCAGATTTCGAAGGACATCAACGGCCTCGACATCTCTTCTCCGGAAGACCTGGCATCTCGCGTCACCCAGGTTGGTGGCAATGTGGTCATCGACTTCGGCCATGGCGATACGCTGACGCTCGTCAATGCGGACGCCGACGACATCCAGGCCAACCCGAACCACTACTTCACGATCCATTGAGATTGACTGGTGCGCCCCACTTCCTCCCGTGGGGCGCCCTCCCTTCTGTCCAGGAGTAGAGCGTGACGGCAGACGACCGTATCCGAAGCTTCGGCCAAGATTTCGCAAGCGCCGCAGCATTCAGGCTTAGCTCCGACGTTGCTGTGCTGATCTGGGACACGCCCACTGAGCGACCGGCCAAGACCAGATATGCGCTTTCGGCATCGCGATCCCTGGTTCCTCTCGTCAGCATGGCGCTCCCGCGCGCCGGCGGCGGACAACGCATCTTCTGGGCGATGCGCTCGGGAAGCGAGCGTGAGCTTGCAGAGATCGGCGCCGACGGCGACATCCTGCAAACCGTCGTCCTCGAACCGGCAAACAGGCTCCCTTTCCTCGATCTGGCGGCGCAACTTGGAGACCTTCTTCCCGAGGGCCGCCTCAAGTTTCTCAATAACCTGCTGACGGTCTGGCGGACCGCATTCCGGCTTTCTCGCGATGAGTTCTTTATCGGCCTCGTCGATGACGTCATCCATGCGCTGGACCTTGGGCAGCGCCCAGCAACTGTCATCTGCCGGCTTGCGCAGGGACGTTATCTGGCAGAAACCGCGATCAACGCCGAACTGGGCGAAATCAACGCCATCTATGCGCTGAGTGCCGATGCCATTTCGCCGCTGCCGCAACAGTTTGCCATCACCGGCCGGGCCGAGCGCGGCCAGCGGCGCTTCCATTTCGTTTTCGAAGTGCCACGCAAGCCGCAGGCGCTCACCCTCATGATCGTTGGAAAACGCGGGATAACGATCCGCGAACTGGCGCATCGGGGATCCCGTTACCCAAGCCTCCAGCAGTGGTGGCCGGAACATGGTGCTGCACCGGGCCTGCGCGAATTCGTCGTTCGTTGCCTTTCGGAGGCACCCGAGAACGGCACGGCACTTGCGATCGACCTGCAGCTTCGCTCCGCCCTGCCAGCCCGGCAGGCCGGCAAGTCGCCGCTTCATCCCGGCGCGGAAATCGACCTTGCGCTCGCCTTGCCCGACGGGCTGCTCGTTGGCGGCTGGACACGCGATGTGAACGGCGTTCTCTCGGGGATCGACTATCTCCACGAGGACGGCACGACCGTTCCGCTCGACGGCAATTGTTACGAATTCCCCGGCTGGGCACGCGGGGCGGAAGAGGGCTCCAAAACCGACGTCACGGGCTTTGTCAGCTGGCTGCCGTTGCGCGAGCCACTCGGTGCGCTCCTTCAGCCACGCTTCCAGATGCGGCTTGCCTCCGGCGCGGTCAAATCCATCGTGCCGAAACCGCAACCCTTCGACCCGGCAACGCAACGCAACCGTATCCTGCGCGCCGTGCCACCGCAGCACGCGATCGACGCTGCATTTCGTACAATCCTTGCGCCGGCGCTCAAGGACGTCGAACAACGGCTGGGCAAGACCATCCACGTGGACCAGACAAAGGATTTTGGCCCCCTCCTCGACGCGCCGCTGGTCTCGATCGTGGTGCCGCTTTACCGGGTTCTCGATTTCCTGCGCTTCCAGCTCTCGGGGCTTGCGACGGACCCCTTTGTCGCCGCCAATGCCGAGATCATCTACGTGCTCGATTCACCGGAGATCCACGACGAGACGGAGCATCTGCTCGGCGGCTTTCATCTGCTGCACGGGCTTTCGATGAAGCTGGTGGTGATGAACCGCAACGGTGGCTATGCCCGCGCCTGCAACGCTGGCGCGCGTTTTGCCCGCGGCCAGGTCGTCGTCATGCTCAACTCCGACGTCGTACCCTGCGGGCCCGGCTGGCTCGAGACCCTTGCGCTCCCGGTTCTACAGCAGAAGTCCATTGGCGCAATCGGTCCGAAGCTCCTCTTTGAAGACGGTTCCCTGCAGCATGCCGGCCTCTATTTTGGCCGCAACAAGCAGGGCATCTGGCTCAACCATCATTTCTACAAGGGCATGCCTGGCGCCTATCCGCCAGCACAGCAAGCGCGTGTCGTGCCCGGGGTCACTGGCGCCTGTCAGGTCATGCGCCGGGACGTCTGGGAGCTGGTCGGTGGTTACGCCGAGGACTTCGTGATCGGCGATTACGAGGACAGCGACCTCTGCCTCAAGATCCGCCGGGCGGGCTTCGACATCGTCTATGAACCGGCCGCCTGCCTCTACCATCTCGAGCGGCGTTCGATCAGCCGCAGCCAGGATTACACGCGCGGCGTCGCCAGCCAATACAATGCATGGCTGCATACCGAGCGTTGGAACGACGACATCGCCGCTTTGATGCCGGCCTACCTCGGTGCCGAAGAAGCGGTTGCGCCGCGTATCCAGAAACTTGCCAGGAGTGCCGCATGAACCAACCCGTCCTTCGCAATGCAGACAGCCTCGAGCCGGTCTCGCAACCAAACGAAGATCGCATCGAGGGCATGCTTCAGACGGTGCTTGCCAATCGCTTTTTGCCCCAACCCGACAGCAACAGCGTGTTTGTCGGGGACGGCAGCTACAGGGCGGTCGGTGCGGAATTTCTCGGCCATTTCATCCGGATGGGTGGCTTGCAGCCGGCAAGCCGCGTGCTCGATATCGGGAGCGGCATTGGCCGAATGGCCGTTCCGCTGACGCAATACCTCGACACCGAGCGCGGCTATTATGTCGGAATAGACCCGGTTGAGAGCGGCATCGCCTGGTGCCGACAAGCGGTCACGCGGGTCTATCCGAATTTTGCCTTCCAGCACGTGGACATTGCCAACGAACTCTACAATCCCGACGGCAAGATCAACGGCAAGGCGCTGAGACTGCCCTATCCCGACCGGCAGTTCGATTTTGCAATCATGACCTCGATCGTCACGCATCTGCCGCCCGACGAAGTGCTCGTTTATCTCAGCGAAATCAGTAGGATGTTGAAGCCCGGCGGACGGCTCTTCATGACGGCCTTCGTGGTTGATCAAGTGGCAGCCAGGAACGAATCCGGCGCAAGGGATGCGCGCCTGGCCTTCAATCGCAGCGGCGACGGCCCCTGCTGGTTTGTGCCGGGCCTTCCGCCGCTTGCAGCCGTCGGTTTCGACGACGGGTTTCTCGATCGGGCACTGGAGCGCGCTGGCTTCATGACCGTGCTGAAATCGCTCGGGCACTGGCGTGGACAGGCTGCCGGCCACTATCAGGACGTCTTCGTCGCCGAGCGCCGGGGTGCTGGCGCATGACGAAGCGCATTCTGGTCGCAGCGCATAATCATCCGGCCCTCCATCCGGGGGGCACGGAGATTTTTGCGCACGACCTCTTCCGCGCTTACCAGCGCGCCGGCCACGAGGTGCTCTTCCTCGGCGCCACCAACCAGACCCATCGCCAGGTGCGTCCGGGCACGAGCTTCCAGGCGATCGGATCGGCTGGCGACGAGGTCTTGCTGTGGTCGGGCCACTTCGACCGCTTCTTCATGAGCCAGATCGACCTTTATGGCGTCGTGCCTGACCTCACCGAACTCTTGCAAGATTTTCGCCCTGACGTCGTGCACATCCACCATCTGCTGCTGCTTGGCGCCGAGTTTCCGCACATCGTGCGCCGGACCTTGCCGGACTGTCGGATCGTGATGACGCTGCACGACTACTATCCTCTGTGCCATCATGACGGGCTGATGGTGCGCACCAGCGGCAAGGAACTCTGCCACACATCATCCCCCGACCGCTGCCATGGCTGCTTCAAGGATATCCCGCTTGATCGCTTCGTGCTGCGTGAGCAGCATTTGAAGGCGCTGCTTCGGACCGTGGATCGCTTCGTCTCGCCGAGCCAGTTCCTCCGGCAGCGGTATATCGACTGGGGGCTCAATGCGGATGAGATCGACGTCATTCCCAACGGCCTGCCGCGACGCGAAACCCCGAACAGAAAGGACCGGCAGGAAAACGACCGTCCGGTCTTCGGCTACTTCGGCAATCTCAATCCCTGGAAGGGAACGACCGTTCTGCTTGAAGCCGCCCGGCAGCTGATCGACGAGGGCCTGCGTTTTGAACTCAGGGTTCATGGCGCAGCACCTTTCCAGAGCGACACGTTCAAGGATGACATCGCACGGCTGTTCAAGAAGACGGCGCCGACAGTCCAGCAGCGCGGCGCCTACCGCCGCGAGGATATCGCCGAGCTCATTGCTGCGGTCGACTGCACGATCGTACCTTCCATCTGGTGGGAGAATGCGCCGCTCGTCATCGGCGAAGCTCAAGCCCAGAAGAAACCGGTGATCACCAGCAACATTGGCGGCATGGCCGAGATGGTTCAAGACGGAGCGAACGGCTTGACCGTCGCGCCGAATGACCCGCGCGCGCTCGCCGCCGCCATGCGCCGCATCGCCGAAAACCCGGATCTCAGGCGCCGCCTTTCGGCAAGCGCCCGCAAACCCGACGATATCGACACCACTGCCCGGCGCTATCTCGCTGTCATCGACGCGATCGAGCCCCAAGAAACCGCCGCGGCCTAGAGGGAAGACCATGTCTGCAGTAGCCGATAAGCCGGACGTCGCGCCGGAACAGAACAATTCCAAGCCTTTGAAGGGCCGGGTGGACGCAATCGACCAGGGCCGCGTCTTCGGCTGGGCATTCGATCCGGAAACCCCTGAAAAACGGCTCGCCATCCGCGTGCTTCTCGACGGCAAGGTGATTGGCGAGGCGCTGGCCGACCGTAACCGGCCGGACCTCAAGCGCAATGGCATCGGCGATGGCAACCACGCCTTCGAGATTGCACTGCCGGAAATGGCGAGCGCCCGCGCCGGCGAACTTGTCGTCATGGCAGCGACGGACAAGGGCGCCGAGCTGCCGCTGCGCGTTCCCAAACCCGACGAACAAGCGGCCGAAGCGCTGATCGCAGCGCCCCTTGCCAAAGTGCTCGACAAGCTCGACGTGCTGATGGCAGCGCAGCGCCAGCTTCAGGTCTCCCAGCGCTCCGCAATCAAGCAGAAGCTCGACGACGGTAGCGAGGACGTCGAAGCGCCGGGTCTCGTCGCGATCAGCGAAGATGTCGCCAGTCTGCGCGCGGAGATCACCCAGCGCCTGACCGACCTCGACGTTCACCTGATGCGGCTTGATGGCGTGGTCGCCGGCATGGAAAAGAGCCTCAACGCGCTCAAGCAACGCTCGAACGGCGATCTGAAGCCGGCCTTCCTGCTTCTCTTCGTGCTTGCTGGCTTTGCCGCCGGCGCGATGCTCTCCCTTTTCCTGCGAACCTGAGGCGGCTCATGGCCAATTCGGAACTCGTTCTGTCGCCTGTTTCCACTCCCACGCCGCTTGCCAGGATCACGCGGGGCGGACGGGTCGTCGTATGTCCGCTTGACGACGGCCTGATGATCGCGATCGGCGCAGGCGGACCGATGCCGGATCAGGCACCCGTGGAGATGGACGAAGACCCGTCGCGCGAGATGGTCGCATCGATCGTCAGCTGGCGACTGGCCTTGCCGCAGTCTTCTGCAACGCACGGCTTTGCCGCACTGATTTCCGCCGACGACACGGCGCGCGTTCCTGCGACGGTCCGTTTCGGGGCGCAGGGCAACGGCAAACGCTACGTCGTCGCGCCACGCGCCGGCAAGTCCAGCGAAATCGTTGCGATGCTGAAGGAGCTTGCCGGTCCGCAGGCGGTTCATGTCTTAGGTCGTCTGATCGATCTGCTGATGAACCAGCTCGCCAACGACGCGCGGGTTGACGTGATCTTGTCGCTGCTGAAATCCGGAACCGCCACGGACGGCTACATCGAGTTGCTCGGCGAAAGCCACGACGGCGCCATTGCGCTCAAGGGATGGGCGCAAGACATGCCCGCCGGCAATTGCAGGGTAATCGTCAAGGCAGAGGTCGCATCCTTTGCCGAGTGTTCGATCGCCGTCTTTCCAAGAAATGACGCTCCAGATGGAGCCGCCGGATTTGTCGGCATGTTGAGCGCCAACGACCTGCCACGCCTGCGGGACATCAAGGGCTTCTATTATCGCGGCCGCGGTGCCTGGCGGTATGCGGCAATCCACGAACGCAAATTGATCGTCGGTCCGCTTGAAACCCCGGGCCACATCCGCGCGCTTCTGCTTCAAAGCCAGAGCTCTCCCCAAGTGCTGCTGCGGTTGCGCGAGGCCGCCAACGACTTCGACGGCACGGAGACGATCTCCAGCCTGCCGGTCCCCGTGCGTCTGGGTGTGGATGCCCTCTACCAGGGCGATGGCGGTGGCATGCTGATTTCCGGTTGGCTGCTCGATCCTGAAGGGCACGTCGAAAGTGTCCGCCTGCGCCGGTCGCGCAATGAAGCACGACTGGACGTCGAGTGGACGCGAACCGAACGGCTGGATGTCGAAGACGCCTTCGTTGACCGGCCGGAGTTCAGAAACGCAATTTCGGGCCATCGTCGATCGCACGGCTTCATCGGCTTCGTGCCGACGCTCGGCACTGATCCGGCGGCTTCCGTTCATCTCGAAGTGACGTTGCGCGAAGGTCGTCGGGCCCACATGCCGCTCTTTCCGGTGAGGTTGCCGCCGCGCATGGCAGCCCTGCGGCTGCTCAATTCTATCGATCCGACAAGCTGGGCCCTGCCCGACATTATCGACCGGCAGATCGTTCCTTTTCTCAACGTTGCACGCTCTGGCGCTCCGTCCATCGAGACCGTCCTGGACACAGGTCCGTTCGACCAGGCACACGGCCCTGCACTCCTTCTTCTCGCAGACGACGCCGAAGACGACTTTGCGCCCCTGTTAGGCCTTCTTGCCCTTGATCCGCATACGCGCCGCGCGCCGATCGCGCTTGCCCTTTCTCCAGAACGGTTCCGCAGGCACGCCGCACAGATCCGCCAGCTTGCCGAATTCTACCGCCTGCCGCTGCGTCTCGTATCCGTCGACGGTGCCGGCGGTGTCGCCGACTTGGCGCAGGCGGCGGCCAGGACCATGGACAGTGACGTCGTCATCCTCCTCTCGGCGTCGCTGACACCGGCCAATCCCGGGTGGTACCAAACGCTGGTTGCCGCCTACGAGGACAACAGGGGAAGTATCATCTCCCCGACGCTCGCCTACGAGGATCACTCGATCCGTTGGGCTGGCAGTACATCGCTCGATCGCCCGGATATGCTCCAGTCGAGCCGCTATGCCGGTTACCCGGTCGGCGCCGTCAGCCGGCTGAAACTGACGCGCGTCGCGGCCGCTTCACTCGACTGCTGCATCATGCCGCGTGAGGCGCTGGTGCAGGACCTGGGCCCAGCGCCGAGCTATCTCGGCTCTGCACTCAAGGGATTGGATCTCGCGCTCCGGTTAAGCCGCAAGGGGTACGAGGCGCACTGGCTGCCCTCCCTGCAGATGGTGGGATCGGACGAGGCTGCCGTAGCGGGTTCAGCGGCCACCGCAAGGTTCGTGGACCGCGTCGACCGGACCCTCTTTCGCGCCCACTGGACGTCCGCCACCGAAACCGACATCGCGCTGGTCGAGGAGGCTTCCGCATGACTGAAAAACTTCGCGTTCTCGTGGTGTCGCACGGCCACCCGACCCACTCGCTTGGTGGGGCAGAAATTGCTTCGCACGGTCTGCACAAAGCCCTCAACACGCAGGCCGGCATCGAATCGGTCTATCTCGCCCGCGTCGGCAATCCCGTTCCCCGTCACGGCGCCTCGGCACTGATGAGCCTGCGGCTTGCGACCGACGAAGTGCTCTATCACGCCGAGGATTTTGATCACTTTTTCCTCTCCAACGGCGATACGGATGCAATCCGGCGCGACCTGTTGCGCTTTGTCGGCGACATCCGACCCGACATCGTCCACTTCCACCACATTCTCGGCTTCGGCCTGGAGGCACTCTACGCCGTGCGCGACGCCCTGCCGAAAGCCCGCATCGTCGTCACGTACCACGAATATCTGCCGATCTGCCACAATCACGGACAGATGGTGAAGCGACCCTCGGGCCAGCTTTGCAACGGCGCCTCGCCGACCAATTGTCACACGTGTTTTCCGGAAATCCCCGTGTCACGCTTCGTGCGCCGCGAACAGTTCGTGCGCGGCATGCTCAACCTTGCCGACGCCTTCATCGCGCCGAGCGCTTTTCTCGCCAATCGTTACGTCGAATGGGGGATCGAGGCGGAGAAGATTTTCGTCGTCGAGAACGGTATCGTGCTTGGCGACAAGGCGCCGGCGCGCGAACTTCAGGCACCAAATGCGCGGCGCAATCGCTTCGCCTATTTCGGGCAGATGACGCCGTTCAAGGGCGTGCATGTCCTGATCGACGCGGTGTCGCGGGTGCCCGACGACGTCTGGGGCGACGATTCGAACCTCATGATTTTTGGCGGCAACCTTGAACGCCAGCCAAAGGACTATCAGGATCGCATGGCGAAACTGATCGAGGACGCCGGACGCCGTGTCCGCTTCTACGGTTCCTACCAGAATCAGGACATGCCGCGGCTGATGCGCTCGGTCGACTGGGTGATCATGCCGTCTGTCTGGTGGGAAAACTCCCCGATCGTCATCCAGGAGGCGCTCCACCACGGCCGCCCGATCCTCTGCTCCGACATCGGCGGCATGGCCGAAAAAGTCCGCGACCGCCTCGACGGCCACCACTTCCGCGCCGGCAGCGCCCAGGATCTCGCCGATCGGCTGGTCGATGTGCTGAAGACCCCGCGGGCCTGGGACAACCTGCGCGCCACGATGCGGCGGCCGATGAGCCACCTCGATTGTGCAAGGGAGCATGTCGCGCTGTATCGAAAGCTGCTCAAGGAGGAGCAGCCGTCTATGCCGAGTGCGGCGGTGGCGTAAGGTGCAACGAACGCCATGTCACACTGCTCAGCCAGATCGAGGCAGCCGGCCGAGATGGCGCCCCGGCTCAAGCGTCGTTCGAAGGCACTGCGTTATGCTCGCGGTTGCTGCCCCACCAATGATGAAAATGATGCACCGGCCCCCGCCCCTGCCCGATGGTCAGATCATCCGCCGCGACCAGCGCGTCATGAAGATAGGTTTTGGCGGCTATGACCGCACCCGCAATCGGCTCACCCTTGGCAAGCCCTGCGGCGATTGCAGCCGAGAGGGTGCATCCGGTGCCGTGATCGTTCCTGGTCTCTATCCGCGGCCGCGAAAGGTGCAGCACGCCCATATCGCTATAGAGAATGTCGATCGCGTCCCTGCCTCTGGCGTGCCCGCCCTTCATGAGCACCGAACGCGCACCGAGTTTCAGAAGCATCTCGGCTTGGCGCGAGATCTCAGTCTCGTTTTCGGCGATCGCACGTCCCGTCAACAGCGCCGCCTCCGGCAGGTTCGGCGTCAGCACAAGCGCGAGCGGCAGCAACTCCTCCTTGAGCGTCGCGATCGCATCCGAGCGCATCAGATGATCGCCTGAGGTTGCAACCATCACCGGATCGACGACAGCCAGCTTGTCGTAGCGCCTCAGACCGGCCGCAACTACCCCAATCGTCTCCCGTCGCGACACCATGCCGATTTTCACGGAGCCGACAGCGAGGTCCGAAAACACGGCATCGATCTGAGCTGCAACGACGGCCGGGGAAATATCCTCGACAGCAGATACCCCACGGGTATTCTGCGCCGTGACCGCGGTGACCACGCTCGCCCCATAGACACCCAGCGCCGAGAACGTCTTCAGATCCGCCTGGATGCCCGCCCCGCCGCCAGAATCCGAGCCTGCTATGGTGACAGCAATCGCGGTCATCGACCCACCTGCATGAGACGTAAGCCATTTCGGATTGAGGCAAAGACAGCCAGCAGCAAAGCGATCTCCCAAAAAAACTGACGGAGACCCGGCCAAAGGCTGTAAAGACGGCTTATGAGGAGATGGCCCCTTGCCGTTCCTACGCCGGTATGATCCGGATCAGGTTCAAGGGTCTGGCTCATCGCCATCTCAGCACTGTCAGTGCGCCCCTCGGCGAGAGAGATGCTAGGGGCGGATGACGGGAGATGTCAACCGGCGGAGTTAAGGACTCGGGTACTCCCGCTATGCGCAATTTGGGGAGAAAACCTTAGCTGTCAAAAACACAAAGAAGGCCCTGTTGCCGGAAGAGTGTAGAGAGACCTCGGCCCACAGTGCAAACCGCAAGCGTACGCGCTTATGTCCGAAACCGGTCAGCCGCGCTTAGCCTGAGTCGGATGCAACATAAACTCCATGGAAATGCGTCGGTACTCTTTTTGAGGATCTTGACGGTGCCATAGAAGGCAAAGCACGCGCAAGCCGGACGGAGCCCGAGTTCGCTATGAGGCCCTCGGCCACGGGAATGGATAATTAGGAGGATGGAAATCACCTGCCTGGTCGCGCCAGCGACCGGGCAATGTCGATGATATCGTCGCGAGACGCCGTCGGATCCTCCTTGTTCCAGGCGACACCAAGCCCGATCTTGAGATCGACGCCGCGCACGGGCTTGAGCTCGAAACCTCGGTTCGGCAGGTCCTTCGTCCATTCCGGCGCAAAGCCGATGCCGAGGCCGGCGGAAACGAGCGACACCAGCGAGAAAGTATCATCACAGCTATAGGCGATGTTTCCGGTCAGACCATGGGTCTCGAACATCTCGGAGAAATAGCGCTCGGAATAGGAAAGGTTCTCACGGGAAAAGGCGATGATCTTCTCGGAGCGGAGGTCATCGATGTCGATCTCGCTTCGTAGAGCCAGTCGGCTCGTCTTCTCGACGGCCAGCAGATAGCGCTCATGCGCGATCGAGAAGAATCGCAAGGACCCGATGTTTTCGACCGGACGGATGAAGCCGAGATTGATCTTGCCGTTCTCTATAGAGCGGATGATGTCGCTGGTCGAGCCGCTCGTCACATGCAGAGCGACATCGGGAAACTTCCGGCCGATCCGAGAGAGAAACCTTGGCAGGACGCTAATGGTCGCCGGGTACACGGTTCCGATCTTGACCGTCCTCGCTGCCTTGCCGGCAGCAGACCGTGCCACATCCATCGATAGCCCAACATCACCAATGATCCGGACTGCTCGTTCGTAGAACACTTCCCCTGCGCGCGTCAGCTCGACCCGGCGGGTTGACCGCTCGAGCAGCCGTACACCGAGTTCCTTCTCCAGTGCCTGGATGTGCGCACTCAGTGCCGGCTGGGCAATGCACATCCGAGCCGCCGCTCGATTGAAGTGCAACTCCTCAGCCACCGCAACGAAGAAGGAGAGTTGGCGCAGTTCCATAGATATAGTGCCTTTACATCGGCGCAAAATGACGCACTGACCAGCATTCTCGCCGGCCGCCAAAAGTTGACTAGTGATGAAAAGTTGACGCACAGTCCCACGCGCGGCTGGAAGAATCGCCGCACGTCGCCTACACCTGTAGTCGTAGTTGCTTCCGCCCCGAGCGTCAAGCGATTTCGCTACACTTGTATTCGTTTTAGGAACCGCTAATGGCTGACCTGACCCCCGAAGCTAACCGAGCTGCTCGGGCCATCCTCAAATGGTCCGTTCGCGACCTAGCGGACAAGGCAGGTATCGCATTTTCAACTGTGCATCGCTTTGAATCCACTGGATCCGCAACAGAGTCGACAAAAGCAAAGATCAAGGCCGCGTTCGCGGCGCACGATGTCGAAATCACGAACGGCGACTATACTGGCGCACGCCTCTTCTTGCACAGAGCCAAAGATTAGTCGCAACCTACAAAGCGGCGCTCCGAGTGCGGTCATAATCGGCGGCGCACGAGGGGCCCCCGCCCCTCATTCCGTTTCGTTGCGGATCACCCGCAAAATGACGCACGCGCCGATGCCTATCAGAGCACCCGGAAGATCGTAGTCGGGATTGTGCCGACGCGCATGGTCCTCGCGGGCCCGCTGGAAGAACATCCTGCTGGCGCCACCCGGCCGCGACGCCCGAAATCCTCCGAGTCCTTTATGGGCAGAACCCCTTCGCCGCGATCGCGGCTGACACCCTCCTTGTCCATGGCGCGCATCACGACCGCGACTGACGCTTCAGCATTGCTGGACTGATGGAAGACATCCTTGTAGCCGATTGCGAGCTCACCCGGTGGCTTCCACCGCCCCGGGGAGCGATGCCAATCATATGATGGGTAACCCATTGGTACTACGTCACAGATCCTTTAGTGCGACGAGAGACGGAACGACTGTGTGATTGAGAATAGAGACGCGATAGCTGTTTGGCCGGCCCTACGCCATATCCGTTCACCACGCACGTTTCGTCATCTGGGTGACAACTTTCGGCTCTTCGTTTGCCGTAGAGACGCTGCTTGCGCCAACGAGAGGGTTAATTGGTCATGGGCAGCAACTTGTTGAATTGCCCGCAAGAAGCTCCAGGCCGCCCGCAAATCTTGCCTTTGGACTGCAGCCATCCCAACTGCTACTTCGTTGAAAGCCGCTCCATGGGCGTCCCTGGCCGTGATTGCCAGAAAAGTGCGCTCACCAAACCTCTCGGCCACGGCCTTCGAGAAGCGTTCAAGCTCGCCCTTCACCTCGCTGTCGGCATAAACAACGTGGATAGCATTTTGCACATCCTTGCGACCAATCGCGTCTCGTGCCTCTGTCAGAACCTGCCTCGCCTGGAATGAAAGCGCCGGGATGTCGATCGCGAGCTTCGTTCGCAGTTTCTGCTCCTCCGCTAGGTACCTTTCCTCTGTCTGGCGGCGAAGCCGAATATAAAACGAGAGGTTCCGCGAAAGAGCGGGCACGTTTGCATGCGCGCGGACGCGGTCCTGTTTGTCAGTTCGCCAAGCAAGTAGTCCACTCTTTCCGTTAATGGCACCGAACGTCCCCGGACTAAGCTCAATCTTGGCAAGAGTTGCGCCTGCCACGTCCTCGTTTTTGAGCATAGCCTCGACATCAATCGCCTTTAGGGCCAACTGCGGATCAGCATAGACAAGGCAGAAACGCAAACTAACGTCCTCCCATTGGCGCTTCAGACTCTCATTGGACGTAAGCCTCTCCTCGATAGTCTCGGTGACGGTCCTAGAAAAGGTCTTGATCCCGGCGAGCATCGGAACCTCGACGTCGACTGCGTCGGAATGCTTCATTTGCACGGCAGCTGTGCCGAGCCAGGAGCGTTCGCAAACCGTCGTCAACCTCTGAACAAGCTCGCTCAGCCGCTGCTTCTGTCGGACAGTCCATTCGAGACGATTACAAACCAGCGTGCGTGCCACTGCCATGAGGTGCAAACCTCGAATCTCTGCAAACCGCAAGGCATGCCGGTAGAGGGAGCGATCCGTGTAGTCGAGCGTTGATTCCTTTGTGTTCGCGCGTGCCAATACTGAAACCAGCCCACCAGCGTTTTCGAACGAGCGCCGCCCGTAGTAGATCGCTAACTCTTCGCGGTGTCTCGTCATACCGACATAAGCGAGATGTCGATCGAGTGAGAGTGAAGCCAGTAGCTTTACATTATCGACCGTTGTGCCCTGACTTTTATGTATCGTGGTAGCATACCCAAGATCTACGTTCGGGTATGTTCGGCTCTCCACAGTCACAGGACGGAGAAGGCCGCGATCACCAACCTCCACCACAATCCGATTAAAGTTAGCTTCGACCACACGACCGATCATTCCGTTCTTGACGTTTAGCATTCGGTCATTTTTCAGAAAAACAACTTGGTCGCCCGGCGCGAAGTGGCGCGCTCCCTCTTGCGCAGAAAAGGGAAGCCCTTTTCCAACCATTCCACGCTCGACCAGTTTAGCACGCGCCTTCTCGTTTAATGACCGAACATCGCGACGCAAATGAGCTAGAATTAACGAGGTCTTTGTTGGATCGTAGTCTCTATTCCAATCGGTGATTAGCGCTTCGACTGCTTCGGCTTTCAGCGCAGTACTAACGATCCTGTCGTGGGCTTCGTAGGCACGGATCGCATCCCCCACTTGTCCGCGAGCAAGAGCCAATGACGCCGATCGCATCCAGTCTTGGCGTTGGCGGTATATGACGTCTAGTTCAGAGTAACCGATGCGTCCCACAATTGCGCGGAATGGTGCACCCGCCTCGATTGGCTGGAGTTGGTCCGGATCGCCAATCAAGACGAGCTTCGCGCCCGTCTTCACAACGGTCTCAATTAGAGATGCCATCTGCCGCGACGAGACCATGCCCGCCTCATCAAGAACGAAAATTGATCTGTTGTTGAGGGTGGTGCGTCCCTCTGCCCAACGACGCTCCCAAGAAGAGAGGGTTGCGGCAGCAATCCCCGCATCCTTCTCCAATCCTTCGGCAGCCTTGCCGGCGAGCGCACCTCCGACCACTTGATACCCGGATGCCTCCCAGACGCCCCGCGCAACTTTCATCATTGTGGTCTTGCCGGCGCCCGCCCGGCCAACAACCGCCGCCAGTCGCCCGCCCCTGTAACGTTGGCAACTGCTGCCTCTTGCTCTGTGGACAGTCGCGACACGCGACATAGCGCGCGCCGGTTCTTTACGGACGCGGTAGGTTGATTGACGCGCCAACCAAGCAGCACGTTCAGCCATTTCTGCTTCCAGACGGATCAGTTTCCGCGTCGTGTACTTGGCCGGGGTACGAGTACTGGTCCCAACATCTAATCGCTCGCGGTCGATTCGCAAGATCTCGGGGGATTGGAGGATACGGGCCATGAGTTGGGCAAACACCCTCTCATCGCCGGTGTACCGATGAAGAACGTTCGCGATGTCGCGTTCATCGAAAACGCTTTTTTGGCTAACGATTAGGTCAAGTACTATTTCCGGCCGCTGCTGAATGCGGCGGGCATTTTGTGCGCGTCGCGCCTCTTGCAATTCAATCGACTTCGGTTTTCGCAGGGCCGATGTCGTTTCGCTCTCTATCCTGCGCTCAATTGCCTTCGTTTCAGCGCTAAAGCGTATGCTTGGCTCAAGGTCGATGCCCTGTCGCGCGAATGACCTTCCATCAATCCGGAGATCGGGACCAGCAAGCGCCAGATGACGATTTTGGCAGGCAAACCAGCCGTCGCGAAAGGCATTGAATTCCGCAAGTCGCCCACCCAGTTGCGATACGCGATTCTGCCGTTGGACCTGCGCCGCGGCGTCCCATCGGCGGAAACTACCTTCATTTCCTTCAGTCCGAAACCAGCGACGGTGAGTGGTCGGAAAGTCATCATAAGATGAACATGAGGATTTCCAGGAGTGTTGTGGTAGACCCAATCAGCCACCATGCCGTTCGCCAAGACATGTTGCTCGACGAACTCGCGCACCAATGCAATGTTCTGATCGCTCGTAAGCTCGATTGGAAGTGCAAGCATCACATCCCTGGCAAGCTGTGCGTCCAGTCGCTCCTCGAAATTCTCAACGCGGTTCCAGAATGCTTCCGATGCACTTGTAGCCGAGGTGCCAACCACAATCGACTGCAACCACTCCGGCCCACCGACGGGAATGGCAAATTCCTCGTGCAAAAGATCACGCTTCTCCGAATACTTCGCCGTTGTGGCTTCGCGCTCGAAGTACATCGTTGCTCGATCTTTGTACGCCGCTGAAAGTAGGGCGCTTTTTCCTTTTCCACGACTGATCACGTTGACGTCAAAATGGGGACTGACCAAGACACTTCCTCCCGGCTCGGTGCGAATTCCGCGGGTTCCGGATGGCGCCATACGACTGCTTAAGGAGTGGAACCTTACGTGCGTGTCCGGCCCTGCCGAGCGCGTGCCGGAAGTGCCAATAAATGTCTGTGTTCCATACCCATTACGAAAGGGACAGAAGTGCTCACCAATTTTGCGGGTGAGCGATTTGGCGGATCAACGGTCTGGGATAGGTTTAATGGGCTGAATCCACTGAAGTCAGGCCGAACGAATCCCACCTATATCGCGCTGGTTCACAATCGAACGCGAGTGGATGCCGACGAAGTGGGAGACTGCGTGCGGCGGGATGATTGGCAAGCGAAGACGGCAAAAACGAACAGTGGCCTATCCTACCGGTCGGGCCGCGCCAGCGACCGAGCAATGTCGATGATATTGTCCTCGACACCGTTGCGTCCTCTTTGCCCGAGGCTACACCAAGCCCGATCTTCAGATCGACCCCCGCACAGGCTGAAGCTCGAAACCACCGTTCGACAGATCCTTCGTCGCAAGGAACCGATTTCTTTCGACCGGACTGATGAATCCAGGATTGATCTGGCCGTGTCCAGTCCGCGGATGATGTCGCGTGCAAAGCGACATCCGGAAACTTCCGGCCGATACGCGATAGAAAAACAGGCAGCACCCCTATGGTTGCGGGATAGACCGTCTCTATCTTTCTCGAGCGCTGCCGCCTTGCCTGCCACCGAGCGCGCCACGTCCATCGAGAGCCCGACGTCGCGATGATCCGTACGGCCGATCATAGAACACACCTTCTCTTCTCTATTCGGCGTGCTGGCGTCAAGTGCCGCGTCCTTTGGCATACTGATCTCATCGCAGGATCTCGCTTATCTCCGGGATCAGCTGTTTCCGCTCTCTCTACATGGGGTCAGAAGAATGAAGCAGTTCACTTTGCCCGCAGCGTTCTAATCGCTGAGACGATCGATACCAGGGGAGGTGCGAACTTGCTTCATCTGCCGTCCTGCGAGGGACATCACTCCGCTTTCCGCGGAACCGCTTGATGAAGGCTGCCTGGCTTACCCGTGTGATGCGCTCGGCAGCTCTTCTCGAGTCCAGTTGAACGGTGCGTTGTTGCTCCACATGCGATGCATAACTACGGCCAACCTGCGGGCCAGCGCAGTAATCGCCTTGGCCCGACTTCGCCTCTTTGCCACGCTCATCGCCCAAGCCTTGATGGACAAAAAACAGGAGATGCCGCCGATCCGTTTGCTCTCTCCGGATTCATTCAAATGCGGAGTTAGCCCCAGGACCGCGCCGACTGACTTTGAGTTCTTGAACATTTGAGGGATGTCGATGGTGCTTGAAGGCAACAGCCACAATCGGTCCTACTCCTGGAACCGTCATGAACCGTCGGCATGTCGCGTCGTTGCGCGCGATGTCCAGAACCTTCCCATGCGGTCGAGAGAACTCTAGCTTGAGCTTCGCGCGTGCCGATAGCAGGGGCCCTACGATTTCCTTGATATCAGCGATGTCGCCAATGGCCGGCTTTGGCGAGCCCCTCAAACAGCCACAGCGATAGTGGCCCTGGCTCCAGGCCAACTCGTTCAAAATTCCACATCGTCTCCTGTAGAACGGCGATTAAGTCCTCCGGGTGGCTGACGACTTTAATTTCCCGACAGACACGCCCTGCCTCATCAACGATGCAGACCGCCGTTTCTTTGACCCTTACGCCAGGCCGCTATAGTGTTTCATGCTGCACTCCTTTCCGATGCTTGTGGCTGTTGTAGAACATGACCACGCCTATCATCGCTCGGGGTGCAGCACCCTCCTCTACCTATTCAAAGCGGAGGTTCAGCCTCGAGCCGAATACCCCATCTGCCCGGGTCAGTTCTACCCTCCGGGTCGACCGCTCAAGCAGCCGAATACCCAGTTCCTTCTCCAGTGCCTGGATGTGCGATCTCAACGCCGGCTGGGCGATACACATCCATGCCGCTACCCGATTGAAATGGAGCTCCTCTGCCACCGCAACAAAGTAGGAGATTTGGCGTAATTCCATGCCGTCCCGGGTCCCCTGCATGCGCCTCGATCGCAATCATAGTTTTATAGTGCGTGGTTTTATAGGCTGCCAAATGGTGTTGTCTGCTCATGGACGTACGACAACGGGTGGCGCTAAATCTCCGACGGTTAAGGGTAGCGGGACAACTTTCGCAGAACGATCTGGCTCTTGTAGCCGGGATCCTATGCAGGCCACTTGGAACGGGGCAGCAAGAATCCGACGGTCGTCACTCTGGAGAAACTCGCTTTGGCCCGTAAACGCGACGTTTCAGAGTTAGTAAGTCGCCTCCGAAAAACGCGTCCGACATCAAGCCACTGAAAAGTGGGCGCCGAAGCTCCCTAGTGAAACGACCGACCTAGTTTGCTCAAGAGCAAGCAGAAAACGAATCCAAGAAAACGTGTGTTCCAACGGCCCAAATAGGGTTCGTGTCCAACACTTTCTGCTCGACAAATTATGGTGTGGACTTGACACGATTGGCAAGGTCACGGCAAAGGCAACTTGAGTGTGCGGCGGGCGTCAATCTGCTCTCATTCCAGAATAATGCGTTGCGGACAAAGGCATGGCAGCTAGTTCGGGCCAATCGCTAGAACTACTAAGAAAACGGCTGCAAGGAGGTCGAAGTGTCTTTTTTCGCGGTTGCGCGACGAGTGGCGCGTATTTTGTCACCGGGGAAGCCTTATAAAAGCCCTATTGAACGGCGCGTCGCTCATCTTGAGAGACTGATAGCCTATGAACCCTCTGGCGGCCGCCCCCCCACAGCAAGCACCAACCTATCTAGGCTGCGCATAACCTGGGTGATTCCCGACTTCACGCCCGGCGCCGGTGGGCACATGACCATTTTTCGTATAGCGAGCTATCTTGAGCGCTTTGGTCATGAAGTAAGCTTTCTGGTCCAAAATCCGAGCATCCATAAGTCGGGAGCAGCGGCGTTGGCAACAATAAACAAGTATTTCCAGCCGTTTTCGGGAACTGTCGAATTCTTCAAAGATCGCACCCCCGACGCTATTGGCGACGCTTTGATCGCAACAGATCGCTTTACATGCTATCCCGTGAACGCAATGCAAGGATTCACGCGTAAATTCTACTTTGTTCAAGACTATGAAACGGCCTTCTATCCGGCAGGTGCTGAAGCGCTCTTGACCGAAGCAACCTATCACTACGATTTCGATTGTCTCTGCGCTGGTGATTGGCTTCACCAGCGCATGACGGAACAGTTCGGCAGATGGTCGATGTCTTGGCCGTTGGCATATGACGCTGGGGTTTACCATCCCGGCGCAGCTCTGAACAAGCGTCATAGCAACCGCATCGCGCTGTATGCGCGCTACGTGACGCCTCGCCGCGCAGTCGAACTGGCATTCATGGCTCTTGCAATACTTCAAAAGCAAGGCGTTGACTTCGAAGTCGACTTCTTCGGTTGGAAGCTAGGTAAGCTCAACGTCGACTTCCCATATCGAGATCATGGTGTTCTAACGAGCGACGAGTTGGCGCGCCTCTATCAGACGGCCACGATAGGCGTGGTCTTTTCTGCAACAAATCACTCACTCGTTAACAAAGAGATGATGGCATGCGGATTGCCAGTCATTGACCTAGATCTAGATTGCGTCAGGTCCATCTTCCCGGCTACTACGATGGCATTCGCTCCCCCAACACCAGAAGGTATCGCCACACAAATCAAGCGGCTCCTCGAGCAACCACACGAACGCGACCGATTGAGTCAGGAAGGTATCGCATACGTGAACAATTTTTCTTGGGAGCGCTCTGCGCGCCTAGTTGAATCCGCAATAAAGGATCGCGTTGCTTACGCCATTCAACAAGGGGGCTGTGATGGCTAAGCATCGTTGCGCCATAGTAATTCCAGCCAAGAACGCGATGGCCACTCTACCCAAGGTTATAGAGAAAGCCCTCGCTCAGCAAGTTCCGTGGTCCTATGAGATTATTGTGATCGACTCTGGTTCGAGTGACGGAACGAAAGAGTTTCTTCGTGATCAATCTGGCATCCGGCTTATTGAGATCGAGCCGCATGAATTTGGCCATGGTAGAACCAGGAATCTTGGCATTGCCGCCGCGGATGCAGACCTGGTAGCGTTTCTTACTCACGACGCCGAACCCGTTGATGCAGCCTGGCTTCGCAACCTAGTGGCGGCACTAGAACAAAATCCGGATATTGCCGGTGCATTTGGACGTCATGTTGCTTATGAAACCGCGTCACCATTCACCAAAAGAGACTTAGAGTTACATTTCCAGAGCATTCAGCGAAACCCTCTCATCGTTTACCGCGAACTTGAAGCACTAAGATACGAAACTGACGAAGGTTGGCGGCAACTATTGCATTTCTATTCTGACAATAATTCAATAATGCGTAAGTCGGTCTGGAATGATTTCCCCTATCCCGATGTCGATTTTGCTGAGGATCAGCTTTGGGCACAGCATATAATTCAAGCCGGCTACAAGAAGGCGTATGCGCCCGATGCTGTAGTTTTCCACTCCCATGACTACAGTTACTCTGAACAGCTACGTAGGGCCTTCGACGAGTCTCGCAATTTCCATAAATACTTCGGCTACAAACTTTCCCCAAGCCCCATTGAAGCGCTCGCAAAGATAGTCAGATTCTCATTTGAAGCGTTCAGACAAGAGGTTGATGAATCGTTCGGCGTCGTAACGGTCGGCGATCGATTCCGGCGAGCCGGCCAACGGGCAGCTCTTGTTGTCGGTCACTGCCTAGGCGCGAATCATGAGAAGCTACCGAGATCGCTCTCAACTCGATTGTCGCTTGATCGACGGTTGTTTAGAACTTAACTGATTTCGGCGCTACGCTATAACTTAAGTTATGCATGAACCCTACCAGACCCGGACGGCGGCTTGGCATCACCTGACACCAAACGATGTGATCGTGGGCAACCAACTGATGAACAAAAACGCAACAGCACTTCGAGTGCCTTGTTAACGCCGCATCTATCCTGAATAGCCGCTCGATGGTAAAAGGTCCGCGTATTTTGTATGCGTGATTAAAGGCGCATCAAGTCTCGTGAAAACGGTGATCTGGCTGGCTTCCTGAGCACGGCGGCTGAAGTTCTGTGCTATATGGGTAGCCCTCCCAGACAATTAACAGGGAAAAGAATGAACCTGCAAGTTGACTATGCCGTTCAAGAGGCCGTCACGACGGCGAAAGATGATCCAGATGATGCGCTCGGCTTGGCAAAAAAGGACGCGACGTCCAAGCTTCTGAGCATTATCTTCAATAAAAAGAATTCTCTGGTTGCGTTTGTCCTATTTCCGAGTGCGATAATAGCTATCTATTGCTTCTTTATTGCAAGCGGACAGTACATTTTCGAGTCACGGATGATTGTACGCACGATTGGGGTTAGCGAACAATTTGATACCTCGGAAACACGAGAAGGCAGGTCCGTCATCGGCGGGGATTCACTTACGCAAGATTCGTATATTGTTGCAAATTACTTAAGATCTCCTCAGATTGTAAAAATACTCGATGAACAAATCGGTTTGCGCAACTTCTTTTTGAAAGAATCCATCGACACGCTATCGCGACTAAGGAGGGAAGCGTCGTTTGAGCAACTGTACAAATATTGGCTTGGCCACGTCGATACATATGTGGATGGGCCATCGGGCATCATAATTTTCACAGTTCGCGCGTTTTCACCGGAGGATACGGTCGCGATATCTACCGCGGCGCTGGCCGCAGCAGATCAAATGATTGACAAGATTTCCGACAAAGCGAAGGGCGACTTGGTCGCGCGCGGCGAAGGCGACGTCGTGACGAGTCTAGAAGCGTACCGAAAGGCGTTAGACGACCTTCGAAACTATCAAAACAAGACAGGGATTCTCGATCCCATTTCATCAGCGAAGATGTTAAATACCATAATTGCTAAATTGACTGAGGAGAAGCTCAGCCTGACGGTCGCTTTGAAATCACTGGAAGCAGCAAAAGCAGATGACACTGCGCGCGGCCGTCAGTTGCGGAGATCTATCGAAGCCTTGGATGAACAGATCACTCTGCGACAGAACAGTCTCGCAGGCAACAACTCGACGAACGAAACCAAATTGTCCAGTAACTTGACAGAGTTCTCGCGCTTGGAGACCCGCAGAATAGTGACCCAAGCGCTGTATGAGTCTACGGTTCGAAATCTGGACACGGCAAAGTCGGCAGCACTGAAACGAACAACATTCATGGCGGTCTTCTCGAAGTCGCAAGTACCAGAAGAGTCCGAGTATCCAAATCGCATCTCCGAATGGCTCATTCTAACCGCCGGGCTCTTCACGCTTTGGGTCACCGCTACACTGGTATGGATGTCCATCGAAGATCACCGCGTTTAACAATATGATTACGCTCGATAACGTGACAAAATTTTACAGAACCGCCGCGCATCGTCGCTATATATTGCGCAATCAGTCTGTACACTTCAGTGCCGGGCAGTCCTATGGACTTTTGGGGGTGAACGGCGCAGGGAAATCTACAACAATGCGCCTGATTTCAGGCGCAGAATTGCCCAACAAAGGACGTATTCAACGTCAAGTGCGTGTATCCTGGCCTCTTGGATTCGCAAATGGTCTGAACAGTCAATTGAGCGGGAAAGAGAACCTCAAGTTTGTCGCTCGGGCCTATGGCGAAGATCACAACCGCGTTCTTCGGTTTGTGGCGGATTTTGCAGAAATCGGCAGTTATATCAATGAGCCGTTGCGGACTTATTCATCGGGGATGATGTCTCGTTTCGCTTTTGGCCTTTCAATGGCCATTGAATTTGATTGCTATTTGGTTGACGAAATCACGGCAGTTGGCGACGCCAATTTCCAAAGACGGTGCCGGGACGCGTTCAGAGATCGGCGCTCTAAGTCTGACGTCATCATGATCTCCCATGACATGAATACAATCAAAGACTATTGCGACGTTGCAATCGTTTTGATTGACGGTCATTTGGTCCAATTCAATGATGTTGAGGAAGGCATAGCAACGTATATGCGCCTAAATCGCTAGCAGCACGTACCGGCGCGGAGAAAGATGTGAAAGACGAAAACCAGCTGATCGTGAAAACAGAAATGGCGAGCGTAGTTGGTCGCAGCCAACGGATGGCTGCCGCCTTAAGTTCCTATGCCCGCGCGCTAACGTTCGAAAACAGGAGCCGGCGCAATCTCTACCGCCTAGCCGGGCTAGCCCCGCGGGCGCGTGACCGCGTGTTTACCGCCCTTCTCGGCGCAATCTTCACCATGACATTCGCTCTCCCCATGATTGGGAGTCTCGCCTACTACGCCTTGATGGTGAGCCCCGGATACGTATCAGAGGTACGCTTCATTGTACGCTCGTCTGCCCCGATATTGTCGAGAGACCGGTACTCAACTAGTACCGTTGAGCCTAAAGCGAAAATCGTCCAAGATACGGCCGTCTTACTTAATTATCTTGGAAGCCCGTCAATAATACAGGATCTACAGAAGAATGTTGACCTGAAAGAAGTGTTCGGCCGTAAAGATATTGACGTGTTCTCACGTCTCGTGCCTGATGCCACCCAAGAAGAGACATTAGAGTACTGGAAGGACCGTTATTCGGCATCTGTGAACCCGAAGAGCGGCATCGTCGAATTGGAGGTCACGGCTTTTACTCCAGCGGAAGCGCAAAAGCTCGTAGAACTCGTACTACGGCTCTCGGAGGTACAGATAAATAATCTTAGTTCCGGTATGTGGAGTGACCTTCTTGTGTCCGCACAACAAGACGTGGAAGCAGCCACAACCGAAGTTGCAGCACTGAGAGGGAAACTCAGAGACACTCAGAACCTCACGGGCGTTTTTGACATAGATCTCTCGGCCGAAAGTATAATAACAACCCTGACGAACGTAGAATCCGAAATTGCACAACTAAGAAGCCGCCGCGAAGCGTTGAGGTTTAGCCTCGACAAAGAAGCACCACAGTTGGCCGACATGGATCGAAGGCTCGCGGCGCTTGAGGAGCAGGCTCGGAAACTCGGGGCGAAGGCTGCGGGTACATCAACAGAGATATCTGGCAATCTCGCAGATTACTCTAGCATTTTCGATAAACTAAAACTCGAACTAAAGATCGCGCAGAACAAACTAGAATCCGCCATAAGGGAGTTAGAGAAAGTCAAATTGGTTAGTTCTTTGCAGCTGATTTATGTAGATAATTTTACTGAACCGACGTTGCCCGATAAAAGTACCTCACCAAATGTTCCTCTGGCGTTATTTTTATGGTTCCTGCTTTGGGCTGCGATATGCAGCAGTGCTTGCGGTACAGTCTTGGCGATTCGCGACAAGTTGGACTAACCGGCCGAGCCCGTGTCTCACACCTAGCGATGCCACTGCCTCGGAAACAAAAGTAATGGCTGCACACGACCTGATGCGCGTTCAGGCCAGACCGCCACCCAAGGCCATCCGCAACTCCCTTGTCTGCGCTGTTCAATTGGGCCTATAACCTAACTACACGGACCAAGCAGTGCAACTCAATGAATTTTAGCGTTCATCAAGACACCGGAGCCGAGATTCACGGCTATCTCGTTCCGGACGGCTTTTCGACGAAACCCAAAGTCGTCGTGAGAATCAACGGATCGATTGAGACGATTGAGGTAGCTTGCTGGCTTTATGTTGAGGGCGCATATGCTCAGGGACTGCACGAGACCGGCAATGTGGCGTTCGTGCTGAACGAGCAAAACGTTCCTGGGATCAGTTCCGCTCCGTCAGTTGAGATTTCAGACCCAGAAACGGGTTTGGTTTTCTACCGCCGTGCGTCGCCAGGGAACATCTCAAAGAAAGTCCTTCGCGTGGAGACGTCCTACGTACCACACAGCGAAATCGACTTAAGTCTAAAGCATCATTTCCAGTTCTTCGAGCACCGCGTGGAACGGTACGGATTTGAAACTGTCCGGCAGATGCTGGAGATTCTTCACCAACCGTCGATCTATATCGCGGGCAGAATCCTACTAAAGAACTTTCGGGTCTACATCGATTACAACATCGACGTGACTATGGTGGGCCTGCGAGACCCATTCTACGAACTAGCGTTGCGACTCATCATATTTAGCCGTTACAGCCAACATAAATTTGCATTTGTGCCGGAACGGGACAAAACTATCTTCGCGCCAGTCATCGGGTACTTCAATGGCCTCGACACGCGCGACGCGTCAGCTGTGCGACGCGCAATTCGTCAAGCACCGAAGGACACCATCGGCGTACTTTCCTCGCCCTTCACGCAACAACTGGTAGCGTCGAACCCCTCGGAGCCCGCGCGTCTCGACTCTGTCGTCAGCGCGCTCGACACATTATCTCAATTCACGCTCTTCGATTCCGGCCAAGACGACAGCACTTATGCTCGGAACATTGCTGAATTACTCGGTTTGCAAGAGGGGGCGGTGCGGATGAAACCCCAGCTCGAGGCGGTACACCAATTAGCTGATATTCTGAGAGAAATTAGTACAGCTGCCCATCTGCTGGAATCGGACCTGATTCTCTTTCATTTCATTCAAAAAGCCCAATTGCGTGCCATGCGCAGTGTTTGAGTTCACTTCGAGGGCGGGACGTGCTATGCGGCTCTCGAATTGCACCGCACGTTTGAGAGTCAAGTATGTTCTTCAATAGCCTTAAAAACCTTGTGAAAAGGAATAGCCTACTTTGGGGCGAGGACGTCGCAGAGGCCTATCACGGCGCAGCGGCCCGCGATATGCAAGTGCATTGGGACCGATTTATCGAACCTGCAAGAATACGCCACCCGATCGACTACAGCCAGGTGATTGACTTCGCATGTGGATATGGTCGCAATACAGACTTCTTGTTGGCTTGGGCCGAGAAGGTCACGATGGTAGACGTCAACAAGCACAATGTTGATTACTGCAAGAAGAAATACGCTAACGATCCGAGGGTTTCCGTAAAAGAATGTAATGGATACGACCTCCGCGATATACCGGATAATCTTTGTACTTTCGTTTATACCTTTGACAGCATGGTGCATTTCCCGCCAAAGATAGTAAAGGCATACCTTCCAGAGTTTTTCAGGGTGTTGAAGCCGGGCGGATATGCTTTAGTTCATCATTCGAACTATACCATTGGCGGCTCTAGTGCGAACTTTAGAGCTAACCCGCACTGGCGAAATTATATGTCGGCCGAAATATTCTCGGATATTTCCAAAGCTGCGGGCTTTTTGATAGCCGACCAAACTGTGCATTCTTGGGGAGAGGTCTCCGACCTTGATTGCGTAAGCGTTTTGAGAAAACCGTAGCTCAATACCGGAGAAAGTCCCGTTGTTCGTCGCAACCATCCGGTCAGGGCCGCAGACTAGGCAGCCTGATGTTGTAGGGATTTCGGTGGCTGCCAATTCCATGTGGACGGCTCCCACTTGCAAGTGTTTCCTGCAGACATTTTTGATCGGATCGCTTGCGTCCATATATGTGGTCGCACATAACCACTGGCCAAGATGGTTTCCGCAACGCGTGTTCCTAGCACGGAAACAACCTTGAAAGGCGTAAGCGTCCGGTCAGGCCATTTTCGAAGGAATTTGTAGGTTCCACGGCAGAAGTTCATCGAGCCGATCAATGGGATGGTCGGCGATGTTGGTAAGGACACTGCGCAGATAGGCTTCCGGATCGAGGGCGTTGAGCTTTGCAGTCTCAATCAGCGACAGTATCGCGGCGGCGCGTTCGCCGCCTTTGTCCGATCCGCGAAAAGCCAGTTCTTGCGGCCGAGCGCGAGAGGCTGGATTGCCCGTTCAGCAGCATTGTTGTCGATCTCGATACTGCCGTCATCAAGGAAACTGCAGAGCTGTTTCCGACGGGAAAGCACATATCGGATCGCCTCAGCCGTTCCGGACTTTTGCGGCAGGCGCTTGAGGCTGTCGTCCAGCCATGATCGCAGGGCTTCGACCCTAGGAATGCTGCTAAGTTGCTGCGCAGCTTTCCGCACGTCTGGCGGCTCCCCGCGAACGGCCTTCTCGATATCGTAGAACTCACCAATCCGCCGGAGCGCTTCTTCGGCAATCGGGGCTTTGCATGAAGTCGTCAGATCGAAGTACTTGCGTCTTGCATGCGCCCAGAATGGTCGGCGGGCTGCCTGGCTAGTGCGGTTCGTAGAGGTCACGGAAGCCGTCGGAGAAGGCGACCAAATGCTGCCTGGGATGCAGTCCCTTGCGATCCGGACTGAAGAAGTAGCAGACTGCAGGTGGGCTCGTGTCACCATGGGGACGGCCGTCGCGAACATAAGTCCACAACCGGCCGGTCCTGGTCTTGCCCTTGCCTGGCTCCAGCACCGGAACGGTGCTTGTCGTCACCATGAAATTGCCTGCATTTGCATCTCTGTCCGCCGATACGTCTCGCCGCTCACCATGAGCTTCCAAGCGACACGGGCTATTTTGTTGGCTAGCGCCAGAGCCACCGGCTTCGGCTTTTTTCGTTGCAGGAGTTCGGCGAGCCATCTGGAGGCATGTCTGCTTCGGCGTGCTCTGATGTGCTGAAGAGAAGCAGTGGCACCCACCACTAATACGCTCCTCGGCATTTCATCTCCAGCACGGGTGATCACCCCAAGCCTGACCTTGCTTGCGGTCGAATGGTCTTTGGGGGTGAGCCCTATCCAGGCTGCAAAATCTCGACCAGACTTGAATATCCCGGGATCTGGGGTCTTCATCATTAAGAGCGATGCGCCAACCGGCCCGACACCAGGAATCTCCGCAAGGCGCTGGCCGCATTTATCGGTGCGATGCTGATCTGCTATGAAACTTCCATCCAGCGGTGACCAGAGCCCCGGCGCAACTGGTGTTCTGTCCCACGTTGTCCCGATTGCATTGATCTGTGATCGGCTTTCCATGGATGACAAAAGGGAGTTCCTCCATGGAAACTACGCTGGAGATACTCACGATTGGGAAGGTCGGACGCGCGAGAAATCGACAATGGCCTGATGAGTTGAAGATCGGGCTCGTTTCGGAAAGCCTGCGACCGGGCGTGACAGTCAACGAGGTGGCGAAGCGCTATGGGTTGAAGCCGAACCGCCTGTCGTCTTGGCGGACGATGGCGCTTCAGGGCTAACTCGTCTTGCCTGCGCCCGAGGATGCAGTGGAGTTCGCAGCTATGGTCGTCGAGCCAACTGCCGCCGAGCCGCGGAATAAAGAAGTCAATCGTCCAGAGATCGTCGTCTGTCGCGTCACGAGCCGCCTGGAGGAAGGCGCATCCGCGGCCCGAATCGTTGCAGTCGCGCGTGCATTTGAGGTCCCGCCATGATCTTTTCGTCGAACCGAGTGCGGATCATGGTGGCGACGAAGCCGGTGGACTTCCACAAAGGCCACGACGGGTTGGCGGCGCTGATGAAGACCGAGCTGCACAGGGACCCGTTCACCGGAACGGTCTTCGTATTTCGGTCCGCAAGTCAGATCGTTTGAAGCTGATCTATTGGGATGGCAGCGTCATGGTCACGACCTACAAGCGACTGGAAGAACACACGTTTACGTGGCGGGCATTAAGGATGGCTTGATGACATTGGGCCACGCGCAATTTGACGCGCTGTTTTCGGGCCTCGATCGGCGTCGGGTTCGCGCTGTTGAGCACGAGAGCGCCGGCTGTAGCCGGCATGGATCTGCTTTGGAAAAGAGTCCGTTTGTAATGACCGGCGCATTCCGGTATCCAAGGCTGCTGCGGGCCATCCAACGCAATTGAAGCAATCCGCCCCTCTGTGATTTGGGCGTAGGCTATGAAACTGTCACTTAAATCTTGCGGTTCGGCGATGAGCTGCAGAAAAACGGCAGTAGTGAGAAGGTTGAGCAATGCAGCCTCAAACAAGTAGAGTGACAGGCCAGCCGTCGCTTTCCGGAAAAGTCCCAATCCGTGTCGCTCTGAAAAGGCAATGGCATGTGATGCATGCAGTAATTCTCCGTGACATTCGAAGCCGATATTTCAACCATGGCCTAGGTTTCTTGGTAGCACCGCTATTCCCGGTTGCGCACGTTGGTGTTCTACTCGCCATCTATTCGTTTACTGGGCGTTCCGCAACTTTCGGCGACGACATGATACTCTTCTTTGCGACCGGGCTAATGCCCGTGCTGACGTTGACCTATGTCTCCAGGTTTATGTCTTCGTCGATCGTCGCTAACAAGAATATGCTTTCGTTCCCCGCCGTCCACCTAATGGACATAGTGCTTGCGAGGTCTCTTCTAGAGTTCGTGGCCATTGTGATATCAGTTATTATCCTTGTAATGATCCTATTAAGTCTTGGGACAAACCCCTTTCCCTATAGACCTGAGCAAGCGCTCATGTGTATGGCGGTAACTGCAATGCTGGCGGTGGGCGTTGGGATTATCATCAGCGTGATTTCGGCAATCGCACCTACCACGTCAATGATCTATGCGCTGTTCACGGTCCTCATTTATTTGTCATCTGGAGGTCCGATATATTTGGACACCTATCCAGAAGAAGTAGTTTACCTGCTATCGTTCAATCCAGCATTTCAATGCGTATCGTGGATGCGGCAGGCATACTACCAAGGATATTCGGCTCCATTTCTGGACAAAACATATCTATTCATATGGGGCGCCAGTACGATGGCCGTAGGATTGCTTATGGAGCGCACACTTAGGAAGTATGTACTGCAATGAATGCCCGCAAAGATGCTCTGGCCGGCCACACACAATTCCATCAAACAAGCTTGATCGGGGTGCTTTCCACGGAAGCCGAAGATCGATCCGCAACCCGGCGCTTCCTTGATTACTGCCTTGATCATAGCAGACAGACCATCGATACCGCGCCGCATATCGGTCATCCCACAAGCCAAGTAGATCCGCACATTTCCTGTCGGCCCGATCATGTAGACTCAAGACACGCAATCAACGATGACAGCATCTTGCGCTCAATGTCCGCCGGAACTTTCACACGGCGACCATTAAGTAGCGGGATCTTGATAGGCGCCGGCGCCCTGCCGGCCGCCGGTATCTGCCCGAGGCTTACTTCGTTGACCAGGTGGACCGGAAGGAACGTTGCTGACACATCGAAATGGCTAAGCGTTTTCCGCCATAAACGGATCTGCGCAGGATAAAATGTCATCGCGCGAGCGACGTCACCAATGCGAACGCCCGATTGATCGGCTTCAGCCAATGTCGCCAGCTTCGCTTCCTTCGACCACCGCCGCCTGCGCTCAACGCCGGAAATGATCTCCATGCGAGCCATGCCGACCTCTCAGATCGGATATTAGTATCGGCACTAATGCTGGTTCTATGCCAGAACATCGCCTAACTGGCTCGTTCAGCAAGATCCGTTCACCGGACGCTCACGCTGGATGCAGTAGCACTTCACGAGAAAAAAGTGGCAAGGCCAGTCGCCAAAACGCGCCGCCGCCGTGCATCGGAAGGCAGTGATGGGTCTTTCACAGGTGCGAGCCTGCCAGATCATATCCGGTGACCGCAAGACGATCCGCTGCGGGTCGTGCCGACCGCCGGAGGTGGCGCCGCGGGCGAACACATCGGGGAGCCACACCTTTGGGTCCACGTCATTGAGGCGGCAGGTCGTGATGAAGGTGAGCATGATTGCGGCCCGATCGGCCAAACACTGCGAGCGGCCTCATCGTAGAGCGGCCGGCGTTGACGCGACTGCCGGCTCTTCGGTGCAGGTTGGCAATTAAGGAGAATGCAGCCGAGCACGACTATCTCCAGCGAAGGTCCAGTTTTGACGGCCGAATGTTTCCTCTCGGAGCGCGTTGATTGTGCTGTGGGAGGCTTCCGACCGTGTCTGTGGCAAACGCCTCAAAGCTTTACTGCCAATCTTATTACCGCCTTGGAACGCAATGGCCATTTGACGCTCGAGGAGGAGATACGCCATAAGATCCTGTCGTTGAGCACCGCGACAATCGACCGTCTGCTCCAGATGCCGCGGCGCACCAGCAGAGCGAAAAAACCGAGATTAGTGCCAGAGCCGCAGCGGCGTATCAAAATGCGCACTCTTGCCGACTGGAACGAGCCGCTTCCCAGCAGCATGGAGATCGATCTGGTCGCTCACGGCGGGAATGTCAATCGCGGTAGCTACGTTCACAATCTGGCGCTGACCGATATCGCGAGCGGCTGGACGGGGGCCGCGCCCATCGTGGTCCGAGAAGCCAAACTCGTGGTTCGAGACACTCGAGCGTATCCGCATGGGTTTGCCTATCTTGGCGTATTCAGAACCGCCGGGGCTCTAGTCGCCGCTGGATGCAAATTCCATGGCAAATCAGCCCGGCCACGCCGAAATTGGAGAGATCGGCGAAAAACTTCTGCGCCTCTCGCTATGCAGAATTGCCGCCGGCCTTGATTGCATACACAGGGAACCGAATGATCTCATTTCGGAGTTGCCGCAGTTTCACTAACCGAGATACCTCTGCTAGATTCCCGCATCTGAAGGCTCGCGGTCAAGGAGAAGTTGGAACGGCGCAATCACCAATCTCTGTACGGTGGCTAGCGGGCTACCAGCCTCTAGCAATTCCCTAGAATTTTCCGAGCGGTACAATCGTCGCCTGCCTCTCAGCCGAACACTCTCGACAAGACTCGCCACAAAGGGGTGATCGGTGGTGGCGCCTCTTGTTGCGCCGCATCGACAGCCGGGTCGACTTCCTCGCCTTGCGGAGGCGCCGGCACGTCAAGCGGTAAGCCGCTTTCATCCGGCTCAATCTTGATCGACGTCATGACGAAAGACGTGAGGTCACTGGAGAAGTACCGGAGTTGGACGTCCGCGACGGCCTCCTCGGTCCCAAACCGTATTTGCATCTCCTTCGCCGGCAGCGTCACGTTGGCTTGAGCGATAACCTTCTCAGGCACGCCGTAGCACACCTGCAGAATACCGGCGCCTGACGAAACTACCTTCTTGTCGAGTTTCACTGTGCCGAGCCATCGGCCCGCCGGCAAATCACAGAATGGCCCGCAGAAGACCCAGTGCTTGTAGCTGTCTTCAACGACAATCCCCTGCGGCCCTTTTTCGCCAACGATCGTCCCAACCTTCGGGTCGAGCGCCGACACGTCCACACGAAACTCACCGGATCGTCGCGCCTCCCAGATGTTCGCGACGAAGGTTTCCTCCGACTTGTGGAGGACCGCCGACCAGCCGATGGAGCGAAGGGCGCCTTGGAAATACCGCTCATGGAAGCCCAATTCCAACCACCCGTTATTGCGGATGGCAAAGAGGGCTTCGCCATCAAGGCGCAGCCCCCACGGGATAGGGAACGCCGCCCCGATCGGTTCACCGCCAAAGAATATCTTGCCGCCTGGCTTTACGGCATTCTCCATCGCCCGCAGCAACCGCATGTGATCATCGCAATGGTGGAAGCATTCGAAGAAGACGACGGCGTCGTAAGGTTCTTTGACGGTCTCGGCATACATGAAGTCGCTGTTGACGACATTGATGTTGACCTTGTGTTGAATAGCACGGCGCCGGATCAATTCGCAGAACTTCTCTTCGAGATCGACGGCGGTCACCTTGAACCCGGCGAGTGCCATTTGAAGAGTCGTATTTCCCCATCCTGGGCCAAACTCTAGAATGCGACCGCCAACTGGCACTGAAGCAAGCTGGCGCATCAGCGATCCGATCGCCACCAAATGCACGCCGACGGCTTCCGGATCGTGAGACCCGTAAGGGTAAGGCCGGTAGGTCGCGGCGCTGAGATCAAAGCTGCATGCCTCGTTGGCGAGGTCGTACCGCTTGCCGGCCACCCTGCGATAAAGCTCCATCTGCTCGGTACGGTACTCAGGGCTGAACGGATCTGCTACCTCGGGGCGCCAGTTCATAGAAAACGAGGCGAACAGTTCCCTTCGCTCCATCATGCTCGGCGCTGCATTGCATTCTGCTATTTTGGCGTCCAAATTAGCCAAATTGATATGCCCACCCATCGCTGCGTTTGCTCCGCTCTTGGCTTCGGACCACAACCCTACATTTTGTGTTTTGCCTTATCAACCAAAAGGAACGTGTTTGAGCTACCACCTTTGGGCGAAGAAGTCGTCTCCGCGCCGTCTGGACACCCGCCATCGCAACCTCTGCGCTTGCTAGTATAACCGCAAACGGCTAAGTAGATCTTGGGAACCTAACCGGCAGGTTGGGCGGGAAAACGAACAATTGGGGGGATTGTGATGAGCTTGTCCAAATACCTATTGAACGACAATCAGATTTTTATTGGCTACAATTTTGGCGCCACTGAAAGGCTGAAGAAATACATGGAGCCATCCCTCACGGTAGAAAAGGGCTTTCACAAGGACTGCTTTGGCATCAAGACCCGCTACTCATATTTCAACGACATTGGCGGAGAGTCTATTTGGAGCGATTTACCTTTTCCGGACAACAAACTCTACGGAGAGATGATCGAAATTCTAGCAACTTGCTTTGCCGTCGAGGCTGGAGGTCAGGACATGGTCGTTTACGAACTTGGAGCTGGCTTCGCGCCGTGGCTTGTCTGCTCCGCAAATTTCGCACTGAAGCGAGGCGTCCAGACACTCAAACTGGTCGCGGTGGAAGCCGCCCCTGATAGGCTCCCTCTGATTGACACACATTTCGCAGACAATGGCCTCCCGCGCAGCGATCAGGCCCACCCCGTAGTCAAGACGCAGATCGTCCACGCTGCAGCCTCAGATGTTCACGGCGAACTCCATTTTTCGGCGCAAAGCATTCACGATTGGGGCGGCGGCGTTACAGAGGCCGAGACTGCTACCGACTATCGCGGGATGCATAGTCATCAGGTTTCTGTTCCGGCATTAACGATTGAAGCGCTTCTTGCCAATGAGTTGATGGTAGATCTCTTGCACATGGACATCCAAGGTTACGAGTTCAAAAGCATCGCGGCTTCTCTCGAAACCATGAATGCCAAGGTAAAGAGCATCATTATCGGCACTCATAGTAGGATTATCGAAGGTCAACTGATCGATCTTCTGAGGCAAAACGGATGGGTTCTCGTGTTCGAAAAGCCCTGCAAGTTCCATGCATCGAGCCGCCTTCCTGACGTGACTGGTGCCACCTATTTTGATGGCACGCAGTTTTGGGTCAATGAGCGGCTTTGGCCGGCCGATTATAATTGGTCTGAAGGCAGTGAGGTTTAGTATTGCGAGACACCTCTGCCAATAGGCGTGATTGTGGCCGTGCTCTGCAACTGGCTGCCGCTCGCCTTGAGCCAATGTCGCAGGGGACGCCACAATCGGACGCAGCCGCCTGAAACCCAATCGCTACGCCAGTCGTGGTCGTCTGGATTGTGAGAGTGTATCGACTTCGTTCATCTGGGCGGACCTGATTTGCGTGTCGCCCAAGACCATTTCACGATGACGCTCGATATCCGGGAACAAGGAACAAGTGCCAGCAACGTCGTCTCGTCGGCGAGTATACGTTCGCCGCATTGACGCCGTCCTCGGCAATTGGTGCAGTTCCGTTGCGGGTGATCTCTACCAGTTTGCGCCGGGCATGGGCCCAGCAATAGGCAAGCCCGATGTTTGCGCCGACGAGGTCAGGGGCGATCAGTCTGTTGTATCCGGCATAGCCATTGACCTGCAGGACGCCGAAGAAGCCCTGCAGTATCCGTTTGGGCATGAATGCCCCCCCCCTCGAGCGGAAGCGTAGGTGAAGGCGACACCTGGCGGAGCGCCGCCATTCCAAGGACGATCATCTCGCGCCCAGAAGTATCCGGTCTTGGTCTTGCGGGAGCCGGGATCAAGCACCGGCGCTCGGATCTCATCCATGAAGAGCTTGGTCGAGCGCTTCATGTCGGCAATCAGCGCATCGAACACAGGCCGCAATTCCTAGGCCGCCCGACCGACCCAATCGGCGAGCGTGGAGCGGTCGAGGTCCAAGCCCTGGCGGCTCATGATCTGCGCCTGCCGATAGAGCGGTAGATGATCGGCGTATTTGGAGACCAGCACATAGGCGACGGTCGCTTCCGTTGGCAGTCCTGCCTGGATCAACCGAGCTGAAGCTGGGGCCTGAACGACGCCGTCTGTGCAGGCACGGCACGCATATTTAGGACGACGGGTGACGATGACCCGGAACTGCGCCGGGACTACGTCCAGCCGCTCGGAGACATCCTCACCGATGCAATGCGGGCAACCACCGCAGGCGCAGAGCAGGCTTTCTGGCTCGATGACGTCATCCACTCGGGGAAGATGCTGAGGAAGTGAGCCGCGATTGGTCGCGCGTGGCCGGGTGACCCTCTTCCCAGAAGAAGCGCCCGCTTCATCCTCGGCATGGATCGCAGCCATGGCCGTTTCCAGGTCTTCCAGTGCCAGATCAAACTGGTCGGATCGGTCTTCTCGGATTTGCGCCCGAAGGCTGCCTGTTTGAAGGCCGCGACCAACTTCTCCAGCCGCTCAATACGCTCACCCTTGCGGGCGATCTGCGCAACCTTATCCGCTTCGCGTGCCGTTGCCGCAATCAGCATCGCCTTCAGGACGGCAACAACATCGGGAAGATCGGAGGTGTCCACCATGGCCAGAATCTACCAAATCCCGTGCCGATTTGTCTTTGGAATTCGCCGTCATGAGTCATCGTGCCGCAGCTATTCGATAGCCTCCGGCGCTTTCGTCTCGACGGCGCGAACCCGTCTCGAATCGAGGCCCGCGAACAGGGCCTCGAACTGGGCATGGCTCAATGTCATCAGGCCGTCCTTGATGCCGGGCCAGGTGAAGCCGGCTGGTTTTTCGACGGAGAATAAGTCCCGACGGCGCTGATCAAAACCTATACACCCAATCGCGCAGTCCGATCGACATGAACTTCCACGGCTGATTTACGAGTCTACTCCAAACCCGGCAGCTTCGAACGACAACCAGATTTCGAGATCCGTTCCGGCCGGGTATTTGGCACTAACCTGCTAGCGCGGCCGGTCGGCCAACTAAAATAGCCGTCCGGCGTCATCTGAATTTGCATCAAACTCGATGTATCCTGAGAAACTCTTGGACGTGAAGTGAAACACATCGTTCCCACGTAAACGTCTTCGCTCGATCTAAGCCGCTCTCTGCTAGCCTTTCTCGCAGCTCGGGCGTGCGCAATATACGTACCATTGCATCGAGAATGGCTCCTTCATCTAGCGGATCAACCAACAGCGCACTTTCGCCCGCAATTTCTCGCATGCTTGAACGGTTTGATGTGATCACTGGTGTCCCACTCGCGAAGGACTCCACAATGGGAAAGCCAAAACCTTCAGCTAGAGAAGGAAATACCGTACAAACGGCCGATCCGTAGAGGGTCCAGAGTTCCCGGTCATCTACGTGACCAAGGAAAGTCACCCGGTCACCGAGCATCCTGGCTTCTTCTGCGAAATCGACATTCCAACCAGACGCACCGACAACAACCAGTTGAACATCGTTAAACTCAGTTTCCCTGAGCCGCCGCATGGCCCCGATAACCGTCGCCAAATTCTTACGTGGTTCCAGCGTTCCGATACAAAGCATGTATCTCTGTGATGGGCGCAGTTTTGCAATTTCACCAGCCGTCCGAACAGAACTCAACTGCGGAACCGAAACGCCTAGGTGTGCGACAGACGTCGTCCCACGCAGCGTCGGCGCATAAGTCTTCAGCTTCTGTTCCGTTTCAGCCGAAATACAGAATATGTGCGTTGCAGAGGTCAGGTGCCGTATCTGGCGGCGGAAATTCGTTGTCGCCTCCTCCGTAAACCATTCGGGATTCGTGACCGGGAAAAGATCACAAAGTGTAAAGACGCTTTTTAACTTTAAGAAGCGCGCGTCAAATGGGTCGAACGGAAAGTATGGATAGAACGCGACGTGATTGCTCATTAGGCCAGCATCGGGTGCGGGCGCCCCGACATGTAGCTGTACTAGATCCGGATGTATTTGTGCTACCCTCTCCCAACCGCTGTTCAAACTGGGTGAATGGAATAGTCGGATTTGAACGCTATCATCGTTGCGGATGCGATCCACAAACGATTGAACGTAACGAAATACACCTGTCTTGGCACGGTTATCGAGTTGGGCCATACACAAGACGTCAGTATTTACATATACGACCGGCTTTTCTTCACTAATTGATATGCAAGGGAGACGGCCCTGAATATCGCTTGTAGGTTCCCCCAATTCGAGGCTGGGATATACTTCCGCTCTCGACCTTGCTCTCGTCGTTGAAAGGTTCTGCCTGAAACGTTGTGTGCTCGGAAGTCTTTTCTCCGTAATCAGAAAAACGCTGATCACAAAAGATGCATCCGAACACATTCGAAGAAGCTGATGCGGCACCTCCTGCGTCCACTCTTTCAGCAGAAGCGATATTTCGGGAGTCTTCGCCCTGAACGCTAAAAACTCTGGGCGTTTCATCAGATCGAGTAATACTATTCTACGCGATTCTTCTGTCCCGACATACTGAAGATAGTGGTCTTCTTCCAGCTTGTTCAGCGATCGGCGAAGGAACAACATCGCCGCCACCATCAGAAACTCTCGCCCCTCTAGTTTTAGAGCAACGTTAACGTCCCTGCAAAAATCTAATTCATCGGATCCCGATGTATAAAATCCACGCGAACCGAAATATTCTTTCGGCAGTTTTTCTGAAAGAAAAAGAGCAGTCCTAGCGAATATGGAAAGAACCCGCTGGCTCGCGTCGAACAAATATCTTTCTATGTATCGGCAAAAGGCAGCCAGACGTAGTTCACTGGGGCAGTAGTTCGCCAAGATATAAACTATCGGTTTAAGATAATTTGCTGAGCGAAGAGAAAAGTAACGCCGATTGCGAGCCGTCATGGCTCCGTCTGTCGCCTCATAAAAACGATTATAGATCCAAGCGCCCGTCGCTACATAAGAGCGTATCCCTTGCCGCTTCGCTCGCAAAGTGAACTCAGTATCTGCGTGGTAGTGCGGTGTAAACTTCTCATCGTACAACCCTATCTGATCGAAGACCGACGCCTCAATCAGGGTACCGTTTCCGCACAAGCATTCCGCTTCAACAAGGTCACTCATCAACTCATCAACGGCGTCAGCCCAAAGGTTGGCATGTCTTGTCTGAAGGAAATTTCCGCTTGCCCAATCATTGTAAGCTCCGGCCCCCCAAATGCGGCCAGGTTCGGCTGCATAGGAGATCATACTGCCAACAATCCTCAACTTCTTTGTCGCCGCAACGGCTACCAACCGCTCTAGGAACTCGGGCGGTACAACCGCATCGTCATTGATGGTTAGGATGTAGTCGCAACCGTCTTCTACTGCCCGCCGAACTCCCGCGTTGGTGCCCCCTGTCCAAAAATTGCTTGAGTCCACCGAGAGTACTTCGACTGCAGAATGCCCAAGCGCAGCGATGGCGGATGCAGTGCCGTCCGTTGACGCTGCATCGACTATGTAAATGCGTAGAAACGGGTATGTTTGCGCCAACATTTGTCGAACGAACGAAACGCTCCACTGGAGTCTGTTACGCACGGGCGTGACGACCCCAACCACGGGAAGCGGCCCCCGCTGTAAAATTGGCGGAATTCCATCTGTCAGAACAACGTCTGCGACGTCTCCAGTTGGAACTATGGGCTTCGCCCGCCCCAAATTCACTTTGCCTTCCCGAACGAACCGAGCGAACCGGTCAATAGCCTTCGTATTCATCAAAAGTCGGCCCTCGCAGTCGGAACCCGCACGAATGCATTTTCAGAACAATAAGCGCTCAAAAACTGCGTCGTACCGTGGTGCGCGTCACGGAAGTTACCCTCAGCCCTAAATACGACTCCCGGGATAACATTCCCCTTTCCGCGCATCTTCTCGAAGCGGTCAATTATCTCCAGTTCTGAAGGAGCGCCACCAATGACCACGTCCTTCAGACCTTGCTCTGAAGTGGCATACTTCGCGCTAGGGTTGTGGCGAAGACTCTGCAGCAACGCCGCTATCTGAGCCGCAGAGATCGCCTCCCGATTTCCCCAATCGATAACCATGTGAAAATCACTGCTATTATGCCTCCTCGCAAACTCCTCTACTGCAGCTTGTCGAGATGTCGTTGTCGTAGAGTCGAAAATAATCAGCTTCGCAACAGCGGCAAAAGCGCGCCTAAAATCCGCATTTTGCAGAAACGCAGCGTCGACGGCTATAGTAAGGTCAATGGCGTCCCCCAAGGAGGACATTGTCTGCACCACAGCTTCCACGTCTTCGACCCTACCAACGTCCCGCTCTTCGACTAGGAGGAGGAGAGAAAGAAGGTTCTTTTGCGGTTCACGAATGGGAGGAGAACAATAGGAATTGGATCGTTCGCTTCGCGATGAGACTGCCAATTTCGCAGCCTCAACAACCTCATTTGCCATGCGCCGGCTTGAAAAAAGCTGACCCCGGCTCCAACCCTCAGTTACAAGCTCCCTCTTCCTCTGTTCATCTGTCCAGAAACTCCATATATCTTCTGCCATCGAGATCGAATTTCTATGATTTTCTAGATACATTGCCGCAGACGCACAGATTTCAACGATCGCAGGTATCTTGCTGGCAAGTACAGGAACACCTAGCTTCATTGCATCTGCTAGTGGAATTCCAAATCCTTCGTACAGGGAAGGAAATACCAGCCCTGAACTATTCCGCATCAACTCGATAAGTTCGGGTTCAGACACATATCCTTTGAATTCCACACAATCGCTAACGTCAAGTCTGTCACTTAGATTCTGCAATTTACGTTTGTTTACTGGATGGGAATCGGTGTTGGTCAACACAAACTGAACACGCCTACCGGTGTGCTTTAGGACGGCTGCTGCTTGAATTAGAGTTTCATGGTTTTTATGCGCCCAGGGCACAGCCGGATAGAGCAGATAGGTTTGTCGGTTTGGATTCTGGCGGCCAAACACCTTACCCTGTTCTTCTATGAAGTCCTCAGCCGCAAAACCGCTAAGCGGCACGACGCTCACGTTAGTCTTGCCGTAGAAAAACTCAAGATTCTCCCGCTCATAGTTCGAAATCGCCACTAACCGATCAGCTCGGTCGACCGCATATCCATATTCACGCATTCGTGCCGCTAGCTCGCCGCTAGAGAAAAGCGTCGGCAGACGCATGTGTTGCAAGTCCAAGAGACAACTCAAAACAACGACGTGCCTCGGGATGTAAGTAGGTCGTAGCGCATTCAGAAAATCAAAATAGCAATCGCACCACTGAAAATGATCTTCAAGCTCGGAATAACTTTCGGTGCCTGCTACTACAAAGTCTACATCCGGAAATTCCGAAACTAAGCTTTGATTGTGGCTTGCCACGAGCACGCGTACATTTGAGAACTCCGGGAGATATCGTAAGAATGCCAGCGCCAGTCGCCCCGCACCGCCGGCCCCTTTATGCGCTGGCAGAAGCCGAAAGAGATTGACAAGCAATCTCAACTTGCCGTCGTTGCTCAACCTCAGCGCCCGCTCTGCGATCGGGCGGCTCATTGCTACGTGCCATGCACTCTCGCTCATTCGTTCAAGCAGAACGCCTTGGGCTGAGAATGTAATCCGCCCGTTTTCAGTTGGGTCAAACCGAAGGCTGCGTACATCTTGCTCTATTTTTATGTATGCGGCATATTCGCCGCCGGCTTCCTCTTTAAAAGGAACATTTATTCGGTCGCGCTCATTGAATCCACGACCACTATCAAAATAGAGAGAAGCGTTAGTCAGTCGGCCAATGTGGCGCCCGCCCACCACACTTAACCGGTAGTGACCAGCCGGGATCCTCAGTCCAAAACGAGATTTCAGTGTGAATTGCGGGTCATCATCCGTTACGGCCCAAATATTTTTCTGGCGATCGATCTCCCTCAGGCCCCTTCGCGGCTTAAGCCCGAGTAAAATTCGCCTACCTTTAATCTCAAATCTAGGAATACTTATAATCTTAGCCATATCTATTTCGCCAACTTGTAAGCAATTCTTGCAACAATGCAGCTTTGGAGATCTTCGGCGACCATCCGATCAAAGAACGAAGTAGAGAATTATCTCCACAAGAACATGAAACGTCAGAAGGCCTCATCTTCTCTTTGTCGACAATGATCTCTACGCGCGCACTTGAAAGCTTCGTCATCTCAGCAAGATAATAGCGCACGGGATGAGCTTCTCCGGAGCTTATATTTACCACCGTTGAGCGCGATAACCTCGGCGAAGCCCGTAGCAACCCAACGTAAGCAGAAACCACGTCATCTACATGAAGAAAATCTCGCTTCGCTTCCAGGTTCCCGACCTGAAGTTGGGGCTCCCGCAAGCCCAGCTCTGCCTCTACAATCTGCGCGGCGAAGCTCGGCAATACAAATCTACGATCTTGGCCCGCACCCGAGTGATTGAAGGGCCTTGCTACGATGAGCTTGTTGTCAGTCGTCAGTACATCGTAAAGAACGCGCTCCGCAGCAAATTTTGACCAGGAATAGGGGTTCTGCGGCAGCGGCTGAATCGCCTCTGTCGTAGGGGCTTCAGTCAAGTTCGCGCCATAAACTTCGCCCGAGGACACAAACAAAACAGTAGCACTCGGCGCAAAACGCGCCACTGCCGAGCCGATAGACATCGTCCCAATTACATTGGTGCGCCAAGTTTGCTCCGCGTAGTTCTGCGCATTCGCCACTGACGCCTGAGCAGCAAGGTGCAACACGATATCGGGCTTTATGCTCGCAACGAGCATTCCTACAGCATCAAAATCAGTGACATCAGCAACGGCTGTTTCCCAGCCGTTGCTCATACCTAGGCCATTCCGACACAGTAGCACGCGATGTGACAGCGGAAACGCCTCGGTAAGCTTTCCGCACAATACGCGCCCAACAAATCCCGCGCCTCCCGTCATGAGTATGGTGGGATTAGAGCTATTAGTCATGCTGCCCGGGTCCGCTAGTTTTGACTTCAGCGGCGCGCCAAGCGCGTCAGGTCAGCCTCGACCATTTCCGCAATCAGCTCTTCCAAGCCAATGACTGGCTCCCACCCAAGCTTTGCCTTCGCCTTCGCCGGGTTACCAAGGAGTACATCGACTTCGGCCGGCCTGTAGAGCGCCGGATCGATCCGCAAATGATCCTCCATCGGCAAGCCCACGTGCTTGAACGCGATAGCGCACATATCTCTAACTGTTGTCGTTCGACCCGTTGCTACGACATAGTCATCCGCAGCATCCTGTTGCAACATCAACCACATGGCTCGGACGTAGTCCTTCGCATGCCCCCAGTCACGCTTGGCGTCAATGTTGCCGAGCGCCAGTTCATTCGCAAGGCCAAGCTTTATTCTCGCAACACCGTCAGTAACTTTTCGAGTCACAAACTCAACGCCACGCAGCGGGCTCTCGTGATTGAAGAGAATTCCCGATGAAGCGTGCAGGTTGAAGCTTTCGCGGTAGTTAACGGTTGCCCAATGCCCAAACAACTTGGCCACGGCATATGGTGAGCGAGGATAGAAAGGCGTCTGTTCGCTCTGCGCCGGCTCCTGAATCAATCCATACATCTCCGAGGAAGATGCTTGATAGAAGCGGGCTTCTGGCGCCGCTGTTCTCACGGCCTCCAAGACGTTTAAAACACCCAAGGCGGTTACTTGACCAGTCAAACTCGGCTGCGCCCAGGAGGTGGCAACAAAGGATTGCGCGGCCAGATTATAGACCTCATCTGGCTTGACATCCATCATCAAGCGAATGAGGGCGGCCGCATCAAGAAGGTTGCAATCGACCAGTTGGACTTGATCCGCTACCCCGAGCCACCTCAGCCTGTGGTCTGCGACGCCAGCATGAGACGACCTTCTAACCATCCCGTACACTTCATAACCCTTCTCTAGAAGGAGAGCGCTCAGGTAGGCGCCGTCTTGGCCGGTGACGCCAGTGATCAATGCTTTCTTTGACATGTTTACTCCAGAAAGAGCCGAACTATACGGCATTTATTTGATGAGCGAAGCGCGGTGGATATCCCTTACCGCGCAGCATTGTCCGTAGCGTGCTCGGTATACCAGTTGTACGAATCAAGAAGTCCGGCGCGAAGATCAATTTCCGGTCTCCAACCCAGAGCAGTGATCTTTGACGAATCCATCAACTTTCTAGGAGTACCGTCAGGCTTGGTGACATCGAATGTAAGCTCGCCCTGGTATCCGACAACCTCTTTTACAAGCTCAGCAAGCTCTCGGATGCTGACTTCGGAACCCGCTCCGCAGTTGATGTGCTCATATGCGTCGTAGTGCTCGTGGCAATACACAACGCCCTTCGCCAAGTCATCAACGTGGAGGAACTCACGGAGCGGGCGCCCGCTCCCCCACACAACGACCTGCTCAGCACCCGAATTCTTTGCTTCGTGAAATTTCCTGATCAGCGCGGGGATAACATGGCTGGTCTGCAGATCATAGTTATCACGCGGGCCATAAAGGTTACACGGCATAACCGAAATATAACGGCGACTATATTGCTTACGATATGCTTGGCAGAGCTTTATACCCGCTATTTTTGCGATCGCATACCATTCATTCGTCGGCTCAAGAGGCCCCGTCAGCAGCGCGCTTTCCGGAATGGGCTGAGGTGCGAACTTTGGGTAGATACAAGACGAACCCAGAAAAACCAATCGCTCGACATCCGCCAGGTGAGCCGCGTGGATAATGTTGGTTTCGATCGCTAAGTTGTCATAAATGAAATCAGCCGGGTAGCGATCATTTGCATATATACCGCCCACCTTAGCGGCCGCGAATATAATAGATGTCGGCTTATTTGCTTTCAACCAAGTCGTAACGGCTCCCTGATCGCGCAGGTCCAACTGTGCTCTGCCTACGGTCAGTACTTCCTGGCCTTGCTGCTGAAGCAGCCGCCTAATTGCTGAGCCTACCATTCCGTTGTGACCGGCAATCCATATCCTGCTATCTGTCATCCGCTCAACTCAAATTTGTTTAACGAAGCGTTTCGAGGCCCGTGTTATGCAAAGTCTTTCAATTTTGCAAGCGCAGAGCGCTTATCCACGCGAGTGTTTTGGCCCCGGATGCGCAATCCTACAACCAGAGATATAACTGAAAGCATTCGAGCGAACGCACACTTCGTGAACGAATGGTGTCGGCAAACGGTTGCGTTTAAGCCGGAAGAACACACGCCCAAAACTCAGGATTGGCCGCGCATCAGAAAGTCTCTATTTAAGAAGAATCGGCGATAAAGCACAAGCTGATATGACCGGTTCGTTGTGGCTCTCTTCGCATGAGGTTTTTATGGTGAGGACCCTCGGTGGCTAATGTGGTAGATTTCCTAACGTCCGCTCGCGCATACGATTTTTATGATCGTCAAGCGCTCGTCATTGCTGACTTTTTACGCCCTCCACCGAATACGCGGCGGGCCCTTTCCGGCGTACAGAATTCAATTGCAAAGCAGCTCCATAGCTGGACCGCAGCAGGGCTTCAGCGAGTTTTGGGACGTGCAAGCACGCTGGGGGTTTGGAGCGAGAACGAGCAAGTCAGCCTACCAGTACGGCGCGTGTATGAAATGGAAGGCCTGGATCCGTCTACTGCTGGCTGGGGACGGCTTTATAATCGCCAACCATGTGCGGCTGTCGTGGACCTATTACGCCCTTTCTTCGACCGAAAGCTCGTTGTCGGATTTGAACTCTCACCGTATCAAAAGGATCTTTGCACCACCCTTGATGTTCCATACATCTCGTATGCAATACATCCGTTTCGTTTTATGAAGGACTACGCCTTCATGATCGAGAGCAATTTCGCATCCGTGGAGCGTCTTCGCCCATTTCAATTAAATCCTGACGATATTGCATTTGCTGCACAAATGAAGGCCGCCGAGCTGGCAAATTTGTCATCGCGCCCCGAGTTAAAGCGCGAATCCGCCGTACTTTTTGGCCAGGTCGACGGGGACGCCGCTCTTCTGCATCAGAATGGTGGTTTCATTGCACTGCAGGACCATCCAAATGAACTACGATCGCTGGTTTCAAGATTTGAAACTGTGTACTTTAAGCCCCATCCGTACCAAGACAAGAACGCAGCTCGCGAACAGGTGCGTTTCCTGCAGCAATTCTCTAACATCGCCTATCTAAATTGTAATGCATATATGTTACTGGCCGCGCCCGAGATTGTTCAAGTTTCCGCGTTGACCTCAAGCGTATTGTCGGAGGCTGACGTATTTCAGAAACCGGCTATCGCGTTGTCCACAACTTGGAACGACAATTCGCGCCAACCCGCCTACAACTTGGCTGCCCTGTCTCCGCATTTCTGGCGGCATATACTCTTCGATGATAAATCAATTGCAAGTTCCCCCGTTCACCTGCTAGGTGACACATCCCTCAAAAAACTCCTAAACATTTCATGGGAGACGTTTGGAAGCAGCGGCATCCACACCAATTGCTCAACGGTTCCGATGAACAAAACCATTGTGTGTGGAGCAGGTGACGAAGCAGATGTCGTTTCATTTGGACCGTCATGGACGTCCCCCGCGCCCGACCACCGTTGGATGTCAGGTACGAGTGGCTTGCTGTCGTTTAAGGTTTTTGCCGGCGTCGAGGCTAGCTACCGCGTAGAACTATCCTTGGCCGCCATGGCATCTTCCGAAGCCCCGCTACGCTGTACGATCTCAACTGGTTCAGTGATCCTTGCGACCCGTGTCTTTGTGCGGCGAGATTGCGAACCAATATCGTTGGCGATCGCTTCCGACATGTGCTCCTCGATCGGCGAAGTGGTCCTCGACATCCGGTGCGACTGCGCCAATTCGCCAAAAATCATAGCCGGGATCGAAGATACTCGCTCTCTGTCGGTTGCGCTTCATTCAATGAGAGTGATCCCGCTTGAAAGCGGCGAGGTGATTACGATCGGACAGGAAATCGATATCGCCTGTCTTCCGGAACACTCTCCACTATTCCCACACGGATGGCATCTTCCCGAGCCTAACGGGAGGTGGTCCGCCGGACGGAAATCACAGATTTCGATCAAACTAGCTGATTCACCTGATGAAAACCTCGAAATTGTACTGGTTGGCCTCGAGGCTTTTTTAACTGACCTGCTTCCACAAAACACGTTATTTGTTTCTGTAAACGGTGTCAGAAGCGTGATTCACAAGTTTGATCAGAACGCCCCAAGTCCATCCGACATCACAATCCCACTACCGAAGCGGCTACTCGCCGATGGCCAACTTTCAGTCCATTTGGATCTCGACCTACTGGCCAGCCACTCACCTGCGCTTGCCGGTAGTTCTGCTGATGACCGTGATTTGGGTTTTAGATTCAGACGTTTGCGCCTTGACTCGCGGATACGTGCGGTGGCCACACATCCTTCTACTCACATTGCGAACCTTATCGGCCCCTTTAGTAGTCCGGCGTGCGCCGGAGCGATGTCGCGAAATGTCTTTGACGCCGCTCAAGCGGCGTTCGATGAAATCCAGCCCAATGCGAAGCATCTGCCAGCAGCCGGATTTCAAGTGGTAGATTTCGGCGGCTCACCGCGGGCGGTATTGGACACGGCATTTGACCCTAAGCAAACTGGCGGGTCCAACGTAAATATCTTCGTCGACAAACCGACTATAATAGACAATTTGCTTTCCCGCCACGGGAATGATTTCGTGAACAATCGATATAATATTGTGTATGGGGCGTTTGAACTTGAAAAAATGCCTGCGCACCTTACCAATACGCGATACTTCGATGAATACTGGGCAGCGTCGTCATTTACCGAGAGTTCTGCCAGAGCGCAGCTGGATGTTCCAGTGCATGCAGTCGCTATGCCAGTCAACGTCTATTTTCCACCTACCGTGAATCCGCGAGGGCATTTTCGCATTCCGGAACACACTTTTGCTTTCCTGTTTTGTTTTGAGATTGATTCCTCAATGGCCCGCAAGAATCCAGAAGCGGTGCTTCAAGCTTTCGCAGTTGCATTTCCGCGCGGGTCTGAACCCGTCTCTCTTGTCATCAAGACCACACTTGGGCGAGCCTCTCCCACCGAAATGGCGAGTTTCGACATCTTTAGATCCATTGCACGCCGTGACTCCCGCGTGGTTTTGATTGAGGAGACATTAGGGCGCGACGAAAACGCATCTCTATACATTAATTGCGACGCATATGTTTCATTGCATCGCGCCGAGGGTTTTGGCCTTAGCATCGCAGAAGCAATGGGCTACGGCAAACCGACTATCGCGACCGGCTATTCCGGCAACCTCGACTTTATGAACGATTCGAATTCCTGTTTGGTTGGATTTCAACTCACCGACATAGGTACGTGCGGCTACCCAGAACAAAGCAAGTGGGCCGAACCCGACGTAGAAGACGCTGCCCGACATATGCAGCGTGTTTTCGAAGATGAGCCGTACCGAACCTCGATTGCAGGTGCGGGCCAAACAACTATCCACGACGCGTACTCGCCCATTGAAGTTGGTCGAAAGCTAGTTAAGCGCATTTTAGAAATTTATGATGAAAAACGGTGAGTGGGGTGTTTCGCTACGCGGTTTTCCGGCACTACTTAGCAAAGACCACGAAAAGTGGCTTGTGCGCGTGAATCGAATGATGAATCATGGTTAGTTGACGGCATCGGTGCATCAACTCATTCGACGCAAATGCACACCCGGCGGATTTAGGATAGAACTTGAAAGAGAGACGATGGTGAACTGAGCAATCCGCCAGTTACCACGCCAGCGAATCCTAATCCTAACGCTCCGCGGTGGCCGTGATTTTCCAATCCGATTTAAGCACCTTTAGCGGTTGCTGTCATGAAGATCCAAACTGCTCACAACGGATTCGAGCGACCGGCTCCCGGAGAGTCAAGATTAGAGCCTGTGTCATGTTCACGATGATACGTTGATGAGCATACAACTCTGATCTCCCCGCGGCCGTTTTCTGCTGACTATACGCTGTGCCTGCCGTCGACTTCTGGCACCTGAACATGACCCTCAACGCCATAGCTACCCCCGTCCATCGCCCGCACGCTGAGGTGTCGGCCGTCAGTACCTTGGGTGCCAGGAAATACGCCCTGCCTTACTCGCCGAGGGATGAGCCATTGCAAAACCCGAAGACACGACAAAGGGCCATCACTTCCTGGTCTCCTGGTATCGCCAGACTACCGAACGCTGACGGTTCTCAATCTCGCTAGGATGCGGGAACGAATGCCTACAACTGGTTTAAGCGCCTGCGCTGGCCCAAGACGGAGGGCGAGCCTTATTGCTCCAAGTGCGGAACGCTGCGATGCCACGCGATGAGCCGCTACCGCTTCAAGTGCCTTTCTCCCGGCAAATTCACATGCACACCTAGCTGCTTTTCGAACTGCTTATGAGTGCTAGCCGCTGCCTAATTCTTTGCGCAATAGCGTCTCGCGACCGCAAACGGTGAGCATCTGCAATACCAGCCCAACTCTTTTCGTGTCGTTCCTGGCGCCCATAGAACACACCCTTCATCGCCTGGACGGCAGAGTCACTTTTAGGGTTTGCCCATAGTTGATTGTCTTCTACGAAGACATATTCGTCAGCTCTGACAGGGATCAGATCATAGTCTACCAGCCAGGTATTGTTTGGTGCACAAAGGTCCATGTTGCCTGAATACGCAGTAGCAATGACTGGAATTCCACTTGCCAACGCATCGAGTATATCGATACCCAATCCCTCCGCTCGATGGAGAGAAACCAGACAATCGCTAGAGCTGATCAAATCACGCTGCTGAGAAGGGCTGTAAGTCTCGTTTATAACCTCAATCCGGTCGTCCTCACCGCACCGCGCTTTCAGAGCCTCCCATGCTCGTCTTTGGTGAATGCTATGAACGTCGTTAGCATTCTGCGTCTTTACAATTAGACGAACCGCAATGTCGCTACTAAAAGCGGCCAGGAAGGCTTCTACAACTCCAAGCGCATTCTTGCGCTGAGGCCACGAATACGCGTCGAATGTGGTGAGAAATGTAAATTTGTCCGATCGCGTGCCGGCATCTACGCACACGTCGCCTAGAATTGACGCCGGGATCCCAATCGTTGTTACTTGCAGAACTTTGCCTTGGACGACTGAATTGATAAAAGTGGATGCTGACCATACTTCATCGACCAGCCTCAGCCCAAGCAGGTGCAGACTAGAAATTTTGCTTAATTCCCAATATGGGAACACAATATTATACGAATTCTTAAGAATATCGCCATTCTTAAGAAAGAATTCAGGTATTTGCTCAAGATTCAAGTGGATTATATTTATCGCTGACTTGCGCAAATCATAATTATAATCCCCTTCCACTGATGCACTTTGAATGCCTTCGTTATAGCATACAAAAGAGCAGTTTTTATCTACAATGCGAATAGCTTCCATAAGTCGACGACTACTCTCGCCGAGGCCTAACAGTTTATCGAACGGACCGATGAACTGGAGGCTGACGTCTGACTTATTCGCCAACAGTGTCTGCGAACTGGAAACCAGAGGAGCGATGGATTTTTCAACCTCCTGGCGTTGGTTGCTAGCCGCACGGCAGTATGGGAACAACTTAGCTTCAAGTCGCGATCGAGCCTCAGAGGGACATGTTGCTAATACATGTTCGATGTGCCGCCGAATGTAGGAATTCTGGCACCCATAGTGGCAGCACCACTCGTAGACTTGCCGTCGACCGAAAGGAAAGAGCATCGCAATTGGGTTCACCAAACGGTTGCGGAACGCAAGAATCGCCATGAAGTATGTCAGTGGAAACGATCTTCCGACGCCGTACCGGATAAATTCCTGCAGCACTTGGCTTTCGTTCGGCCGCGGAACGGACAGGTCAAGGTTCAGTTGGCGACCGCCTTCCGCACTCCACCAGTAATGTTTGTAAGCTTCTCTGAGCCCCCGATAGGATTTCCAAAGAAGAAGCCTGAGGTACATTGAGAAGGCAGGGGAGTCGAACTCCGACCGGGTGCTTTCGATCAAAGCCTTGACAAACTTCCTCTCCTCTTCGGATAGTGGAATAAACCGCGGATCGAGTTTGTATATATAGTCGTTGACATACCAATTATAGAACTCGACATCGCTTCCACTCAGGCCCTTTAGCCTTCTCAGGAACTCTGCGAAATCGGACGACTGCAAGCCACTTCGGCGTTCATCGCGGTAGACGTCACATTGCGACAACACGCCGACAGCCCATGAGGCGTCTGGCCGATCAGCCAAACACGGCGTATCCCCCGCACTTCGTATCAACCTATCTCGAAATCGCTTAAGGCGTAGCGCGCGGGTAGCCCCCGCTCCCTTCAAAGGACGCAGTTGACCGTCACGGGCGGCGAACCACGCGCCCCCCGCGGCGGGCAGAAATAGTTCTAAACTATAGATGCTGTCCGCAGTAACTCTTCCTAAAGGCACCTTGAACCCGTGCACGCCGTTGCCAAGGTTTCCCGCCTTTAGGTCGGGCCGAAAATAGGCACATGTCCACTGCCCACGATAAGCGCCATTAACAAATAGCTCAAAAACTACGCTACATGTCGGGTGCTTAGCATCAAAAAGCCAACCAAACATGTACCCGTCGGAAATAGTATCGACGTGACCGCGAAATCTGGTGCGCTTTGGTACCAGTGATTTTGCCATTCGGATGAACATACAAAAATCGTGAACGCCCTGCTACGGGAGAAGGGGATCCAACGCCTAGCATCATCCCCGACCAAACTCATCAGCGATGCGAACAATATCATCCTCACCGAGATAAGAACCTGTCTGCACCTCAATCATCTCCAACATAATTTTGCCAGGGTTCGCGAGACGGTGAACTTCACCCTGCGGAATGTAAACCGACTCGTTCTCGGACACCATTTGCACCTTATCCCCTACTGTCACTTCCGCAGTTCCTTTCACACACACCCAGTGCTCCGAACGGTGGTGGTGTTTTTGTAGCGAAAGCTGTTTACCAGGACTTACAAAAAGCCGTTTCACCTGGAAACGATCTCCGTTGAGCACCGACGTATAGCCGCCCCAAGGGCGGTATGAAGTTGGATGCATTTCCGTTAATACTGCCGTCGTCTTCGCCGAAGCGAGGTGTTTGACGATCTTGCCGACGTGCTGGCTGTCGTCGAGGCGGCCAACGTACACGGCGTCTTCACTTGCGATAACGGCAACACCCTCAAGACCGAGTACTGCCAAATGACTGGTATTGGACATGACAAGCGAGTTCGCGGTATTCATCACCGTCGCATTACCCAAGACGACGTTCCCGGACTCATCGCGATCACCGAGCTTCCAGACGGCATCCCAACTACCCAAATCGCTCCACGCTATAGTGGAAACCACGACCGCCGCATTCGCGGTTTTCTCCATAATGGCATAATCTACGGAAATATCCGGGCTTGCAGCGAACGCCTCCGCGTCTAGGCGGATAAAGTCAAGATCACTCGTAGCTAAAGAAAGTGCAGTGCGAGCGGCGTTTTCGACGTCCGGCGCGAACTTTGCCATTTCGCTAAGCATCTGGTTGGCCTGAAACACGAAAATACCGGAATTCCAGACGAAGCCGCCTTCGTCGAGCATCGACTGTGCATCCTGTCGCGCCGGCTTCTCGACGAAGCGTTTAACCTTGCAAGCATTCGTTGCAAGCTGCTCGCCGATCTCGATATACCCGTATCCCGTCGCCGGCTCCGTAGGTTTGATTCCGAACGTGACGAGTTTCCCAGAAAGAGCAGTTTGATGCGCAACCTCAATGGAATCGAAATACCCTTGATCTGCAACGATATCGTGGTCGGAGGCCAAGACCTGTAGGACAGTATTTTCTCCGTAGCGGTCCGATACGAGGGCGGCGGCAACGGCAACAGCGGCGGCCGTGTTGCGCGCCATCGGTTCCAGGAGGATCCCCCCAAGCTTGATACCAAGTTCTCTGGCTTGTTCTGCAGCGAGGAATCGAAAATCCTCATTTGTGATCACGAGCGGTGGCCCATAGATTTCCTGATCGGCTACACGCGCAAGTGTCGCCTGAAATAGGGTCCGATCGCCGACGAACTGAATGAACTGCTTCGGCGCACTTGCGCGGGAAAGCGGCCAAAGGCGAGTACCTTTACCGCCCGCCATGATAACTGGAATAATTTTTCCGGCCGAACTCAATTCTCTGCTCTCCTTCGTGGGATTTACACCATGAACTAAACCAGAATTCTCCGGAGTATGACTGGCTTCCGTTCCACGAGCCCACTCACGGACGAGCGCTAGGCACTGATTAAGGAGCTTCGTAGCCGCGCGCTCGGAATTTGCTTCAACGTAGCAGCGCATTTCTGGCGCATTCCCAGACGGACGAAAATGTACGACTCGATCATCCCGCAATGTGACCCTAAGCCCATCGACATCACTAGTGCGAACGACATCACCTACCGACCTCAGAAACATGTTCAGGCTGTCGCTCGAAAGACGAAGCTGCGTCATCAGTGCTGCGCTCGCCTCAACCGGGAAGGCCTCAAGTCGCCCCGAAGCAGCAAATGGCAGTCCATAACCCTCAGCGATTTTTGATAGCGACACCTTCTTGTCAGCCGAAAGGAAGAGAATTGCGAGAACTGGCAGGAAACTGTCCCGCGTCGGGAGCGGGTCAATCACTCTCCCATCAAGCTCAAATTCGGAGCCGAGCAGCAAACCTCCATTTGCCTCAAAACCCATAACGCCGGCGTTGCCGCCATGCAAAGCGTCAAGCATTCCGGCGATAACAAAGGGCGAGCCAACCTTTGTCCGGATGACATCGTGGTCGCCAGCGGCCTCGACTCCAGAATTTGAAGTGACAGGAGTTACGATGGTCTTCGCACGGAGAAATTCCGCGGTGACGATTCCAAGCAAATCGCCCCGAACTGGTTCTCCGGTTTCTGTCGCGACGAGCGGGCGATCACCATCACCATCCGCGGAAACTATTGCGTTGAGGTTATGTTCCTTGGCCCATCTCTGAAGCAGGGCAACGGTTTCATCAGAAACGGCTTCGGTATCGACGGGTATGAAACGTGTGGAGCGACCAAGCGCGACAACCTCGGCACCGTAGTGTTTCAGGACCTCGACCAGAAGATCGCGTGCGACAGTCGAGTGCTGGTAGACGCCTATTTTGAGACCAGACAAGGAAGAGGCGGGCAATACGCGCTTGTTTCTTGCAAGAAACAACTTCTCAGCCTCAACCGATTTGTTCTGTCCGGTGCCCGGAGCCAAGTCTACGGGATATTGTTCGATATCAGCTGCAATTGCACTGATGCGCATTTCATCCCGCTTGTCGATCTCCCCGTCTGGTCGATAGAACTTTATTCCGTTGCGATCATCAGGGATGTGCGACCCGGTGACCATCAGCGATGCCGATCCCAGCTTCAGGCCATAGAGGGCCAGTGCCGGCGTTGGTATCGCGCCGCAGTCCACGGGATTCAAACCTGCGCGTTCTAGCGCACCCATTGCAGAGGCGGCAATCTCAGGGCTTGAGGCACGGAAATCGCGTCCCACAAGGACGGTGTCGCCAGGCCTAACAGCGCCTATGTCGAGAAGGTATCTAGCAAATGCTTGGGCGTAGACCGTGGTAGTTCGCCCTAAGAGGTCGGTGACTAGACCACGCAAACCACTAGTTCCAAATTTCATTCTTCGCCTCAATCAATTTTAGTTTGGCCATTAAATATCGAGCCGTTGCTTAGGAGAAATGGCGTCTCTTCGCAAGACTTTGCGTGGACGGTTAGTCGACGCCAATTCAACCTTGAAGCGTACCACTCCCTTGAATGCCTCCTAAGGACTTGACTCACCCAGGAATGCCCATCATTGCGGCATGCGCGACCAGATATGACCCAAAATCTCACTACGGAATGTGTGCATTATTTTGTCGGTGCGTCATCCGGGTCGTCATTTCAATTCGCTCACTTGAATAGTTCACAAGTTTTCCAGCAAGGGAGAGTTACATGCGCGCTACGAAAATATTGTCCTCCGAGGTGGTGGCGAAAGCTTGGGGGACATTGACTGAATATACATTCCAGTATTCGAAGCTCTCGGGCGAATTGACGGAAATAACGCGGGAAGTTTACGACCGCGGGCATGCTGCCGCTGTACTGCTACATGATCCCGAGAGAGATACGGTCATCCTCGTGCGGCAGTTTCGGCCACCAGCCATGATAAACGGTGGCGACCCCTTCCTCTTGGAGGTGTGTGCCGGTGTGCTAGATGGGGACGATGCAGCAACTTGCGCGCGGAAAGAGGCCCTAGAAGAAGCCGGTGTCGTGGTGAAAGATATTCGATTGATTACAACAGCGTACGGGCTACCAGCCGCAGTGACCGAAGTGCTTAGTCTGTTTATTGGGACTTACGACTCGAAGACGCAGCAAGGCGGCGGACTACCTGATGAAGGAGAAGATATCGAAGTGTTGGAACTGCCGTTTCAAGTGGCGTTTCAAATGATCTCTTCCGGTGAGATTGTAGATATGAAGTCAATAGTATTGCTGCAGCATCTTATGTTGGAACGCTTTGCCACCTCAAACAATCTATCACCGCCAGCCTGAGAGCGAGCGGCAGTTCAGTCCGGCGCGGAAGGTGCACTCGGTCCATCGTAGAACTTGAAATCATGTAGCCTGAACAGGCACCCCACGTATTTGGCTCGGTGATGTGCGGACGCAAGGCAACCAACGACGAGGCATTGGCCAACCTCACACCTCTCGTGCAATTCGTAATAGATATCGCCCATACGAGGTACTTGAGAACTGCTCGCCAAACTGGATCAGTTCTTCCTTGGAGATAAATCCGTTCAAATATGCAATCTCTTCAATGCAGGCGATGTTGGTGCCCTGCCGATGCTGAATAACTCGGACGAATTCGGAGGCCTCCAACAGGCTGTCGTGGGTCCCCGTGTCGAGCCACGCATAACCTCGCGCCATTTTCTCCACGAAGAGATTGCCTTGTTCCATATAGATCCGATTTAAATCGGTGATCTCATACTCTCCACGAGCGGATGGCCGCAGAGATTTGGCATGGGCGACGACCTCATTGTCGTAAAAATATAGCCCCGTTACCGCGAACCGAGACCTCGGCACAGCGGGCTTTTCCTCTAAACTGATCGCCTGCCCTTCCGCCCCGAGCTCAACAACCCCATACCGTTCCGGGTCCTCAACCTCGTAAGCAAACACAGTTGCGCCAGACGTTCTGTTTGCGGACTTGTCGAGCAGCTCAGCCAAGCCCGCCCCAAAGAAAATGTTGTCACCCAATACCAAGGCTACGTTATCTGCCCCGATGAACTCTTCCCCAATCGTGAATGCCTGGGCAAGACCCTCAGGCTTTGGTTGAACTGCGTAACTCATTCGCAATCCAAGACGCGCCCCGTCACCGAAAAGGCGCTCGTAACTACCTAAATGGTCAGACGATGAAATAATTAGTATATCTCTAATTCCAGCCTGCATTAAGACCGATAGTGGATAATATATCATCGGCTTGTCGTAAACGGGAATTAGCTGCTTGTTGATAGCGAGGGTCGCCGGATGCAGACGTGTTCCTGACCCACCTGCCAGAATAATTCCCTTCATGGAAAACGTACCTCTAATTTGGATTCAATCCTGCAAGAAGGCGAGCATTTCATGCAACGCCAGGCGCCAATGGCGAGGCTTCCAACCAAAATCCCGGCTCCACTTGTCCGTTGCAAGCAAGGAATTCTCTGGGCGCCGCGCGGGTGTTGGATATTCGCGCGTCTCGATCGCCTGCAGTGTCGGGATCTCATAGCGCGCGGCTTTCCGCCGCTCAAATATCTCGCGCGCCAACTCATACCAAGTTGCATCGCCAGCATTGACAAAATTGTAGGTTCCGACCGGTGAGCTCTTGTCCTCGATTAATCGGAGAGCGACTGTGGACAAAGCTTCCGCGATGTCGACAGCTGCGGTTGGGCAACCCCGCTGATCATCGACAATCCGAATTAGCGACCTTTCGTTGCCCAGTCGCAGCATCGTCTTAACGAAATTGGAACCGTGCGGACTAAAAACCCACGCCGTGCGAAGGATAATGTGACAGGGATTCGTTGTCCGAACCGCCTGCTCCCCCGCTTCCTTGGACGCACCGTAGACCCCGAGAGGGGCAACACGATCTTCTTCAGCGTAAGGTGCCCCCTTTGCTCCATCAAACACATAGTCGGTCGATACGTGAACGATGGGAATGCCGCACGCCTTAGTCGCAGCAGCGATTGCTGCAGGGGCCAAAGCGTTGATTTTCCAAGCGGCGAGTATCTCGTTTTCGGCTCGATCCACGGCAGTGTAGGCGCCTGAGTTAACGACGGCGGAAAAGTCTCCTTCCGAGATATATTGCTCAATTTCATCGCAATTACTCAGATCGAACTCACGCCGGCTTGGTGCGACGAGCTCAACATCGCTAGGCCATTGACGCTGGAGCAGTTCGGTCCCGACCTGCCCGGTGCCGCCTGTAATCAGAATGCGCCGCTGTTTCATACACCCAAACCTCGCCGTTGAGCAGCGTGGTTCCGCTCAACGATTTCCGACCACCAGTTTCGGTTGCTCAAGTACCACGCGACGGTCTTCTCAATACCGCTTTCGAAACTTTCGGCGGGCCTCCATCCGAGCTGGTTGCTTAACTTTGCCGCATCGATCGCATATCGTTGGTCGTGACCGGGGCGATCGGCAACGTAGGTAATCTGCCTCGCGTAAGTTTCGCCATCCGCACGCGGCTGCAGACGATCGAGAATCTGGCAGACGGTCTTCACCACGTCGATATTCCGTCGTTCGGAGTTTCCGCCAACATTATAAGTCTGACCAGCGATGCCATTCTCAAATACGCATTGGAGAGCACGCACATGGTCTTCCACATAAAGCCAATCACGAACATTCTTACCGTTGCCATAGACAGGAAGCGGCTCGCCTGCGACAGCCTTCACAATCATCAGCGGTATGAGTTTCTCAGGGAAATGATAGGGCCCATAGTTGTTCGAGCAATTGGTGATCAGGACCGGCAGGCCAAATGTGTGCCCCCAGGCGGAGACCAGGTGATCCGAGCCCGCCTTCGAAGCCGAATAGGGAGAACGGGGATCGTAGGGTGTCGTTTCAGTGAAGTAACCGATCTCGCCGAGCGAACCGAAAACCTCATCCGTCGAGATGTGATGGAAGCGGAAACTCAGCGCGCGATCTGCCGGAAGCTTGCGCCAGTAGTCTAAGGCCGCCGCCAACATTGTATAGGTGCCGACTACATTCGTATGTATGAAGGCGCTCGGGCCGTCGATCGACCTGTCAACATGCGATTCTGCCGCCAGGTGGGTAATCACATCGGGCTGAAAATCAGCGATAGCCGCGGCCACAGCGCCTTCGTCACAGACGTCGCCTTGCTTGAAACGGTATTTCGGTGAAGCGGCGATAGAAACCAGAGAAGTTAACGTCCCTGCATAAGTCAATTTGTCGAAGTTCAACACTTCATGGGCCGTGTTGTTGATAAGGTGCCGAACCAGCGCTGAGCCAATAAAACCGGCGCCACCGGTAACGAGAATTCGCATGGCTATTCCTTCCGAAATCTACACTTCGACCAGTTCGAGCGGCACCCCGTCGTAGACGAACGGGCTATCAAAATCACCGAGGAGCGGCTGACGCCCATCCTTGGGGCTCAAGATGGGCTCGGTCCCGCCTGGAAGAGGCCACTTGATCCCGATCTGCGGATCATTCCAGAGGATGCCGCCATCATTCTCTGGTGAGTAAAAATTGGACACCTTATAGGTCACTTCAGTCGAGGGTTCGAGCGTCACGAAGCCATGAGCAAAGCCGCTGGGGACATAAAGTTGGTGACCGTTCTCCGCCGATAATTCAGCGCCCACCCACTGCCCGAAACTCGGCGAACCATAGCGAATGTCGACAGCGACATCGAAGATCTTTCCACGAATACAGCGAACAAGCTTGGCTTGCTCGTAAGGCGCGGTCTGGAAATGCAACCCCCTCAACGTTCCCGCAGGAACAGAAAGCGAATGATTGTCCTGAACGAACCGGTCACTGATGCCGTATGCGGTGAAGGTTTTCTCATTGTAAACTTCCGAGAACCAACCACGGTCGTCCCCAAATCGTTTGGGTCGAAGCAACAATACCTGTGACGTCATTCCGAAAAGATCCGCTGTTCCATTGTTCGGAGCCACGCTCAACCCGGATGGTTGACGCGGTTTCTTATCGGGCCCTAAGAGCCTCAAATCCCGTACCGGCTGCCAGCGTCATTTGCAAGACCGCCATACGGGTTGCAATTGCAGCATTGTCACGCCCTTCCAGATCATCGACGAGTTGAAAGATAACTTGGCGCCAACTGGTTGGGTCATAGGCGGGCCGCAGTTCGGCACCACTGGAAGCGTGGCCATACGCTGCGCCCGCAGAAAAAACCCCCGCAGCCCGGTATCTAGCCACATCGATGCGTTTTGTCGGTGCACGACTGTCATTTACGTGAGACGGCGCCAACGGAACCAGCATGATGTCGACTCTCCCTGCGTTCGCGTCAGCTAAGTAATCCGTCCACGGCATCGGTTCCCGAATCTGCACACGCTCAAGGTCTTGCCAGATTGCTCTCGCACGTCGATCAGCGAACACCTCAAATCGAACTTGCGGGCGTTCACGCAAAACCTCCGCAATAATCGGCCGGAGGAATCTATGCTCTTCCAGATGAACGCCTGTAGCGTGATAGCCGATTAGAACGTCGTCGTTCATCCGACCACGCGCGTCAGCATTTTCCTGTCGGCTTGCCCAAAGCGCCTTCGGCGGAGCCGGCGGCAACACCACCGCCTTTGCCGCAGCTAACCGAGATGCAAGGTGCGCTGTCGAAGCCCAGACGATATCCAAATGCCGGCTTAGGCGGCGAAGTGGCCAAAGGGCGCGATACCAAAGGAACAGGCGATAGAAGAAATCTGCGTCCCTGCCCGTCACGACCGCGGGGATGTCGTCGTCTAGTAACATTCCCACGCCCGAGAGGTGCTCTGCATTGCTTTCGATCCAGCGCAAGACCGAGGGAGAAGCATAGCGGCACAGGATAACGAAGGCTCCATCCGCATCCACAGCCGGCCTTTCGCGGCCGCGAATATCGGCCACCTCATAAGGCGGCATATCGGGCGCCTCAAGGCGGGCTGCGAGGTAGTAGTCGAAGGTCGGATTCGGTATGCGACCGAAAACGACGATCCGCTTCACGGGTCGACGCGGAAGACCGTTGGCGCCCATCCGAAGCCGCGGCTGGGGTAACCGCCGTTCAATCCAACGAGCTACCCTTTCGCGCACGCTCGTCAAACGCTCGACCTCGGCGCCAGGCTTCTCGGGTGTGCCTCAAGAACGAATTCTTCAGCGATCAATGAAAGGTTCGGGTTGTAGTACGGATCGGCTTTCAAGATATCGCTCCAGCGCTGATGCATGGCTCGTTCTTCCCGCGCGAAGCGCTGAAGCTTCTCAGGTGTATCGTCGGCGCCACGCGATACGCTCTCTCTATGCAACATCGCCGCCTCCGGCGTCCAGACAATACGCAGGCCCGCTTCCCGCACTTTCAAGCAATAATCCACATCGTTGAAGGCGACAGTAAGTTCTCGCTCATCCATTCCGCCAAGGCGATGCCACAGCCCTTTGCGGGTCAGAAGGCACGCCGCGGTAACCGCCGACATATCTCGACGTTGACCGAGAAGTCCCCTGTCACCGCCGTCCTTCATGCCGAGAAAATGAAAACTGTGCCGCGCAACGGTCCCTGCCCCGAGCGTCACGCCGCCATGCTGTACGAAGCCATCGGGAAACAACAGCAAATTGCCGGCGGCGCCAACCGTCGGATCATCAAGCTCGCCCGCGAGAAACTCGAGCCAGTGACGGCCCATGGGCTCCACGTCATTGTTCAACAGGAGAACGAGTTCGTGCCGTGCTGCACTGACGCCGATGTTGCACGCCCGGGAAAAGTTGAAGGCTCCGGGAAGGGCTATCCGGCGAATGAGACCGGACTGCTCGTACCTTGAAAACAGGTCTAAAGTGGCAGGCTCAGTGCTTTCATTATCGATGACGATAACATCGAGGTCGGCCGGGGCCGAACGTTCAAACAACCCCTTAAGACAAGCTTCGAGCAGGTCGGCCCGGTCGCGCGTCGGGATGATGACGCTAACGGCGGGGTGCGTACGCCGTGGCTGAACAGTGCGAAGAATTGTATCCAGCCGGTGGCATCGTGGCGCGCGATGCAACAGGACTCTTGGCAGGTGCAATATCCCCGCCACACCGGCTTGCGCTACTGCAACGGCGATTTCCGCAGACGAGGTCGTCTCAACGGAAATGCCCTTCGGTATGGACTTCAAGCGAAACATCGCCCCGTCAAGTGGGAGCCATCCGGAGCGAACAAGCGGCTCATTCCAGGCTGGTTTGAAGAACGGGTCTGCCCGCCGGCCTCGTTCGTCGATGAGGTCTTCGTCGCAATAAACGATTGCCACATCCGCTGAAGTCGCAAAGGGCTTTGCCAACCATCCCAAAGCTTTCGGCGCGAGCCGCATCCCCGCCGGAACGCGGAGCCACAAGAGATCCTCGAGATCCTCGCCTCGCTCCAGCATTTGCGCCACGTCCGTTGCCGGCATCTCGCGAAACGCGCGCCAAGTCTGCGCTGCAAGCGACGTCCTGGTTTCTGCGAGCGCGGCCGGGTCGTTGCCTTCGATAGAAACAAGGATCCGTGGCCTTTGCGGCCACGCTAGAGCGTCGTCTTCGACCTCGCGCTTCTCCGCCAGCGCCTGGGCTTCGAGCCAGCCTCTGTAGTCCGGGGCGGAAAGCGCATCACATTGCCGAACGAAGCGAAATTCCGCGCCCTTTCTATTGCCCGCGAGGAACAGCCTTATGATCTGCAAAAAAGCCAGCGTCCGCCGGCATGCAATGAGCACTGCTGCTTCAAGAAGCGTCATGCGCCGCATCGTGATCTGAGGATCTACGTTTGCAGAGTTGTTCGCGGTGGCATCGTCGGCAATAAGCGAGATTGCGGTCAGTTGCACCGGCGTCCATCCGTAGAAACGCCCGCGGCCCCGCCCGTCGATGAGGAACGAGCGAAAGACGGTATCGGGAGTGCGGTCACGACGCTTAAGGACAAGCTGCGGCCGACGACCAAGGCGACGCTCCGGATCGTCCACCAATAGAGTGATCGGCCGGTCGGCATAATGCGCCGGGTCATGCTTCATCGCGACGCCGATTTCATCCTGAGGAAGATCGACCATCTGCTCCAATCCGCCAACCGTTGGTGGCCGGTTCATTGCTCAGCCGAACCATTGCTGTCGCAGGCGGCGAACGCAGACGATATGAACGGCAAATGGGCTAAGCCGCGCAGCAAGTGCCCTTGGAAACGCTTGGTCGAAAACAAGCTCGCCGCCTCAGTCGACCGTTGGGCTCTCGGCCACGCCGTTGACACCGGCCACCTTTCGCAGGTTCAGCGCCGGCGCCTCGCCCTCAAACGCTTCTACCCGCCGATCGTAATTCGGCGCGACGGTCCCCATCACCCGGTCCCAGAAGGAGAAATAGTTCGCGTAGTTGTACTTGAATTCGGCGTGGTGCTGGTCGTGATAGGTCGTGCAGAGCATCGGCGAAGGGTAGCGTGCGGTGCGTGAGGCAAAATACTCGAAGCCGGCGTGGCCGAAGGTGCCATTGATCTGGTCGAACAAACGGTGCGCCAGGAGAATGATCGGCGGGAACGGCACGAGGAAGGTGATGACGGCGTAGTAGCCCTGGCACATCGCCGTATCGACGAGGCCGATCGAATCGTTGCTCCAGGCCGTCGGCGCGACGCTGCGGTGGTGGAGTACGTGGTATTTGTAGAAAAGCTTGGTGTGCAGCAGGCGATGCGCGAAATAGAACCACGCGTCAAAGAGCACCATGCAGAAGACGAACAGCGGCACGGCCGTCCACCAGCTGAAGTCCCAAGGCGAGAACAAGGTCCAGCCCTTGTACTGGACAAAAAGGCCGATCGCGACCGACGTGCAGGTAACGAGGATCGACGCCATGCTCTGGCGGATCTCGATTGCCTTGCGCTTCTCGCCGCGCCTTCCCTTCTGGATGCGACGCTCAGGGTTGCGGTCGTTGAGCCAGGTGATGCCGTAACCCAGGATGAAATACAGCAATACGGTCGCGGCATAGATCGCGGCAAGCAGACCGAAAAAGGTGAGACTGTCCTGAACGAGGGCGCTCAAATCATAATCCGTCACGGAATGAGAAGCTGAATTGCCGCGTGGACTATATCAACCGCCCTCCCTCGCGCAAGTCATTCGATCCTCAAGCGCGCTCCAGTTCTGTCAGAAAAGCGCGAAGTTCCGCCTTATCGATGCCGACGAGATGCCCTTCTTCCGGATAGGCCCCAGATCGCACGTCCTCGGCAAATTCTGAAAACGCCGCGACCCGTTCGCGCTGGAGACGGTCCTGTTCGGCGGCAAAATTCCGATAGGTCTTGGCGTGGCGCGGCACGTGGCCGCGATTGCTGCCGAGCACATCGGAAGCGAAGAGGTATTGCGCATCACAGCCGGTGCCCGCCCCCATTGACAGCATCAACATCGACGTGCGGGCGCTGATCGCGCCGGCAACGTCGCCGGGCACGACCTCGATTTCGGCAGCAAAGGCGCCGGCTTCCTCGAGCGCCTTCACCTGTCGCCAGATTTCAAGCGCGCTTTGGGCCGTCTTGCCGACGGCCCTGAAGCCTCCGGTCCAGGTCGCCTTCGAGGGAATGAGGCCGACATGTCCGCAGACGGGAATGCCCTCCTCGCGCATGCGCCGGACCGTGGACAATCCGGCAGCGCAATAGACCGCATCGCCGCCTGATTTCAGCGCCTTGAAGGCGGCGCGCATGTATTCCTCCGCAGTCACGTAATCGCCGTATTCAAGACCGGGAAAGGCGAAACAGGTTGGCGCCACCTCGCGAAATTCCGGGCTCAGAAGAGCCGGCGGCACGGAAACGAGATCGATGCCGGCGGCCTCCGCCGCCTCGGCTTCCTCGAGCGTTTCGACGCGCAGCATGGTGAGCTGGCGTTTGCCTTTGATCGACAACAGGTCAGCAACGGTCGGGCGGCGGCTTTTCATGGGAGACCTCCGAGGTCATGGAACGAAGCAAGATGTGAGGTGCGGCGCGCCTTCAAGCGGCCAGCAAAGTCTTGAGTTTGGTTTCAGCTGAGCCGAGCGCCTGCGGATCCGGCCGCTTTCCGGCCGCGATCAACATCTCGGCGAGGCGTATGTCGCGTGCAACAGCGTTGCCGGAACCAATCCCGGAAGCCGAAAGCAGACGGCCGGTGTCGTCGAGGTGGAACAAAATGAAGGCCCCCTCGACGAGATCGCGCCGTACGGTCGTCGCAGCGCCGTCGGAGAGACCTGCAATCTGCAATGTCAGATCATACTGGTCGGACCAGAACCACGGCACACTCGCTATTGCCTCGCTGGCGCCGAGCAAATTACCCGCAACAAGCACTCCTTGATCCTGCGCGTTTCGCCACGCCTCAAGCCGTACCCGGCGGCCGTCATAGTGACTAAGCGGGAAGGAGCAGCAATCCCCGGCGGCGTAAATATCAGGGTCGCTCGTCCTGAGCGTGGCGTCGACGGCAATCCCATTTTCAATCGAAAGACCGGCAGATTCGGCAAGCCCGGTGTTCGGGACCGCACCGATGCCGACCACCACGAGATCGGCATCGATTGCCTCGCCGCCGGCGAGCAGAATGCGGGCGGCGCGGTCGTCCGCATCGATTCGCTCGATCTTGGTGCCGCAACGGATCTCGACCCCCTCAGCGCGGTGCCTCTCGGCCACGACGGCCGCAATATCCTCCGGCACGCCGCGCGACAGAATGCGGGGAAGGCCCTCGAGCAGGACCACACCTGCGCCGAGGCCGCGTGCCGTAGCCGCAAGCTCCAGACCAATGAAGCCGCCGCCGATAATCGCAAGCGTCCGGCCCGGCAAAAGTTCGCGTCGAATTTCCTCGGCATCGGCATGCGTTCTGAGTGTGCGGATGCGCCGCGACGCGTCGTCGGCTCCAGGGATCGTTCGCGCCCGCGCACCGGTCGTCAGCAGCAGTCGGTCGTAAGCGATGCGGCCGCCATCGAGGAGTTCTAAGAGCTTGGCGTCGCGATCGATCGCCATCACGGGAGAATCGATCAGCACCTCGATCCCGGCCGTCCTGTAGCGCTCGGCATCGGCGACATATTTCGGTGGCATCTCGTGTTTGAGGCCGTCTTTCGAGAGCGGCGGACGCTCATAGGGAAGATGAGGTTCCGCGCCGATCAAGGTGATCTTGCCGTCGTAACCTTTTTCCCTGAGCGCAAAGGCGGCTCTTGCGCCGCATTCGCCGGCGCCGACAATGACGATGCTCCCCATCTCAACCTCCCTGCCCGCTCGGCGGGCCAAAACACGATGATGACGTCGTCAGCTGAGCGAGATGAACACGCTTCCCGCCTCGACTTTCACCGGATAGGTCTTCAGGTTGACACAGACCGGTGCGCCCTTGGCCTGGCCTGTCTTGTAATTGAAGCGACCGTTGTGCTTCGGACATTCGATGATGTCGTCCATGACCAGCCCGTCGGCGAGATGGATGTGCTCGTGGGTGCAGAGCCCGTCGGTCGCGAAATATGCGTCGTCGGGGCTGCGATAGACCGCGAAAGTGCGCCCTTCGTGGTCGAAGCGGATGACGTCTTCCTCGTCGATATCGTCAGCCGCGCAGACTTCGATCCAATTTCCGCTCATGATTTCCTCCCGTTTGCTCCAGGTCTTTGTCTATTCGGCAGCGTGCACGATCGCGTCGCTGTGAAACTCTTCCCGATAAGGCTTGGCCGTCGCCGGCAAATCGCGCTTCAGGAAGTAGTCCTCGTTGCGCAACTGCCGCAGGAAGGCCGGGATCATCTCGCGATAACCGTGCAGCATCGACGGGCTCGGCGCCGGTAGGTCGTGCTTGATCATGGCGTGCAGCTTCGGCAGCGCGTGGTAGGGCACCATTGGGAACATGTGGTGCTCCACATGAAAATTCATGTTCCAGTAGACGAAGCGGCTCACCGGGTTCATGTAGACGGTGCGGCTGTTCAGCCGATGGTCGGTGACGTTGTCCGCCAATCCGCCGTGCTGAAGCAGGCCGGTCAGCACGTGATGCCAGGCGCCATAAAGCCGCGGCAGGCCGATCAGCATCAGCGGCAGGATAGAGCCCAGGTAGAAGCAGGCTGCAATCGTTGCGGCATAGATTGCAAACCAGATGCGTGCGACGAGGATTGCTTTCGGCTGCTCCATCTCAGGGATGAAGGTCGCTTCCTCGGCGCTGATGATGCCGAACGTGTTGCGCACCATGTCGACGATCGCGTGCCAGACGTCGAGGATGCCGAAGAAATTCAGAACCAGACGCAGAAGATCCGGTGGCCGCATGACGGCAATTTCCGGGTCGCGGCCGACGATGACCGTGTCGGTATGGTGGCGGGTGTGGCTCCAGCGCCAGGTGACGGGATTGCGCATGATCATGAAGCAGGCGATCTGATAGACCGCATCGTTCATCCACATCGTCTTGAACGCCGTCCCGTGACCGCATTCGTGCCAGCGACTGTCGGAGGCCGAGCCGTAGAGAACACCATAGGCAAGGAAGAAGGGAACCGCCCACCAGGTGCCCCAGAAGTAGATGCCGAGCCCGCCGAAAAGCACGAGACAGCCGAGCCAGATCGCAGTGTCACGGATCGCCGGCCCGTCCTCGCGCTTCATCAGCTCTTTCATCTGCTTGCGCGGAATGTCGGTGTGATACCACTCGGCGGCCGACAGCCCGTTGGCAACGGCTGCCTGCGCATCTCGGCCGAGCAGACTGTAGTCCCGCTTGGTCGGCATCGTCGTCATCTGCATCCCTCCCTGCAATCCGGTGTGACCGGCAGCATTTCGTGTCGTGCAATGACGATAGGTTGACTTTTGCAAGGGCTCAATGCAGCAATGATATAATCTCTCAAATGATGTCATATCTTGCATTTATACTCTGATGAAAAGCTATCAGGAGGCGCCATGAGCAACCGACCGACCATCGCTGATCTCGCCCAGGCCGCCGGCGTCAGCGTCGCGACGGTCGATCGCGTGCTGAATGGCCGCCACCCCGTGCGCGAGGAAACGGCGCGACGCGTCTATGAAGCCGCCAAGGCGATCGGCTATCACGCCGTTGGCCTCATCCGGCAGCGTGTGTTCGAGGACCTGCCGCAATACAGGCTCGGCTTCGTCCTACAGAAGCCGGAGCAATCCTTCTATCAGGCCGTTGCGCGGGAGATCGAGAGCGCCGCCGCGTCGCTCTCGCATGCGCGGGTCTCAGCCCAGATCGACTTTGTTGCCAGCTCGACACCTGGCGCCATCACCGAAAAGCTGCAGGCGGCCGCGGCCCGCAATCAGGCGATCGCGCTCGTCGCGCCCGACTTCCCCGCAGTGACAACGGCGATCGAGGACCTCAAGGCGCGCGGCATCCCCGTCTTCTCCTTGCTGTCCGATTTTGGAGCCGGCGTGCGCGAAGGTTACATCGGCCTTAACAATCACAGGGTTGGACGCACAGCCGCCTGGATGATCGCAAAGGCGGCGAAACGCCCTGGCAAAGTCGCAGCCTTTGTTGGCAGCCACCGTTTCCTCGGTCACGAATTGCGTGAGATCGGCTTCCGCTCCTACTTCCGCGAACATGCACCGGATTTCGAGGTGCTCGATACCATGGTCAATCTCGACACGGCCGAGATTACCCACGAGGCGACGTTGAACCTTCTGCAACGTCATCCGGACCTGATCGGCTTTTACGTCTGCGGCGGCGGCATGGAAGGCGCGATCTCGGCGATCCGCGAGGAGAAGCTCGCGGGAAAACTGATCGGTGTCGTCAACGAACTGACACCGGAATCGCGCGCCGCCCTCTCGGATAACATCGTTACGCTGGCCATCGCCACGCCGACGGCCGTGCTTGCACGGGAAACGATCAATCTGATGATCCAGGCGATCAGCAAGGGGCCCACCGGCGCGCCAGGACAAACCTTCCTGCCTTTTGATCTTTTCACACCCGAAAACATCTAGCTCTCTGCGAGATTTATTTCATCCACACGCGAACATCTTGCAGAAATGCAAGCCGTTTGAGCGTTGCACGCTTTGGCGGCCGTCCACCCGTTGGCGATTTGCTCAAGTCTCTATAAATGGAACGAACGTTCTATTTTGAACAAGAAGCCAATCCCACTGGAGGAGATGTTCCCGTGACCGCACTGCCCTTCGCTCTCAACCACATGACAACGCCTGCCCTTCCGCTTCCCGCCTTTTTCGCGCTTGCACGATCCCTCGGCATATCCTCCGTCGAGATCCGCAACGACCTTTCCGGAAATGCAATCCTCGATGGGACCCCGGCCAAGGATGTGGCCGCGCTCGCCGAGCGCCATGGCATCACAATCATCTCGATCAACGCCCTGCAGCGCTTCAACGAATGGAACGCGGCACGAAAGGCAGAAGCTGAGGACCTTATCGCCTATGCCCGTGACTGCGGCGCCAAGGCTCTGGTTCTCGTTCCCGTCAACGATGGCTCCGGCCAGGCGGATGGAGTGCGGCAGGCAAACCTTCGTGAGGCCCTTTCCGCGCTCAAGCCGATGCTCGAAGAGGCTGGAGTCATCGGGCTTGTCGAACCGTTGGGCTTCGAGATCTGCTCGCTTCGCTCTAAGAGCGAGGCCGTTGAGGCAATCGTCGCGGTCGGCGGCGAAAAGACCTTCCGCCTCGTGCACGATACGTTCCACCACCATCTCGCCGGCGAGCCCGCAACGTTTCCTGAGATGACCGGCCTCGTCCATATTTCGGGCGTCACCGATGAGCGCGTTTCAGTGCCGGATCTGCGCGACTCACACCGCGTCCTCGTCGATGCGGGCGATCTTCTCGACAATGTCGGCCAGATCAGTGTCCTGCGCCACAACGGCTATAACGGCCCCCTTTCCTTTGAACCTTTCGCCGCTGAAGTGCATGATTTTGCCGATCCGGCTGCAGCCGTGCGACAGAGCATGGACTACATCCAGTCGCATATCTGACGGCTGCCGGGCATCGCCCGGAAAGCGAAGACGTGCGCCGTAACGGCACTTGACGGCGCACGCATAAAATGGAATACATATTCCGTACTTAGAAATTACTGGTTCGTTTATTCCGTTTTAAATCGAAGGCGCAGCGGGAGTGCCGCCTTTGAGGTGAACGAGCGCAACCCGGCAAGGATTGCGCTTCCGGCAGGAGAAGGTGTCGCCGGGCACCAATGTGGAGGAGAAAGACAATGAAGAAATTCGTGCTGGGCACGGCGCTCGCCGTGATGATGTCGACGGCAGCGCACGCCGAAACGATCGGCGTATCCATGGCCCTTTTCGACGACAACTTCCTGACCGTCTTGCGCAACGGCATGTCCGACTACGCCAAGACGCTCGACGGTGTCGAACTGCAGATCGAAGACGCGCAAAACGACGTTTCCAAGCAGCAGAGCCAGATCCAGAACTTCATCGCTGCAGGCGTCACTGCAATCATCGTCAACCCGGTTGATACCGATGCGACGGCTGCCATGTCGAAGATCGCGGCCGACGCCGGCATTCCGCTCGTCTACGTCAACCGCGAGCCTGTTAACGTCGACACGCTGCCGGAAAAGCAGGCCTTCGTCGCCTCGAACGAACAGGAATCCGGCACGCTGCAGACGCAGGAAATCTGCAAGATGCTGGGCGGTAAGGGCAAGGCCGTCGTCATGATGGGCGAACTGTCCAACCAGGCCGCACGCATGCGCACCAAGGATATCCACGACGTGCTCGGAACCGAAGCCTGCAAGGGCATCGAGATCGTCGAAGAGCAGACGGCCAACTGGTCCCGCACGCAAGGTTCGGACCTTTTGACGAACTGGCTGTCGGCCGGCGTTGAATTCGACGCTGTCATTTCGAACAACGACGAAATGGCCATCGGCGCGATCCAGGCTCTCAAGGCGGCCGGCCGCTCGATGGACTCGGTCGTTATCGGCGGCATCGACGCGACGCAGGATGCGCTGGCCGCAATGGCCGCGGGCGATCTCGACGTAACCGTGTTCCAGAATGCCGCCGGCCAGGGCAAGGGCTCCGTCGATGCAGCGCTCAAGCTCGCCAAGGGCGAACCGGTCGACAAGAAGGTCTACATCCCCTTCGAGCTCGTGACCAAGGACAACCTCGACAAATATCAGGCTAAGAACTGATCGTCTCAGTCGAGAGCGCGGGACGTCCCGCGCTCTCGAACAAATGCAGGTCCGGCCGCAAATGCCTGCGTCCAAAGGATGCCGCTTGCGGTAAAATAGGCTGGTCACCCGCCAGCGATGAGGACTTTCCGCGACAGCCGGAAACGACGGGGGAGGCAAGGAACATGACGCTCAGTCCGACAACGATGGCAGCCGTGCGCGCCAGCGGCGCCGTACCCAAGGCCGAATATCTTCTTTCTGCGGAAGGCATCCGCAAGGAATTCCCAGGTGTCGTCGCGCTCGACGACGTCGAGTTCAAGCTGAAGCGCGGCACAGTGCATGCGCTGATGGGCGAAAACGGCGCCGGCAAGTCGACGCTGATGAAAATCCTCGCCGGCATCTATACGCCAGACAAGGGCGACGTGAAGCTGAAGGGCGTCGAGATCCGGCTGAAGTCGCCGCTCGATGCGCTCGAAAACGGCATCGCCATGATCCATCAGGAATTGAACCTGATGCCGTTCATGACGGTAGCCGAAAACATCTGGATTCGCCGCGAACCGAAGAACCGCTTCGGCTTCGTCGATCACGGCGAGATGAACCGCATCACCGCCCGCCTGTTTGATCGCCTGAAAATCAAGATCGACCCGGAGATCGAGGTTCGCCATCTCTCCGTCGCCAACCGCCAGATGGTCGAAATCGCCAAGGCTGTTTCCTACGAATCCGACGTGCTCATCATGGACGAGCCGACCTCGGCGCTGACGGAGCGTGAGGTCGCCCATCTGTTCGAGATTATCCGCGACCTGCGCGAACAGGGCATCGGCATCGTCTACATCACCCACAAGATGAACGAGCTGTTTGAGATCGCCGACGAATTCTCGGTCTTCCGTGACGGCAAGTTCATCGGCACGCATGCCTCGAGCGACGTCACCCGTGATGACATCATCCGCATGATGGTCGGTCGTGAGATCACCCAGATGTTCCCGAAAGAAGAGGTTCCGATCGGCGATGTCGTTCTTTCGGTCAAGAACCTGGCGCTTGACGGCGTCTTCCGCGACGTCTCTTTCGATGTGCGGGCCGGCGAAATCCTCGGTATTGCCGGTCTTGTCGGCTCAGGCCGCTCGAACGTCGCTGAAACGCTCTTTGGCGTAACGCCTGCAAGCTCCGGCACGATTTCGATCGACGGCAAGGCCCTTTCTGTCAACAGTCCGAACACAGCCATCAAGAACCGCATGGCGTTCTTGACGGAAGACCGCAAGGACACCGGCTGTCTCCTGATCCTCGACATCCTTGAGAACATGCAGATCGCCGTACTTCAGGATCGTTTCGTCAAGGGCGGCTTCGTCACAGAGAAACAGATCTCGGCTGCCTGCGAAGAGATGAGCCGTAAGCTGCGCGTCAAGACGCCGAACCTGCAGGAGCGCATCGAGAATCTGTCCGGTGGCAACCAGCAGAAGGTGCTGATCGGCCGCTGGCTTCTCACCAATCCGCGCATCCTGATCCTCGACGAACCGACACGCGGCATCGATGTCGGCGCCAAGGCGGAAATCCACCGCCTCGTCACCGAACTCGCGCGCAACGGCGTCGCGGTCATCATGATTTCTTCGGAAATGCCCGAAGTGCTCGGCATGAGCGATCGGATCATGGTCATGCATGAAGGCCGCGTCACCGGCTTCCTCGACAGAGCGGAAGCCACCCAGATCAAGGTCATGGAGCTCGCTGCGAGCTGAGCGGACAACGACCCTAAAAAGGGAGGAACGAAAAATGGATACCAATGTCGCCGCACAGGGCACGAGCACACCGCTTTCCGGCGCAAAACGACGCCTGCCCCCAGAGTTCAACATTTTCCTGGTGCTGATCGGTATTGCGCTGGTTTACGAAGTTCTCGGTTGGATCTTCGTCGGCCAAAGCTTCCTGATGAACCCTCAGCGCCTGACGATCATGATCCTGCAGGTTTCGGTGATCGGCATCATCGCCGTCGGCGTCACCCAGGTCATCATAACAGGCGGCATCGACCTCTCGTCGGGTTCGGTCGTCGGCATGACCGCGATGATCTCGGCAAGCGTCGCCCAGGCGTCCACCTGGCCCCGCGCGCTCTATCCGTCCTTGACCGACATGCCGGCGATCGTCCCGATCGGCCTTGGCATCGGCATCGGCCTGCTCGCAGGCTTCATCAACGGCCAGCTGATCGCCCGCACCAAGATCCCGCCCTTCATCGCCACGCTCGGCATGATGGTGTCGGCCCGCGGCATCTCCAAGTGGTACACCAAGGGACAGCCGGTCTCGGGCCTCACCGAGCAGTTCAATTTCATTGGCACCGGCATCTGGCCCGTCATCGTTTTCCTCGTCGTCGCGATCATCTTCCACATCGCGCTGCGCTACACCCGCTACGGCAAGTTCACCTATGCGATCGGTGCCAACGTCCAGGCCGCCCGCGTCTCCGGCATCAACGTCGAAGCGCATCTGATCAAGGTCTATGCCATCGCCGGTATGCTGGCGGGCCTCGCCGGCGTCGTCACGGCTGCCCGCGCTCAGACCGCACAGGCCGGCATGGGCGTGATGTACGAACTGGACGCGATTGCAGCGACCGTTATCGGCGGCACCTCGTTGACCGGCGGCGTCGGGCGGATCACCGGCACGGTCATCGGCACGATCATCCTCGGTGTCATGACCTCAGGCTTCACCTTCCTTCGGGTCGACGCCTACTACCAGGAAATCGTCAAGGGCCTGATCATCGTCGCCGCCGTCGTTATCGACGTCTATCGACAGAAAAACCGCAAGAAGGCTTGATCCTCAAAAGAATAACTCTCCTCCCAGTGAAGCCAACTGGCCGGGATGATGAAAATCATCCCGGCATTTTGTTTTTCTGGCGCACAGTCAAATTGCTCTTTCCACATATGCTTGACACGCAGGGCTGCCCCTGCGCCCGCGCTCTGGCTATATTCGCGGCGATGCACTATATGGCAGGCGTTCAAAACTATCGGAGACTTATCATGTTGTCGCAGCGCAAGCTCGCGAGCCAGTTTCAGCCGCGTTTCGTTCTTCAGCTTTGGAACGCGATGCTGCGGGTACAGACCCGCGAAGCAGCTTCTCTCTTCGGCCATCGCGGCCGCTAAACGCGAATTTCTACAAATACTTGGGCATCGGGGCGCATCGTAGGATTGCCTGCTGGTGGCTACTGCCTCATCCGGGCTCGACTTTGTGGCGCGTGAATTGGGATACCGTCCTTCATTCACGCCTGTGGGAAGCGGATGCTCACCTTGAGGCCGCGGCCATCGGCGCCTTCGCTTAGTTTGGTCGTTGCTCCGTAAAGCTCGGCGATCTCCTCAACGATCGGCAGGCCGAGCCCCGAGCCCGGCGCTTCGCTGCCGCCACGCTCGAAACGCCGAAGCACGGTCTTGCGCAGTTCCGGGCGAATACCAGGCCCATTGTCCTCGACCTCCAGCGATACCGCCCCCTCCCTTGCAAGGACACGCGTCGTGACCTCGGCGCCGCGCCCGGCGTAAAGCAAAGCGTTGCCGATCAGGTTCTTGAGCATTTCTCCGACGAGCAAGGGTTCGGCGCGAATAAAGGCTTCGCCTTCGCCATCAAAACCAAGGTCGATGTCTGCATCGCTTGCCGCAGGAACGTGCTCTCCGGTGATCTCCCGCACGAGTTCTATGAGATCGACGCGCTCCAGCATCCGCGCCTCGTCCTTGCCGGCGGCATCGATTTTCGCCATCAGCAGCAATTGCCCGAGGATGCGCTCAGCATCAGCGACCGCCTCGTCGGCTTTCTTCACCGCGCCCCGGGTTTCCTCGATCGATCCGGCGCGCTGAGCCAGGGCAAGTTGCGTGCGGACGATTGCAAGTGGCGTCCGCAGTTGGTGGCTGGCGTTGCCTGTGAAATTGCGCAGCGCCCCCAACGCCGATTCCAGACGACCCATGAAGGAATTGACCGTATCGACCAGTCCTTGCACCTCGTTCGGCACCCGTTCGCCGATCGGGTGAAGGTCGTCGGGATTGCGCTCGGAAATCGCATCCCCCAACCGATAGAGAGGACGCAAGGAAAACGTCACCGCGATCCAGACGATCACAGCTGCACCGGCAATCATCATTCCGAGGCGCAATGCGGACCGCACGAGAATGGTTTGCGCCAGTTGTCGGCGCGCGATCGTCGTTTCGGCAACGGTGACGACGAAGGGAACGGAATTGATGCCCGTCGATGCTGAGCGGCGAAGCGCTGCAATGCGGATCGGCTCGCCACGGAAGACCGAATCCGCAAAAGTGGTCGATGCTCCAGGCTCTTCCGCCAACGACGGCAGCGTCTGGTAGCCGGTGATGAACTGGCCCGGCGGTCCGTCCACGCGATAGAAAACCCGGTCCTGTGCCGCCGAGGTCAGCATTTCCAGTGCGACATAGGGAATATCGACTTCAAGCGAGCCGTCTTCGGCCACCACGACCCGCTCGGCGATCGCAAGTGCCGAGCCGGCGAGAACGCGGTCCGAGACGACGTTGGCAGTCTTCACGGCCTCATGGTAGGTGTCCGTGAGCGCAATGACACCGATGACGGCGGTCGAGATCAGCAACCAGCCGAGCAGGCGGCGGCGAAGGGAATAGACCGCCGACCTCATTCCGGTCCGGCCGATTTGTCGAGATAATAGCCGATGCCGCGCGCCGTGCGCACTGTCAGCCCGTGCGGCGCCAGGCGCTTGCGCAGCCGGCTGACATATTGCTCAATCGCGTTGGGGCTCAAATCGTCGTCAAAGCCGGTCAGCGATTGCATGATCGCATCCTTTGCGACCACCTTGCCCGCCCGCATGAACAGGAGCTCCAGCAGCCCGAGTTCACGCGCCGGGATCTCGATCGGAGCACCGCCCGACGAGAAGCTGCGGGTATTGAGATCCAGCGAGACGTTGCCGTAGCTTACGGACGATGCCCTGAGACCCGCCTGCCGGCGCAACAGGACGCGCACGCGCGCTTCGAGCTCGCCGACGTCGAAAGGTTTGATCATGTAGTCGTCAGCGCCGAGATCGAGCCCCTTGATCTTTTCCTCCGGCGCGCCTCTCGCGGTCAGGATCAGCACCGCCGCACGGTTCTGCCGTGCGCGCATGGCTCGGAGCACGTCAAGCCCGTCCATTTCTGGCAGATTGAGATCGAGAATGACCAGATCGAAGGTTTCGGTGGCGGCGACTGCATGCGCTGACGCACCGTCGCTGACGACATCGACGGCATAGCCGCTGCCGCGCAAGATCGCTGACAGACCTTCGGAAAGGTCCTGGTTGTCTTCAACAAGCAAGATACGCAATTATCGTCACTCCCTGCGCCACCTTATCCGCCGATGCCTTGCTTGTGAACGGTGCGCTCCTGAGGCATTGTGGATTCATGCGGTTCTTGATTTCTTTTCTTTTTTTCGCCCTTTCTCCCCAGCTGCTCTATGCGGCGCCGATCATCTTTCCGGCCCTTTCCGGCAAGGCCGACGCCCGCACTCTGATCGTCTATTCGTCCTTGGACGAGCCGCTTGCAAAACCGATGATCGTCGGTTTCCAGAGGGCCAATCCGGATGTCGCCGTGCGCTACGAGGACATGCTGACCGGCGAAATCTACGACCGCATCATCAAGGAGACCGACGCTGGGATGAAGACGGCGGATTTCGCCTTCTCGTCCGCCATGGACCTGCAAGTCAAGCTCAGCAACGACGGTTACGCCCAGCGCAGCGACCTGCCGATGAGCGACCGCTGGCCCGCCTGGGCCAACTGGCGCAACACCGCTTACGCACTGACCTTCGAACCGGCGGTCTTCGTCTATCACAAACCGAGTTTCACGACGGAAAAGCCGCCTTCCACCCGGGCTGAGTTCGTCGACTACCTCAAGCGCCAGGGCGCCAACGTCTTTGGACGCATCGGGACCTACGACATCGAACGGTCCGGCGTCGGCTTCCTGTTCATGTCGCGCGACCAGGAGCAGTTCGGCGATATCTGGGATGTGATCCAGGCCATGGGGGCTGCCGGCGTCAAGCTTTATTCCACCAGCGAAGCGATCCTCGAGCGTGTGGCAGATGGGCGCTTCGTGCTCGGCTACAACATCCTTGGCTCCTATGCAGCCGACTGGGCCGCCCGGCACCCGGATGTCGGCATCGTGCTGCCCAAGGACTACACCGTGGTGATGTCGCGTATCGGTCTCGTGCCGCAGGCTTCCGCATCGCCGGATCTCGGCCGTCGCTATCTCGAGTTCTTCATGTCGAAGGAGGGGCAGACGATCATGGCGCGCGAATTGCAGATACCGGCGGTCAGCCCCGAGGTCGCCGGCGAAAACACCGCCAACACGATGCAGGAAATGCTCGGCGGCCAGCTCCGCCCGGTTCCCGTCAGCCCCGGCCTGATGGTCTATCTCGATCAGGTGAAGCGGTCGCGGCTCATCGCCAAGTGGAACGAAGTGCTGCGACACCACTGACAAATAGCCGGGGATCCCCTAAGCCTTCGTCCTCGACCGCCCGCCACGCGCCGCCTGGGCCGAAAGGTTCAAATCCACGGCAGAGCGTATCAGCGCCGTCAGCGCCTCCTCATCGAGCGCGTCGCCTTCGTGAAGGTCAATTGCCCTTCGGGTATTGCCGTCGAGGCTTGAATTGAAGAGACCCACCGGATCGGAAAGCGAAGCGCCCTTGGCAAAGGTCAACTTCACGACAGCCTTGTAGGTCTCCCCAGTACAGATGATGCCGGCATGCTCCCATACCGGAACGCCTCTCCACTTCCATTCCTCGGTCACATCGGGGTCGGCCTTTTTGATGAGGCTCCTCACACGTGCCAACATCTGACCGCGCCAGTCGCCGAGCTCGCTTATTCTCGCGTCGATCAGATCAGACGGAGAAGCGCCGCCTTCAGTTGAACTGTTCGCCTTGGTCGCAGCCGTCGTTTTTGCCATTGTTTCCTTCTCCAGTCTTTTCTTCGCTATCGCCCGCACCGCGGGCCGCATCCATCACATGCGCTCGCCGGGCAAACGGCTCGCTTGTGTCACCCACTCCAGGAACTGGGCTTCGTCAATTTTATCGTGCTCGTGGATATGGAAATAGCGCACGTCCCCGCTTTTGGAGCTGACCGGCGGCAGAGGACTGAGCGATGCGCCACGGAAAAACGCGACCTTGATGTACTTCGCAAAACAATGCACGCCCAGAAACCAGCCGTCGCCTTCCATGCCGTAAAGCGGAGAGTTCCATTTCACTGCCTTTTGCACGCCGGGAACTGCACGCGCGATGATGGTGTCAAGGCGGTGTCCGACCTCGCTTTTCCAGCCCGGCATTGCCGCGATATAGGCGCGCACCGGCTCGTCGCCGTAGCCCATTTCGATCTGCGGATTGCCACCCGAAAGCAACGTCGGCTCGCCCGCGCTCTGCTTGGCGCCGTCGTCCAAGGAGGGCGGCTTACGCCCGCTTGCTTTTGCCGCAACTTGCTTGCGCATCGCACATCCTTTCGGAAGGTCCCAGAAATGATCGGCGCGAAGCTACCACAACTCGCTGTCGCGAAGGCACCGCTTCTAGCGGGTGTCGTGCAGTCGGCGACAGATCGCGCGAAAACAGGCGACGTGGACGATTCGGCTGCTTGCAGGCGGTCGAATCCATTCGAAGTGGTCTCCTCTCGGCCGAAAGCAGAAGCAATCTCCCTCCTCCAGGCGCAAGAACCTAAGATTTCGTAAATGGCATGCCTTGAAATTCGCATTCGGGACTTGATGTCAGCTAAATGTCAGCTTTCTATGATCGCTTAGGGTCACTGGCCCCCGTGGAGGCGGGCAGCCGGTTGCGTACTGGGAGGAAGCCACCAATCCGGTCAAGCGATAAGGGATAAAAGATCCCGTCGCCGTCTTCCCGTCCGCACATAGCAACAAAGTGCGCGGCGAAAACGCGCCTCACGGAGGACTGACCTTGAAACATTTTTTCCTCGCAACGATTCTGGCCGGCGCCATGTCGCTTCCGGCTTATGCCGCTGACTACACCATCATCGCGCCGGCAAATCCGGGCGGTGGCTGGGACCAGACGGCCCGCTCGCTTCAGACCGTCCTGCAGCAGGAAGGCATCTCCGGCAACGTTCAGGTTCAGAACGTTCCTGGCGCCGGCGGCACCATCGGCCTCGCCCAGTTCGCAAGCCAGCAGAAGGGCAATGCAAACGCCCTGATCGTCGGCGGCTACGTCATGGTCGGCGCGATCCTCACCAACAAGTCCCCGGTCACGCTCAAGGACGTAACCCCGATCGCGCGCCTCACCGGCGAATACGAAGCGATCGTCGTTCCGGCTTCGTCCGAAATCAAGACGATGGCTGACCTCGTCGCGGCCCTGAAGAAGGATCCGGGCGCCGTTTCCTGGGCTGGCGGCTCGGCCGGCGGTACCGACCACATCGCCGTTGGCCTGATCGCCAAGGCAGCCGGCGTCGATCCGACCAAGATCAACTACATCGCCTATTCGGGCGGCGGCGAAGCACTTGCCGCGATCCTCGGCAGCCAGGTGACGGCCGGCATTTCGGGCTACGGCGAATTCGAATCGCAGGTCAAGGCCGGCACGCTTCGCCTGCTCGCCGTATCCGGTCCGGAGCGCGTCGCTGGCGTCGACGCTCCGACGCTGAAGGAATCCGGTCTCGACGTGGTTGTCGAAAACTGGCGCATGGTCGCGGCTGCTCCGGGTCTGTCCGACGAGCAGAAGGCTGCCGTTTCGGCTGACATCGAAAAGCTTGCCAAGTCGGCCGGCTGGCAGGAAGTGCTGAAGACCAAGGGTTGGCAGGACAGCTATCTCGCCGGTGACGCCTTCAACACCCAGCTCGACAAGGATGTTGCGGCCACCGAAGGTGTTCTCAAGGACATTGGACTGGTGAAATGACCAAGGGGCATAACCCTTCAACTTCAACGCGTCGCCCGGATCGGGCGGCGCTCTTCATCGCGGCGGTACTCGCCGCTATCGCTGGCCTCATTTTCTGGGACGTGTCGCGCCTTGCAGGTGCTGCCGGCTACTCCCAGGTCGGACCGACGACGGTCCCCTATGCGATTGCCTGCTGTCTCGCAGCCCTCGCCGTCTGGACCATCTTCGCTGCATTCCGCAACGATTTTCCAGAGCGCGAGCGCCAGGAAATCGCGCCGGTCATCTGGATCGTGGCAGGCCTTGCAGCGCAGATGCTGCTCTTGAAGGTCGCAGGCTTCTCGATCGCCACCGGCATTTTGTTTGCGCTCACCGCGCGTGGCTTTGGCAAGCGCAAGCTCTGGTTCTCCCTGCCAGTCGGCATTGCGCTCTGTTTCGCCGTGTGGGTGATTTTCGCCAAGCTTCTGCAGTTGTCGCTGCCCGCGGGGCCGCTTGAACACCTGTTCTTCTAAGAGGGCCGTCGACCATGGCTACTTTTGACTTCCTGATTCAGGGATTGTGGGTTGCTGCCCAGCCGATGAACCTGCTCTACGCACTCATCGGCGTGACGCTCGGCACGGCTGTCGGCGTTCTTCCCGGCATCGGCCCGGCGCTGACCGTGGCACTTCTCTTGCCTGTCACCTACCAGCTCGATCCGGCCGGATCGCTGATCATGTTCGCCGGCATCTATTATGGCGGCATGTATGGCGGTTCGACCACTTCCATCCTGCTCAACACGCCAGGCGAAAGCGCCTCGATCGTCACCGCACTCGAAGGCAACAAGATGGCGCGCGCCGGACGCGGGGGTCCTGCCCTAGCCACCGCGGCCATCGGCTCGTTCGTCGCCGGCCTGATCGCGACGCTGGGCCTCGCCTTCATCGCCCCCTATATCGTCAAGCTGGCCCTGGTCTTCGGTCCGCGCGAATACTTCGCGCTGATGGTTCTTGCCTTCGTCACCGTATCTTCGGCATTCGGCGACAGCACCCTTCGCGGCCTGACGGCGCTCTTCGTCGGCCTCGCGCTTTCCGTTGTCGGCATCGATCAGCTGACCGGCCAGGCCCGTCTCTCCTTCGGCGTTCCCGAACTGCTCGATGGCATCGAAGTCACCACCCTTGCCGTTGCCATGTTCGCCATCGGCGAGACGCTGTTCATCGCCGCCCAGGGCGAAAAGGGTCCCGACAAGGTCGAGGCCGTGCGCGGTTCGGTCTGGATGAGCAAGCTCGACTGGGCACGCTCGTGGAAGCCCTGGCTTCGCGGCACGTTAATCGGCTTCCCGATCGGCGCGATGCCGGCCGGCGGTGCGGAGATTGGCACGTTCCTCTCCTATGCGGCGGAAAAGAAGCTGGCAAAGCACCCGGAAGAGTTCGGCCACGGAGCAATCGAAGGCGTTGCCGGTCCGGAGGCCGCCAACAACGCGTCGGCCGCCGGCACGCTCGTACCGCTTCTCACACTCGGCCTGCCGACGACGGCAACAGCCGCAATCATGCTCGCCGGCTTCCAGCAGTACGGCCTGCAGCCGGGCCCGCTGTTGTTCGCCACCAACCCGCAGCTCGTCTGGGGCCTGATCGCCAGTCTGCTCATCGCCAACTTCATGCTGCTGGTCCTGAACCTGCCGCTGATCGGGCTTTGGGTGAAGCTCCTGACGATCCCGAAGCCTTGGCTCTACGCTGGCATCCTGCTCTTCGCGACGCTCGGCACCATCGGCGCCAACCCGTCAGTCTACGAACTCGGCATGTTGCTCGCCTTCGGTCTGCTTGGCTACGCCATGCGCGTCTTCGGCTATCCGATCGCCCCCGTCGTCGTCGGCCTGATCCTTGGGCCGCTCGCCGAGCAACAGCTCCGTCGCGCTCTTGCCATCAGCCAGGGGGACATCTCGGTGCTGTTCACCTCGCCGATCGCCGCCGTGCTGCTCGTGATTGCGGCAGCCGCTCTGATCGTGCCTTTGATCCTTCGGGCACGTGGCCGCGGCGAGGTACTCTCGCAGTTGGCAGCCAACGAAGACTAATAGCGCCTCCTCTCAAGGCTATCCGCAGGCCCGGCCGGTTTGAAGACCTGCCGGGCCTGCTTCCTTTGCATGGCTGGGGTGCCCAATTGTGCATTGCAATATAGCCGTCGAACCCCCATCTTTTGCTCATCGAATAGAAAACGAAAGCGAGCAAGACGATGGCTACCACAACTTATCACAAGGGTTTCATCGGCCGTGCCTTCGCAGTTCTCGGCGCTGCTAGCGCTGCCGCCGCCGCTGTTGAAGGTCACCGCCGCCCGAAGGCAAGCGACCTGCGTACGCTGGGCATCGACCCGGCAATCTTCCCGGACACGCGCCGCGGCTAACATATTCCAGCGCGCCGTGAGGTGCGCCTTATCCTCCCAAGGATGAAACGGCTCGGGGTCGACTGACCACCGGGCCGTTGTTTATTTCCCGGACATGGCGTGGGAAGCGGCGCCTCCGCTTTTGCTGAAAGTACCCGTCGCAAACACCCCGGCATCACGGATAGGGCTTGCTTCCCTTGCATGGCTGGGCTGTTCGATTGTGCATTGCAATATCGCCTGCACGACCCCATCTTTTGCTCATCAAACAGAAAACGAAAGCGAGCAAGACGATGGCTACCACAACCTACCACAAGGGTTTCATCGGCCGTGCCTTCGCAGTTCTCGGCGCTGCTAGCGCTGCCGCCGCCGCTGTCGAAGGTCACCGCCGCCCGAAGGCAAGCGACCTGCGGACGCTGGGCATCGACCCGGCAGTCTTCCCGGACACGCGCCGCGGCTAACACATTCCAGCGCGCCTTGAAGGCGCGCTCTATCCTCCCAAGGATGATACGGCTCGGGGTCCTCAAGACCGCCGGGCCGTTGTGCATTTCAGGTCATGGCCTAGCCGCTACGGCCGAAGGAAAAGAGCGCGCGCAGCCTAAGGCGCAGGATGTAGGACCAGGGGACCTCGGCATCGATCGCGTCATATCCGGCCCGCGTCAGCGAGAATTCGACGCGCCCGGCATCTGTCTCTCTGCGTGTCATGTACTGCATGTTGAGTGCGCGGAAAACCGTCGCATGCAACTCCTCGGGCCAATAGATCTCTTCGGCCGGCACTCGAAAGGCACCTGCCCTGTAGAGCTCCTCGAGAACCTTTCTCAAATCATCTGCGAGCATCCGGCGTTTATCCGGTGGCCTGGGCCTTTTGGCAATCCAAGGACCACGACAGCCCAACAAAAAAACGGCCCGGCGTCTCCGCCGGGCCGTCGATGCTTCGCGAAATGCTTGGGCTTGCGCCTCAGGGCGACGCCTTTACTCGGCGTGCGCGCCCGAGAGCTCCTGCTCCCTTTCACGCTTGTTGTAGCGGATCGACGACCAGAGCGAGATGCCGATGAGGGCGGCGCCACCGAGACCGGTGATCACTTCCGGGATGTGGACGAGCGTCTGGAAGTACATGACGACCGAGAGGATCAGGATCGCGTAAAACGCACCGTGCTCCAGGTAGCGGTACTCGCTGAGTGTTCCCTTTTCCACCAGCATGATCGTCATCGAGCGCACATACATGGCGCCGATGCCCAGGCCAATCGCGATGATGAAGAGGTTCTGCGTCAGCGCGAAGGCGCCGATGACGCCGTCGAACGAGAAGCTGGCGTCGAGCACCTCGAGATAGAGGAAGGCGCCGAAGCCGCCCTTGGCCGCAGCACTCAAGGTTTCCTGCTGGGCGTCGAGCAGGCCGCCGACCACTTCGACCACCAGGAACGTCAACAGGCCATAGATGGCCGAATAGACGAAGGTGTGGACATCTGCCGGATCGAGCAGCGTGGAGAAGCCGAGGATCAGGGCGAGAACAAATGCAATCTCGATGCCCTTGATGGTCGCAAAGCGCGCCATCTTGGTCTCGACCCACTTGATCCAATGCACGTCCTTCTCATGGTCGAAGAAGTAGCTGAGACCGACCATCATCAGGAAGGTGCCGCCGAAGGCTGCGATCGGCAGATGCGCGTCGTTCATGATGCGCGCGTATTCCTCGGGCTTGCTTGCCGCCAGAACGATCGCCTCGATCGGACCGATCTTCGCCGCGATGACGACGATCAGAAGCGGGAAGACGATACGCATGCCGAAGACGGCGATGAGAATGCCCCAGGTCAGGAAGCGATGCTGCCACTCGGGCGTCATGTCCTTGAGCTTGTTGGCATTGACGATGGCGTTGTCGAATGACAACGAAATTTCGAGCACCGCAAGCACGGTGCAGATGAAGAAGACCGAGGCCATGCCACCGATGGTGCCGGTCGACTGCCAACCAAGCCAGGCGCCGAGCACAAGGCCGACCGCCGTGACAATGAAGGCCCAGGTGAAATAGCCGAGCGCGCTCGTGTGCGATAGAGGCTGGTTCATCGACGTGCCCCCTTCGCCCGAACAACACCGGATTCGGTGAAAAATTGTGGTTTCAAAACGGAAATGCGCACGGCCGAAGGGGCACATGCGTGAGGCATGAGATCAGTTGTCATGAGAGCTAATCCGCCGGCTAATTTGCTGGCGGTACCGACATCACGAGAGCGCCGTAAAAACTCTCGCCAGAGGGGCCCGGCACCAGTGTTCATCCCGCGGCCCGATGTCTGGGCGGCGGGAGCGATTTTCTAATTAGCAGCGTGGGGTCGAACGTCAAGGGGGCCGGCCGCGCTTTCGCGTGCGATCACCATACGATTGCGGTCGGCAGCGCGGTAGACTGCGCTGGCGCTACGTACCGATGATCAAGCCCGCTCACAAGGCGGAGCCATCCGCGCGGTCTTCCGCCTTGAAACCCAGGAGCGCAACCAGTGCCGATCGCCTGCCGATGAGATCAGCAAGCGTGTATTTGTCGAAGACCGAAACGAACGCCGCGGTTGCTTCCGAAAGCACAATAGGCAAGGTGCAGGCAGGCGCGATGAGACACCCCTCGCAATCGATCAGATCGGTCAGCTCTTCCGTATGGCGCAGCAGAACGCCGAGGCTGATTTCGCTCGCCGGCTGGGCAAGCCGGATGCCGCCATTGCGTCCGCGTACGGACTCAAGGAAACCGGCATTGGCGAGATCCTGCACAACCTTCATCATGTGATTTTGGGAGACAGAAAAGGCGTCCGATATCTCCCGGATCGAGCTCAAGCCTGACGGTCGTGACGCCAGGTAGATCATCAGCCGCATCGCATAGTCTGTGTACTTGGTCAGCCGCATCGCTCGCCTGCGTCAAAAAGCCCAGCCGTAAAACATGCATTTCATTAGCATCTTTAATGCAGGCGATATAGATGTATCTCAGATGCATGTTTAATGCGTGCACGTTGAACAGAAAGGAATGATCATGCCGAAACCGCTTCTCCCCGAGACCGTTAGCATCGTGAAAGCAAGCGCGCCGGCACTTGCGGCACATGGCGCCGAAATTACCAGGAGCATGTACGCGCGCCTGTTTCAGGACGATCATATTCGCGCCCTGTTCAACCATTCCAACCAGGGCGAAGGCGGCGCGCAGGTCAACGCCCTTGCGGGAGCGATCCTCGCCTACGCGCAGAACATTGACAATCTCGGCGTTCTCGCGCCCGTGGTCGAGCGCATTGCGCACAAGCACATCGGCTATCACATTTTGCCGGAGCACTATCCGTTCGTGGCAAAGGCGCTGCTTGCCGCCATCAAGGATGTGCTTGGTGACGCGGCGACCCCTCAACTTCTCAATGTCTGGGGCGAGGCCTATTGGTTCCTGGCCGATATCCTGCAGGAGCGCGAAGCCGAGATACGCGAAGAACTGCGTGGGCGCTCCGGCGGCTGGAACGGCTGGAGAGACTTTGTCGTTGCCTCGAAGGTGCGGGAAAGTGATGTCGTAACGTCTTTTGTGTTGAAGCCCGTCGATGGCGGCCGTGTCGCGCGACACAGACCGGGTCAGTACCTGACGCTCCGGTTCAAGTCGGCAAACGGCGCGGAGATGAAGCGTAACTATTCGATATCGAGCGGTCCGGACGACAGCTTCTACCGGATCTCGGTCAAACGGGAAGCCCAGGGACAAGGCGGATCACTCTACCTGCATGATGAGGCCGCGGTCAGCACGGTCTTGAGCATCACGCCGCCGGCGGGTGACTTCTATCTGCCGGAAATCCCGGCAGCACCGGTCGTGTTGCTGTCAGGTGGTGTCGGGCTGACGCCGATGGTCAGCATGCTGGAGACCATTGCTGCGGAACACCCCGATCTTGAGGCGCACTTCGTCCATGGCGCATTGAACAGCGCCACGCACGCCATGGACCGTCACGTGCGCAAGCTCGCGCGCGCTCACGGCAAGATCAAGGTCAGCAGCTTCTACAGCGAACCGACGAGCAACGATGCGGCCGGTCTGTCCCACGACTTCGACGGTTTCATCACCGCGGAATGGCTTCGAAAGCACACGCCAATAGACGCGGCCGAATTCTACCTCTGCGGACCGAAACTCTTCCTGCGCTCGCTCGTCCCGGCCTTGGCGCGAGAAGGCGTTTCCAGTTCACGGGTTCACTATGAATTCTTCGGACCGTCGGACGAGATGATTGCGGCTTGAGGGCTTTGGTCGGCTGACGAGTTGGATCGGCAGCGCGGATGGCCGCAACGATCGGTTGACGACAGTGCCGACGCCATCCGCACAATAGCCACTTCTTCCGAGGCAATACCGGTAGTCAGCCCCGACCGGGCATTACGAGCCTCAGACCGTCGATCAGCGCGTCGGCCTGAGGCCCGCGCGTCAAGGCGAGACGTTAAATTTCGGATAGCTACCGGAACAGATCATTCTCAAAACTTATGGATTCATCGCCAATGCGCGATGGATCGCCTTCTTGGAATATGGCATGGGCTGCGTAAATCGCTGAAAGTCCCGCACATGACCGTGATCTCCACGTCCGTAACCGCTCCGAACGCCGCCCGAACCGGCGTCCTCATCATGCTCTTGGGCATGCTGATGTTCTCGCTAAACGACGTCATGGGCAAATGGCTGGTGGCGACCTATTCCGTCAGCCAGCTGATGGTGATCCGTAGCGTTGCGGCACTCCTTTTCCTGTCGCCGTTCATTCTGAAGCGCGGTTTGCGCTCGATGTTTCAGGTCGAGCGCCCGGGCCTCCAGGCCCTTCGTTCGCTGCTCTTTGCCATTGACGCTTCGGCATTTTATTTCGCGGTCGCCTACATGCCGCTTGCCGATACGATGACCTATTGGCTGGCAGCGCCGATCTATGTTGCCGCAGCTTCACCGTTCCTGCTTGGCGAAAAGGTCGGTTGGCGGCGTTGGACGGCAATCCTTATCGGGTTTGCCGGCGTGCTGATTGCGCTGGAACCATCGAAGGAAAGCCTTGGCCTGCCGGCGCTGATCGCGCTTGCCGGCAGCACCGCCTTCGCGTTCGCGCTGATGCTCGGGCGCACGCTCCGATCGACGCCGGACACGACCCTTGTTTTCTGGCAGATCATCGGCGCGCTGATCTTCTCGCTCGTCGGCGTGGCGGCGAACCCCGCAGGCTGGGCACCGGTTGATGGCCAGGCGCTCCTCAAACTCGGCATGCTCGGTGTTGTCGCGATGCTGGCCCACATCCTGGTCAACCGGTCCCTCAAGCTCGCCGATGCTGCCACCGTCGTGCCCCTGCAGTACACCTTGCTTTTCTGGGCGGTGGTCTTCGGATGGTTCTTCTTTGGCGACACGCCCCGCCCGACAGTTATCATTGGCGCGGCCCTGATCGTTGCATCGGGCCTCTTCATCTTCTTCCGCGAACAGCAGTTGAAAAGACGGTCGGCGAAGGGCTGACCGACGACCGCCTTTTCAAGCAGGGTTCCATCGCCGGGCACTCTCTGCTACCTCCGCCGACGTTGCACGCTACAAGGAGGCGCAGGTGGCCAAGGCTATCCATTCGATGATCCGGGTTCTCGACGAAAAGAGGTCCGTCGAGTTCTATCGCGTGGCCCTGCAGCTTGACGTCGCCGAGCGCCTTGAATTCGATACGTTCACGTTGCTCTACCTCAGCAATCGCGAAAGCGATTTCGAGCTCGAACTCACCGTCAACAAGGATCGCACCGAAGCCTACGCACTCGGCGACGGCTATGGCCATCTGGCGCTTTCGGTCGACGACCTCGACGCCGAGCACCAACGACTGGGCGAAGCCGGGCTGAATCCGGGCAAGATCGTCGCGTTTAACCGCGACGGCGCGCTGTTGGCCCGCTTCTTCTTCCTGGTCGATCCTGACGGTTACAAGATCGAAGTTCTGCAGCGCCACGGGCGCTACAAGTGACAGTTCGCGAAGTGCCGACAATCAATCGAAGCAATACTGATTATCGCGTCTATCTATTTCGCTTATAGGCGGGTGCGACTTAATCTTCCCCGGAAGCATCAAGAATGATGCACAACAAGGGGAATGCGAATGAGAAAACAGATTGCAGCAGCCATGCTCGCCGCCTTGGCGGCAACCGCCTCGGCAAACGCCGCAGAGAAGATCAAGATCGGCACTGAGGGTGCCTACCCGCCATTCAATTTTATCGATCCGGCCGGCAAGATCGGTGGCTTTGACATCGACATCGGCCTTGCGCTTTGCGAGCGCATGAAGGTCGAGTGCGAGGTCGTAGCCCAGGACTGGGACGGCATCATTCCCGGTCTGCTTGCCAAGAAGTATGACCTGATCATCGCCTCCATGTTCATCACCGAAGAGCGCAAGAAGCAGGTAGCCTTCACCAACCCATACTACCTCGCCGCGATGACGCATGCCGCCCCCAAGGGCTCTGGCATCAAAGAGTTCACCAACGAGGCGCTCAAGGGCAAGGTGATCGGCGCGCAATCCGGCACGACCCAGGCCGACTATATCGCCGCCACCTACCCCGACGCAGAGATCAAGCTCTATCCAACCCAGGACGAGGCCAATCTCGACATGGTCAACGGCCGCCTTGACCTTCAGGTGGGCGATATGCTGCCGCTGCTCGACTGGGTGACGAAGAACGCCGATGGCAAAGGTTGCTGCGAACTAGTCGGCGAGCCGATCACCGACAAGAAATTCGTCGGCGACGGCGTCGGCATTGCCGTGCGCCAGGAGGATAATGATTTCCGCGAAAGGCTGAACAAGGCGCTCGACGAAATCCGCGCCGATGGGACCTACAAGAAAATCAACGACAAGTACTTCACCATCGACGTCTACACGATGAAGTGACGCGCCTTCGGCCACCGGCGCCGCCCACTGGAAAGCGGCCGCGCCCAAACGGGCGCGGCCGGTATCTCTTAATCGCCGCCGGCGGCGCGCTGCCGCGCTACGATCGCTTGGAATTTGGGGTCGTCGACGAGCGACTGTACGGCCCAGTAGCCTTCGAGCCATTCGGCCTCGCCTTCCCAGCCGCCCTCGACGAGCTGGCTGAGGTTGGTGAGCGCCCGTGAGCGTTCACCTGCAAGCGTCCATGCGCCCGCCGCATGAAACCGGTACCAGCCGATATGTTCGCTGGCCTTCTCCAGGTGCAGGCCCCAATCGCGGCAGGTCGCGAGATCGAGGTCGCCGACATTTTCCGCGGGCAGGTTTCCGCTGTAGGCAATGTGCCGGTCCAGTTCCGTCAGACCGCATGCCCTAGCAATCGCGATGGACCCCTTGTTCGAAGCATGCGTATGCCATTCGATCTTAGAAACGCCGCGCCTGACGCACTCCGCAACCGTCGCGGCTGCCGCAATCCTGGCCAAGCCTCGGCGGCGATAGGCGGGTTCGGTGCCGACACCGAGTTCGCATCGTTGGCCGCTGACGCTGTCAGTGGCGCAATGGCTGACGATGCATCCTTCGTGAAGCACGCAAAAGCCGACTGCTTTTTCCAGGAAGAGTTCAGGTGAGCTCCAACCGTCCATGAGATCGGTCAGCGTGTCGAGGTTGCCCGGATTAAGGGCGAGCAACGCGTGATCGATCGGCGCCAGGCGAAATCCATCCGGTAACGCATCGGACGCGCCGATCAGATGAGGTCTCCGCAACCCCAGCCTCACGCGCGGATGCGGCAGGGCGAAGGGATTGGACCAGACGTCCCGAAGACGATCCGCCCAGCGGTCCTCGACGAAGAGATAGGCCCATTGCGGGATCAGGTTGTTCAACGCCGCAAAACTGCCGGCAGCCTGGTCCGGCGAACCCGCGAGATAGTAGGCATCGCCATTTGACAGAAGCGCGACACGCGGTTCCTCGAAATGGTCGATCCATACGTCGCCGGCGATCGTGCCGTCGAGCACCGCCGACACAGCCACATGGACCTGCGACAGGTCCCTTAAGAGAGAGTGAGCGGCCGAGTAGCCCTCTTGCTCAAGTTGAAACATGAGTATGCAATCCTGTTGCGGCAGGTATTCTCGCCGCCAGAAGAAAGAGGAGAGACGAGCTGTTCGTCCCATTTCACACCGGTATCAGCCCACCGGCTCACGGCTTTGGAACCTGCCATCCTGTTACCTCTCTTCTTGCGCGCACGACGTCGGGCGCGATTGCGGCCACCTGATTAATCAACCGGACCGTGCGGTACAAGCACTTAACGGTAGCGGCAACATGGTGATCGGGCACCGGCGCATCCGCCATTGGCGAAGTCGGGTGAAGCCGCTATTGCTCCTTTATCAAGATTGGATGAGCCTCGACCTGGAAACGGTAAAGACATCGGAGACCGACATGTTCGACCTGACGGGGAAAACGGCATTGGTCACAGGCGGCGGGCGTGGACTCGGCCTCGAAATGGCCAAGGCCCTTGCCAAGGCCGGTGGCACTGTCGTGATCAACGGCCGCAATAGGGAGGCCCTCGAGGCAGTCCGCGTTTTGGTTGCCGGCGATGGTATCGCGCTCAACATCGCCGAAGGAGACGTCTCAACCGACGCTGAAGAGATTGTCGCCGCCGCTGTCAAAGGGACGGGCCAGCTCGACATCCTGCTTCACGCTGTCGGCGAACGCGATCGGCGCGGTACGGACGCCATGGATCCCGCGTCTTTCGCGGAGGTCCTCAACAAGGACCTGACCGCAGCCTATGCGATGGCTCGCGCGGCACTCCCCTATCTGCGGCGCTCTTCCGCCGGCAGGCTGATCTTCGTAACCTCTATCGCCGCGTCCGCCGCGCGCTCCGGCGACCCCGCCTATACCGCGGCGAAGGGCGGCCTTGACGCGCTAACCCGCTCGCTTGCGGTCGAACTCGGCTCCGACACACTGACTGTCAATGCGATCGCGCCTGGCTGGTTTGCAACGGAAACGAATGCCGCACTCGCCGCCGATCCGGGGCTACAGGCATTCGTCGATGTGCGTATCCCGTTGAAGCGCTGGGGGCGCCCGGAAGAGATCGCGCCGGCGGCTGTGTTCCTCGCCTCGCCTGCGGCAAGCTTCGTTAACGGCACGACGATAACCGTCGATGGTGGCATGACCGTGCAGATGTAGCCGTTGGCGGACTGAGGCTGCTCAGGTCCTCTCGCCCCGACCGGACAAGCCGTCGGCCAGAAGCAAGGCAAGGCTCGATGCCGCCTTGCCGGGCTTTGGCTTGAGACGCAGGCTGAACTCTGCGTTCGGCAACGCCGGAAGAGCGAGTGCCTTGGGCGCGAGCGTCACGCCCTCTCCCAAGAACCGCGCTGTGCGCACCGTAACTGCAATGCCGCTTCGGACCGCGGCGCGCAAGCCGGATAGGCTCGGGCTGGTCGCGGCGATGCGAAACGGGCGGCCGGCCTCCTCAAGCGCAACCGTTGCGGCCGAACGAAAGCCGCAGGGCGGATCAAGAACGGCAAGTGGCAGCTCGCCGTCAAACACTGCCGGATCGTCCGAGGCGGATAGCCAGACCATCGGCTCACGCAACACGGCCATCTCGTCGGACGCCGCAGCTTCCCTCATGACGATCAACACCTCGATCGCCCCTTGATCATAAGCCGCCGTCAGTTCGCGGGAGCGCCCCACCCTCAGATCCAGGCGCACCCGTGGATGAGTACGGCCGAAATGGCGCAAAAGTTCGGGAAGGTTGCTATCGGCGAAATCCTGGGTGCAGCCAAGCGAAAGGCGACCATCGGCGCTTGCGCCCTTCAGGCTTAGCCAAGCATCCCGATTTACGTCGAGGATACGACGAGCATGGACCACCAGCTCCTCTCCGGCTGGCGTCAGAATGCGCCCCCGGCCGGAGGGAGCCAGAAGCGGCTCGCCGATCATCGTTTCCAGGCGCTGCATCTGGACAGTCACCGCCGATGGCGTTCGCCCGACGTAGGAGGCTGCGTTCGCCAACGAGCCGCTTTCGGCGAAGGCGAGAAAAGTGCGCAGAAGTTCAGGGTCAAACGCTTGCATAACTTCATGATAATCGAATTATAAATTCAAAACAATTCGATTTTATATAACTAATTGAAGTGGCAGATTGAGCTCACACAACAACACGGAAAGCCCTAAGGAGCGCCCAATGCCCATCATCAACATCACCGTCAGCGGCAAGGCCGACCCAGCACTCTCTTCCCGTATCGCCGCCGCGGTCAGCGAATTGACGGCTACCCACCTGCGCAAGGACCCGAAGGTCACGGCAATCGTCGTCAGCTACGCGGACCCGGAACACTGGTTTGCAGGCGGAACCTCGCTTGCCGAGCAGAACGCCAACAGCTTCTGGCTGGACATCAAGGTCGTCGACGGAACCAACACCAAGCAGGAAATGTCCACCTACCTTGAAGCCATATTCGGCCGCTTCGATGAGTTGCTTGGCAGATTGCACCCAGAAAGCTACGTGCTCGTTCACGAGGTTTCGGCTGCCGCCTACGGCTATGGCGGCAAGACGCAGGAGTTCCGCTACATCAGCGGCAAGCTCAAAGCAGGCGTTTAAATTCAAGGCGCGCCCTAGCTCCCACAGAAGACAAAGCCGTGGCTGAGCTGGCAGCGAACTGGCTGGCGCGAAAAGCGCGCCGGCCTCCTCTTGAACGAAACCGGAGCCGGCCCGGCACCAAGCGCACCGAAACCACGAGGGCCGCTGATCGCCAGGCGGCGCCACCCTTGGAAGCCCACCGGTGCACCGAACTTCGCACCAGCCGGCTTTGATCCGTCGCCTCCCTGGTCGCGACTACCTACCGCAACAGGTGCGCCAGTCCGGTGCGAAGGTCCGTTCGGCACTGATAATCGAGTTTCTCGTTCAACGCCTGCACGTTCCCTTTCGAACGTCGGACTTCGCCAAGTAGGCCGTCGACGCGACGGATGGTGGATTGTGCGCCAGTCTCTTCGATCATGGTCTTTGCGAGATCGTTGATCGACGTTTCTTCGCCGCGGCAAACGTTGAGGATGCCAGCCCCGGCCTGCCAGCGGCCGATCGCCTGAACCAACGCCCCGACAACATCGTCGATGTAGACAAAATCGCGGGTCTGGCAACCATCCCCATGGATCGTGATGTCTTCACCACGCTTCAGGCGTTCGACAAATTTTGCGATCACACCCGCGTATGGTGAAGCGGGATCCTGGCCTGGTCCGTAAACGTTGAAAAAGCGCAGCCCCAAGGATGACATTCCGTAGACCTCGTAGGCCGCGCGTGCATGAAGTTCGCACGAAAGCTTGTCTGCACCGTAGGGCGACAAAGGCGTGCAATGGCCGCCTTCCAAAAGAGGCAGATCCTGGCTCGCCCCATAAACCGCGGCCGAGGATGCGTAGACGAGCGGCAAGGCGCTACGCGAGGACGCAAGTTCCTCGATGATCCGCAGGAAGCCGGTCAGGTTAATGGCGTGCGACGACGTCAACTGCCGCTTGCATTTCTCGACCGAAGAGACGGCCGCCAGATGGATGCAGGCGTCGGCATCGCTGAGCACTTCGCGAATAGCCACACTATCCAGGATTGAACCTTCGACGAAGCGAGCATCCACCGGGACATTCTCGTGCCTGCCCGAACTCAAGTCATCGAGAACAGTGACGGCATATCCAATTTGCAACAATCTGCGCGTCAGGTGCGCACCGATGAACCCGGCTCCACCGGTAACCAAAACCCTTTTCAAGACATTTTCCCTCACGACGCCTCATCGTGATGGGAGCGTCTGGATCGTTAGTTGTGGTGGGCGTCGGAGCCAGCGAGCCGTTCGCAGCCGAAATCGGAAAGACCAATCGTGTCCGCGACACGGATCTCGCTTCCGTCTCGATTGCAATCCTCCCTTGCGGCAGTTCTGCCGTCAAGGCTCCCGCGGCGCAGTTTACCGTTGCGCGCAATACGCGTACTTGTAAAAAGGAAAACAACAGGGTTGCAAAGAAGGATGACGCCGCGGCAGGCAGTGAGCCGTCAAGGCTCCTGAAGCCCAAGGATCAGATCCTCGACCTCCGATCCGCCACCGACACGCATCAGCGCGGCGAACGAACCATCCGCCATGACTTCAAAGAGGGTGCCGCTATTTTCGCCCTTTTCATTGGTCCTTGTGACGATCAGCAGGCTACCGCGACCCTTGAGATAGGCGCGGATGTTGGCCACGGCCAGACGAATCTGATCCGCGGAAAAGTAGCTCTTGTTGAGAATGTTTGCGGCCCTGACGAGATCGAAGCGGCCGGCAAGACCTGGAGACCGCTTCATGATGTCATCTTCCACGAACTCGATGGAATCGCCGCGCGACAAGGCGCGGGTAATCATCTGCACCGGCTCGCTCTTGCCGCTGCGGATCAGTGCGCGCAAGCGCGGCTGCAGCATGGCTTTGGCAAGTTGGCGAGGGATGAAGGCAAGCGACACATAGTCCAGCCGACGTATCCAGGGCCGGATCGCTAGACCGGCAACATCGTATTGCAGCGGCCAGCCCTCGGGGTCTGCAAGAACCCGAACGCCAGTCGCCACTTCGACGATGTGGGCGTCAATGAAAAGATCGGTGGCCGTGATCTTCGGCGTCGAACCGCAGGCTTCCAGGTAACGGAGCAACTCGACCGTGGTTACCCCGGTGGAAACGCCGACATCAAGCACATCGCGCAACTGAGCCGCCCGCTCCGCAAGCACCGGCCTGAAGGCGGTTTCGAGCTCGCGAAAGCGGGAAGGTTGCGTCAGCTTGAAGGTGCCGTTGCGCATCTTCAGCTTTGCAAAAAACTCGGACTCGCGGGTGTAGTCTGCCGCGCCGCCAGTTCCCGAATAATATTGCCGGGCACTCATCACCATCGTCAGATACCTTAGCAATTGCGTCTGCTGGCCCTAGCACCCACGCGTGCTGCCGATGCCTCATATATGCCCTCCTCGCGGAGGCAAGGCTCAGCGCTGTTACTACGATCTTGTGGTGATAATGGCCGTCATCGGCTTCCAAAACGTGAAAACAACAACAGATAATTTCATTATATTCGAAAACAATTGGATAATGATATCAACTCCTTTGGAGAATCCAAGTTCCTTTCGATCAATTTTCGCCGAATGGCCTTATCGAGCGACACGCCTCGACGGCCCTATAACGTGCGCGAGGGACTGCGGCACCGCCGGGCACCAGCACCCGTACCGGCGGCGATCTGCGCCCGCGGCTCCAGCTTGATCAGATCATAGAGATCCTCGTAGGCCGCGACGGTGCGGTCGATTGAGAAGCATTGCGCCCGGCGTCGGGCATAGGCCACTGCGTCGTCGTACTTTTCCTCGTTTTGCGCAAGCTCGCGAATGCGGTCGGCCAAGTGCGTTTCGTTCTTGGCCGGAAATCGATAGTCGTCATTGTCGACAACGACTGCAAGCCCGCCAACGTCACTGACCAGAATAGGCAGGCTCGCAGCCATCGCTTCGACCACGGCCACTCCGAAACCTTCCCAGTGGGAGGATTGAACGTAGAGATCGAGGCGGTCGAGGAAACCCGGGATATCGCGGACCAAGCCGGAAAAATGGACCCGATCGCAAACGCCCAAGGCCCTGGCCAGTTCCTCAACGACGGGGCGGCGGCTGCCAACGCCGGCAAAAACCGCGTGAACATTCTCTGGCAGACGGGGCAACACGCGTACGATCGTCTCCTGGTCCTTCTTGTCGGTGAAGCTTCCGACCATACCGATATAGAACCGACCATCCGCCCTTGGGCCACGGTTTCGCGCCGATGCAAAGCGCTCCAGGCAAACGCCATTTTCGATGATATGGATTTTCGCCGCCGTCGGCGTCAGCCACTCCGACAAATACTCGCGGACTGGTTCGCTGATCGCCGCGATGCAATCATAGCGGCCGTAGATCCACCGTTCGATACCGCGCAACCACCGCCTCGCCCTGCGGCGGTTCCACGTGTTGTGCTCGGTGTAGATCTTACGGAATGGCAGGAGCGCGCAGAAATAGAGCGATGGAAAAAGGTGGACGTGAACCAGATCCGCCGCCCGCATGGCGTTCCATGCTGCACGGATGGACCTCGGGCTCGACAGCTTCACCGCTATTATGGTCACCGCGGAAAATGCTGCGTCATCGAGCAGTTCGTTGTTGGCACCCTTCCAGACGATTACGGTTGCCGAAAAGCGGGTTTGCCGCTGAGCCATCTCCACAACCAAGCGCTCGGCGCCACCGTTTCCATTGAGGTCGTTGATGATATGAACGACGCTGCCCGCCATCGTAAGACAATCGCCCCAAATATTCTTCGAAGGAATTATGCATAGCTATGATCACTTCAACAACAACAAGTGATATATACGTTTAATATTGCGATTTGTTCGTTTCCTAACAAGATGTTCGCAGGCGGGACGGACGGAGACCATCGCATGCCGCAGCTCTTCACTAGCTCGCGCGCCATTACGATTGTCGGAACGTCAGGATCGAGCCCTCAGATCAATGCCATGCGGTCGAGAAGAAGCTTGTTGACTGCATGCACATCGAATTTTGACTGCGCCAGGTCGCGAGACCTGAGCCCCATTTCCGTGACAAGAGAGGGCGCCTTGAGGAAGCGGCACAATACGTCGGCCAGCTGCCTGGCATTGCGCGGCTCGACGAGATAACCGTTGGTGCCGTCCACGACCGTCTCGTCGCAGCCCGGCAGATCCGTGGTGACGATTGCCCGTCCCGTCGACATCGCCTCCAGAATGCTGCGCGGAATGCCCTCACGGTAGTAGGAAGGCAAGACGAACACGCTGCAGGCGGCAAGATGAGGGCGAACGTCGGTCGTTTCCCCGAGATAGGTCAAGCTCCCGTCCGTAACCCAGCTTGCCAGAGCTTCGGACGAAATCGCAGCCGGGCTGGGATCGAATTGCCCCAGAACGCGGAACTCCGCCTCCGGATATTGCTCGCGCACCAGGCGCGCGGCCTCGGCGTATTCGATAATCCCCTTGTCCTTCAGCAACCGGGCGATGAGCAGGAAGACCGGCCGCCCGGTCGGGGGGCGCGAAAAGGCATAATGGTCGAGATCAACCCCCGAGCCCGGCACCAACGTCAGATCCTTCAGATCGGAAATCAGCCCACAACTGGCGATGTCTTCCGAATCCGCGCGATTGTAGGCAAAGACCCCGGCCGCACCCTTGAGCGCCTGTCGATACAGCAGAATGCTGATCTGTTTGACACGGCGGCCGAGCCACCGCTTGCTCGCAGCTTCGGAATAGACGTGTCCAAGCCCTGTGACGAGAAAGTACCGCCTTTTGACGCCCGCCAGGCGCGCCGCGATGCCGCCGTAGACAATCGGCTTCATCGTATACGGAATTACGACATCGATCTTGCGCGCCCGAAGCAGCCGCCAATAGGACCACAGCGTTGCGAGATCGGTGAACGGGTTTAGCCCCGCTCGCGCCATAGGCGTGCATGCGAACTCGACCCCGATGGCTGCAAGCTGACTGACAACCTCCTCGTCCTCTTCGGGACCGAAGGCCACCACCGAATGCCCGGCTTCGACCAGGCGTCGCAGAAGCTCCAGGCGAAAATTGGTGAGGGAGCGACTGTAGCTGGAGAGCACGGCAATGCGCTGCTTCGGAGCGGTACCGGAAATATCCGTTGCGCCCCGTGCCGCCCCCACGCTCCACGACTGCGCAGGTGGCCTGGTCGCAGGATAGTCGCTCGCATCGATCAACATCCACTGCTCCATACAAGCGTTTGCAAGACCGGAAATGCTCACATCGGCATCGGTGTCGACGGTGGTCCCCGTCTCAGACTTGACAGTGCAGCTTGCAGCACGTCCTCGGAGAGATGGGCGCCCTCGGCATCAAGGGCCGTGTCTTCACCGTCGAACGGAGCCGTCGTGCCTTCCGTTGAATGCTTGTCAAAGCCCGGGATGAGGCTGTTCATAATGGCAAAGACCATCGCCTGGTCGCCAAGCTCAGCAAAGAGCTTCAGGCGAGCAAACATCTCCTTCAGCGTCGAAAGAGGCACGGCATTCGGGATTGCACCGAGCACACCGGGGATAGGCGACGTGATGCGCTGCTCGTTGCTGTCGAACAGCTCTTCATAGAGCTTTTCACCAGGCCGTAAGCCAATGATCTCAATATCGATATCCTTGCCCGGTGTCAGGCCTGCAAGCCGGATCATGCGCTTGGCTATATCGATGATCTTGATCGGTTCATTCATGTCCAGAACGAAAATCTCGCCCTTGCCGATATCGCCTTCCAACCCATAGGCCGAAGCTTGCAGCGTCAATTCGACTGCTTCGCGAATGGTCATGAAGAAACGCGTCATCCGCGGATCGGTGACCGTCAGCGGACCACCCTTGGCGATCTGCCGCTTGAACAGCGGAATGAGGGAGCCACTGGAACCGAGCACGTTGCCGAACCGGACGGTCATGAACCTCGGGCCCGAGCCCTTCTTGAGGCAGTGCAGGTCCAACGCCTGGCAATAGAGTTCAGCCAGCCGCTTGGTACCGCCCATCACGCTGGTGGGGTTGACCACCTTGTCGGTCGACACCTGCACCATCGCCTGCACCTTGAAGCGACGGGCAGCGTTTGCGACGTTCATGGTGCCGATGACATTGGTCAGCACGCCTTCGCACGGATTGAGCTCCACCATCGGCACATGCTTCAGGGCTGCGGCGTGGAAGACGAGTTCGGGCCGGTATCTCGCAAAGACGTCGTTGACGCGATTGGCCCGGCGCACGTTGCACAGATTGGCCGTCCGCTTGACGCCCGGATAGCGCTCGCCAAGCTCCATATCGATCGCATAGAGATTGTATTCACAGTTCTCGACCAGGATGAGTTCCGCCGGCTCACGCGCAGCCACCTGCAACGTGAGTTCGCTGCCGATCGAACCGCCCGCACCGGTAATCAAAACACGCCGACCGCGCACCAGGCGAAGAATGGCTTCGTTATCGAGTGCGGCCTGCGGGCGCTCAAGAAGGTCGGTCAATTCGATCGAACGAAGCTCGAAGCGGCTTTCCTGCTTGGCACTCTTGAGTTCCGTGATCTGGGTCAAGCGCGATACGGTCATGCCACGCGCTTCCGCACGCCGCATCACGTCCTCGGCGCCTTCTCCAAAGGTCGAAAGCGCTTCGGTGAAGACCAGATGACGCGGCGCCTGCCCACTCTCAGAAAGTTCACGGACCACGCGGTCAAAATCGGCAAGGGCGCCAAGAATTGGGATCCCGCGGAGCGTCATGTCCGTATGCTCGGGCGTCGCCTCCAGGCAGCCGACCGGTTTGTGATTGCAGTGCGGATCGCGGCGAAGTGCCCTTAGATAGAGATCCGCCGCGTGACCGCTGCCCACGAGCAGGGTCGGGATCAGGTCGCCGTTGTCTTCTGCAATCGGTTGCCGCCGTGTCGGCCGCAACGCCAGTTCGTCCAGCCGGAAACTCAGGCGCGATGCGGAAAGGAACGCGGTGAGGAGCAACGCTTCGAGCGGCACGACGCTTCGGGGCATGTCCTGGAGACGGTTCGCGAAGAACGACATCAACACGAGCGCCGCCGAACTGATCACCACGGCTTGCAGGATCGAACGCAGGTCCGACACCGAGCAGTAGCGCCAGTCCCGCCCGTACAATCCCGCAACAGGGAAGGCGAGCGCGCATGCGAGGATGTATTGGGGACCGGTCGTCGCCAAGGCCCAGATGAGCTCGGGCCTTGAGGACATGGCGTCGAAGCCATAGCGCAGGAAAAAGGCTGCCACGAGCGCCAGTGACGCCGAAGCGATATCCATGACATAGAGCCTGCGCGAGCGGCGAACCTGTTTGACCGACGATACCGCCGTCCGTGCCGCCAGGCGCGAAAGGGCGCGTCCGACGGCCGCAAACCAGGTGAGGATGTTGACGAACCGAGCCCAATATCTCGCCGGCAATGGCTGAGCTGGGGCAACGGCTTGAGTGGGCTGGGCAGCGACCTCGTTGCGATGCATGCGACACCCTTCGATCAATAGAACGTCGTCCGGCCGCCGCGCCGAGACCGGACGGACGAACGATGCACTGAGACAATCTCTGTCCCGATTGATTTGTTCGGAATAAACTTCGGATACCTATGAATTCATACTAAGTTACCTGAAATTTATTTCACTTATGTACTGATCTATGTATTCGTACTGGCAATAGGATAAGCGAATTTCCCCAAAACTGTGGCACGCCGAATACCGGGTGTAAATTATCTCTTTGTTTTATTCACGCAAAATTAACTAATTAACTTAGAACTGAATAGTATTACCAAGGATATATACCTAACCCAAACGGATTAATCATTGAAAGCGCACCGCCAATGGAGCCGCAATGTACAACGGACAAAAATAGCTTTATACATTCGTTTCAGAGCGCTTAAAAAGCAACAAGAGTCATAAATTCCATACTCTTATGATTTAATTAGATCATCCCCAGAATATACTTTGAAAATCCAACAATGAAATCGACAGACTTCGTCGCTATTGCAGGGGTGACCACGACGCTATTTTACCGTCGCTCAGAGAAGAGGAGGCGGCAGGCGTTCCTCGAGTCCCGCCTTTGCTGGCGGCTTATGCCGATCATTCTCCGGCGAAGGCACGCCGATATGAATCCGCGATCGGCTTGACCAGATACTCAAGGAATGTCCGGTCGCCGATCTCGATGAACGCGTCGATCGGCATACCCGGATGCAACTGGTCCATGCGCAAGCCCGCCGGCAAAGGCATGTCGAGGCGTAGCACCGCTCTGTAATAGGGTTCGCGGGTCGCCGGGTCGCTCAGCCGATCGGCCGAAACATGGGCAACCGTTGCCGAGACCTCAGGCGTGAGGCTGGCGTTCAAGGCGGAAAGACGCACCCTGGCCGGCTGACCGACGTGGACAACGTCGATATCCTGCGGATGGATACGCGCATCGACGACGAGATCGCCGGTCGGCAGGATTTCCATGATCTTCTCTCCCGGACCGACCACGCTGCCGACGGCGTTGTAGACCGAAGCGACGACGACGCCGTCCACCGGTGCCGTGACGGTCGTCCGCTCGAGTACCCGGCGTGCCGCCGATACCTGCTCCTCGATATCAGCGAGCCCGGTTTTCACCTCGTTCATGGCGGTCACTGCCTGCTCGACTCGCTGCGTCTTCAGCCGCTCGATCTGTTCTCGCGCCTCGGCAACCTGCGTTCGGCTCGACGACGCCTCAGCCTGCAGCATGCCGACCTGTCCAAGCAGATCCGCCTCGACCCTTAGAAGCTGGGTGTATTCGGTGCGGTTCGTCAGCCCCTTTTCGAGAAGGTTGAACTTCCGTTCCGCCTCGCTGCGCACAATCTGGGTTTGCTTCTCGACGGCAACCTTTTGCGCCGAAAGGCCCTCAAGCCCATCGTTCAGGCTCTCCACCCTTTGCTGGAGGATGACGGTTTCCGACGTGAAGCGGGCAAGCCGGCTCTCAAATTCCTTGACCTGCTCTTCGGTCAGGTCGCGGCTTGCAGCAGACATGGTTGCGGGTGCATTGCCGATGGCGATCGTTAGCTCCCGCCTTCCATCGCGCTCTGCGGCGAGGCGCGCCTCCCGCGCCTTCAGCGCAACCCATTGTTTTGCGAGCCGGTTGAGTTGGGTGCGTGCGACGGTGTCGTCGAGCACGACAAGTGTTTGCCCCCTCTTGACGGCATCGCCTTCGCGAACCGCAATCTCGCTGACGATGCCGCCTTCAAGGTGCTGGACAAGAACGTTCCGGCCGGTAGCCGTAATCGTGCCGGCGGCGACCGCCGCCCCTGATAGCGGGGCTGTCGCCGCCCAATAGCCGAACCCGGCAAGAATGAGGAAAAGCGCGCCATAGCCAAACCGCGCGACCGACCCGGTGTCGGTCACGATCGTCTCTCTCCACGAGCGCCGGGCGTTGACCACGCTCATGGACGATCACCGGTTCTGCCCGGCACGAAGGTCGAGATGTTGGCGACCGTAACGCCCTGCGGCCGATTGGCGGAGGCCCTGGCGATCCTCTCTGCGCGTTCGGATTGGGCGCGACGCGTCACCTCGTCCGTCGGGCCAAAGTCCTCAATCCGTCCGCCCTTCATCACCAGGATCCTGTCACAGGTGGTCGCAATCGACATCCGATGGGTGACAATGACGACTGTCACACCGCGTCTCTTGGCCTCCACCAACGCCCGTCCGAGTGCCGCCTCCCCTTCACTGTCGAGATTTGCATTCGGTTCATCGAGCACCAGAAGGCGCGGCGCTCCGTAGAAGGCGCGTGCAAGCCCGACACGCTGGCGCTCGCCGCCAGAGAGGTTGCTGGAGCCCGGTCCGATCACCGTCTGGTAGCCCTTGGGCTGCGACAGGATGAGGTCGTTGGCATGGGCGGAACGCGCGGCGGCGACGACCTTGTCATCGGCGGCGTCCGGCTCAAAGCGGGAGATGTTGGCAGCGATCGTTCCAGGCAGCAGTTGAACGTCCTGCGCGAGATAACCAACCAGTTGGCCCAGTTGCTCGGGATCCCAGGTTCTCAGATCCGCTCCGTCGATGCTGATAGACCCCGCCGTCGGCGCCACTGCGCCGGTCAGGAGGCGTGCGAGCGTGGACTTCCCCGCCCGGCTCGGCCCAACGACGGCAACGCTTTCGCCCGCGGCAATGGTGAAATTCAGCCGTTTCAGGATTGGCTCCGGATCGGTTCCGGCATCCGGTGACACGTAAAGGAGGTCGCGCACGGCAAGATGGCCAACCGGATCCGGGAGGCGAAGCTTGCGGCTGTCGACGTTCTCTGCCTCGATCACCTTTTCGAACCGTGACCAAGCAGCACGTGCCTCCATCGCCTGCTTCCAGATGCCCACCAGCTGATCAAGCGGCTGCAGCGCACGACCGGACATGATCGAGGATGCGAAGATCATGCCGGCGGTCATCTGCCCTTTGAGGACAAGGGTGGCCCCGACGGCCAGTATCGCCATCTGCAGGATCATCCTGACCGATCGCGACACGCCACCAAAGACGGCGTTGACGACAAGGTTGCCGTCAGACGCAGCCGTCGCCGCGGCAAACTGACGTCCCCAGACTTCGCCGACATTCGCCGTCATGCCCATGGCACGCACCGTCTCGGCGCTGCGACTGAACATCTGCGCCGTCAGATTGGCGCTGGTGATGCGCTCCTGGGCAAACTGCGCTGCCCGCTTGTTCATGTACTGATTGAGGAAGACCAACGAGATGATGGCGATCGCACCGATTGTGGTCATCACGAACAGGAGCGGATGCAGCAGGTAGAGGAGGGCCGCAAACAGGGGCGAGAAGGGCAAGTCGAAGAGAACCGGCGTGCCGCGCGACGCGACGAAGCCCCTGATGGTCGCAAGATCACGCAGCGGCTGTATGTCTCCGGGCTCCCGGCCGGATGCCTTGAGCACGCTCGAAAACGCGGCAGGTCCAAGCTCATAGTCGAGCTTGGCGGCCATTCGAACCGCATAAATCGCGCGAATCACATCAATCAATCCGAGAAACGCGAAGGCGAGGAAGGCGATGATCGTCAAATAAACGAGCGTCTCGAGGCTCGATGACGGCAAAACTCGATCATAAACTTGGATCAAAAACAGCGGCGACGTGAGCGCCAGAACGTTGACGACCGTCGAAAACAAGCCGAGGTCGATCATGCTGCGCCGAAACGCAGAACGTAGATTACCGTCTCTGATTCTCTTATCTGCCATGCTTTAACGACACCGGTTCTAAGATTTTGAGTGGGGCCGTATCGATGGAAGTCTTGCCTGATGTCAACGTGCCGGAGGTTGAGTAGATACTATACATCTGTTGTAGCGGTTGCTTATAGATGCTATTTTATGCCCCCACCATATAACGCGACAGGTCACAGTTTTCACACGCTCCGGTCGCTTGCTGTTCTTGCAAGGCGGTCGGTAAAAGCAACGGCGCGTATTCTGCCCCACTAATAAAGGATGGAAACATGATCGTTAAGGGAAGACCCGTAGCTGACACGCTTTATGGAACGAACGTAGCTGACACGATTTACGGATATGGCGGCGACGATAGCCTTTGGGGCTATGCCGGTGATGACTATCTCGACGGAGGAGATGGCAACGACCGGATGTACGGTGGCGACGGCAACGACTTCTTCAAGGCTGGCCCGGGTGACGACTATGCTGAAGGCGGCGCCGGCAACGATTCCTTCGACGGCGGACTCGGTAACGACCGCTTCATCGGCGGCCTTGGCAACGACATTTTCGACGGCGAGGACGGCGACGACACTCTCGAAGGCGGCGATGGTCACGACACCATGCTCGGCGGCGCCGGCAACGACACCTTCTATGGCGGCGCTGGCGAAGAGTACATCGATGGCGGAGCCGGCAATGACATCATCTACGCCGGCGACGGCGATGACGGTTTCGTCAACCGCATCAACCCGGCAACCGGCAAGGTGACGACACAGGCCGTTGGTGGCGGTGCCGGCGATGACTACATCTACGGCGAAGGCGGCAATGACGCCCTGAAGGGCCAGTCCGGCAACGACCACGTCTACGGCGGTATCGGCGATGACCGGGTCGATGGCGGCGACGGCGACAACTATCTCGACGGCGGTGACGGCAACGACATCCTCGATTCCGAGAGTGGCCGCGATGAAGCCCATGGCGGCGCAGGTGTCGACCGGATCAGCGTCGGCGCTGGCGACGATCTCGTCTATGGCGACGGCGGCAACGACAGCATCAGCGGCGAAGACGGCAACGACACGCTGAATGGCGGCGATGGCGATGATCTGTTCTACGGCGGCAACGGCAACGACACGATCCGCGGCGATGCCGGCAGGGACACGCTCATCGGCGAGAGTGGTTCCGATTTCCTCTGGGGTGGCGCCGACGCCGACCGCTTTGTGCTCAAGGGCGCAGGTGCGCTGGTCGGCCAGGACACGATCATGGACTTCCAGGATGGCCTCGATCGTATCGTTCTGGAGAAGCTCGGCATCACCCGCTATGCCAACACTGGTGGCCCCGGCACGGTGTTTGCGTATGACGACCCGAGCGGCGACGTGATCCTGAAGGCCCAGGATTCGGCTGGCCACGCCTTCAACATCGTCGTCGACGATCCGAACGGAACGCTGTCGGCAGCCAACTTCAGCGCCGCAGACTTCACTTTCGCATAAGATTGAGGCGGCCGCGGATTTACATGCGCGCTCCGCGGCCGCCCACCCCATCCGCTCCTGACATCCCTCAGCAGGCTGGCTTGCCAAACTTCATCGGGAGAATGCTTCGCCAAAGGCGAGCGCCCGCAATGCGTCCTCCAACGCGTCGAGATCGCTGATCCGCGTTTCCGCCTCGTGTGCGCCGTCTGGCGCTGTCACATGATGAATTCGCTCCTTGCGAGCGACCATCACGGTTCGCCATCCGCGACGGCGCGGCGTGACAAAATCCTTCATCGGGTTGTCGGCGATGTAGACGAGATGGTCAGGACTGACCGCCGCCCACGTCTCGACCGTTTCGTAAGCCCTCGTGTGCGGCTTCCAGAAGTCGCGTCCCCAAAGATCGGTGTAGATCACGAGGTCAGTAAGGGCTTCAAGCCCCAGTGCTCGCACCTTGGCCTGCTGTGTCGCGGCGGGCCCGTCGGTGATGATCGCACGTCGACCGATGCGCGGGCGGTCCAGGTAGCGACGTGCATCACCTGCAAGCGCAATGCCTGGCTCGTGCCCACGGTAAACGGCCACGAGTTGCGAGACCAACGCGTCGTCGGCATCAAGGCCCATGGCGGCCAGCGCCATGTCGAAGACGCGCCCACTGTGTCCAGTGGCGGCCGCGGCCTGGCAATATCCCTCGAATCCTTCGGCGCCGACATGGCTGGCCAGCCAGGCATCGACCGCCTTAAAACCGCTCGCGACAAAATCGCGCTCCAGATACAGCGTGTCGTCCAAGTCAAAGACAAGCACCCGCTCGTTTGCGGACATGTCCGCTACCCCCTGAAGACCGCGGCGTCGTAACGCAACATCAACACACCCTCGCGCCAGTTGTCGTGCGCCGTGCTCGGCAATCCCGCCACTTCCTCAAGCAGAAAGCGTGCAAACGTCGCTCCGGCGTGGTCCACCAGCGGATACCCCCCACCGAAGCGGGCATTGATTTCGATCACGCGCGGACCCGTCTTTCGATCATCGATCACCTGAAAACAGAATACCCCGCGCAAAGCCGGCAACGCCCGCACGATGCCCTCCGCCATGGCGCGATGGAGGGGATGGCGTTCGGTGACGCCTTTTTCAACCTCCCCTGCCCGTATACGCAGACGTCGATGCGAGATCACCGAGACGAGCTTGCCACCGGCATCGACGAAAGCATTGACCGTATGCTCCGGACCGTCGAGGTATTGCTGCAGGATCATTGGCTCAGAGGTACTGTCGGGCAAATCCGCTTGCGAGCGCACGACGCTGATCAACCGGCTGGCGCTTCCGGCATTAGGCTTCAGGAAGAGTGGCCAGTGCCAGTGCGCCAGTTCGTCGCGAACCTCTTCCAGCATTCCGGTTCGAGGGACGGGAACGGCCGCAGCCTCCAGGACGCGCATCGTCTGGAGCTTGTCGCGGACGACATCAATGACCGTTGGGGCGCTGACATGCACGTGACATCCGGCGTGGGCGAAGTCATCGACCGCGGCTGCGAGCGGCAACAGTTCCGGGTCGATCGTCGGAACGATGAGCCTGATGTCATGCTCGCGCGCAAATCCGGCAAGGCGCGATGCAAATTCCGGGTGATCGTAGGGCGGCGCGGTGAAGGCCCTGTCGGCGACGGCGCAAGCTGCACTCAAATCCGGATCGAGGTCGCAGGCAAAAACCTTGAGGTCGATCTCAAGCGCTCGCGCTGCCCCGCGAAAACACTCAATCAGGCCGACACGCCTGCCGGCGGAAGAGACGAGGATATTGAGCGACCTTTGTGCCATGCACGCATTCTCCTAAAAAACGAGGAGCCAAGATCTTCATTCGTGTGTACCAAACCAGGCGCGCGGCAATCCGAACATCCAGTTCCGGCTGTCTTACGTTCCCAATTTACTATGCACAGCGGGGCGTCGGCCGTCCGCCGTGCGCCAGGCGGTGACTTCAATGCATTCGCGGTCGCCGCACATGACGGTAAACCCGTCCGGCGTATGCGCCTGCACCTGCCCGGGAAGGCCTATATAGCGAAAGGAGTCGGCAAAGCTGCGCGCCGCGTCGATATGAACGAGCCTTCCGTCCTGGCGGCCGAAGGCGCCTGGATAGGGCTCCCCGACCGCACGGATCAGGCGCAGGTTTTCCGCCGCCGGACGCTGCCAATCAATCAGGCCATCCTCCATCACGCGCTTTGCGCAGTAGCTTGCCAGATTGTGATCCTGCTCGACCCGAGGCGCCTCTCCCGCCGTCGCCAGTGCGACGGCTTGCGGAACCATTTCCGCCAGATTGCGCACATGCTTCTCGTAAAGACTGGCGGCCGTCTCGTCCGGCGCAAGCGGGAAAAGCCTCTGCAGGATGATAGGGCCGGAATCCGTGCCTTCGTCGATCCAGAAGAGCGACGAACCCGTGGTTTTCTCGTCGAGGAGGATCGTCCAAGGAATAACCCCACGACCTCGCAGCCGCGGAAGCGCCGACGGATGAAAGCCGATAACCCCGAGACGGGGGATGGCGCGAAATGCGTGGCGGCAGATCTGGGACCAGCCGAGAACCAGGACGAGGTCCGGCGCGATCGCCCGCATCGCCTCCAGCGTTTCGTCCGCATTCACGTTGGTCGTGTGGAAGACCGCGCTCCCGGCCGCACGTGCCGGCGTCGTCAAATCGGCAAAATCCGAATGCCGGTCCGCAGCCTCAGGTGGCAATGTGATGACCAGTGAGGGCAACATCCCTTTCGACAGAAGGGCATCAAGAGCCACTCGGGAACCTTCTACGGCACCAACCAGAACAAAACGCATTATCTTTCTCAAATACAAAAGTGCGCCAGAGCACAACCAAGGGAAGAAATAACCCGTGCGGGCGATATTAAAGTATTTCAAGTATGATATGGAGGGATGCTATTTCAGACGTGGCCTATACTGCAAGAGAATAATTGCATGACAGTGTTAGTCGTTGTATCGTGAAACCACTGCTTTTCTAGGGTCCTGCCCTCGATAGCATATTTAGAGAACGAACACATTTTAGAAATGATAGCGTCCGATGTGCCTTCCAAGACAGAGGCAATGGAGAATTGATATCCTGGCGTGCAGACCGCGCGACGGGGCTTAATGCTCGTGGCAGGAGCAGTGAAACACACCGGGTGTGACGCTGCGGACCAGTCGAGAGAATGCGGAGGAAGGCCCAGGCTGCGGCGCAACTTCGGATCCATGGTATGATTTTGCACTTGATCACCAATTTCAGCGCAAGCGCCGGAGCTGAAACAATGCTTGCGCGCCTGCTCAAGGCTTCACCGGACGAACGCGTTCTGGTCGTGTCGCTGCTGGACGTGTCGGCGCGAAACCGGAATCTTGCGGACAATCCACGCGTCGAGTACGTGGCACTCGGCGCGCGCTCGTTGCCGGCGATCGTTCAAGGCACGATGAGGCTCTCCCAGATCATCCGCCAGGAAAAACCGAGCGCCATGCTGTGCTGGATGTACCATGCAATGGTGGTCGGAACGGTCGCAGCCAAGCTCGCGCGCTGTGCGACGCCGGTCATCTGGAACGTTCGCCAGTCACTGGATGACGTCGGTTCGCTGTCGAGAAGCTCTCACCTCGCGATTGCCGCTGCCAAAGTGTTGTCCGGTTCTGCATCCGGCATCATCTACAACTCGTCCCGAGCGCGCGAAATGCATCGCGCCTATGGCTACCGCGACCTGAATTCGGTGGTCATTCCCAACGGCTTCGAAATTCCAGCCGTTGCCGGCGGCCACGAGGCGCCGCCGCGCCGGATCGGTATCGTTGCGCGCTTCCACCCGCAGAAAGATCACGCCACCTTTTTTCGGGCCGCAGCCTCCGTCTTGCGGACGCACCCGGACACGCGTTTCCTTGCGGCCGGGCGGGGACTGGCCTGGGACAATCCGGAAGTCGTCCGGCTGATCTCGGATTCAGGTCTGCCGAATGAAGCCATCGAGCTCAGGGGCGAGGTGGCGGACATGGAGGATTTCTACCGCAACATTGACATCCTCGCGCTATCGTCGAGAACGGAAGGCTTCCCCAACGTCGTCGCCGAGGCGATGAGTTACGCGAAGATGGTGGTGGCCACTGACGTCGGGGACGCAGCTGAGGTCGCCGGCAACGCCGGATTTGTCGTGCCTGCCCGCGACCCGGAAGCCTTCGCCGACGCCATGCGAAAGGTGCTTGACCTTTCGCCAAAGGAATATGCCCGCTACGCCCACCTCGCCCGTGATCGTATCGAAAGCGAATACACATTGCACAAGATCGAAAGACGATACTCCAACTTTCTGAGGAATTTTTGACCCGGCGCCGCTTCGCAGAACGCGGGGAACGGGAATGCTGAGCGGAAAAGGTTATCGCGCGAATGGCAATGAAAGCGAGGCCCAATCCAATGCGCGCGACAGTTCAAAGTCCCTGATATCGGCGCGTTGACCAATGGCAAGCATGTGATAGCATTCAAACTTTCAGAGACATTCTTTCGATTTCGTAAAATATACAATCAAGAATTGCATTTCTCGACTTAAGACAATCCAATCACAAGCACTTCTTCCGCGGGCCTTTTGATATGCGTGGAACCCGAAGAATAGCAGATCACATCACTTGGCGATCAACGACACCGCATTTCCGGTGCACGACGGTCAGCGGCTGCGTTTCCGGCCAAGCTTCGCTTGCCGTAGGACGCCGCCTACTCGCCCCGGCAGGGACGCGTCCGGGCAGGTGTGCATCATGACGACGCCGATACGCACAGTCATCGTCGACGACCATCCGCTCGTCATCGTCGGCGCCCGCGCAACCATCGCAGCGACAAACGATATCGTCTGCGTCGGCGCTGCTGCAACAGGCGCAGATGCGCTCGCCCTGATCAGGGAAACGAGCCCGGACGTATCGGTCATCGACATTTCCCTTCCCGATATGAGCGGTCTGTCGCTGGCCGAGGAAATTCTCAAGCAGAAGCTTTCGACCTATGTCGTGGTCATGACGCTCTACCAGGAACGAACCTATGCGCAGCAGGCGCTTCAAATCGGCGTCAAAGGCTTTATCCAGAAATGCTCCGCACCGGAACATCTGCTGCTTGCCGTGCGTTCAGTCACGCTCGGCGGGTTGTATCTGGATCCGCCGACGGCCCAGGAGCTGACCCGCGCGGCTCCAGGCGTCGGATCACGTGCCATGCGGGCGGCGGGCGTGCCCGGACTTACACGCCGAGAGCAAGACGTCCTGCGCCTCGTCGCACTCGGTTACTCCAACAAAGAGATCGGGGCGCGCACAAATGTGAGCGTCAAGTCCATCGAAACGTACAAGGCCCGCGCGACGGAGAAGCTGCAGCTCCACACGCGGGCACAAATTGTCCATTTCGCCCTGACCCATGGCTGGATGAGCGCTGTCTCGTGAGCCGCGCGCACACGACACAGCGCTCCGGCACATTGACGACAGGCGGTTGGGCCAAGGCACGGGCAGCGAGATCGTGCGCTCGGCGCAATTGAGACAGGAGCCGCCCTTGCGGATTGTATTCGTGCTTTCGGGGCTTGAGGCAGGCGGCGCGGAAAAGGTCGTCAACATCCTCGCGCACCATCGCTGCGCGCGCGGCGACGAGGTTCATGTCCTTGCCGTCAATGCAACCAGCCCATCCAGCTACTTTGCCTATGAGAAGGCAATCAGCGTCGAAGCACTCGGCGGCGGCACGTCTTTGCGCGCGCTTAGAACCGCTGAGCGTGTCTTGCGGCTGCGCACGCGGCTGCGCGCATTGTCACCCGATCTGGTCATCTCGTTCCTGACGAAGGTCAACATCATGGTCGTCATGGCCACGCGCGGCCTCGGCCTCAGGGTGATCCTCTCCGAGCGAAACAACTTCAACACCCAGACCATGAACTGGGTGTGGCGGCTATCGCGTCCGCTGGCCGCCCGCATGGCGGATCGGCTGGTGATGCAGACGAAAGCCGCGGCCAAGTCGCTGCCACCGGAGCTGCAAGGCAAAGCGGTCATCATCCCGAACCCTGTCACGCTTCAACGCGGCGGCGTCCGCGCACAGAGCGGGGGCGTGCGGGTACTTGCCGTCGGGCGCCTGGATAAACAGAAAGGGTTTGACCTGCTGATCGACGCTTTTGCTGATGTCGCCAGGCGAAACCCGGCGACAACGCTCACCATCTTCGGCGAAGGCCCGGAACGGGGCGTGCTCGAAGAAAAGGTTCGCCACCTCGGCTTGCAGGATCGCATTCGCTTGCCCGGCACGACGAAATCACCGGTCGAATGGATCGATGCTGGCGATATCTTCGTTCTCAGTTCCCGCTTCGAGGGCTTTCCCAACGTGCTGCTCGAGGCAATGTCGGCAGGTCTCGCAAGCATCGCCTTCGATTGCCCCTGGGGGCCGTCGGACATCATCGATACGCCCGATGTCGGCATGCTGTTGCCCGCGGAGAATGTCGAGCAACTGGCCGAAGCCATGAACCTTCTGGCGAATGATGCGGCACTCCGGCAGAAGATCGGATCCGCGGGCGCACGCACGGTCGCCGCGCGCTATGCGCCGACCACCGTCCTCCAGCAATGGGACAACGTCATTGCGCCGCCAAGGACGGTTGCAGCCCTATCCCCGACGGCGCGCATGTCGACTTGATAAACGCTGGAGGCGTGGGGCCGCCTACAGGCGGCCACATGCGGGTCAGGGCGTGCCGGGCTTCAGATACAGGATCGGCGTTCCATACCGATCCTTGAAGCCGAGGTCAGCGGATTGCACATAGCCATGGCTCTCCGCATAGGCGCGCATCGGTTTTTCCAGTTCCTCTTCGAAGCCAAGCAAAAGTGCCGCCGGCGGATCCTTGTCGAACAGCGCTTCGATCGTCGTCGGCGATGTCATCTTGTAATACTTCGCCAAGTCGGGACTGGTCATGGCGGCGGTGCGATAGGCGAAGGGCCCCGTCGCAAGTTCGGGATAGACGTCAAGCCCGCCTTCCAGCGGATAGATGGGCGAAAGCGTCGCCACTTTGCCGCTGACGCCGGCTTCTTGCATCCGCTCCGCAATGGTCAGGCCCTGCCCGTGTACGCGCATGGCCGTCCATTGTTGCGGATGCGCCGCCTTGCCGATGTATTGGCCGAGGCGGGGGGCGTTGACGGCGAGCACCACAAGTGTCGCCGCCAGCAGGATGGGGCGCGCCATGGGCAGCGCCCCAGGCCCGAGTGCCTCGAGCAAGAGCCCCAAGGCCAGAGGGATGCAGACGAGTGGCGGCGCGAAATATTGCGGAAAGCCGGGTGTCGGCACAAAGCTCAGGGCGACGCTGCAAAGCAACACGCCCGCCAGCACCAGAATCTCGCCCATACGGACCCGCGGTTCGGCCACTTCATCTTCAGCATGCCCTGTTTCAGTGCGCCTTGTTTCAGTGCGTCGTGCGAAAACGATGAAGGCGACAGCCAGAAGCGCTGCAAGCGTGACGGCGACAGCCGGCGCAAACCATATCTCCTGGGCGAGTGCGAGCTTCTGGGCGAGTGACATTGCGCCCCCCTCCCCGTCACCACTCATCAGCCGCCAGTACTGCGGATGCGGACCTGTATGGTAGCGAACCACATGCGCGATGAAGAGCTCAGGGGCACGGACAAGATAAACGAGGATCGGCGCGCCCCCAACCAGGCCACCGATCAGCAGCGGCCCCGCGACCTGGACGATCCGATCTTTCAGATTCAGCGATCGCGGCAAAAGGAACGCAGCAACAGCGACGGCCGGAATAAACGCGACGGCGCTCAACTTGAAGCTCACGGCAAGTGCCAGGAAGAAGCCGGCGAGCGCCACAAGCGCTGCACGGTGCCTTTCGTTGCGCAACGCGAACAGGAAAAGACTGAGCCCGAGGAAGGCAAATGGCCAAGGCAGAAAGTTGTTGGTGGCGCTGACCCCCGTCTGCGTCAGGAAGAGCTCGTTCACCAGGGAAACGATCACCACGCAAACCGTCGCCCATGCCGAGCGTGTCAACGCGTGAACGACGCCGGCGACCACCGCAGCAAAAAGGATCCAGGCGAGGAACACGCCGACGCGGCCACTCAGGAGCAGATGGCTCGGCTCGACCAGCTTGCCGATGCCGTAGAAGTACCATGCCGAACCTGGCGGGTGGTTGTAGAAAAAGTCGCTGTAAAGCGCATGGTCGTTTAGCAACCGGATCGGAGGCACATAAAGCTGCTCGTCTCTTCGCATCTCGAAGTTCATGATGCGGAGGAACAGAAAGTAAAACACAAACAGAAATAACAGAGCGGTCGCGATATAGTAGAAAATGTCTACCGATCTTCCCCGAACCGCAATCTTTTCCTCTGTAGAAACGCTTGCTGAATATGTCATATAAAAACTCCGAACAAACAATCGACGAAGTATAAAATTCAGAAAGCGAGGAGAGCGATGTCGGTCGCACTCGGCTTCTGATCATCATGCGGGGTCGTGATGCGCCCCGGCGGCACCGTCAGGTGGGAAAATCCGGACAAGCGTGCAAGGATAAACCTGACACTTAAAAGAGCTTGCGGCCAAGCCTAATATAAGGTATTTCTTTTATATTGGTTACTTAACATAACGGAAACCCTGGGGCTAATCCAGATATATTCCGTGGCGCGCAGTTAAGCGCGAGCATTTATTGGCGTGCATTTTTATCAGTTATTGAAAACGACCTCATCGCGCATTGGATCGCGATTGCTCATGAATAAAACCTAAGACGTCAACAGTATCCCAAATACATATTCTTGGAGACCGCTATGAAAGTCGTTCTCTTTGCGGGAGGGCTTGGCTCACGCCTTGCCGAGGAAACCACGCGTATACCCAAGCCGATGGTCGAGATTGGTGGCAAGCCCATCATTCTCCACGTCATGGACATTTACAGCCACTGGGGCCATCGCGACTTCGTCGTGGCCGGCGGCTACAAGTGCATGTCCATCAAGAGCTTTTTCCATAACTTCCACCTATCGACGGCGGATTTCACCGTCGCGCTCGGAAGCGGCTCGATGGTTCTGCATCCCAACCACCCGCTCGACTGGAATGTCTCGGTGGTGGATACCGGCCTGTCGACGATGACCGGGGGCAGGCTCTTGCGCCTGCGCGAATGGCTCGACAACGAACCGTTCATGGTGACCTACTCGGACGGTGTCGGAAACATCGACATAGAGGCACTGCTCGCGTTCCATCGCTCGCACGGCCGTCTTGCGACAGTCACGGCTGTTCAGCCCCCGGCGCGCTTCGGCAACCTCGAGATCGAGGGCGACCAGGTCGTCGAATTCACCGAGAAGGTCCAGAAAAAGGAAACCTGGATCAACGGCGGCTTCTTCGTCTTCGAACCGGGCGTGCTCGACTACATTCCGAGTCTTTCCGAACCGCTTGAAATGTCGCCGCTGACCAATCTGGCCAGGGACGGTCAACTTTTCGCGTACAAACACCATGGCTTCTGGCATCCCATGGATACGGTGCGCGACCGTGACTACCTGAACGGCCTGTGCGAGAGCGAAGATCCGCCATGGCTGCACTTTGAACGCGACCACATCGCTGCAACGCCGGCTGCGCCCTCCACCCACCACGTACGGATGTAGGACATGGCTTGGATCACAAGCGAGGCGGACCTTGCCGAGGCGTTCCGTGGACAGAGAATTCTGATCACGGGACACACCGGCTTCAAGGGAGGGTGGCTTGCGCTCTGGCTGAGGCGGCTGGGCGCTTCGGTGGTCGGGTTATCCCTGCCGCCGTCCACCCCGTCTTTCTTCCTGGCGACGGCACTTGGCGATATCATCGACGGCCATAATGGTGACATCAGGATCGCCGCAGACGTTGCGCAGGCAATCGAAGGCCAGAATTTCGATCTCGTCATCCATATGGCTGCGCAAGCGGTCGTTCGCGCATCGTTCGAGAACCCCGTCGACACCTACGCCACCAATGTGGTCGGCACCGCGATCGTGCTCGACGCGGCGCGGCGGATGAAGTCGCTGAAGGGCGTCGTCGTCGTCACCAGCGACAAGTGCTACGAAAACCGCGAATGGGTCTGGGGCTATCGCGAGAACGACCCGATGGGCGGGCGCGACCCCTACAGCTCGTCGAAGGGATGCACAGAGCTGGTTGCCGCAGCCTATCGTTCCTCGTTCTTCGACGATCCGAACGGGCCACAGCTGGTCAGCGTGCGCGCTGGCAACGTTATCGGTGGTGGCGACTGGGGCGCCGACCGGCTTGTTCCCGACCTTGTGCGTTCGGTCGAAAGCGGTACCCCCGCGCGCTTGCGCAATCCGGCAAGCATCCGGCCGTGGCAGCACGTCTTCGAGCCGCTTCGCGGTTACATGATGCTCGCGGCGCACCTGCTGAAAGGCAGGACGCGCTTTGCGGGCGGTTGGAACTTCGGCCCGGACCAGGAAGCGACCGTGAATGTCGGGACGCTTGCCGACATGGTCGTCAGCCATTGGGGCGAGGCGCCACCGCAATACATTGTCGAACCGCAGGTGAACGCACCGCAGGAGTCGACCATCCTGCGGCTCGACAGCACCAAGGCGCGCACCGAACTTGGCTGGAAGCCGGTGTTTCATGTGCAGGACGCCGTGGCCGCGACGGTCGCCTGGTACAGGGCCTTCCGCAAGGACCCCAAGAACATCCGGTCTTTTTCAGAGCTTCAACTGGAGCAGTACGCCGCCGCCTGGAAACAGGCAGCAGAACCCGACGCAAGACCAATGCCATTGCGCACCATCGGAGATTGGAAAGATGCGAGTTAATTACGGGCAGTCCGTTTACGGCCAGGAAGAGATCGATGCCGTCATGGCAGTCTTGCGGTCATCGACACAGATGGGCAAAGCCGTCAGGGCGATGCAGGAACGTGTTGCCGAGCTCTTTGCGAAACGGCACGGCATCATGGTGAACTCCGGCTCGTCGGCGAACCATCTCGCCATCGAGATCGCCGACCTTCCCAAGGGCTCGGAAGTCATCACCCCCGCATTGACCTTTGCAACGACGGTGGCGCCGATCGTGCGTGCCGGACTTTTGCCCGCCTTCGTCGATGTCGTTGAGGGCACCTACAACATCGATAGTGACGCCATCGAGCGCATGATCACCAAGAAGACGAAGGCTGTGATGATCCCGTCCCTGATCGGCAACCTGCCGGACTGGGATCGCATTCGCGCGATCGCCGACGCCCATAAGCTGCTGGTGATCGAAGACAGTGCCGATACGCTGGGGGCTACCATCCGCGACAAGAGCACGGGCACGCGTTCCGACATCAGCACGACCAGCTTCTACGGCTCGCATGTCATCACCGCCGCTGGAAATGGCGGCATGGTCTGCGTCAACGACGATGAGCTGGCGCGCCAGGCGATGCTTTATCGCTCCTGGGGTCGCACGTCCTCGCTTTTCGTTGAATCGGAAACCATCGAAAACCGCTTCAACATCGATCTCGATGGCTTCGACTACGACGCGAAATTCGTTTTCGAAGTTCTGGGGTTCAACATTGAACCGTCCGAGATGGGCGCAGCGTTCGGGCTCGTGCAGTTGGATCGGCTGCAACAGAACATCGATGCGCGCGAGCGCAACTTCGCCAAGCAGATGGCCTTCTTCCAGGAATACGACGACTGGTTTGTGCTGCCGCGGCAGCTGCCCTTCTCGCGTACCGGATGGCTCGCGTTCCCTCTGACCGTGCGCGCCGACGCTCCCTTCACCCGGCGCGAGATGCAGATTTTCCTGGAGCAACGCGATATCCAGACCCGCCCGGTATTTACCGGCAATATCCTGCGCCAGCCGGCCATGAATGGCGTCGCTTGCAAGGTCGATCCGCGCGGCTACCCGATCGCCGACGACGTGATGCGGGGCGGCATTCTGCTTGCTTGCCACCACGGCCTGACACCGGCACACCTGGATCATATCCATCAGTCGTTCCGAGATTTTGCACTTCGGTTTGCAAAATCAGGCGCCGGCAAGCGGCATGAACAGCAACCGGCCTCCTTCTTCTAAGGACGGCCAACGCGTCTCCCCGATCGCCCGAGCCGGGGAGCGCACCGACATACGGGGTGGATCCAAACGGTCAAGCGGAAATGAGAACAGGCGCATGTCGAGAATATTGATAACCGGTGCCGCTGGCTTCATTGGTTCGCATATGACACGTGCCGGCGTTGACGCCGGGCACGAAGTCCATGTCGTGGTGCGGCCCGGCACCGAAGACAGCCGGCTCGACGCCGATGATGGTGCGTTCATCCGACACAACTTCGACCTCCAATCCGAAGACGCCATGAGGCGCTGCCTCGCAGACGTGTCGCCGGAGATCGTTTTTCATCTCGCCGCCAGGCCAAGGCGACGGGAGGAAGCGGAACTGAACGATGCGAAGGCCGGCATCAGAGAACATCTGAACGCGCTGCTCGGTTTGCTCGGCGCAGCAAGTGCTGCACGCCACCCGCCGCGAAAGATCATCAGAACCGGTTCCCTTGCCGAGTACGGCGTGGCGCAGGCGCCCTACGAGGAAGACAGTCGCGAAATACCGGTCAATGCGTATGGCGCCGAACTCACAGCCGCGACGCATGTCATCGGTGGCTTGCAATCCCGACTGCCCTTCCCCGTGATCACGGCGCGGCTGGCGCTCGTCTTCGGCCCAAGGCAATCGACGCAATTCATGATCCCGAACTTGATCGAGCGCTGCCTTGCCGGCCAGCGCTGCATGATCCACCATCCAAGCGACCGCCGCGATCTGCTTTACGTCGACGACGTGGTGGAGGCGCTGTTTCGGGTCGCCGATGCTCCAACCACAACACGGCTCGTCAACATCGCGACCGGCATCGCCCCGTCGATGCGGGAGGTCGCCAAACTGATTGTCGAGCATACCGGAGCCGATCCTGAGCTTATCGAATTTGGAGCAGCGACCTCGACCGGAGGCATCCCGGATTTCCGCGCTTCGCCGGCACGCGTCAAGGATTTGTTCGGCTGGAGCGCGCGCGTGCCGCTGACCGAGGGGCTTGCCCGCACCATAGCATGGCACCGGGCGGTCCTTCCGCCTGCCTCAAGCGACGGTCGCGCGTCGGGCAAAACCGTCTGAGAGTGGGAAGACGAGATGAAGAAAAGACCGAAAATCTCGATCCTGGTCCCGGCCTACAACGAAGAGGCCAATGTTCGGCGGACGCATGAGGCCGTCGTGGACATGTTCCGGAGCCTTCCCGGGTACGACCGTGAAATCATCTTCACGGACAATCACTCGACGGACAAGACCTTCGATATTCTGACTGAGATCGCCCGCGAAGACCCAACCGTTCGGGTCATCCGCTTCAGCCGCAACATCGGCTATCAGCGCTCGCTGCTCGTCGCCTACAAGACTGCAACGGGCGACTGCTCCGTTCAGATCGACTGCGACCTGCAGGACCCTCCCCATCTCATTCCCGGCATGGTCGACCTCTGGCTTCAGGGCCACCAGGTTGTCTACGGCATTCGACGCACGCTCAAGGATGGGTGGGTGACGACACGCATCCGGCGCGCTTTCTATTGGTGTATCAACGCGCTCAGCGAAGACGACCTGCCGCTCAATGCCGGCGAGTTCCGGCTCGTCGACCGGTGCATTCTCGACGAGTTGCGCAAGGTCGACGATACCTCGCCCTACCTGCGCGGGCTGATAAGCGCCATGGGGTTCTCGCAGGTCGGGTTCGAATACGACCGCCAGGCGCGGGTCGCCGGCGAAAGCAAGTTTCCTTTCCGGGCGATGTTGTCGCTCGCCGTGGATGGTATTCTCAACCATTCCTTGACCCCGCTGCGGCTCGCTTCGATGGCGAGCCTTGTGATGGGAACGGCCACGCTCCTGCTTCTTCTCGGCTACCTCGTCGGCAAGCTTCTGTTCGGGCAGGACTGGCCGGCCGGTTTTGCGACGACGACGATGCTGCTCCTGCTTTCCATCACGCTGAATGCGATCTTTCTCGGTATCATGGGCGAATATGTGGGCCGAATTTTCATGCAGTCAAAGCGACGTCCCGCACCCATCATCGAAGCATCGCTCAACGACGACCGACACCGGCGACCGGCGGCCACGATGCCGGAGTGGAGGCGGGACGATGTCGCGGCCGACAACAAAAGATATTAGCGCCCGGTCGCGCGCCGGCGAAACGCTTGCCCGTTTCGCAGCCGTCGGGGCCCTGACGACATTGCTCGACATGTCACTGTTCAACACGCTCTACTATGTCGGGCTACCGCCGCTGCCGTCGAACCTGGTGTCCTACTCCTGCGGGATTGCGGTGAGCTACATGCTCAATCGCGCCTGGACCTTCCGCGCCGCCCACAGCCATGTCCAAGCCGTCAAATTCGTCGTCGCGACGGTTACCGGCCTGCTGATATCGACCATCATCGTCGCGACCCTTGCATTGCTGATACCGGCGCCGGTCGCCAAGCTTGTCAGCGTCCCGATCGTATTCGTCTGGAACTATCTGACTTCGCGGCTCTGGGTGTTTCGCCAAACAGCGGAAGCAGATGCGATGCTTAAATAGACACAAAATATATTACAGCCCCACAATACACCTCTTATTAATGCATGATAAAAATTGAATTATACGCTATAAATACTCGATACACATATTGATAATACTTCTAGCATATTAATATATACTAATTTCTTCGACCTGGAGTATTTTCCCATGTCTTTAACGCACTTGCAGAGACTGGAAGCCGAAGCGATCCACATATTCCGAGAAGTTGCCGCGACGTTTTCGAAGCCGGTCATGCTCTATTCGATCGGCAAGGACTCCTCGGTCATGCTGCATCTGGCAAGGAAAGCGTTTTATCCGGGAAAGCCGCCCTTCCCGTTCCTGCATGTCGACACGACGTGGAAGTTCCGCGAGATGATCGAATTTCGCGACCGCACCGCTGCCGACCTTGGCATCGACCTGATCGTTCACATCAACCACGACGGCGTCGAGCAGAAGATCAATCCGTTCACGCATGGCTCAAACGTGCACACGCACGTCATGAAGACGGTGGCGCTGCGCCAGGCGCTCGACAAGTACGGCTTCGATGCCGCTTTTGGCGGTGCGCGCAGGGATGAGGAAAAGAGCAGGGCGAAGGAACGTATTTTTTCCTTTCGCAACAGCCAGCACGCTTGGGACCCAAAGAACCAGCGACCGGAGATGTGGAAGAGCTACAACACCCGTGTCGGCCCTTCGGAGACCATTCGCGTCTTTCCCCTGTCGAACTGGACCGAGCTCGACATCTGGCAATACATCCTCAAGGAGAACATTCCGATTGTGCCTCTCTATTTTGCGGCACGCCGGCCGGTCGTCGAACGGGACGGCATGCTGATCATGGTCGATGACGACCGCATGCCGCTCCATGATGACGAGAAGGTGGAAGAGCGCATGGTGCGGTTTCGCACCCTCGGTTGCTATCCGCTCACCGCGGCGGTCGAATCGAGCGCGACCACACTCCAGGACATTGTTCGCGAAATGCTGACCGCACGCACATCGGAGCGGCACGGCCGCCTGATCGACGCCGACGAAGCCGCGTCGATGGAGAGGAAAAAGCGGGAGGGGTACTTCTGATGACGGCCTTCAACACACCCGCGACTACCAGCTCGGTGCTGGACTACCTCGCCAAGCAGGAAAAGAAATCACTCCTGCGTTTCATGACCTGCGGCTCTGTCGACGACGGCAAATCAACCCTTATCGGCCGCTTGCTTTATGACAGCAAGCTTCTGTTCGATGACCAGCTTGCCGCGATCAAGCGCGATACCAAGCGACGCAATGCAAGCCAGAACGACATCGACTTCGCCCTTTTGATCGACGGCCTCGAGGCCGAAAGGGAACAGGGCATTACCATCGACGTCGCCTATCGCTTCTTCGCCACGTCGCGACGCAAGTTCATCGTTGCGGACGCGCCGGGACATGAGGAATACACGCGAAACATGGTCACCGCCGCATCGACAGCGGCGCTCGCGGTCGTGCTTGTCGATAGCCGCAAGGGTATCCTTCGCCAGACGCGCCGCCACTCCTTCATTGCGTCGCTGCTCGGGGTGCGCCACGTCCTTCTCGCCGTCAACAAGATTGATCTCGTCGGCTTTGATCGGCGCGTTTTCGATACCATCGTTGCCGACTACAAGGAATTCGCCAGGAATCTCGGCTTCCAGACCATCACCCCCATTCCGATCTCGGCGCGCTTCGGCGACAACATGACGAACCGTTCGACCAATATGCCCTGGTACACCGGGCCAACGTTGCTCGAGCACCTTGAAACGATTGCGATCGAAGACGAGACTGCCGACGCGCCGTTTCGCTTTCCGGTTCAACTCGTCCTGCGCCCGAACCTCGACTTTCGCGGCTTCGCCGGCCAGGTGGCATCGGGCAGCATAGCCGTCGGCGATCCGGTCGCGGTGGCAAAATCCGGCCAGGTTTCCAAGATCAAGGAAATCGTCACCTACGATGGCAACCTTCCGCGTGCGATCGAGGGACAGTCCGTCACGCTCGTGCTGGAGGACGAACTGGAGGTTTCGCGGGGGAACATGCTCGTCCCGCCCGAGGACCGGCCGCATGTCGCCGACCAGTTCATGGCCCACGTGATCTGGCTTCATCCGGACCCCATGCTCCCCGGGCGCAGCTACATTCTGCGCACCGAAGTCGATAGCGTCAGCGCGACGATCACGAGCCTCAAGCACCAGATCGACGTCAACACCTTCGCCGAGGAAGCGGCAAAGTCGCTTCGCATGAACGAGATCGGCGTTTGCAACCTCTCCACTCAGGCGCCCATAGCCTTCGACAGCTACAGGACCAACCGGGCCACGGGCAATTTCGTGCTGATCGATCGCTTCACCAACGCCACGGTCGGCGCCGGCATGATCGACTTTCCGCTTCGCCGTGCGCTCAACGTTCACTGGCAGGCGCTCGACATCAACAAGAACGCGCGCGCGGCCCTCAACCACCAAACACCGCGTGTCCTGTGGTTCACCGGCTTTTCCGGCTCGGGCAAATCGACGATCGCCAACATCGTCGAGAAGATGCTGCATTCAAAGGGTAAACACACGTTCCTGCTCGACGGCGACAACGTCCGCCACGGCCTCAACCGCGATCTCGGCTTCACCGAGGAAGACCGCGTGGAGAACATCCGGCGGGTGGCCGAAGTCGCCAAGCTGATGACCGAGGCGGGCCTGATCGTGCTCGTCTCGTTCATCTCGCCGTTCCGCTCGGAGCGCCGCATGGCGCGGGAAATGTTTGCATCCGGCGAGTTCATCGAGATCTTCGTCGACACCCCGATCGAGGAATGCGCGCGCCGGGATCCCAAGGGCCTTTACAAGAAGGCGCTTGCCGGCGAGATCCGCAACTTCACCGGCATCAGTTCGCCCTACGAGCGCCCGGAGACACCGGAAATCCACCTCCATACGGTGGGCCAGGAGGTCACGACACTCGCAAGCGAGATCGAGGACTACCTTGGCGAACAATAGAGCCGCCTCGGCGACCAGGGGCGAAAGGTGCAATCGGAGGGAAGCGATGATAGACACGCTCACGGCAGCCGCGATAGAGGCTGGCAAGGCCATTCTCGACGTTTACACGCGTGACATCCACGTTGCCGAAAAGGCGGACTGCTCGCCCGTCACCGAGGCGGACCGATGCGCTGAGGAGATTATCCTCGCCATTCTGGCTCGAACGTTTCCCGAAATCCCAGTGATTGCCGAAGAGGCCGTCGCCGCCGGCATCGTGCCCGAAATCGAAGGGCAGCTTTTCTTTCTCGTCGATCCGCTCGACGGCACCAAGGAATTCATCAACAGGCGAAGCGATTTCACGGTCAACATTGCCTTGATCCGAGATGGCGAACCGGTGGCTGGCGTGGTCTTTGCCCCGGCCCGACAGGTCGGCTACGTTGCCGAAGGCGGCAAGGCCACCAAGTTTCATGTGGCCGCCGATTTTGCCGTTACCGAGATGACGGAAATACGCTGCCGGCCGCGGCCGACAAACTTGACAGCGGTTGCCAGCCGGTCGCACAGCGACGCCGAAACAGCCGATTTTCTCCAAAGGAACGCGATCAGCGAGTGCACGTCGATCGGGTCCTCGCTCAAGTTTTGCCTGCTGGCCGAGGGGCTGGCCGATGTCTACCCGCGCTTCGGGCGCACGATGGAATGGGATACGGCCGCCGGTGACGCCGTGTTGCGCGCGGCCGGCGGCCGCGTAACGACGCTGGACGGACAGCCTTTCCGCTATGGAAAACGCCGACAGGCAAACGACTGCGACTTCGCCAATCCCGGTTTCATCGGATGGGGGCGCGATTGCGGGCCAGTTGCCACCGAGACGGAAGCGGATTGAGGCAAAATCTGATTTAATAGAGCATGGACTGAGGGAATGTTGATGTCGAGGCAGAAGCGGAAAATTGCAATCTGCATCGTGCCGATGAAGGGCGGCGGCATAGGATGAATACGTTCAGCCACCCCCTCCCGGCCGGGTTGTCCCCCAATCGCCACGCCATGCGTCGCGACGCGCCGGGCCATGTGCTCAGCAGACGAATCGAGTTCATCCTTCTGGTTGGCGCCGTCTTCTTCTGCTCGATGAACTATTTCCGATATGGCGACACAAATTTCACGGTCGCCGACTTCCTTGCTCTTCTTTGTTTTTGCTTTGCGCTTCTCAACCGCAACATCGACCTGCAACTGTTCGGGCGCGTCAGCAGCGGTTTATGGTGGCTGGGGCTGACGCTTCTGGTCTCGGGCCTGCTGGCAAGCAGCATTGCCGGCCCCGACCCCATGCGCGGCATCGTCGTCGTCACCCAATATCTCTACGCCTATCTCTTCGTAGTGCTGTTGTTCAGCGGCCGCACGCTTGACCAGCTCGTTCTGCTCGCCAAAACCTATGTGTTCTCGATCCTCGTGCTTTGTTTCCAAGGTATCTATCTCATCCATATCGACGGCCGCACGAACACAAATTTCGTCAGCGGAAACGGGCGCTTCAGCGGATTGATGGAGCGTGAGAACGAGTGTGCGGCGGTCATCGCGCTCGCGGTGCCGATCCTGCTTTTGCTCATCACGACGAAACGGATCAACCGCATCTATGGTTTTATCGCGCTGCCCTTGCTCATCTACGGCATCCTGCTCACGGGCTCGAATACGGGCCTGATTGCACTCGTCTTCGGTGTCAGCGTGTTTGCCGTTATCGGCGTCAATTGGAAGCGGCTGTTCATCAACATCGCTCTCCTCGCAGGCACCATTCTTGCCGTTGGCAGCTCGGCACGTGACTACCTGCCGGCAGCATTTCAGAAGCGGGTGCTCGGTGCGCTGGAAAGCGGGGATATCGGCCAGGCCGGCACGTTCGACCATCGTGTCGAGCTGATCTATGAAGCGATGAACATGACCGATAGCACTCTGTTCTTCGGGGTCGGAGCGGACCAATACCGGATCGCCAGCGCCATCCACCAGCCTGTCCACAACCTCTACTTGCTTTTGTGGACCGAAGGCGGACTGATTTCTGCAATCGGTCTTCTCGTCATGCTGCTCTCGGCCTTCGGACCCGCGCTGGCTGTGGCACGGCTTCAGGGAGGCCGGCCGTTTGCGGGATGTATTGCAGCAAACGTCTCGATGCTGCTGCTCGTCGCCAATGCGGTCCCGCATGCCTATAGCCGGTTCTGGCCATTTCCGCTTGTGTTGCCGGTGGCACTCGCCTGCGCCTATGTCGCGTTCAGCCGTTCGACGAAATCGGCACCCGATGCACTTCCAGAACCGGTAGACCCGTCGCAGCCGGAACAGGCCTTCACGGCTCTGTCGGCCCCTGCCGCGCGGCGTTGAGCCGCCGTTCGCTGATGCGGTCGCCGAAAAGCATGACCAACACGGTCGCAGCGACGATCTTGAAATCGATCCAGGCAGACCGGTTGGCGATGTACCAGAGATCGAGATCGAGCTTTTCGTCGTTCGACAGGATAGCGTTGCCGCTGATCTGAGCCCAACCGGTGAGACCCGGCCGCACGCTGCAACGTAGCGCTCCACGCTCGCCGAGTGCGGCAATCGTCTCCGGCAGGATCGGCCGCGGGCCGATAAGGCTCATATCGCCGACCAGGATGTTCCAGAACTCGGGCAACTCGTCCAGCCGTGTGCGGCGGAGCAAAAGGCCAAACCGACCCGTCCGCTGAGCATCGCTCAAAAGCTTCCCGTCAGCATCACGGGCATCCGACATCGATCTGAACTTCATCATGCGGAACGGGCGCCGGTCGAGCCCCGCCCGGGTCTGGTGAAACAGCACTGGCCGCCCCAGCCAGAACGCAACAGTGACGGCCACCACCAGCATGATCGGCAGGCTCAACAGGCCCGCAAACAATGCAAAGACGACGTCAAAGCACCGCTTCATATCCAACTCCACGCGTCCGTCGCCGTGCGGCCGGGTAACCGCATGTCATGCGCTCGCCCCTACCCCGAAAGCACAAGGCCTAAGCCCGTGCCTCCATTATTCCCATCATCGCATGTTGCTCTGGAGGCGACAAAGACGCCTCGCTGACGATCTCGTGCAAGACGCCGGCGGCCCGTGTCATCGCCTCTTCGCTCTGGGCCGGATCGACCAGAAGCGCGATACTGGTCTCACCCAACCGGCGGGCAGCAGGAAGTCTTTCGGCAGGCGACAACCCAAGATCCGAAAAGCACTTCTCAAGGTAAACTTCCGAGCAGCTGCCCGTGAAGCAGGGCACGCCTGCAGCATTCATTGCCGCAACGATCGCGTCACGATGATGTCCCGGCTTCAATGCTTCCGGCCGAACGAAGGCGTAGTATCGATAATACGCATGGCGGAATCCATCCGGCAGAACAGGTGCACGCAGCGCCGGAAGTCGACCGACCACCTCGTCGAGGATCGCAGCATTGCGCGTCCTTGCGGCACGCCATCCGCCCAACCGCTCCAGCTGCCTCAGGCCCAAAACGGCAGAAAGCGACGTCATCCGCCAGTTTGTTCCGATCGTTTCATGCAACCAGCGAAAACCGGGCGGGTGCTGTCGCAGGAAGGCGGCGTCGTAGGACTTGCCGTGGTCCTTCCGGCTCCAGGCCTTCTTCCACAACGCCTCATCGTCCAGAGCGATCAACCCGCCCTCGCCGCCAGTCGTGATGATCTTGTCCTGACAGAAGGAAAACGCGGCAATGTCACCGAAACTTCCAACCGGCCGGCCATCAATCTCGGCGCCATGCGCCTGCGCGCAATCTTCGATAACCCACAGGCCTGAATGCCGCGCAAGCGCCATGATTGCCGGCATGTCGCAGGGAAATCCAGCAAGGTGGACCGCGATGATGCCTTTCGTCCGGCTGGTAATTTTCGGCGCGATCGTTTCTGCGCTGATGTTCTGGCTGTTCTCGTCAACGTCCGCAAAGACGGGAACGCCTCCGCAGAACGAAACGCAGGACGCGGAAGCGACAAAACTTCGCGGCGTGACGATGACTTCATCCCCGGCTTCGAGGCCGAGTGCGAAAAGCGCCAACTCCAGCGCTAGCGTACCGTTTGCCAAGGCGATGGCATGGGCTCGCCCAAGCGCGCGGGCATAAGTCTCCTCAAATGCGCCCACGTGGGGTCCCGTCCAGGCATTCACCTTGCCGGACCGCAAGACTGCCACGACATCCGCAATTTGTTCCTCGTCATATACCGGCCACGTCGTCACGGCTTGCTCCCTCGATCGACCGAAAATTGAGAAAATATCAGATCACGTGCCGCACCATCACAAAGGCCTCGGCGGCCGACTTGAGGACGGTGGCACCGCGTAAAATGGCAAGGGCGTTCAAGGTCTCGATGCTGCGCTCATGCGGCGCTGCGCGAACCTGGGACTTGAAGGCCCGCATGGCTGCAAGTTTGCGATCGATATGGTCGGTGATGTCGACAAAAACGTTCGGAACGAAACCCGGTGTCACATAGGGAGCGTTCCAGTTCGTCTCCGACAGCGTCTCGTAGGCGAGAATCGTTGGGGGGTATCCGGGCTGGTGCGGCCGCGCGGCGACCAGCGACGACAGGAAGATCAATTGATGATCGACATGCATGTCGCCGAGAAATGGGATGAGCAGCGTTTGCGGCGCGATCGAACGCACAAGCTCGAAAAGTGCTGCGTTGAGCGCCGAATGCGGCGTTTCGGACAGGGCAGCTGCAGGAAAGCCCATCCAGCGCGTTTCCCTGACACCAAGAATTCGGTGCGCCTCGTGCGCCTCGGCCTGGACCGCAGCCACTGAGGCGCGATCATAAACCGGCGGCTTGCCCTCCGTGACCACCGCCACGAACACGTCGTTTCCCTGCGCCGCCAGCCGGGCCATCGTGCCGCCGGCGCCCAGCACTTCGTCGTCAGGATGCGGGGCGATGACAAGCGTCCTTCCGAAGGTTTCCGTAAGGCTCATCGTGCTGTCCCCGCCATCACGTCAAACGGCCAAAATGTCCCGACGGCCAACCGGAAAAGACGATCGATTTCGACGACTGCCGCCGACATCGACACACATGCGAACTCGTCCCTCACGCACTTCTCCATTTGTGCACGGCAAAAACTTCAGCGCCTGCCTAGAGGCCGGCGATCGAAACAAAGACGACGTCACCGGGCAAAACCTCGGTCAGACTGGTGGCCTGGATGCTCTTTCGTCCCTTGGCCTCGCCGCGACCGGCCTCACGATCGATTTTGTAAAGGAACGAGATCTCATCCGGCTTGCGCGCTTCGTTGTCGGCTGCGGCCATGAGCATCATCTGCTCTTCCGTCGTCTCGCGCACCGTTTCCAGCTTCTTCAGCGTGGCTTCGCGCTCCTGCAGCAGGGTCAGGATCTCCTTTTCCCGATTGGCCTGCAGGGTTGCCAGCTGAAGTTTCAGGTTGGCGAGCTCGCGGCTCGAGCGCCCGATCTCCGCGTAGAGTTCCAGCAGCCGCGACTTCTCGCTGGATGTCGCCATCTTCACGCGCGAAAGCTCGGACTCGGTATTCAGCTCTCGCTTTCTCAGCGCCAGCGTGCGCTCCACATCCTGTTCGTTAAGAGCGACGACCTCCTCCTGCTGCGCCTTCAGCTTGTCGAGGATGACAAGGCTCGCCTCCGTCTGGACTATGCTCTGGTTCAGGATCTCGATCTGGTTCCGTGTCGACAGCAAATCCGTCTTCAGGATCTTTTCCTCGATCGCGACGACGGAATCGACGGACGTCTCGTCCACGTATTTTTTCGCGCTTTGCGGTATGTCCTTGAGATCGACCTTTTCGGAGCCGCGCAGCTGCGCGTAAAGACGCGCGGTATAGACCGCTTCGCGCACAATCTCGACATCCGTTTCCTCGATCGTGCCGCGCAGCTTTGCGCGCGCGATGATGCGGTCGGCGGGATTGCTCAGGGCCGACAACGGCCCGCCTGCAAGGCCGACAGCCTGCTCGACCGTCAAGCCGGGATAGTAGGGAAACGACCCTGGGGTCCGCACTTCGCCGAGGATCAGAACGGGACGCACCGTGACAATGCTGAGCGAGAGCTTCGGGTCGGTCAGAAGTTGACGGGACAAGTACTCGCCACGCAACGCTCCAACGGCCTCTGGTATGGTCTGCCCCTCGACCTTCACGGCGCCGATCAGGGGGAAGGCCGCAGCTCCGTCCGTGCCAATCGTCAGTGAGACCGGCAGGTCGGCGTCATCCAGGATATCGAACGAGAGGACATCGCCGACGGAGATCCGGTAAGCGGCCGGTGCCGGTTGAGTGACCGGCTGGGCTGCTGGCTGAGCGACGGCCTGAGGTGTCGCCTGGGGCGTTGCCTGAGGTGTTGTGCCGGCGGCGTGAACGGTTGCAGCCAGCAACAGCGTCGCCATGGCGGCGAGAACGACATTGCCGATTGCGCGAAAGATAGGTTGAGCTGGAAACTTCATGCTTCCCTCTAATGAATATAATCCGCACTTCACGAGAGATTGACCGCATCAATAGAAGCGGAATTTAAACTCGAACAACGGCGGAATTTATTTTAAGAAACCTCTGTAAATTCTTTCGACCACTATGTTATGCTTCGGAAAGCGGAAATCGATATACAATTTTCAATTGCACTCGTTAGTCAATTAAATTTCTTCAGAAACTGAAAGCAACCCTCGCTTACGAGCGAGAACTTTAGAAACATATCAGACATTCTTCCATGAAACAGATGTGATTGCAACCTCGAAGCAGGATGTAATTTTGTGATATTATTGGAATCACTACTGAAAAAGACAAGAAAGTATCGCTCCGCCTGGCACGCCGAAACGGACCTCCACGGGCGGCTCAAGAATATAGCCCACCTACTGACCGGCAACTTCGCAAGCGCCTTCATCGGCCTGGCTGGCTTTGCCCTGACGGCGCGTGCGCTCGGTCCGGCCGACTACGGCCTCCTGGCACTGTCCTTTGCCTACACGCGCGGAATAGAGCGTTTCGTCAGTTTCCGCTCCTGGCAGCCACTCATCAAATACGGAGCGAAGGCCTTAAGCGCCGGTGATACGGATGACCTCAAGGCGCTGTTCAAGTTCGGCCTGTTGATCGACCTCACCACCGCGTTCGCCGGATGGGGGCTGGCGGTCGCGATCGTGCTTCTCGCCGGACCGCTTTTCGGCATTTCGCAAGAGATGAGCCGCTTTGTGCTCATCTACTGTGCGGTCCTGCCGTTCCAGGTGACCGGCATGCCGACGGCCGTCATGCGCCTTTATGGACGTTTCAAGATCGTCGCCTACGGCCAGGTGGCTGCGAGCATTCTGAGGGCACTTCTATGCCTCGCCGGCGTCTATCTTGGCTGGGGGCTGTTCGAGTTCATGCTGCTCTGGATGGCCTCGCAAATCTGCAGCAGCTTGAACAGAACAATCTGGGCTTTTCGAGAGATGCGCAAGCAAGGGTTGCGCGGTGTCATGTGGGCGCCGCTCGGCGACATACGCTCCCGCTTTCCCGGCTTCTGGAGCTTTTCCCTTTCGACCAACCTGGCCCTGATCATTCAGGCCTGCGCATTCGAATTCGACACACTCCTTGTCGGTTACCTCGCCGATCCGGGTTCAGCGGGCCTCTACCATATCGCCAAACGCGTGGCCAAGATCGCGCAGCAGGCCGGCGAGCAGGTTCAGGCGGTGCTCTATCCGGATCTGTCTCGCGTCTGGGCAACACAGGACACGTCGGAATTCAGAAAAACGGTCAGCCAGACCGGGTGGCTGTTGTTTGTCTTCGGGATCTGCGCCTTGATCACAGCGCACCTGACGATCGAATGGGTGCTGCGCGTGACGGCAGGCCCCGGCTTCGAAGCCGCCGCCCCGTTGGTGATGGTACAATTCGTCGCCGTCATCATGTTCCTGTGCGGCCGGACCCTCTATTCGGCACTGCTCGCCATGGGCCACGAAAAGATCCTGCTGCAAAGCGCGTTCTTTGGCGGCATTCTTTTCTGCGTCACCGCAGTCCTTCTTATCCCACGCGTTGGCGCTGTGGGTGCAAATGTGGCGCATATCGTGATGTCGGGCGTCTGGTACGTCCAGATGGCGGTGGCCTATCGCCGGAAACTGGCCGACAAACAATGAAGGCGGGCAACGGCTAACTTCAGCTACCGCGAACAGCGTCCGTGTCGCCGTCGTCTCGTTCGCCGCGCTTAAGGCAACGCTTGTTGTGAAGCCAACAGTGCAGGCAAACAAACAAGAATTCATCCAATGCGCAACCGCTTTTTCGGTCCCATCGAAGCCGGCGGCAGTGCGACTGGCTCGCGGCGTTTCGGGTGTGCAGGCGTCCGCATTTGCACCGTCTTGATGCGTTGATCCCGTCATTATTTCGGTGAAACAATGACGGGATCAAACAGACACCAGATAGCGGGGATCCAGATAGCCGGAACAAGTGGCGCAACAGGCTTGCGATTCAAGGTTGCCTGCGCCGCGATCCGGCGCAAGATCGCCGCAAAATCCGCGACGTCTACTCCGACCTGTCGCAATAGTTCATGACACTGCCGAGGATGACGGCGTGGTTCAAGGACAGTCGTTGCTGGACATTGGCGAGTTGGCGGTCGGTCGTGCCGCCGGAGCTGCATACCAGAATGACGGAATCGACGTGCGAAGCCAGCCAGATCACGCCCTCGTTCTCTTCAACCGCAGGCGCATCGACAATGATAAGGTCGTAGCTATCACGCAGTTCGGCGCAAAGAACGTCGAGGTTCATCAATCCAGGCCGCACCGAAATAAACTCGAGGAAGGGATAGGCCGGCGACGCGCAGATCCGGCTCTTGATATCGATCTTGCCTTCGAGCGGCGCGGTAATCGCACTGTCCTTGGTGTTGGCGCCGGCGATGTTCGGCGCACTTTGCGCGGACATGTCGAGGTCGATCACGATCGGACGCAATCCGTCAATTTTCGCCATCGTGGCCATCCCAAGCGCGACCGTCGTCTTGCCGTCACCAAGCGCTGGCGAACACAGCATCACCACCTTGCCGCCCGCCTCGTGGTCGATCGTCAGCCAGGCCATGCAGAGCGTCCGCATGGCCGTGGCCGCCGGCGATTCCGGATTGTTGAGCATGTAGTGATAAAATGCCGACGAGTTCCGCAAACGCTTGCGCATATCGGGAACGCTGGCAAGGTTTGGACGATTGAGCAGGTGCTCGGCATCACGCGGCAGATACAGCCTGCTTTCCAGCGCGTCCGAGATGATGACGCCGACCACCGCCAGAAGGACCGCCCCGATGCTGCCGGCCACAATCACCAGCGTGTTGTTGGGGAATGTTGGCTTCGTCGGCACTTCCGCATAGGACGCGATCCTTGCCGTCGGCTTATACTCACCGCGCTCAGGATTGAGAGCGCCAAGCCGCAGCACGATCTGATCGTAGACCGCCTGCTCCGACTGCAGGTCGCGCGCAAGTTCCCGCCGGCGAATTTCGGCAAGATTCCGGCCCTGGACCTTGTCCTGCAGCGCGCTCAGTTCGCTTTGGAATTTCTCGGCCCGCACCGTCGCAACCTTGGCGTTGTTGGCCAGTTCCTGCACAAGGCGCTGCGCCTCGTTTCCGATCATGGCGCGCACGGAGACCAGTTCCGTGGTCGCATCGAGGACAAGCGGATGGTTCTTGCCGAACTTGGCGCCGAGTTGCGCACGCGTGCGCTCAAGGCGCGCCTCTTCGGCACGCAACTGATCAAGCTGCGTCGAAGTCAGAGCACTGCCGGCGATCTCCTTGCCATCGGACGACACCAGTGTCTTGGCCTCGTTGTATTTTGCAACAGCCCCTGCCTCCTCGACACGCAAGCCCACATACTGTTCGTTCAGCTGCAGCATCCGTGCCCGCAGCACGTCATCCTGCGGATCGAAGGTAAGGTCGCTGTCGCGGGCAAAGGCGGCGATATCCCGTTCCATGCCGGCGATCCTGGTGGCGCTGCTTGCCATTTCACCGCGCAGGTAGGCGACCGTATTGTTCGTCGCCTCTTCGGTCGTCTTCGCCGTCCAGGCAAGATATTGCTCTGCGATAGCGTCGGAAATCGTGGCCGCCTTCAGCGGATTTGATTGTTCGACACGGATCGTCAAGGCCAAGCTCTCGCCGGTGCGGGTGACCGTGTAGGAACTCAAGAGCATCGATATGGCGCGGTTGCGCTGGACGTTTTCCGAAATGAGCCGTTCCTTCTGGACGCGGGTGTCCGGTCCACCGAAAACGAACTCGTAAATGTTGGCAAAAAACGCCTGCAGGAACGTCTCGTGCTCGCTGCGAACCTTGGGAAGATAGGTGTTGAAATCCGGATCATTGACAAGGTTGAGGGCATCGACGACGACGCCGACGAAGACACGGGACCGGATAACGTCCAGTTCCGTTTCCATCACCGACCGATCGCGCTCGAGCTTGCGCAACTCAACCTGCGCCTCGTAAGGCCGAACGTCGTTGCGGTCGAAGACGATTGCGGAGGCCGCGGTGTAAACGCGCGGCAGGAGCGCAGCTGCCAGAAGGGTGGCCAGCAGCGCCACTCCGAGCAATGAGAAGAAGGTCAGTCGATACCGTCGGAAGAGCTCCAACAGGTCGCGGACGCCATATCCGCGCGGCGTCACTCGCGCCTCTCGATACTGAACCGCAGCTGCCTGCCCGCGCCCGGCGGGCGTTTCGACTTTGCGATCAATGGTCAGCATGAGACCCCTAACGTATATTTTTGATAGAAAAACTTGACTTCAAAGAATTACAAGACACAAACGAACACGCGCACTGCGAAGCGACAGGCAGCGCTGCGCGGATAAAAGGTTCACAAGGAAATAACATTCAAATTTAGAAAACTATATTATACGAAGCCTGCAAGAGCAATAGAGCCTTTTCACCTGCCGCCACCTCAACACAGCGAACCGCCGACGGATGTCGTATCGCCATCTAGTTCGGGTAACGACCGGCGACCCGTTCCTGCGACAGCCACTCCATGAATTGGTCGAACCTCGTGCCACCGCCCACTGATGCGGGTTCCCAGGCATCATTCAAACCGACGACGCCACCAAACTTTTCTTCCACGCTGTCGGCCATGCCGTCACCGTCTTCGTCGATATAGGCACTGGCTCCCTGGATGCGAGGGATCTCGCCGGGCGCTATCACCATTCGTCCTGCTCCACGCTCGCCCTGCTCACCCATGTCCTTTATCCAGCGGACATCGAGCTCGTCGCGCGGAAATGCACCGGACTGACTACGCACCTGGTCATAGGCGTCACCGGCGGCGATGACCGTATCGACCGCAAGCGGGCACGGCGGACGCGTCACGACGAACTGCGCCGTACCGGGCGACAACAGCTGCAGCGACTTTGGCGGAGGCGCCCACAACTCGTTGCCGCTTTCATAGATTTGCGGCTCGCCGGCACTTTTGACGTTCTGCCATTTGATCGCATAGGTCTTCTCGACCGTGCTCGGTCCCGCCTTGAAATAATTGCCGACATAAGAAATCGGCGTACCTCCCGGATATTGTGAAAACACCTCTCCCCATTCGGATCGCGCGTTGAAGAACACGTTGTTTATGATCTCGATGCAGGACCGACCGTAGTGGTTGTTGTCGGGGTTCCGGTCGTTGTTGGAGATGCAGGCGTTTCGCCAGAAGGTGATGTTTTGCGGAAGCCTGGGGTCAGCACCGAGCAACGTGCATTTGCTGTGCTTGTTGAGGCCCTCGGCAAAAATCGAGTTCGCGATGGTGATGTCGGTGGTGTTCGAATAGGTGCTGACATTCTCATCCGTCGCCCACGACATGGACGTGTGATCGAAATAGACCCGCTTGCTGTTCTCAATCACCGCAGCATGGACGTTCTTGATCGAGTTGGGCAGCCGCGGTCGAATGCGCAGATGCCGGACAATGACATCATAGGTCTGCTTGGCGACCAGCGGCGTATGCCGCAACTCGTCGTTCTTCTCGTCGATGGTCAGCAATATCCCGCCGCCCGGCGCCGTTTGCCCCAGGATCGAAACCGAGTGATTTTCCTCACCGATGATAAGCGAGGACTTGAGGCGGATCACCCCCGACACCCGGAACACGCAGTTTCTGGGGCCGGTCGCCTCGATGCACTCGCGCAACGTGCCGGGACCTGCATCGTCGAGACTTGTCACCGGGATAATGCGACCGCCGCGGCCGCCTTGAGCCATCTTTCCGTGGCCCTCGGCACCGGGAAACGCGACTGTCTCCTCTTCCGCCGCCAAAGGCACAGCGCCACAAAAGGCTGCAAGTAAGGCAAGCACGCACGCCGCCTGAAATGAAGCGTTTCTGCGTCTTGCAGATCGAGAGAAACACCGATTGCCCGCAGGCTCGGCTGCCTGCGTTATGCGCTGCCCAATGCGCAGCATAAAACTCTTTACACGCATACGTCACTCCCAAAGCCTTTTGGCGAGGCCTCGCTCCAGAAGCTTGCAATATTCGCGCGGGATCATTCACGCGCGCCAGATCAGTCAATAAAAGAATATCTTTTTTCTCAATTCGGCCGAAGCTTTCCACTTTTGTTATAATCCGTCAATTCGATTTGTTTCCATCACCCGAAATAGGTATATTTCTTGAGCTTGAGGCCTCTCGAAGTAACGAAAAGACGGTGCTATAGTTTTGCCATATTTAGTTTACTTTCGGGACCTCCCTTCGTGTCTCAAAAAAAAATAACGGTTGGGTTTCCATTTTCGGGCGATGATATCGGGGGGAGCCACATATCGGCGCTCAACCTCGTTTCGTCGTTTGACAGGGACCGCATCAATCCCATTGTCTTCGTGCATCACCCCCGCAAGGCCCTCTCCAAATATCTCGACGAACACAAGATCGAGTACGTTGCGATCGAGGACATCGACATTCTGTCGCCGCAGCGCGATCTTGGAAAACAATCCTTTTCGGCGCTGCGATATCCGCTCTCGATGCTGAAGATCATCAGGCTTCTGCGACGTCATCGCATCGATATCGTGCACACCAATGACGGCGCCATCCACACAACGTGGGCATTACCCACCTATCTGGCCGGCGCGAAACTCCTGTGGCACCACCGCGGGGACCCAAGGGCGAGGGCCGTCAACATGCTCGCCCCGCTTCTGGCCAAGCACGTGGTCACGGTCTCCCGATTTGCGCAACCGGCAAAGCCTCTGCTTCCGCTCGACGGGCGCCTGTCCGTGCTGCACAGCCCGTTCAAGCACCCGGACCAATTACCGGACCGTGAGGCGTGCAGACTGGCGCTGGCGCGCGAACTCGGCTTGTCCGAGGAGACACGCTTCGTCGGCTACTTCGGTCTTCTCAACGAGCGAAAGAGGCCGCTGCGGTTCGTCGAGGCGGTCGACGCCTTTCATCGCAGCAATCCCGACTTCCCGATCGCCGGCCTGCTTTTCGGGACGCCCGAACAATCAGGACCGAGGCTCGACCTCGAAACGGCCGAACACGCACGTGCGCTCGGGATCGCCGACAAGATCCATCTGATGGGATTCCGCCATCCGGTCGCGCCCTATATGTGCGGGGTCGACATTCTTCTCGTTCCGGCGATGAGCGAGCCGTTCGGAAGGACGCTGATCGAAGCGATGATGTACGGCACCCCGGTGATCGCGACGAACCATGGCGGCAACCCGGAGGCGATCGAAAACAACGTCACCGGATTTCTCGTCGAACCCGAAAAGCCCCAGGCCTTCGTCGCGCCGATGGAACTGCTGCTTAAGGACCGGAACGAGTGGCATCGCATCAGCGAGCGGGCGCGCGTCTCCACACTTGCCGCATACGGCATCAAACCGCATGTCGACGGCATCGTCAGCATCTACCAGCGCATCCTTGGACAAAAGCCGGCCGACACCGCGGCGCAGCACGCGCACTGACGTGTCACTCCTGCCCACAGTGGAAAGAAAGAGAAGGACATGCAGCTCTCGGATATCGACTTCCTGATCATCGGCGCCGCCAAGAGTGCGACCACGTGGCTGCAGCAATCGCTGCAACAGAACCCTTCCGTCTACATGCCTGACCCGGAACTCCATTTCTTCAGCCGGAACTACGAAAAAGGTGACAGCTGGTATCTTTCGCAGTTTACCCCCACGCCAGAGCAATCCATCGTCGGCGAGAAGTCAAACTCCTACCTTGACGAGCCGGAGGCTGCGGCACGGATCAAGCAGGCGTTGCCACGCGCGCGGTTGATCGCGCAGCTTAGAAACCCGGTCGATCGCGCCTATTCCGACTATTGCATGCTCTATCGCCGGGGCGAAGTTGGGAGAGACATCACCCGATACCTCGATCCACGGCAGGCGGGTGGCGGCCGTTTTCTCCTGGGCGGCCTCTATTGCCGCCAGCTTGAAACCTATCTCGACCTCTTTCCTGCCGAGAACCTGCAGGTCCTCCTCTATGAGCACATTCGCCAGGATCCCCAGTCGCATCTCGATGCGGTGAGCGACTTCCTCAAGCTACCCTCTGGCCTGAAACCCGTTGTCAACAAGGTCAAGGACAAGACCGTGCCCGTCGTGCCGCCGACGTTGCGCAGGCTGTTCGGCCCTTTGAAACCCATCGTGGCGCCGTTCCGCAACAACCCCGTGGCAAAGGGGCTGCGCTCCATGATCGCCAAAGAACTGGACTACGTGCCGCTTCCGAGCGACCTTCGCAACCGCCTGATCGAGTTTTACGGACCGGAGACGGAACGGCTGGGCGCACTGATGAAGCAGGACCTTTCAGGCTGGCTGCACGCGGCATCCGGCGGCGGGGTTCGTCCGGCGGCCTAACGCTCAAGCCCCGGCGCTTGCGGGGCCGCTCGCAAATCGCAGGCCAATGACAAGCGGCACGGCGAGCAGATAGACCGCGACGACCGACAACCAGATCGCACCCGGCCATTCCTGTCTCACGACAAAATAGAAGCTCGAAAACGCTAGCGGGCTGACGATCGACGCCAGGCTTACCGCCGACGCCAGAACACCTTGAAACTGGCCTTGCCGGCTTTCATCCACCTGTCGGGTTGCTAGCGATTGCAAGGCCGGAGCACCGATGCCGCCGAGGGCGAATATCGGCATGATCGCAAAGACCATCCAGCCGTCGGTCGCAAACGCCATGACGGTCAACCCGACGCAAGCGCAGGCGACACCGGCAAGCACGGCCCAGCGCTCGCCGAGCCATTTTACCGCGGGACCGGGGAGAAATGCCTGGGAGAGGGTCTGGCAGACGCCAAACGCGCCGAGCGAAAGACCGATCCACAAGCCGCTCCAATGAAACGTGTCGCTGCCCCAGAGCGCCCAGCACGTACCATAGGCTTCGCCGGTCGCGCTGAAGGTGATGAAAAGCATGATGATCGGCAACAGGCTCTTAGACGAAAACGCCCACTTCAAAGGCTGCAAAGGGTTGAGCACCGCCAGATCGAGTTTTGCGCGGCTGGGTTTGCGCGCTTCCGGCAGGACAAAGAACGCCAGCAGAAGATTACCGGCGTTGAGTACAGCCGCTGCGATGAAGGGCAGCCGCAGCCAAGTGTCGCCAAGGGTGCCGCCGAGAACTGGGCCAATGATGAAGCCGATACCGAACATGGCATTGAAGAGACCGAAGCGGCGGGCAAGTTTGTCCGCGGGCGATATGTCGGTGATATAGGCTGTCGCCACGGAGATGTTGGCACTCGTCAAGCCGGCGATCGCGCGACCGACGAACAACATCCAGAGATTTGAGGCGAAGGCCAGGAACAGGTAGTTGATCGCGGCGCCACCGAGCGAAATGAGCAGGACCGGTCGGCGGCCCAGGCGATCGCTGAGGGCGCCGAGCACCGGTGCGAATATGAACTGCATGAGGGCATAGAGCGCCGTCATCGTGCCGATCAAAGGCGCGACATCCTGCGTGTGACTCACCTCCTTGAGAAGCGAGGGCAGGATGGGAAAGATCAGGCCGATGCCGACGGCATCAAGGACGATTGCCGCGAAAATAACGATAAGTGGTTTGTTGGACGTCAGGGATGTGGTCATAGCACGCTCCGGTGGACGCAAGCGCATGGGGCGCCGCCGGGCGCCAAAAATGGCTCGCGATCGAGGGCTGTCGGATGATCAGCCGATTAATTTGCATTCGTTCTGGGAGACGCTGGCCGATCCGCGCGCGAATGGGCTCGGATGGCATGTGCTCGACCGCCTGGACGCCAATTCGTCCACCTGTTTACTCCGCCACTGAGCGGATCAAGGGAAGCGGTCGCTTTTCGCGACGACAATTCCATACGCCAGACCGCGGCGCGCTGCAAGGGGCGCCGTGCCAGGGGCGAGACGGCTGAGCGACCTGGAGTTCCGGGCGCGGTGATGGACGCCATTCAAGCGAAGCGATGCCGGTGGGGCAGGTTTATCTCGTCGCCAGGGTCAGGGTGCGATCAAATAGCGTATGACGGCGTCGGCGATCATGCCCTTGTGACGCGCCATCGTCTCGGCATCCGAGAGATCGCGGCGGAAGATCGTGCCGAAGGTATAGCGGTTGGATACCCTGAAAAAGCAGAAGGCGCTGATCATCATGTGGATGTCGATGGGGTCGGCCTGCCGACGGAACACGCCTTGCGCGACACCACGATCAAGAATGCCGGCAATCGTTTCGATCACCGAGACATTGAGGTCCCGGATCGCTTCCGAACGCATCATGTGCGCGGCATGGTGGATGTTTTCGATACTGACCAGGCGGACAAAATCCGGATTGGCTTCGTCGTGTTCGAAGGTCGTCGCGATCAACTGCCGAAGAGCTTCCTCCGGCGGCAGATTGCTCAAGTGCAGGTCCTCTTCGAGCGTGCGGATCTTGCGATAGGACCGTTCGAGCACGGCAAGGTAGAGGCCTTCCTTGCTGCCGAAGTAGTAGTAGATCATCCGCTTCGAGGTGCGCGTCCGCTCAGCGATCGCGTCAACGCGCGCGCCGGCGAGACCATGGGTGGAGAATTCTTCGGTTGCGACGATCAGGATGTCTTCCTGCGTTCGCTGCGGATCATTCTTCCTGCCATTTTCCGGGCGAGCTGCCATTTCCCGCGGAGACCCCTCTACTCCATTGTTTGTCAACGAGAACCTTGTTCCGAATCAACTTTCGGACGGTCGTTCCTTCTTCTCCCCCCACTCAGTCTTATTGGGCTTGACCGGTTCTTTCAAGACAGCGGCGCTTGACATTCGAACTAGTTAGTACATTTTGGAAATGCGTCCCGGAGGCTTGGAGGAGCTGCCGCGGCGCGCGTCTTTCGCAAGCCTCGTGCGCCGTCCTGATGGTAGCACTGCAGCACGCGGAAGACCGGGAGGATAAAATGATCAGGGCAGTCGATTTCTGTTTTCTCATCTTGAAGGTGGCGATGGCGCTGCTGCTCGCCGGCATGGTCGTGCTGGTCTTCGGCAACGTCGTCCTTCGCTACGCCTTCAACACCGGCATCACCGTTTCGGAGGAGCTGTCGCGCCTCTTTTTCGTGTGGCTGACCTTTCTCGGCGCGGTCGTCGCAATGCGCGAGCATGGTCATCTGGGCATGGATTCGCTTCTGCGCAGGCTGCCACCCCGGAGCGCCAGGTTCGCCGCGCTTTTAGGCCATCTGCTGATGCTGTGGGCCACCTGGCTGATGATCAGCGGCAGCTGGACCCAAACGATGATCAACCTCAACGTCTCGGCCCCTGCGACCGGAATTTCTATGGGGTTCTTCTATGGCGCCGGCCTTGCCTTCGGCATCCCTGCCCTGCTGATCATCCTCTACGATATGTTCTCAATCGCAACCGGTCGCGTCGATATCAGAACTGCCGGCTTCGTGCGTGACAGTGAAGAACTGGCCGTTCTCGACGACCATGCCGAGCCGCAGCTTGTCGCTCCGGCGACGAAGCGCTGAGGAGGACGCCATGACGGTTACCATCTTCCTCGGCGCCCTTCTCGGCCCCATGGCGCTCGGCGTCCCGATCGCCTTTGCTCTCATCATCAGCGGCGTCGCGCTCATGATGTATCTCGGTTTGTTCGACGCCCAGATCGTGGCACAGAACGTGCTCAACGGCGCCGATAGCTTTCCGCTGATGGCCGTTCCCTTCTTCATGCTCGCAGGCGAAGTGATGAACACGGGCGGCCTTTCGCGCCGTATCGTCAACCTCGCCATGGTCATGGTCGGCCATATCCGCGGCGGTCTCGGCTTCGTCGCGATCTTTGCGGCCTGCGTCCTGGCGAGCCTCTCCGGATCTGCAGTCGCAGACGCCGCTGCACTGGGGGCGTTGTTGCTGCCGATGATGCTGAAATCGGGGCATGACCCGGCCCGCGCCGGCGGTCTTTTGGCATCGGCCTCGATCATCGGCCCGATCATCCCACCCTCGATCGGCTTCATCCTCTTCGGTGTCGCCGGCGGCGTCTCGATCACCAAGCTATTTCTGGCGGGCATTTTTCCAGGCCTGATGATCGCCGCGGCACTCTGCGTCACCTGGCTGATCGTCTCGCGCAAGGAACAGTTTGCGCTGCCGCCGCGGCAAGGTCGCGCCGAGCGGCTGAAGGCGCTGGTGGACAGTGTCTGGGCCCTGCTGCTGCCGCTCATCATCGTCGTCGGCCTCAAGTTCGGCGTCTTCACGCCAACGGAAGCCGGTGTCGTCGCCGCCGGCTATTCGCTGTTCGTTTCAATGGTGGTCTATCGCGAACTACCGCCGTCGAAACTCTTCGACGTCTTCGTTTCCGCCTCCAAGATTACTGCGATCGTCATGTTCCTCGTCGCCTGCGCCGCCGTGTCTGCCTGGCTGATTACCGTGGCCGATGTGCCGGGCGACCTCGTGCGGATGCTCGAGCCGCTGATGGACAACCAGACGCTGCTGCTGCTCGCGATCATGGTGCTGGTGGTCGTCATCGGCACGGCAATGGACATGACGCCGACCATCCTGATCATGACCCCTGTCCTGATGCCGATCGTCAAGCAGGCGGGCATCGATCCGGTCTATTTCGGCGTGCTCTTCATCATCAACAACTCCATCGGCCTGATCACGCCGCCGGTCGGCACGGTGCTGAACGTCATCTGCGGTGTGTCGAAATTGAAGATGGAAGACCTGATGAAGGGCGTCATGCCTTTCCTGATCGCAGAACTGATCGTGCTGCTGCTTCTCGTCCTGTTCCCTGAGCTTGTCATGACGCCGGCTTCCTGGTTCAGCCGCTAGGCGCGCTGCATTTGAACGCAAAGAAAATTCAACCGGCCGGAGGGAGACCCGGCCCAAAACGGGAGGAAAACATGTTGAACAGACTGACGAAAATGGCCCTCGGCATCGCCCTACCGCTGGCGCTGCTGGCGGGCGGTCCGGCGGCCGCCGAGATCCGCGAGCATCAGCTGAAGTTCGCATCCGCCAACAACAAGGGTCATCCTCAGGTGACCGGGATGGAGAAGTTTGCCGAACTGGTGAAGGACAAGAGCGGCGGCAAGATCGAGATCAAGCTCTTTCCGGGCGGCGTGCTGGGCGGCGACGTCCAGACGGTCTCGGCTCTCCAGGGCGGCGTCATCGAGATGACGGTGCTGAACGCCGGCATCCTTGCCGGCAACGTCAAACAGTTCGGCGCGGTCGACCTGCCGTTTCTCTTCAACAGCGGCGAAGAGGCCGACAAGGTGATGGACGGCGCCTTCGGCACCGGCCTGATGGGGCTATTGCCGGATACCGGGCTCGTCGGCCTTGCCTATTGGGAACTCGGCTTCCGCAACCTGACCAACAACCGCCACGCGGTCACGTCGCTCGATGCCATCAAGGGCCTGAAGATCCGCACGATCCAGTCGCCGATCCCGATCGAGCTCTTCAATTCGCTCGGCGCCAACGCCGTTCCGTTGCCCTATACCGAGCTCTACACGGCGTTGGAAACCGGCACCGTCGATGGCCAGGAAAACCCGGCTGCCAACATCCTCAACGCAAAATTCTACGAAGTGCAGAAGTACATGACCGTGACCCGGCACCAGTACAATCCGCAGATCGTGCTGATCAGCAAGAAGTTCTGGGACGGCCTGAACGACGAGGAAAAGGCCGTGCTGCAGGCGGCCGCGACCGAGGCACGCGACTACCAGCGCCAGGTGTCGCGCGAGCTCGACAAGAAGGCGATCGACGAAATCAAGGCGACCGGCATGCAGGTTGACGAGCTTTCGGCCGAGGAGACCCAGAAGTTCCGCGAGGCCGTCAAGCCGATGATCGAGAAGTTCACCGCCGAGATCGGATCCGACACCGTCAATTCCCTTTTCAAGGAATTGAATGCCGTCCGCGGCAACTGACGAGCGCTGCCGCCCGCCAAAAACGCGCGGGCGGCTTTCTCACGCATCGACAAGGGCTGAGACCATGACCGAGACATTGCTCAAACCGGTAAGGGCCGGCCTGATCGGCGCCGGGATCAAGGCCTCGCTCACGCCGGCAATGCACATGCGCGAAGGTGCCGCGCAAGGGCTTTCCTACGACTACGAACTGATCGACCTCAACGAAATCGGCAAGACCAGCGCCGATCTGCCTGACCTGCTAGCCGACGCCGAAGCCCGTGGGCTTTGCGGCCTCAACATCACCCACCCCTGCAAGCAGGACATCCTGCCCTATCTTGACGCGCTCTCGCCCGAAGCGCGCGCACTTGGCGCGGTCAACACCGTTGTCCTGCGCAACGGCCAGCGTCTCGGCCACAACACCGACTGGTGGGGCTTTGCCGAAAGCTTCCAGCGCGGGTTGCCGGGAGCCGATCTCGGCTGCGCTGTTCAACTCGGCGCCGGTGGCGCGGGTGTGGCGACCGCCTATGCGATCCTGTCGCTTGGCCTTCAAACCTTAACCGTCTTCGACAGGGAACAAGAGCGGGCCGACGGGCTCGCCGCATCCCTGTCTGCCCTCTTCCCGAAGGCCGACATTCGCGCCGGCGTTGACCTTGAGGCCGCGATGCGTGACGCCGTCGGACTGATCCACGCGACACCGACAGGCATGGCGAAATATCCAGGGCTGCCCCTGCCGATCAACCTGCTGCAAGCCCGCCACTGGGTGGCCGAGATCGTCTATTTCCCGCTCGAAACCGAGCTCTTGAAGACAGCGCGTGCGCGCGGCTGTCGGACGCTCGACGGGGGTGGCATGGCCGTGTTCCAGGCCGTGGGCGCCTTCCAGCTTTTCACCGGCCGCGAACCGGATGTCGACCGCATGCTTGCCCATTTCCAGGCGCTGACCGCCTGAGCCTTCAACGCAAACGGAAGGGACGAAACATGAAGACCTCGATCGCCACCGTTTCCTTGAGCGGCGACCTGCGCGACAAGCTGGACGCGATCGCCAAAGCCGGCTTCGACGGCGTCGAGATCTTCGAAAACGATTTTCTCGTCTTCGACGAGAGCCCGCGACAGGTCGGCCGCATGGTGCGCGACCACGGGCTGGAAATCACGCTGTTTCAGCCGTTTCGTGATTTCGAGGGGATGCCCGAGCCGTTGCGCAGCCGCACCTTCGACCGCGCCGAGCGGAAGTTCGACCTCATGCAGGAGCTGGGCACCGACCTGGTTCTCGTCTGCTCAAACGTTTCGAGCGCCGCTCTCGGGGGCATCGACCGGGCGGCGGCCGACTTTCACGAGCTCGGCGAACGGGCCGCCCGCCGCGCATTGCGCGTCGGCTACGAGGCGCTGGCCTGGGGACGCCACATCCACGACCACCGCGACGCCTGGGAAATCGTGCGCCGGGCCGATCATCCGAACGTCGGGCTCATCCTCGACAGCTTTCACACGCTGTCGCGCCGGATCGACGTCAACTCGATCCGCTCCATCCCGAAGGAGAAGATCTTCATCATACAGCTCGCGGACGCGCCGCTGATCGACATGGATCTGCTCTACTGGAGCCGCCACTTCCGCAACATGCCCGGCGAAGGCGACCTGCCCGTGTTCGATTTTATGGCGGCGGTCGCGGCGACCGGCTATGACGGCTATCTGTCATTGGAAATTTTCAACGACCAGTTTCGCGGCGGTTCCCCCTCCGCAATCGCTGTCGACGGGCGGCGCTCGCTTATCTATCTCGGCGATCAGGTGAAGCGCGCGCTGCCCGAGAGCGCTATCGGCGTGCCCGAAATGCCGCAGCGCAGCGCCGTCGAAGGCGTTGCCTTTATCGAGTTCGCGGTCGATGCGAGCGAGGCGACAGGCCTTGTAGCGCTCGTTGAAACCCTCGGCTTCCGAAAAACCGCGAAGCATAAGACAAAGGAGGTCGCCGTGTTCAAACAAGGCGACGTTCGGCTCGTCGTCAACACCGACGAACGGGGTTTTGCCGGATCCTCCTATCTCGTCCACGGCACGTCTGCCTATGCCATGGGCCTCAAGGTTGACGACGCGCAGGCGGCGTTGGCTCGCGCGGTCGCGCTCGGCGCGGAACCCTTCCAACAGCCGCTCGACCCGGGCGAGATCGAGATGCCGGCCGTTCGCGGCGTCGGCGGCGGCATCGTCTATTTTCTCGATGACAGGAGCGCGCTTGCGGATATCTGGGCGGTCGAGTTCGATCCCGTCGACAGCGCTGAGGCGCAGCGCCCCGCCGGTCTCGTCGCCGTCGATCATCTGGCGCAAACGATGAACTATGACGAGTTGCTGACCTGGCTGCTGTTCTACACCTCGATCTTTGAGGCGGAGAAGACGCCGGTGGTCGACATCATCGATCCCTCGGGCGTCGTGCGCAGCCAGGTTGTGGAGAACGGGCAAGGCACGCTGCGCATCACGATGAACGGTGCGGAGAACCGCAACACGCTCGCCGGTCGCTTCATCGCCGAGACCTTCGGCTCCGGCATCCAGCACATCGCCTTTCGAACCGACGACATTTTCGCCACCGCCGAGGCCCTGAAGAGAAACGGTTTTGTCTCGCTCGCGATCTCGCCCAACTACTACGACGACCTCGAGGCCCGTTTCGGCCTTGACGCTACACTGTGCGAACGACTGAGGCGCAACAACATCCTCTACGACCGCGACGAGGCCGGCGAATACTTCCAGCTCTACAGCCCGACCTACGGCGAAGGCTTCTTCTTCGAGATCGTCGAACGGCGCGGCTACAAGGGCTATGGCGCAGCCAACGCCATCTTCCGCATCGCCGCGCTCAGAAAGCACCTTCGTCCGCAAGGAATGCCGGCGATCTAGATCATTTCATTGTTTCGTCGAAACAGTGAAATGATCTAACTCTCTAATATTACGCAATTCCGGACGGAAAACCGTTCTACACTTGTCCTGGAATTGCTCTAAGAGGACAGCAGGCTTTGTGTCAGCGGATGACCCGCATGCGCAAGGCCATCGATCACGTCGAAATGGTGCCTATCCGGTTCGACGACCGCCGCTGTCGTTGCCCCCAACCCCGTCCAGATGTTGGCCAGCAGCGCATTCTGGCGCAGGAATTCGGCCCGCTCCCCGCCTCCGGCCCAGCAGGTGATGCGGGCGTTTCGCATCGGCCGCAACAACGCCGGGCTTTCCGAAAGTGCCTCGGCATCGTCGATGGCCAGCTTTTCGTTCATGGCCGTCGACATGATCGGCCGCAGGTCATGCACGCCGGAAATCGAGACGACGTTGCGGATCCGCTCTTGAACATGCGACGCAAGCGGTGCCGTCTCCGTGATCATCCGGCTGACAAGGTGGCCGCCGGCCGAATGGCCAGTCAGCATCAGCGGACCCTCGACCATCTTTGCCGCCTCGCTGATGGCCGCGGCAATCTCCGCGACGATCCCAGCAATACGGATCTCCGGGCAGAGCGTGTAGGACGGCATGGCTACGGCATAACCATTTTCGACGGCGCCGGCGGCCAGATGCGACCAGAAGCTCTTGTCGAGCTGCAGCCAGTATCCACCGTGCACGAACACGACCAGACCCTTGGTAGGCCCTTCGGGCAGAAACAGGTCCATGCGGTTTCTTGGCCGTTCGCCATAGGCCCGATCGAGCTTCGCACGCCCGGACGACGAGAGGGCCTCTCGGAACGCTTCGGCCGGCTTGACCCACGCCTCGGGCCAGCGGTCGCTGCGCGCGATATTCGCGCCGTTGGCATAGGCGTCGTCCCAGTCGGAAATACGGCGTTCCAGCATCGGTGCAATCCTCCCTCGATGTCTCCTCTTCAATAGCAATCGCCCGCCCCATCCGGAAACGCAATGGCGCTGCCGAGAAAAAACTTTAGGCTTGAAATAATTTTGGACTGGTGCAATGCTTTCCCATGTTCAGCCGAGAAGTGGAGGTCTCGCTGTGCCTATCACCATCATTCATGTCGTCACAGCAACGGCGAGCGCCACCGGAAACGGTGCGGCGATGCTTGCCGCATGCCAGTGCGACCGCAAGACATTCAGCCGGCTTTGAAATGCCTGAGCAACAGGCAGGAACGAAACAAGGGAACAGCCGCCACATGCTTGGACCGACTTCGCACGTCGATACATTCACACGCGACCATCTGCCGCCAGCGGAAGAATGGCCCGAATTCCTGCTTGAGGGTTTCGACTATCCCGACCATCTCAATGCGGCCGTCGAACTGACGGATGCCATGGTCGCAAAAGGGTTTGGCGACCACACCGCGCTGATCGGCAATGGCCGCAGGCGAACCTATAAGGAACTGTCCGACTGGACGAACCGACTGGCGCATGCGCTGGTCGAAAACTACGGCGTGAAGCCCGGCCATCGCGTGCTGATCCGTTCGGCCAACAATCCGGCAATGGTCGCCTGTTGGCTCGCAGCGACGAAAGCCGGCGCCGTCGTCGTCAATACCATGCCGATGCTGCGCGCAGGCGAACTGGCCAAGATCGTCGACAAGGCGGAGATCAGCCTGGCGCTCTGCGATACACGGCTGATGGAAGAGATGATCGCCTGCGCCAAGGATAGCCGCTACCTGAAGCAGGTCGTGAGTTTCGACGGAACCGCGAACCATGACGCCGAACTCGACCGTATCGCGCTCGACAAATCGGTGGTCTTCGAAGCCGTGAAAACCGGCCGTGACGACGTGGCGCTTCTCGGCTTTACCTCGGGCACGACGGGGATCCCGAAGGCAACCATGCATTTCCACCGCGATCTGCTTGTCATTGCCGACGGCTATGCGCGCGAAGTGCTCGGTGTGACGCCCGACGATGTCTTTGTCGGGTCGCCGCCGCTCGCCTTCACCTTTGGCCTCGGCGGCCTTGCGATCTTTCCCTTGCGCTTCGGGGCGGCGGCAACGCTGCTGGAGCACGCGACGCCCGCCAACATGGTGGAGATCATCGAGAAGTACAAAGCGACGATCTCCTTTACCGCCCCCACCGCCTATCGGGCGATGATGAAGGCGATGGACAACGGCGCCGATCTTTCGTCGCTGCGGGTCGCGATCTCGGCGGGCGAAACGCTGCCTGGTCCGGTCTTCGAGGAATGGACGGCCAAGACCGGCAAACCGATCCTTGACGGCATCGGCGCCACCGAGATGCTGCACATCTTCATTTCCAACCGCTTCGAGGACCGAAAGGCTGCCTCGACCGGCAAGCCCGTCCGTGGCTACGAAGCACGTATCGTCGACAGCGAGATGCAGGAGGTTCCACGCGGCACGATCGGCAGGCTTGCGGTGCGCGGTCCGACCGGCTGCCGTTATATGTCAGACGCCCGCCAGCGCGACTATGTGCGCGATGGCTGGAACCTGACGGGTGACGCCTTCTATCAGGACGAGGACGGCTTTTTCCATTTCGCCGCCCGTTCCGACGACATGATCATCACCGCCGGCTACAACATCGCCGGCCCGGAGGTCGAGGCCGCCTTGATCTCGCATCCGGAAGTGGCCGAGTGCGCCGTGGTCGGTGCGCCGGATGCCGAGCGCGGCCAGATTGTCGAAGCCTATGTCGTTCTGATATCTGGCGTGTTGTCGGACGACGCGACGATCAAGCGTCTGCAGGATCACGTAAAGGCGACGATCGCGCCCTACAAATATCCGCGATCGGTCAAGTTCCTGGAAAGCCTGCCCAAGACAGCCACGGGCAAGATCCAGCGGTTCCGATTGCGGTCGGAGAACTGAAAACATGAGCAAATCATACGACCCTTCGAAAGAAGGCGCCCAGATGTCGTTCAAGGGACGCATGTCCTACAGCGACTACCTGATGCTGGAAAAGGTGCTGGACGCGCAGGAGCCGCTTTCCAAGGCCCATGACGAGATGCTGTTCATCATCCAGCATCAGACGTCCGAACTCTGGATGAAGCTCGCGCTGCACGAGATCAACGCCGCGGTGCGCTCGATCCGCGACGACCGGCTGGAACCCGCGTTCAAGATGCTGACGCGCGTCGCCCGCATCTTCGAACAGTTGAACAGCGCCTGGGACGTGCTGCGCACGATGACGCCCAGCGAATACACCACGTTCCGCGAATCGCTCGGCCAGTCCTCCGGCTTTCAGTCCTGGCAGTACCGGGCGATCGAGTTTCTTGCCGGCAACCGCAACGTCGCGATGCTCGGACCGCATGCGCACCGCGCCGACATCATGGAAAAACTCGAAGCGATCCTGTCCGCTCCGTCGCTCTATGACGAAGCGATCCGCCTTCTTTCGCGCAACGGCTTCGATGTCGGCGAAGAGGCCCACCGCACCGACTGGCGCGAAACCCGTGTGGAAAGCGACAAGGTCTTTGCCGCTTGGCAGGTCGTCTATCGCGATCCCGAGCGCTACTGGATGCTTTATGAACTTGCCGAGAAGCTGGTCGATTTCGAGGATTACTTCCGCCGCTGGCGCTTCAACCACGTCACGACCGTCGAGCGCATCATCGGCATGAAACGCGGAACCGGGGGTACATCCGGCGCGTCCTATCTGAAGAAGATGCTCGAAGTGGAACTTTTCCCCGAGCTCTGGCACGTGCGCACGGGTCTCTGATAGAACACAACTCATAAGGGAATTCATAAAGAGGAGAACAGCATGAACCGCATTCTGGCAGCGAGCCTTCTTGGCCTCTCGCTTGCAACGTCAAGCCTTGCCCATGCCGAGCCCGTAAAGATCGGCGTCATCACCACGCTCTCGGGCGGTGGCGCTGGCCTAGGCATCGACATGCGCGACGCCTTCACGCTCGCGATCAAGCAGTCGGGCAACAAGGACGTCGAACTGGTCATCGAGGACGATGCCCAGAAGCCGGAACTTGCGGTTCAGATCGCCGAGAAGATGATCCAGGGCGACAAGGTCGACCTGATGACCGGGATCATATGGTCGAACCTTGCCATGGCGGTCGTGCCGAACACGGTGGCGCAGGACGTGATCTACCTCTCGCCCAACGCCGGCCCGTCGGCGCTTGCCGGTGCGAACTGCAACCCGAACTATTTCAACGTCGCCTACCAGAACGACAATTTCCATGAGGCGATGGGGCAATACGCCAACAAGGACTACAAGAACGCCTTCATCCTGGCGCCGAACTACCCGGCCGGCAAGGACGCGCTGACCGGCTTCAAGCGGTACTACAAGGGGGCGCTCTCCGGCGAGATCTACACCCAGGTCGGCCAGACCGACTATGCGGCCGAAATCGCCCAGATCCGTGCCTCTGGCGCCGACAGTGTCTATTTCTTCCTGCCCGGCGGCATGGGCATCGCCTTCATGAAGCAATATGCCCAGTCGGGCGTAAACATCCCGGTCATGGGCCCGGGCTTCTCCTTCAGCCAGGACGTCCTGCCGGCGATCGGCGATGCCGCCCTCGGCGTCAAGAACTCCGCGACCTGGTCCAAGGATCTCGACAACGAAGCCAACAAGCAGTTCGTCGAAGCTTTCAAGGCCGAGTACAAGCGCCTGCCCTCGATCTATGCGGCCCAGAGCTGGGATACGGCAAACCTGATCCTGGCTGCTCTGTCGAAGGCAAGCGTCAAGGACAAGGACGCCTTCCGCACAGCCCTCAAGGCAGCGGATTTCAAGTCCGTGCGCGGTGAGTTCGCCTTCAACAACAACAACCACCCGATCCAGAACATCTATGTTCGCGAAGTGGTGAAGGAAGCCGACGGCGTCTTGACCAACAAGATCATCGCCACCGCCTTCGAAGACCACAAGGACGCCTACGCCGAGAAGTGCTCGATGTAGCTCTCGCGCCTGTTGTCTGCCGGGTGCTGGCTTTCAAAGCCGGTACCCGGCCGAAGAAACGCGTCATACTGACATCAAGCTTGGACCGTCCTCTTGTTCACCGCACTCCTGATCGAACAACTGCTCAACGGGCTCCAGCTCGGCTTGATGCTGTTTCTGATGGCCGCGGGCCTGACGCTGATCTTCGGCGTCATGGGCCTGATCAACCTTGCTCACGGCTCGCTCTACATGATCGGCGCCTTCGCCTGCGCCACGGTCGCTGCCGCAACCGGTTCCTTCTGGATCGGGTTGATCGCCAGCCTCACGGCCGCCGCCGGCGTCGGGGCCATCATCGAGGTTGCCGTCATTCGCAGGCTCTACGATCGCGACCATCTCGATCAGGTGCTTGCCACCTTCGCATTGATCCTGATCCTGTCGGAAGGATCACGCTGGCTCTTCGGCTCCTTCCCACTCTATCTCGACATACCGCCCGTGCTGCAGGGTGCGGTTCCGCTTCCGGGCGGTGGCCAGTACCAGCTCTATCGCCTCGCAATCATCGGCGTCGGCATCGCGGTTGCTGCTGGTCTCTACATGCTGATCTCAAAAACCCGGCTCGGCATGCGCATCCGCGCCGGCGAATCCGACCGCGAAATGATAGGTGCGCTCGGCGTCGATATCGGCACGCTCTACACGGTCGTCTTCGCGCTCGGAGCCGCGCTTGCGGGTCTTGCCGGGGCTCTCGTCGGCGCGCTGCAATCGGTGCAGGTCGGCATGGGCGAACCGGTCCTCATCCTCGCCTTCGTCGTCATCGTCATCGGTGGTATCGGCTCGATCAAGGGCGCGCTGGTCGGCGCCGTTATCGTCGGCGTCGTCGATACTATGGGCCGCTTCCTGCTTCCCTCACTGCTTGCCCTCACCATGCCCGCGTCGCAGGCCACCACCATCGGTGCCGCACTCGCGTCGATGCTGATCTACGTCGTCATGGCTCTCATCCTTGCGTTCAGGCCGAGCGGCCTGTTTGCCGCACAGTCGTGAGGTCGAGATGAACCGGGAAACCACCATTAATCTGCTTCTTGCCGCGCTCCTTCTCGGCGCGCCGCTTCTGGCCACCGCGATTGGCGAACCCTTCTATGTGACGCTCGCGACCCGCGTCGCCGTCCTCGCGCTCGCCGCCGTCGGCCTCAATTTCGCGCTCGGGCTCGGCGGACTACTGTCTTTCGGCCACGCCGCCTTCTTCGGCCTCGGCGGTTACGTTGCGGGCATCATCGCGACCCACGCCTTCAACGCCGAACCGCTGTTTGCCGGCATTCCGGCAACGACGTCGATGCCGCTGATCTGGGTGACGGCCATCGTCGTCGCCGGGATCGCCGCGTTGCCGATTGGCGCCATCAGCCTGCGGACAACGGGCGTCTATTTCATCATGATCACGCTCGCGTTTGCGCAGATGATCTACTATTTCGCAATCTCCTGGCCGGCCTATGGCGGCGAAGACGGCCTGTCGATGTCGATGCGCAACGCCTTTCCCGGCGTCAACACCGCCAAGCCCCTGCCCTATTTCCTGATCTGCTATGCCGCGCTGATAGCGACGCTCCTGTTCTTTCGTGTGGTCGAAGGGTCGCGCTTTGGCAGCGCATTGCAGGCCGCGAGACAGAATGGAACGCGCCTTGCCGCCGTCGGCATCGCGCCCTTCAACATCCGGCTCGTCGCTTTCGTCGTCTCCGCGATGATCACCGGGTTCGCGGGCGCGCTCTATGCCGATCTCAACCGTTTCGTCGGGCCTTCGATGCTCTCCTGGCACATGTCCGGCGAACTGATGGTGCTCATCATCCTCGGCGGCAAGGGCCGACTGTTCGGGCCGGTTGCCGGCGCGATGATCTTCGTGTTCCTCGAATATGTGCTCGGTGGCATTACCGAGCGCTGGCAGTTCTTCCTCGGCCTCATCCTTCTCGGCATCGTGCTCTTTGCACGCGGCGGATTGCTGGGCCTGCTGTCCGGAAAGCCGCGCCATGTCTGAGCCCATTCTCGAAATCCGCGATCTCAGAAAATCCTTCGGCGCACTCAAGGCGACAGACGGCGTGAGCCTCGATCTTCGTCCGGGGCAAATTCACGCCCTGATCGGCCCGAACGGCGCCGGCAAGAGTACGCTGATCCACCAGATCGCCGGATCGCTCAGGGCCGACAGCGGCACGATCCGCTTTCTCGGCCAAGATGTCGGCGGGCTCGACATAGCAGCCCGCGCCCGGCTGGGCCTTGCCCGAAGTTTCCAGATCTCCTCGCTGGCACAGGAGTTTTCGGCGCTTCGCAACGTCATGCTGGCGGTACAGTCGCAGCAAGGCAGCAGCTTTCGCTTTTTCCGCCAGGTGAGCGACGACAAGGACCTGACCGAACCGGCGATGGCGATGCTGGAGCGCGTCGACCTTGCTGCACGTGCTCATGTGCCGGCCGCCGAACTGTCGCATGGCGAGCGCCGGCAACTCGAAGTCGCCATCGCGCTGGCGCTTTCGCCGAAAGCTTTTCTCTTCGATGAACCGATGGCCGGCATGGGCCCGGAGGGCTCCAAACGGTTGACGTCGCTCCTCGACGGATTGCGCCACGAAGCGCCGATGCTGCTCGTAGAACATGACATGGATGCGGTATTTGCGCTGGCGGACCGCATTTCCGTACTCGTCTACGGGCGCATCATTGCAAGCGGCACCGTCGACGAAATCCGCAGCGACCCGGAAGTGCGCCGGGCTTATCTCGGAGAAGCCGCATGAGCCTGCTCGCGATTAGAGGCCTCGAAACCTTCTATGGCGCCTCCCAGGCGCTCTTCGGCGTCGATCTCGACGTGCGCGAGGGCGAAGTGGTGGCGCTCATGGGCCGCAACGGCATGGGCAAGACGACGACGATCAACTCGATCCTCGGCCTCGTGATACCGCGCGCCGGCGCGATCAGCTTTGCGGGAAAGGTGATTTCCGGCATGCGGCCGCACCGGATCGCCCGGCTCGGCCTTGGCCTCGTGCCCGAGGGGCGGCGCTGTTTTCCCAATCTCACCGTCATGGAAAACCTCGTTGCCACCGCCCGTGGCAGTGCCTGGACCTTAGAGAAGGTGGTGGCGCTGTTTCCGCGCCTCGGCGAGCGACGCGATCAGTACGCCAACACGCTTTCGGGCGGTGAACAGCAAATGCTCGCCATCGGCCGGGCTCTGATGACCAATCCCAGCCTGCTCATTCTCGACGAGGCAACCGAGGGGCTGGCCCCGGTCATTCGCCAGGACATCTGGTCGGCGATCCGCACGCTGAAAGCGGCCGGTCAATCGATCCTCGTCGTCGACAAGACGCTTTCGGAATTGCTGCCCGTCGCCGACCGCTGCTTCGTGCTGGAAAAGGGCACGACTGTTTTCGAGGGAGCGCCGACAACGCTGACACCTGAGCTCCAGGATCGTTACCTCGGCGTCTGACCCGGTGCTCAAGCCGGCGGAATGCCGCCGGCGAGCACTGTGGAATAGGCAGATTCGTCTATGTTGCCGCCCGAGATCACGCAGACGATATTTCCCTTGAGGTCAGGGCGCGCGATCGCGGCGGCAAGTGAAGCGGCCCCAGCACCTTCGGCGACGACCTTGGCCTTCTTGAAGAGAAGCCGCATCGCTTCGGTCACCTCTGCCGGGCTGACGGCAATCGCTCCATCGATCAGTTCACGCGCGACCGGCCAGAGTTGCGGCACCAGCGATGGTGCCCCGATGCTCTTGATGAATGACGGACGGGTTTCGATCGTCACGATCCGCCCAGCGGCAAGCGTCGCCGAGATTGGGGCGGCGCTATCGTCCTCGACAGCAAAGACACGGCAACGGCCGGAAGCGGATTTGACCGCGCTCGCGACGCCGGTCGTCATGCTGCCGCCGCCAAAGGGCGTAAGCACCACATCCACATCAGGCAGGTCCTCGACGATTTCCATGCCGATCGAGCCGTTACCGGCAAGCACGGCTTGGTCGGTCACCGGATTGATCAGCAATTCCCGCCCATCCGGGCGGTCCGCGTCGGTGATGTATTCCCACCAGGTTTCAACGCTGATGAAGCGCACCTCGCCACCGAGCGCGCGCACGCCGTCGATCTTGGTTTGCGGCGCGCCGCGATACATATAGGCAACCATCGGCACGCCGATGAGGCGCGCGGCCCAGGCCATGCCATAGGCCATGTTGCCGGAACTGGTGACTGCGACGCCATTCGCAAGAACGGCTGGATCCCGCGACAGCACAGCGTTCAAGGCGGGGCGGAGCTTGAATGCTCCGATGGGAGAGAGCATCTCCAGCTTCAGAAAAATCTGGCGGTCCGGAAACCCATGGTCGAGCCGGACCAGCGGCGTGCGCGCGAAATGTGGCGCGATGCGTTTACGGGCATCGGTGATTTCGTCGGGGGTCGGGCGGTATGGCGCGGTCATTGCTGAAATCCCCCGTTAGCCGTCCTCTCGCCTTCGGGCACAGTGGCTCTCAAAGAACCCGCTGGGCGCGGCGGCCTCAGTATGCGCCTGAACGAGCAGGAACGGGCAAAACGCCGCCCGCCGCACTTCGGTACCATTCAATCAGGTCACGGCCGCACGGACGGCAAAGCGTGCGTCCTGCCAGGCGCCCGTGCGCAGGATCTCGTCTAGGATTTCGACCGCCCGCCAGACATCTGCATAGCTCACATAAAGCGGCGTGAAGCCGAAGCGCATGGTGGTCGGTGCACGGAAATCGCCGATGACGCCGCGGGCAATCAACGCCTGCATGATCTCATAGGCGTGCGGATGGCTGAAAGAGATCTGGCTTCCGCGTTTCGCCCCCTCACGCGGGCTCTCGAGCTTCAGACCATGAGCGCCGCATTTCGCCTCGACGAGCGCAATGAAGAGATCCGTGAGGCGAATGCTCTTCTCGCGAAGTTGCACCATGTCGACCGCGTCCCAGATGTCGAGCGCGCCCTTCAGCGCCCGCAGCGACAGGATCGGCTGCGTGCCGCAGAGGAAGCGCCGGATGCCCTCGCCGGCCGCATAGTGTTTCTCGAAGGCGAAGGGGCGGGCATGGCCCCACCAGCCGGTAAGCGGCTGGCGGATATCGTGATGGTGACGGGTCGCGGCGTAGATGAAGGCCGGCGCGCCCGGGCCGCCGTTCAGGTACTTGTAGGTGCAGCCAACGGCGAAATCGACATTGGCGCGGTCGAGATCGACGGGCAGGGCGCCGGCCGTATGGCAGAGGTCCCAGATGACCAGCGCTCCGTGTTCATGTGCCTTGCGGGTCAGCGCGGCCATGTCGCGCAGTTCGCCCGACTTGTAGTTGACGTGGTTCACCAGAACCACGGCAACGCTGTCGTCGATCAGGTCCTCGATCTCGGGCGCATCGACACCTTCGAGACGCAGGGAAGCGCCGGGACGCGTCGAAACCACGCCTTCGGCCATATAGAGATCGGTCGGGAAACTACCGCCCTCGCTGACGATCACCGACCGATCGGGTCGGAGCGCCATAGCCGCATGCAGGGCCTTGTATATGTTGATCGACGTGGTGTCACAGACGACCGTCTGGCCGGGTGCCGCACCAATCAGCCGCCCGACACGGTCGCCGAGCGCAAGCGGCATTTCGAACCAGCCGGCCGTGTTCCAGCTGCGGATGAGATCCTGCCCCCATTCCTCGGTCGCCGCCTTTCGAAGTTCGTCGAAGGCAGCGGTCGAGGCAACGCCGAGCGAGTTGCCGTCGAGATAGATAAGGCCCTCCGGCAGGATGAAGCGCTCGCGCATCGGACGCAGCACATCGGACGCATCCATGGCTTCGATGGCGACAAAATCAGGAACTGCAGTCATGAAGATGGTCCTTGTCTATTCGCGAACGGTTTCGCGGGCGGGGGCTGGCCCGCGGCTTCGCTTGAGGCTCGGCAGAGCCAGCATGGCGAGCACGAACAGGCCAGTCGCAAGTTTCAGATCTGGCGGCGGCATGCCGGCGGCCAGGCAGAAGGAAACGAGCTGGTAGTAGACGACCGCGCCGACGAAGGGGGCGGCGAGCTGACGAAGCACGCTCTGCTTGCCGACGATCGCCTCGCCGATCATCAGGGCCGCAAGGCCATTGATCAGGATGCCGAGACCCATATTGACGTCGGCAAAGCCCTGCGACTGGACCATCAGCGCGCCGCCTGCCGCCGAGAAAGCACCGGCAAGGCCGACGCCGCCGATGGTCGCGAGCCAGACATTGATGCCTTGCGCCTCGGCCATATCAGGATTGGCGCCAACGGCGCGCACCGCCGTGCCCTTCTCCGTCCGGAAGAAGTGATAGAGCAGAAAGAAGACGATAAGGGCGATCAGTCCGGCGACCACGATCTTGCTCGCCGGAAAGCCCGGCTGCAGCCCTGGCGCCCAGTCGAACACCGTCGGCGCGCCGAAGACCGAGAGGTTCGACCGGCCCATGATCCTGAGGTTGATCGAATAGAGCATCGTCATCATCAGGATGCCGGCAAGCAGCGTGTGAATGCGGAACCTCAGATGGATGAACGCAGTGCAGCATCCCGCAAGGAAACCTGCGACGACAGCAATGGCGATCGCCGCGAGCGGCGACATGCCGGCAGCCATCAGCACGCCGCAGACGCAACCGCCAAGCGGGAACGCGCCTTCGCTGGTCAGGTCCGGAAAGCTCAGCATGCGGAACGGAATCATGATGCCGAGCACGACGAAAGCGAGGATCAGGCTCTGCGCCAGCGTGACCGGAACGAGAGAAACGAAGCTCGAAATGGTGTTTTGAATGATATCCATGATCGTCAGCTCGCCAGGAACATACGGTCGGTTTTGACGGCGAAATGACCGATCAGGTCTGGCACCGTCGCTTGGGCCTTCTCCTTGCCGTCGATCTCGAGGCGGACCCGCCCGGCATCGAGCATGATGACCTTGTGGCCGAAGTCGACCGCGTGCTGCATGTTGTGCGTCACCATCAGCGTCGTCAGCTTCAGGGCTTCGACCGCGCGGATCGTCGCCTGCATGACGATGTCGGCCGTGCGCGGGTCGAGCGCGGCAGTATGCTCGTCAAGCAGCAGAAGTTCCGGCTCGCCGCCGACCGCCATGATCAGCGACAGCGATTGTCGCTGACCGCCAGAGAGCAGTTCCACGCGGGTGTCCAGGCGATTTTCGAGACCAAGTCCCAGCAGCGACAGTCGGTCCTTGTAGGTGGCAAGCCTTGTCGCATTCAGCCCGCGCCGCAGCGTACGCTTGTTGCTGCGCAGTTCGGCAAGCAGCATGTTTTCCGCGACCGTCATCGAGGCGGCAGTGCCGCGCATCGGGTCCTGGAAGACGCGGGCAAGCCGCATGGCGCGCTTGTGCACGGGGGTCGCCGTGACATCGTCGCCGTTGATGACGATCTGGCCGGTGTCGAGCACGAGTGCGCCCGAGATTGCGTTGAGCATACTGCTCTTGCCGGCCCCGTTGGAGCCGATGACGACGCCGAATTCGCCCGTCGCGAGGCGGAGATTAAGGCCGTCGAGCGCGACCTTTTCGTCTGCCTGCCCCTTGTAGAAGACTTTGCGGGCCGATCTGATTTCCAGCATTGGCTCCCCCTAATCGTGGAGTGACGGCACTCTTGGCGCCGTCACTATTGAGACCAACCGGAAATCAGTCGACGACGCAGTTGCACTCGGTGGCGAGCGCTGCCGGCACTTCGATGCCGAAGGCGGCCGCCGCCTTCTTCGAGATCAGCGGTGCATGATCCTCATAGGCCGGGCGCGACGGCGCGATCGTCTTCGGGTCCGTGCCTTTCAGGATCTGGGCGGCGATCTTGCCGGCATTCATGCCGACCTGCTCGTAGTTGACGGCGAAGCTCGCCGGTACGACGCCGTCACGCACGGCGCCGTCGTCGGAGTTCACGATCGGGATCTGGGCCTGGCGTGCCGCCGCCGAAACGGCACCGATCGCTGGCTGCAAGAGGTTGGATGCGGGCGTGTAGATCACATCGGCCTTGCCGGCGAAGGAGGCGATGCGCTGCTGGATGTCGTTGACGTTGTCGACGCCGACCTCGACGACCTCAAAACCGGCAGCAGGGGCTGCTTCCTTGATCTTGTCGAGAAGTGCCGTGTCGTTCGCTTCGCCCGGATTATAGGGCACGCCGAAGCGCTTTGCGTCCGGCAGCAACTTGCGGGTAAAGGCCATGACCGCGGCCACGTCCTGAAGGTCGGTAGCGCCGGTCATCCCTTCATCGCCTGCCTCCCACGAAGGCACCAGCTTGGCAGCTACCGGATCGGTGACGGCCGAGAAGACGACCGGAATGCCGGAGCCGGCGAGCGCCTTCTTGGCGATCTGCGAGACGGGCGTCGTAATCGTGTAGACCAGCTTCGGCTGTTCGGCCTGCAGCTTGGCGATCATCTGCGGCACCAGCGAGGCGTCGAAGTTTGTGTGGCTCTCGGTGTAGACAACATCCTTGCCTTCGACGAAGCCGTTTTCAGAGAGCGCCTTCTTGAAGCCCGCGATCGATGCGTTCAATTGCGGATGCTCGCCGAAATTGGCGATGCCGATGCGGATCGGATCGGCGGCGGCCGTTCCCGCGCCCAACGCAATCGCGCCGGCGACAACCAATCCCGAAAGCCACGTGCTCTTAAGCCTGCTCATACATCCCTCCCAGAATCTGACGAGCGTTACCGCCCTCCTCGGCGGCTTGCGGGGATGATGGCGGCGGTCGGAGTTCTTGTCAAACAAATATATATATTTTCATCCATCGCTCGGAACTATATATATTTGCGCTAATTCGGCGTGGGCGCAAAGGGAATGGGATGCAAGACCACGAACAGTCGACCAAGACGGAATCGGCCTACCGACTGCTGCGCCGCGACATTCTTGCGACGCGGCTCACGCCTGGCGCGCCGATGAAGCTGAGTGCGCTGCGTGAAAGCTATGGGATCGGCTGGACGCCTCTACGCGAGGCCCTGTCGCGGCTGGAGGCGGAAGGCCTCGTCACCGCGATCAGCAATCGCGGCTTTGCCGTCGCACCGGTGTCACGCGAAGAACTCGACGATCTCACCCGTGCGCGCCTGGCGGTCGAAATGCCGCTGCTCATCGAGTCGATCGAGAATGGCGACAGCGCATGGGAATCCGCCGTCGTCACGGCACACTACCGGCTGTCGCGCTGCAAGGCGTCCGTCGAACACTTCTCGGAAAGCGAGGTCGACGAGTGGGACGAGAAACACGCGGCGTTCCATTTGGCGTTGATCAGTGCGGCACGGTCGCGTTGGCTTTTCCGTTTTCAGGCGACGATTTCCGACCAGCTCCGACGCCACCATCGCTTTTTGAGCCTTGCCCCGACGATGGGCGCCGCTGCGGGCATGAGCGCAGGATACGAAGAGGCGGTCGCGGCTTTGCAGGATGCCATGGCGATCGAGCATCATACCGAACTGATGGAGGCGGCACTCGATCGCGACATCGAGCGTGCCCGCGCGCTGATGGCCGAGCACATCGGCTTTACCGTCAACGTCTATGTCCAGTCCGAAGACGGTGGTCGTACCGTACCATCTCCCGGCCGGTCGACCTCCGGCCTTGCGTCCAAATGACGGCCCGTGACAACCTGTCCAAGACCTGCCAACGTCATTAAGAACAGGATCACGAAAGCGCGCGGTGATTTGCGCAGGGTTGGAAGCGGACGTTTCGAATGATGGGTGAAGACAAGTTCGACATTTCACCGGAATGGGTGGATGGCGAGACCAAGGCGCTCGAGGCGCCGGGCGATCATCGTGCAGAACTCAGGCTCTGGCTGCGCCTTCTGACCTGCTCGACGCTGGTCGAGAGCGAAGTTCGCCGGCGGCTCAGGGAAGAATTTGATTCGACCCTGCCGCGCTTCGACCTGATGGCCCAGCTCGAGCGCGCGCCCGACGGCATGGTGCTCGGCGAAGTATCCAAACGCATGATGGTCTCTCCGGGCAACATCACGGTGCTGGTCGAGCGCCTGACCGAGAGCGGCCACATCAGCCGCACGACACTGCCGACGGACCGACGCGTCCAGATCATTGCGCTTACCCCCTTCGGCCGCGCCGAATTCGAGAAGATGGCCGCAAGGCACGCCGACTGGATCTCCGACCTCTTCGCCGGGCTTCCAGCGAAGGACGGCGGCGTGCTGATGGACGAGCTCGCCACGCTCAAACGCTCGATCATCACTTCACTCGCGCGAAACGCCTGAGCCCTCCTCTTCCCCTTCCTGGCTCCGAGCCACATCGCAACGGCACGATACCGCCGTCGCGCTCCGAACGCATGCGAGGGTGTCCCTTCTGGCCAAAACAATTTTAAGCTTGAAATTTCTCCTGAACGAGTCCACCCTGCATCCAGCAGTTCGGGAGGACGACCAAAGTTCTCTCGACGGCGACGCGCGCAGCCGGAGCTCGGGAGGAGAACGACATGCGGATCGTCTGTATCGGTGGCGGGCCCGCCGGCCTCTATTTTGCGCTGCTGATGAAGCGCCAGCACCCGGAGCATCACGTCACCGTCGTAGAGCGGAACCGCGCCTTCGACACCTTCGGCTGGGGCGTCGTGTTTTCCGATCAGACCATGCAGTCGATGCGTCAATGGGATCCGGAAACAGCCGAAGCGATCGAGGTCTCGTTTAATCACTGGGACGACATCGAGCTGGTTTTCAAGGGCCGCAAGATCAGGACGACCGGTCACGGTTTCGTCGGCATCGGCCGTAAGAAGATGCTCAACATTCTGCAGGATCGCTGCCTTGAGCTTGGCGTCGAACTCCTTTTCGAAACGGACGTTGAAAGCGACGAACAGTTCGCCGATGCGGACCTGATCATCGCTTCCGACGGGGTGAACTCGCGGATCCGCAACAAATATACCGAGATCTTCCAACCCGACATGGTCGTCCGCCCGAACCGTTATGTCTGGCTCGGTACGAACAAAAAGTTCGACGCCTTCACCTTCGATTTCCAACGCACCGAGCACGGCTGGTTCCAGGCGCATATCTACCGCTTCGACGAGAACACCTCGACCTTCATCGTTGAGACCACCGACGATGTCTTCCGCGCCCATGGCCTCGACCAGATGGACCAGGACCAGTCGATCGCGTTCTGCGAAAAGCTCTTTGCAGGTACGCTCGACGGCCACAGGCTGATGACCAACGCGCGACACCTGCGCGGCTCCGCCTGGCTGAATTTCGGCCGGTTGATCTGCGAGAAGTGGAGCCACTTCAACGGCCGCAGCCACGTCGTGCTGATGGGCGATAGCGCCCACACGGCGCATTTCGCGATCGGCTCGGGCACCAAGCTCGCGATCGATGACGCGATCGAGCTCACCCGCCAGTTCGATATTCTCGGCCATGACAAGGCCAACATCCCCGCCGTGCTCGCGACGTACGAGGACGTGCGCCGTGTCGACGTCGCCCGCATCCAGAACGCTGCGCGCAACGCCATGGAATGGTTCGAAGTGGTCGGCACGCGCTATGCCGACACGCTGGAACCGGAACAGTTCATGTACTCGATGCTGACCCGCTCGCAGCGCATCAGCCACGAGAACCTTCGCCTGCGCGACAAGGACTGGCTCGAGGGATTCGAGCGCTGGTTTGCTGAGCGCGCCGGCGTCGAGCCGGCGGCGAACGGCGCTGTTCCCCCACCAATGTTCACGCCTTTCAAGCTTCGTGGCATGACGCTCAAGAACCGCATCGTGGTTTCGCCGATGGCGATGTATTCGGCGACCGACGGTGTGCCGAACGACTTCCACATGGTGCATCTCGGCGCGCGCGCCATGGGCGGCGCCGCTCTCGTCTTTCCGGAGATGACCTGCGTATCGGCGGATGCCCGCATCACGCACGGTTGCCTGGGCCTCTGGAACGACGAACAGGCACAGGCTTTCAAGCGCATTGTCGACTTCGTGCACCAGCAGACACCCGCCAAGATCGGCATCCAGCTCGGCCACGCCGGCCGCAAGGGCGCGACCAAGCTTGCCTGGGAAGGGATCGACCAGCCCTTGAGCGAAGGCGGCTGGCCGCTGATTTCGGCCTCCGCCCTGCCCTACCTCAAGCACTCCGACACACCGCGCGAAATGACTCGCGCCGACATGGACCGCGTCCTTGCCGACTTCGTGCAGGCCGCTGAACGCGCCCGCGACCTCGGTTTCGACATTCTCGAACTGCATGTGGCCCACGGGTACCTCTTGTCGAGTTTCCTGTCACCGCTCACCAACCATCGTACGGATGCGTATGGCGGCGACCATGCGGCCCGTGCCCGTTTCCCGCTCGAAGTGTTCCACGCGGTCCGCAAGGCCTGGCCTGAGGACAGGCCGATGTCGGTGCGCCTCTCGACCCATGACTGGCATGAAGGCGGCAACACACCCGAAGACGCGGCGATCTTTGCTCGCCTGTTCAAGGAGGCCGGCGCCGACATGATCGACTGCTCCTCCGGTCAGGTGGTGAAGGAAGAAAAGCCGGTTTACGGCCGCCTGTTCCAGACACCGTTCTCCGACAAGATCCGCAACGAGATCCAGGTCGCAACCATTGCCGTCGGTGCGATATCGGAAGCCGACCACGCCAATTCGATTATCGCCGCCGGCCGCGCGGACCTCTGCGCCATCGCCCGCCCGCATCTGGCAGACCCGTCCTTCGTCCTGCACGAGGCGGCAAGGATCGGCTACGACGGCCAGCCCTGGCCCAAGCAGTACCACTCTGCCCGCGCGCAATACGTCAACAATCTGGCGCGCGCCGCTACGACGGCAGGAAAATCATGAGCAAAAGGCATGCTTTCGTCACGGGCGCGGGAAGCGGTATCGGCAAAGCGATCGCCCTGGCGCTTGCCGCCGACGGCCACGCCGTCAGCCTCGCGGGGCGACGTGCGGAACCCCTCGAAGCCGTGCGAGAAGACATCCGTACGCTGGGGGGCGAGGCACACGTTTGCGCCAGGTTTGACGTGACCGATCCGGAAGCGGTCGAGCAGGGCATCGCGGCTGCGATTGCCAAGAGCGGAGATATTGCCGTTCTCGTCAACTGCGCCGGCGAGGCGCCTTCGGCACCGTTCGAAAAGACCGACTTTGCGCTTTGGCAACGGGTGCTCTCCATCAATCTGACCGGCGTCTATCTGGTGACGCAGGCAGCCCTTGCTTCCGTGCGCCGGGCCGGAAACGGCCGGATCGTCAATGTCGCAAGCACGGCGGGCCTTACCGGCTACGCCTATGTTTCCGCCTATTGCGCGTCCAAGCATGGAGTCGTCGGCCTGACACGCGCGCTGGCGCTTGAGCTTGCGCGCACTGATGTCACCGTCAACGCCGTGTGCCCCGGTTTCACCGACACGCCGCTCATCGACGGGGCGCTCGATACGATCAGCGAGAAGACCGGCCGCTCGCGCGAGGAAGCCCGCGCCAGCCTCGCCCGTTCCAATCCGCAGGGACGCCTGGTGACGCCGGAAGAGGTCGCCCACACCGTTTCTTGGCTCGTCTCAAAAAAGGCGAGCGCGATAACCGGCCAGGCAGTTGCAGTTGCCGGCGGCGAAGTTCTCGGAGGATAGAGATGACAAACCCGATGCAGGCCAAGAAGCGTCCCCTCAAGGGCCATAAGGCGAAGCACTTCCTGTTCGAAACGGATGCCGACGGCCGGGTCGCCACAATCACCCTCAACCGCCCGGAAAAGAAGAACCCGCTGACCTTCGAGAGCTACGAGGAACTCGTCGACCTCTTCCGGGCGCTGGGTCGCGCCAGCGACGTGCGCGCCGTGGTGCTGACCGGCGCCAATGACAATTTCTCCTCCGGCGGCGATGTCTTCGAGATCATCGAACCGCTGACGCGCATGTCGATGCCCGACCTCCTGGATTTCACCCGCATGACCGGCGAGCTGGTGCGCCAGATCCGCGCCTGCCCGCAGCCGGTCATCGCAGCCGTCGATGGCATCTGCGCCGGCGCCGGCGCAATTCTCGCCATGGCGTCGGATTTCCGTGTCGCGACGCCGGAGGCAAAAACGGCTTTTCTCTTTACTCGCGTCGGGCTCGCGGGCGCCGATATGGGTGCGTGCGGCATTCTTCCCCGCATTATCGGCCAGGGCCGCGCGGCCGAACTGCTTTTCACCGGCCGCGTCATGACAGCGACCGAGGGCCACGCCTGGGGTTTCTACAACGCCCTGCACGAGCGTCCGTCGCTGCTTGCCGAAGCACAGAAATTCGCACGGACCATCGCTGACGGCCCCTGGTTCGCCCACGCGATGACCAAGAAGATGCTCGATCAGGAATGGGCCATGGGCATCGACCAGCTGATCGAATCGGAAGCGCAAGCTCAGGCGATCTGCATGGCGACCGGTGACTTCCGCCGTGCCTTCGAGGCGTTCGCCGCCAAGGCGAAGCCGGAATTCAAGGGGAACTGAACATGGGCTCCCATGAGACACCCCTGCTGCAGCCGTCCCGCGATCATCTCGACTGGCCATTCTTCGCAGACGGCCACCGCACGCTTTCCGGCGTACTGGACGATTTCGTCGCCGGCGGCGGTCTCGGCAAAGTCGATCACGGCAATGTCGATGCCGCGTGTCGGCATCTGGTTAATGCGCTTGGCGGCGCGGGCATTCTTCGCCACTGCGTACCGAAGGCATTCGGCGGCAGTAGCGATGAGATCGACAGCCGCTCGCTCTGCCTCATTCGCGAGACGCTTGCCTATGCCGACGGCCTTGCCGACTTCGCCTTCGCCATGCAGGGGCTTGGCACCGGCGCGATCAGCCTTGCCGGATCCGAGGCACTGAAGCAGGCCATCCTGCCCAAGGTCGCGGGCGGCGAATGGATCTCCGCCTTTGCGCTTTCCGAGCCCGAGGCGGGCTCGGACGTCGCGGCCATGGCCTGCGCTGCCCGCCGCGATGGCGATCATTTCGTGCTCGACGGCGAAAAGACCTGGATTTCCAACGGCGGCATTGCGGACGTCTACACGGTATTCGCCCGCACTGGCGAAGCCCCCGGTACCCGCGGCATTTCCGCCTTCGTGGTCTTCGCCAACACACCGGGCTTCACGATCGCCGAACGCATCGAGACGATTGCGCCGCATCCGCTCGCCCGGATCCGCTTTGACAATTGCCGCATTCCGGCTTCGCAGCTTCTTGGGTCCCCGGGCGAAGGCTTCAAGATCGCCATGCGCACGCTCGACATCTTCCGCCCTTCGGTCGCAGCCGCTGCGATCGGCTTTGCCCGCCGCGCGCTCGACGAGGCGGTCGCCCATGCGAAGAACCGCAGGATGTTCGGCGCAACCCTTGCCGACCTGCCGACCGCCCAAAGCACGCTGGGCGAGATGGCAACCGCGATCGACGCGGCGGCACTTCTGACCTGCCGCACGGCATGGCAGCGCGATGTCCAGAAACGGCCGACCACGCGGGAAGCGGCGATGGCCAAGATGACCGCGACCGAAAACGCGCAGTGGGTCATCGACCAGGCGCTGCAGCTTTTTGGCGGTCGCGGCGTGCGCGTCGGCGAAATCACCGAGCGGCTTTATCGCGAGATCCGGGCGCTGCGCATCTACGAGGGTGCGACCGAAGTTCAAAAGCTGATCATCGGCCGCGAGCTGATGAAGAGCGTCGGCAAGTAACGAGAAGGTGTCGAACATGCATGGTTCAAAGGCGTCATTCAATTGGCAGGATCCGTTCAGCCTGGATGCGCAGCTGACGGAAGAAGAACGCATGGTGCGGCACACAGCACAAGGCTATGCCGAAGACCGGCTGGCGCCGCGCGTGCAGGAGGCCTTCCGCCACGAGAAGACCGATCCGTCGATTTTCGCCGAGATGGGCGAACTCGGCTTGCTCGGCCCGATGGTTTCCGAAGAGTACGGCGGAGCCGGGCTGAACTACGTCTCCTACGGCCTGATTGCCCGCGAAATAGAACGCATCGACAGCGGCTACCGCTCGATGATGAGCGTGCAGTCGTCGCTGGTGATCGTGCCGATCTATACGTTCGGCAGCGAGGACCAGAAGCGCAAGTACCTGCCGGGACTGATCGCCGGCACGAAGATCGGCTGCTTCGGCCTCACCGAACCCGACCACGGTTCAGACCCGGGTTCGATGATCACCAAGGCCAGCAAGGTCGACGGCGGCTACCTGCTTTCCGGCTCGAAGACCTGGATTTCCAATGCACCGATCGCCGACGTCTTCGTCGTCTGGGCAAAGACATCAGACGGTGCGATCCGCGGCTTCATCCTCGAGAAAGGCTGGAAGGGGCTGAGCGCGCCTGCGATCCACGGCAAGGTGGGACTTCGCGCCTCGATTACCGGCCAGATCGTCATGGACGAGGTCTTCGTGCCGGACGAGAACATGCTGCCGAGCGTGGCAGGACTGAAGGGCCCTTTTACCTGCCTCAACTCCGCGCGCTTCGGCATCGCCTGGGGCGCCCTTGGTGCGGCCGAATCCTGCTACGAGACGGCGCGGCAATACGTGATCGACCGCAAGCAGTTCGGCCGGCCGCTTGCCGCCAACCAGCTGATCCAGAAGAAGCTCGCAGACATGGCAACGGAGATTGCCCTTGGGCTGCAGGGTTGCCTGCGGCTCGGCCGCATGAAGGACGAGGGCAACCCGCCGGTTGAGCTGACCTCGATCCTCAAGCGCAATTCCTGCGGCAAGGCGTTGGAAATTGCCCGGACTGCCCGCGACATGCTTGGCGGCAACGGCATTTCGGACGAGTTTCCGGTGGCCCGCCATCTCGTCAACCTCGAAGTGGTCAACACCTATGAAGGCACCCACGACATCCACGCGCTGATCCTCGGCCGTGCGATCACCGGCATCGCCGCCTTCGCCAACTGAGGTCGGGCATCAATGTTCAAGGCCAATAGACCGCTCCGGTTCGGCGATTGCGACCCTTCAGGCATCGCCTACTTCCCATCCTATCTCAACATTCTCGTCGGGGTGACCGAGGACTTCTTCGCTTCGCTCGGTTTCCCCTGGAAGACGATGAATGACGAGCGACGGATCGGCGTACCGACGGTCCGGCTCGATCTCACCTTCTCGCGTCCGGGCTTCCAGGGCGACGATCTTGAATTCGCGCTTACGGTCCGCGGCGTCGGTCGGTCATCCCTAGACATGGAACACACGGTGTCCGCAAGGGAGACGGTGCTCTGGACTGCGAAACAACGGGTCGTAGCCACCTCGCTCGACAATCACGCCTCATTGCCGTGGCCGGACGACATCCGCGCCGCGCTGACACAACATCTGGAGACGACCGATGCACACCATCCTGCAACCTGAAGGCTGGGCAAAGCCGATCGGCTACGCCAACGGCGTTGCCGCCACGGGCCGTACCGTTTTCGTCGGCGGCCAGATCGGCTGGAACGCGCAGTCCGAGTTCGAGACCGACGATTTCGTCGAACAGGTGCGCCAGACCCTGAAGAACGTCGTTGCGGTGCTCGCCGCCGGCGGCGCCGAGCCGCAGCACATCACCACCATGACCTGGTACTTCACGGACAAGCAGGAATATGTCGGCAACCTGCGCGGCATCGGCCAGGCCTACCGCGAGATCATCGGGCGGCATTTCCCGGCGATGGCGGCAATGCAGGTGGTGGCGTTGGTCGAAGACCGCGCCAAGATCGAGATCCAGGCCACGGCCGTCATCCCCGCTTGAGGCTTGTCGACATGCCCGAGATCAGGCTTTCGGAGAGCGTTTCCGCCCGCACTGAAGACGGCGTTCTTGTCGTCACCATCGACAACCCGCCCGTCAATGCTCTCTCCGCGCATGTCCGTTCAGGTCTGATGGCGGCACTCGACCATGCCGCTGCGTTGCCTGAGATTTTTGGTGTCGTGATCGCGGGGGCGGGCAACACCTTCATTGGTGGCGCCGACATCAAGGAATTCGGCAAGCCGCTCGTCGAGCCGACGCTTCCCGACGTGATCGACCGGATCGAGAACTTCGGCAAGCCTGTCGTCTCGGCAGTCAACGGCGCCGCGCTTGGCGGCGGCTGCGAAGTTTCGCTCGCGTGCCATGGCCGCATCGCCGGCGAGAAGGCGTCATTCGGCCTGCCGGAGGTGAAGCTCGGCCTCGTTCCCGGCGCGGGCGGGACCCAGCGCCTGCCGCGCGTAATCGGTCTTGTCGCGGCGATCGAGCTCATCGGAACCGGACGCGCCGTCAAAAGCGCTGAAGCGCTTTCGCTTGGGCTCGTCGACAGCATTGCCACCGATCCGGTTGCTGCGGCGAAGGCCTTTGTGCGGGACTACGCCGGTAGACCACTCCGCCAGACGGGCACAATCGCCGTTCCGCCCGCTGATCCCGCAACCGTCGATGCGGCGATCGCCAAAGTTCTGGCGAAAGCGCGCGGCCAATCCGCCCCGGCCGAGGCCGTTCGCCTCGTCCAAGCGGCAGGCGCACTCGCACTGAAACAGGGACTGGCAGAAGAACGCGCTACCTTCCTGCGCCTGCGCGATGGCGCAGAGTCAGCGGCCCTCAGGCATATGTTCTTCGCCGAGCGCGCCGCGGGTAAAGTCGAGAAACTTGGGGCCGTCTCGCCGCGGCAGATCGAAACCGTCGCGGTGGTCGGCACCGGGTTGATGGGGTCCGGCATCGCCGTCTCCGCCCTAACCTCTGGCTATCGCGTGATCGCACTGGAGCAGACGCCGGAAGCTGCCGCCAGCGGGCGAGCCCGCATCGCCGAGACGCTCGACAAGACTGTCCGTTCCGGGCGGCTCACGGTCGAGCGGCGTGGCGACTGCCTTGCACGGCTGCAGACGACCGTGGAGGCTGGGGACCTCGCGGTTGCCGATCTCGTCATCGAAGCGGTGTTCGACGACCTCCAGGTAAAGACCGATCTGTTCCGTCGGCTCGACGGCATCGTCGCGCCCAGCGCCATTCTCGCGACCAACACCAGTTATCTCGACCCCGATGCGATTGCCGCGGCGACTGCCGATCCGTCTCGGGTGGTCGGTTTGCACTTCTTCTCGCCCGCCAACGTCATGCGCCTGGTCGAAGTCGTCGATTGCGCAAAGACCGCGCCCGATGTCCTTGCGAGCGCACTTGCCTTCGTCAAGCGGCTTGGCAAGTTGGCCGTCGTCTGCGGCGTCACCGAAGGCTTCATCGGCAACCGCATCTTCTCCGCCTACCGCCGCGAAGCGGAGTTCATGCTTGAGGATGGCGCCCTGCCCCACGAGATTGATGCAGCGCTTGAAGCCTATGGCTTTCCGATGGGGATCTTCGCCGTCAACGACATGGCGGGGCTCGAGATCGCCTGGGCGCGGCGCAAGCGCCAGGCGGCAACCCGTGACCCTGACGCCCGTTACGTCGAGATCGCCGACAGGCTTTGCGAGAAAGGCCGTCTCGGCCGCAAGAGTGGCTGGGGCTGGTACGCCTATCCCGATGGCCACCGGACCGTCGATCCCGACGTTACCGCCACGATCGAAGCCGCGCGCGCGGTCAAGGGTATCACGCCGCGCGACTTTGCAGCAGAAGAGGTCATGGACCGGCTTTTGAACGCCATGGCCGAGGAAGGCAGGGCTCTGCTTGCCGAAGGCATCACTGCACGCGCGAGCGACATCGATCTGGTGATGATCAACGGTTACGGCTTTCCGGCGCACAAGGGCGGGCCGATGTTCGCTGCGGAGCAACGCAAGGAGCCGAAACCATGACCGACGCCTATATCGTTAGCGGCGTCCGTACGCCGATCGGTCGCTATGGCGGTGTGCTGTCTTCCGCGCGGCCCGACGATTTGGCCGCTCACGTGATCCGCGAGGCGCTGGCGCGCGTTGCATCCGTGCCGGCCGACGCGATCGACGAGGTCGTTTTCGGCTGCGCCAACCAGGCGGGCGAAGACAACCGCAACGTCGCCCGCATGGCGGGCCTGCTCGCCGGGCTGCCGGAGACGGTTGCCGGAACGACGATCAACCGGCTCTGCGGTTCGGGGCTGGATGCCGTCGGCTATGCCGCCCGCGCGATCCGGCTCGGCGAAGCCGACATCGTCGTTGCCGGCGGCGTCGAGAGCATGTCGCGTGCGCCCTTCGTCATGCCGAAGGCAGAAAGCCCTTTCCAGCGCAGCACCGAGATCCACGACACGACGATCGGCTGGCGCTTTATCAATCCGCTGATAAAAGACCGATACGGTATAGACTCCATGCCGGAGACGGCCGAAAACGTTGCGGCGGAGTTTTCGATCTCGCGCGAAGACCAGGACGGTTTTGCACTGCGCAGCCAGGCGCGCGCGGCCGCCGCACAAATGAGCGGACGTTTCGCCGAGGAAATCGCCCCCTACCCGATCATGGGACGCAAGGGCGAGACAACGTGGGTCGAGCACGACGAGCACCCGCGCGCAACGACGATCGAGAAGCTGGCAAGCCTGCCGACGCCTTTCCGTGCCAACGGCTCGGTAACCGCCGGCAACGCGTCCGGCGTCAACGACGGCGCGGCCGCGCTCATCCTTGCCTCAAGCCACGCGGTCGAACGCTATGGCCTTCAACCACTCGCCCGGGTGGACGGGATGGCGACGACAGGCGTACCGCCCCGCATCATGGGTATTGGCCCGGTGTTCTCGACGCGCAAGCTCCTGCAGCGCCTTGGGCTCTCTATTGGCGACATCGACCTTTTCGAACTTAACGAGGCCTTCGCGGCACAGGCACTCGCCTGCATGCGACAGCTCGGCCTTGCCGACGATGCCGCTCACGTCAACCCGAACGGCGGCGCCATTGCGCTTGGCCATCCGCTCGGCATGTCCGGAGCGCGGCTTGCCCTGACTGCGGCACTGGAGTTGCAACGCCAGGGCACAAAGCGCGCGGTCGCCACCATGTGCATCGGTGTCGGGCAAGGCATCTCCATGTTGCTGACGCGGCCCTGACGCCGCCCGGCGTGCGCCGTTTCCTGTTTCGACGATCCGGTCGCCAGTCGGCGGCCGCTCGCGGACGAACTTCCTACGGCCCCCTTGGCGCGACGGCCTCCGCCGGCGCGCCAAAATGCAACCGAACAGGCGTTACTCGTCGATGTCGACCTTGTCGAAGCGATGCGATCCCAAGGGTTCCATGACGTAGCCCTTCACCTTCTTCGACATGGGCAACACGACGGTGGAATTGGCAATCGGCACCCAGGGCGCCTGGTCGCTGATCATCACCTGTGCCTCTTCGTAGAGTTTCGTCCGCTCGTCCTGGTTGGAACTGATCCGGGCTTTCTGAAGGGCCTCTTCGAGCGGCTTGTAGCACCAGTTGGCATTGTTGCTGCCGCCAACGCCGGCGCAGCTGAAGAAGTAGCCGAGCAGGTTGTCCGGGTCCCCATTGTCGCTCGTGCCGCCCAGGATGACGGCGCCATCGCGCGCCTCGTCGCGCACCTTTTTCAGATACTCGCCCCATTCATACGAGACGATCTCGACGCCGATGCCGACCTTGGCAAGGTCCGCTTGCATCAGTTCTGCCGCGCGACGGGCATTCGGCATATAGGGACGGCTGACGGGCATCGCCCAGATCTTCATCTTCAGATCCTTGACGCCCGCCTTCTCCAGAAGCTTCTTTGCCGTCTCCGGATCGTAACCATAGCCCTCGACGGCGCCGTTATAGCCCCACATCGTCGGCGGCAGGACGCTCTCAGCCACCTGCCCCATGCCTTGGTAGACGGACGAGACGATCGCCTTGCGATCAATCGCCATGTTGATGGCCTGACGCACCTCGAGCTTGTCGAAAGGCGCGACCAAGGTGTTCATCGCAAGATAGGAGATGTTGAGACCGGGTTGCTCCAGCACGTTGAGGTCCGGGTTTGCCTTGAGCCCCGCGACGTCGGCCGGCGCCGGGTAGGGTGCGACGTGGCATTCACCGGCCTGAAGCTTCTGCATGCGCGTCGTCGCGTCGGTGGTGATCGCGAAGATCAGGTTGTCGATCTTCGGTGCGCCTCCCCAATAGTCCGCGTTTGCGGCAAAACGGATCGCCGCGTCCTGCTGGTAGTCGACAAAGCGGAAGGGGCCGGTGCCGAGGGGCTTGCGGTCGAGGTCCTCACGCCGCCCCTCTGCCGCCAGCTTGTCGGCATATTCCTTCGACATGATCGAGCCGAAGTTCAGAGCGAGCTTCGAGGGAAGCGACCCGTCCGGCTGGTTCAGCACGAATTTGACGGTGCTGTCGTCAATCTTGACGATGTCCTTGATGATCGATGGCATCTCCATCGCGTTGAACATTTCCCAGTTCGCGCCGGGGAAATAGCTGTTCCACGGATCGTTCTTGTCCAGCTGGCGCTTGTAGGTGAAGAGCACGTCGTCCGCGTTGAAATCCCGCGTCGGGGTGAAGCCTTCGGACGCCTGAAACTTCACGCCGTGGCGCAGTTTCAGCGTGTATTCGAGATTGTCTCCGGAAACGGTCCAGCTTTCGGCGAGCCCCGGAACGACCTTCGTCGTACCGCTTTCAAATTCGGTCAGCCGGTCGTAGATGGTCTCGGCCGAAGCGTCCCACGTGCTGTTGGCCGAGTAGAGCGCCGCATCGAAGCCCTCGGGCGCCCCTTCCGAGCAATAGACGAGTGTTTTTGCCATCGCCGGCGTCATGGCGACACCCGAAAGCACTGTGGCTGCCAACAGGGAAACAAGAGTGTTGCGCATCCGCGCGCGTTTCATGGTCATCCGCGTTCCTCCTCAGGAATGGAAATGAGAATTCGGCCAGGTAGTCAGCAGGGCACGCTCAATCGGCCCTTCCGGCCGTCGTGCCGAGACCGCGGTTGGGTGCCCAGACGGGATCAGGCGCGGTCCAGAGCACGTCGTTGCGGATCAGCTTCACCAGCTCACCCGCCTGCAGATCGAGAAAGCGTTCGCCCTTTTCAGCGGTTGCGCTACGCGGATCGCCCCAGGTGCCGGTGACGGGCGCGCGCTCGGCAAACGAATAGAACCGGGAAACGTCGGTGGGCACGTCCACCGGATGCTGCTGGTTGCCGAAGGCCTGGCCGAACATCTCGGTCTTTACCGCGTCCGCAACGATCGCCAGCATGACCGACGCCTCGCCTTCGCAAGCGTGATGAGCGCCCGTGTCGACCTCGAAAATCTTGCTTGCCTCTTCCGGCGCCAGCATCCACGGCGTCGTCGCGACGATCGGCATGGCGAATTCGACCGCCAGTTCACGTACGGCAACCGCCAGCGGATCCATGTTGCCGCCGTGGCCGTTGACGATGAACAGTCGCTGGAAGCCGAGCGTCTTCAGCGAGCGCACGATGCAGCGGATGACGCGGCTCAGCGTATCATAGTCGAGGGTAATGGTGCCGCCGAAAGGCAGGTGGTGCTCGCTCATGCCGAGCCACAGGCCAGGAAGAACAGCAACCGGAGTTTCATCCGCGACGAGCCGCGCGGCGCGAATGGCGGCCGCCGATGCACTGGCTGTGTCGGTGATGACAGGCAGATGCGGCCCATGCTGTTCCAGCGAGCCGATCGGCAGGATCGCAAGCGCCCCCGGCTTTCCGGCAAGTTCGCGCAGAGTTGGGGCGGTCATGCGCGCCCATTCAACTTCCTTCGTCATGATAAGCCTCTTTCATGTGATCAAATCAAAAGTTCCGCCGCGGCCGCAGATGGCCGTTCGAGCGATTACGTCTGCCTTCCCCGCGCATCGATCCTGAGCGCCGCGGCACGCCCATCCGACTGCCGCAAGGTCACGCTGTCGAACTGCGCAACGACCGCGCAGGCATGGTTGGGAAAGATGCGCACGCGACTGCCGATCGTGGGCGGGGTGTTCGAAAAGCGAACGAACCCATGTTCCTCGGAGAGGCGTTCAACCTCGAAGGTTTCCGCATATGCGCCATCCGCGCTGACGGCCACGCCGAACCCGCTGCCGCCCGAGCCATGCGCACCGAGATCGGATGACAGGGATTTGGAACCGGCATCGATGATGAAGTGCTTGTCGTTGTGGGCCACGACTGTAGCGATGACTGAAAGGGAGATGTCGTCTGGCGTTGAGATGCCGAGGCGCAGCGCCGTACGATCGAGAAAGGCGTAGTTGCCCGGACGAATTTCGGTCACGCCCTCTGGGATCGCAGCGCCGAGGCAGGTTGGCGTGGCGCCGACGGAAATCCTCGATACGTCGACCCCGGATTGCCTGAGGCGTCGAGCCAATTCGGCAAGCGCCGCTGCCTCCGCGTCCGCGATCTTCGAAATCTCCTCCAGGATCTTGCTGCCATAAGAATGGCCGGCGTGGGAAAGCAGCCCAGCGAAGATCAGGTGCGGATGACGGCTGATGCTTTCAGCCAAGACGAGGGCGCGAGGATCTGAAGGCTTGACACCGACACGACCGAGGCCAACATCGATCTTGAGAAACACCCCCAGTCGAACGCCGTGAGCCTCTGCCGCAGCACCGATTGCTTCGATACCGACCTCGCTCGCTGCGATCAGAAACAACTCGGTTCCACGGGATTTCACGCTCTGGACGAGCCGGTCGATCGACTGGGGCCTGACGATCGGATAGGCGAGCGTTACGGAGGGGATGCCCGCTTCGACGAAGACAAGCGCTTCTTCCGGCTTCGACGCCGTGACACCGACAGCTCCAAGTTCGAGCTGGCGGCGCGCGATCGCCAGGCACTTGTGCGTCTTGATATGCGGCCGCAGTGTTACGCCCGCAGCCATTGCCCGCGCCTGCATTCCGCGCAGGTTGCGCGTCAGCCGGTCCTCATCGATCTCGACATAGGGTGTCGGAAGGTCGGCCGGAACCGGCCGAAGGAAAGCCGCGATCGGCGCTGCATCAGTCAATGTCGTCTCCGCAAACGGCGGGCGCGAGCGACGCTCGTCCCAGGTGGGCGTTACCGCCCGAGGCGGCTTGCGCAGGTTTGCACACCCAGCAACATCAAGCAAACTGTTTTTCCTATACGAAAATATTCTTTCTTAAAGTGCCGGAGATGCGCACCAAATGGCACTATGTCGCGCGACCACCCTCCGTGGTGGCGGCCGCCCGGCGGCATCTCTTCTGATCGTCTGGCGGTTTAGCCTAATGCCAGATGGCATCTGACATGGCGTGGGCCGTCGTCGGCGCGCTGCAACACCTGCTGCGTTTCGCATCCGGCCGCAGCCTTGCCGCATCTTTGCTTGTAGAAACAGCTGGCGGGAAGTCGGCGGTTGTTGGGAAGCTCCCCCATGCGTACCTCCGCAATCGTCGGCAACGGTGTGTCGAAACTGGGGGCTGCCGCCAGAAGGGTTTGGGTATAGGGGTGCTGCGGAAGGCTGAGTACCTCGTCGGCCGGGCCTGTTTCCACGATCTGACCGAGATACATCACCGCCACGTCATCGCAGAAATGACGCACCAGCGCGACATCGTGCGAAATCATGAGATAGGTCAGCCCACGTTCGCGCTGCAACTTCAAAAGCAGGTTGATGATCTGCGCCTGTACGGACACGTCGAGGGCCGACGTCGGCTCATCCAACACCAACAGATCGGGGTCGGTGCTGATCGCGCGGGCGATCGCGATGCGCTGGCGCTGCCCGCCTGAAAATTCATGCGGCAAACGATCGAGGTGTTCTGGTCTCAGACCGACAGAAACGGCCAGCTGCTCTGCCTTTGCGTGAAGATCGGCTTTGCTGTGGCCGCCACGAATGTGCAGCGGTTCGCTGATCAACCGCCACACCGGCAGCCGTCGATCAAGCGAGGATTGCGGATCCTGAAAGACGATCTGCATCTTCTGCCGCAGCGCGCGCTTCTCTTTCCCCTGCACCGCCCCAAAGTCCTCACCGTCGATCGCCACCCGCCCCCGTTCGTAAGGGGCAAGCCCGATGATCGCCTGGGCGAGTGTACTCTTGCCGCAACCGGATTCCCCGACAATACCGAGACTTTTGCCGGCACGCACCGTCAGGTTCACGCCATTGACGGCGTGCACATGCGAGGTAGGACGACCGAGCCAGTTGCGGGAAGCCGGGAAACGGACATGGAGATCGGACACGTCCAGTACAGCGCGCCCCATTTTTTCGACGTCCCCTGTCATTGCCGGTCCCCCTGCCCCGATGTTTCTGCCGCCGCGCCGCGCTGCCAGCACGCCACCTGCTGACGGTCGGGGCCGGCCAACCGCGGGGATCGGGATCGACAGAGTTCAACCGCTTCCTTGCACCGCGGCTCGAAGTAACAGCCTGAAGGCGGGGGGTGCACGAGATTGGGCACGGCACCGGGAATGGCTTCAAGCTCCTGCTTGGGGGCGACGCGCTCGGGAAGGCAGCGCAGAAGAGCCTGGGTGTAGGGATGCTGCGGCGTCTCGAGGACGGTGCTGGTGGCGCCATGCTCAACAATCCGTCCGGCATACATGACGTAAAGCCGGTCGCATAGTTGCGACACGACGGCAACGTTGTGCGAAATGAAGATGACCGAGGTACCCGTCCGGCGGGCACGGTTCTGGATAAGCCGCAGGATCACCGCCTGGACGGTGACGTCGAGCGCGGTCGTCGGCTCATCGGCAATGATGAGGCCGGGATTGCAGGAGAATGCCATGGCAATCAGGACGCGTTGGCGCATGCCGCCGGAAAGCTCGAACGGATAGGCTTTCATGATCCGCTCGGGCTCGCCAATCAACATGTCGGCCAGCGTGTCACGCGCGATGCGCCTGGCATTCTCAAGGCTTGTCGCCTCATGGCGCATGATGACGTCCGTCAGCTGCTTGCCGATGCGGATCGTCGGATTAAGCGCGTTCATCGGCTCTTGAAAGATGGTCGAAACGACCTTGCCGCGCACATCCTGCAGCGCGCCGTCGTCCATTGCCAGGGTGCTGTGGCCAAACAGGCTGACTGAACCACTCGTGATCCTGTAACGCCCCTTCGGCAGAAGCCCGGTTGCAGCCATGGTCGTCACCGACTTGCCGCAGCCGGACTCGCCGACAATCCCGACAATCTCGGACCTTCCAACGTCGATCGACACATTGTCGAGCGCCTTGACCGCACCGCTGAAGGTCGGGAACTCCAATGACAGGTTGTGAATGGCCAGCGCCTGGCCGCTTTGTGTCGCTAGGTTCATCATCTGCCCCTCAAGCGCGGGTCGAGCATGTCGCGAATGCCATCACCGACAAGATTGCATCCCGTGGCCGTGATCAGAATGGCGAGGCCCGGGAAGGTCGCGTACCACCACTGATCGAGCATGTAGCTGCGACCGCTGCTGACGAGCGCGCCCCATTCGGCGGTCGGCGGCTGAGCGCCCAGGCCGATGAAGCTGAGGGCGGCTGCAATGAGCACGACGCCGCCAAGATCGAGCGTCGCCTGCACGATGATCGGCGACATGGCGTTGGGCAAAATGTGCCAGCGCAGGATGTAGAACGACGAAGCACCATAGGTGCGCGCCGCCTTGACGAACACCTGCTCACGCAAGGAAAGCGTTTGACCGCGAGCAAGGCGCACATAGGCCGGGATCCGGACGATCGCCACCGCAAGCATGGAATTGAACAGGCTCGGACCAAGCGCTGCGGCGAGCGCCATCGCGAGCACGAGCGCCGGCAGTGCGAGCACGACGTCCATCAGCCGCATGATCGCCGTGTCGACACGACCACCGACCACACCTGAAAAACAGCCGATCAACACTCCGACGGTCGTTGAAATCAGGACGATCATGAAGGCAGCACCACAGGACGCCCTGGCCCCGAAGATCACGCGCGAAAACAGGTCGCGGCCGACTTCGTCGGTGCCGAACCAATGCGCCGAACTCGGAGGTAGCAGGCGGGCGGTGAGCGAAACCTTGTCGGGATTGTAGGGCGCGATCCATGGTGCAGCGACGATCATCACCATGACCATGAGGATGATTGCAACGCCCAGCAGCGTCAGCGGGCTGCGGCGGCCCAGATACCAGAGATAGCGCAGCCGCTCGGATAGAGGCTTGGCTCTGCGCGTTACGGCAGTTGCCGCAGCTGGCTCGGTCGGCATGACAGCAGACATTATCAGACCTCCCTGATTTGCGGGTCGGCAACCATGTAGGCGAGATCGACCATGAGGTTGATCAGCACGTAGCCAATGGATGCGACGATGGTGAAACCCATGATGGCCGGGAAATCGAGCGTCTGGATCGATGTCACGACATAGGTTCCCATGCCGGGCCAGGCGAAGATTGTCTCCGTCAGCACCGCGCCGTAGAGAAGATCGCCAAGGGCCAGGCCGAGGAGCGTAATGGAAGGGATCAGCGCATTTCTGAGCGCGTAATTGAAAATAATCATGCCCTTGCGCAGGCCGCTGGCGCGGGCGGTCCGAATGTAATCTTCCTGCAGCACGTCCAACATCGAGGCGCGGATCTGGCGGGTGATTACGCCCATGTTGGCAAAAGCCAACACGAAGCCCGGCAGGACGATGTGATAGGTGGCGCTGCGAAATGCATCGAAGCGACCCTGCAGCAGTGAATCGATCAACAGGAACCCGGTGATCCTTTCGGGCGGTACAATGCCCATGGCCAGACGCCCGCTGCCGGGCAGGACCTGGAACTTGGCGTAAAAGACATAGATCAGGATCAGGCCGAACCAGAACACCGGCATCGATATGCCGCAGACGGAGACGGTTCGCGCGAGTTGGTCGATCGGACCATCCTTGTAGACGGCCGACAGCACGCCGAGTGGCACGCCCAGACAGATCGCAATGAAGAGCGCGATCGTTCCAAGCTCGAGCGTCGCCGGCAGGAAGGTGCGGATGTCGGCGGCAACGGGGCGACCGGTCCGCAGCGATGTGCCGAGATCACCGTTCAGAAGATTGCCGATGTAGATCGTGAACTGTTCGACGACGGGCCGGTCGAGGCCGAGATTGCGCCTGACGTTTTCAAGCGTTTCGGCGCTCGCCCGGTCGCCGGCGATCATGCGCGCCGGATCGCCGGGGATCAGATGCGAGATCGTGAAGGTGATGACCGCAACCCCCAGCACGACGAAAAGCAAGAGGATGAGGCGCGGAATGATGATGCGGGTAATTGCCATGGACGTCGGCCCTTTCGGCAGGGGAACCCCGATTTGCTTTGAGATGGACGAAACCCTGCTGCCGCGACAGTGACGGCCGGCAGCAGGCATTTCGTCGATGGAGGCCCTTCAGGCGGCAGGAGCGGTTTCACCCGCGCCGGTCATTCCGTCTTCGACATTGTCCCGAAGTTGTAGACCTGGATCAGCATGGGGTTGTAGACATAGCCCTTCACCGCGGCGCGGCGGGCAAAAATGTCGTTCTTTTCCATGATATAGAGATAGGGCGCATCCTCGGTCGAAAGCTTCTGCGCCTCAATGTAGAGGGCCTTGCGCTTGACCTCATCGACGATCGAGCCTGCCTCCCGCACAAGGTCGGTGACCTTGCTGTTGCTGTAGAAGGAACGGTTGCCCGGACCGCCCATCTTACCCGCGTCGAACCAGTAGTTCATGAACATGTAGGGATCGGCGAAATCGGGAGTCCAGGCACCGGGCGCCAGGTCGAACTTGCCGTTGGCCGCCAGTTCGCGCTTGGTCGTATCGGCGACCGATTGCAGATCGAGCTTGATGCCGATTTCCGAAAGTGAAGCTTGCAGCGCAAGGCCGACCGGTTCCCAGGCAGGATCGGCCTGGGAGAACGTGTAGGTCAGGTGGATATCGCTCTTGCCGGATTCGGCAAGCAGCGCCTTGGCCTTCTCGATGTCGTAGCTGTACTGGAAGCCTTGTGGGTCGTGGCCCCACATCCCGCTCGGCACCGCCCCGCGCATCTGCTTGGCCTGGCCGAGCATGATGCCGTCGATGATCCCCTGATAGTCAACCGCGTAGGAAATCGCCTGTCTAACCTTGGGGTCGTCCAGCGGTGGCTGGCGGTTGTTCATGTATATGTAGTTCACATACATGCTCGGATTGCTTTCGACCACGACGGAAGCGTCCTTCTGCAGCGCCTCCGCCTGATCGAGCGGAATTTGTTCAATGATGTCGGCATCGCCATTTGTCAGTTGAAGACGGCGGGCCGACACATCCCCCACGATACGAATGACGACCTGCTTCAGCGCCGGTGCCGCACCGGCATAATGTTCGTTGCGGTCAAGCACGATGCTCTGGTTGCGCTCCCAGGAGGCGATGCGATACGGGCCGCTGCCGGCCGAATGCTCGGCGAGCCAGGCCTTCGCCATGTCGCCGTCCTTCTCATGCTCCATCACTTTCGGATTGACGATGGCCGCACCGGAAACGGCGAGCGTCGAGATAAAGGGGGCAAAGGGCGCGGTCAGGTGGAACTTGACGGTCTGGGGATCGACGACCTCGACCTCCTTCAGCACAGGGAACGCGTCAGAGGGGCCTGCCTTCAGCTTCATCAACCGATCGAAGCTGAACTTGACCGCCGCGGCATCAACCGGCGAACCGTCATCGAACTTGTGGCCACCCGCGAGCTTGAAGGTCCACACCAGGCCGGCATCGTCAGCCGTCCAGCTTTCCGCCAGTTCGGGACCAACTTCAGTCGTCCCGCCCTTGTAGGCGACCAACCGCTCATAGGCGGCGTAGATCAGCGTATAGCCGCTGTTGCTGATTTCAATACCGGGATCGGCAGTCGGCGGATCTTCCGCGCGCGCCAACACCAGCACATCCTGCGCTGCGATTGCGCCGGAAAGCGGCGTCGAGGCCAGCAGCAATGCAACGCCGATCGATTTCCACTTGGAACCGTTCATCTCGTAGTCCTCCCCAGAACTGCGGCGCACGATGCCCTCCCGGCACTCACCGCAGCAACAGACTAGGAAAGGATTTTCCGAAGCGCAAGATTTTTTCCTATCATGCGCTATTTTTACAGGAGCTAGTCCCTGCGCTTGATCGTCTGCGTACTTTCGAGCGTGGAAACCAGCTCGGTTTCCGGCGTGGAGCAGACGCAGATGATCTGGGCCGGCTCATCGCTCACGCTGAGATAGGCGTGACCGGTCGTGGCATCGAAATAGGCGGAATCACCCTTTTTCAGCCTAAGCGGCGCGTAGATTTCCGTATGAAGCTCGAGCTCGCCTTCCAGAACATAGAAGAACTCCTCTCCATGATGGCGGATAAGGGGGCCGAACTCCTCCAACGTGCGCGCCCTCACGACCGCAAAGATCGGCACCATCGCCTTCTTTGAGATCTCCGTACACAGGTAGAGATAGTCGTAGTTGTGCGTGATGATCGCCCGGCCGTCGCCGGTCCGGGTGTATGTTCGGCGCCCCAGAAGGTTCTGCGTTTCGCCGCCTGCCGCCGGCGTGCCGAAAAGCTCGACGATGTCGACCTTCAGCCCTTCGGCAAGCTGGATCAGCCGATCGTACGTCAGCTGCATCTGGTTGTTCTCGACCTTGGAAAGGGTCGACACCGCAAGCCCGGTCATCGAGCTCACCTCCGACAACGTCCAGCGATTGCGGTTGCGAATATCCTTCAGGATCTCGCCGAGGCTGGATTTCGCGTCTGTCATCGTTGGCGTCTCCAAGTTGCCTGCAGCCGCTTCGAACCGCCCACCCGGTCCATCCCGGGAGGGATTCGATTGGCATGATAGGAAAACCATTTCCTATAATACGTGCGTGAAATCAACATCACGCCGCAAGGCCAACCGTCTGCGCTTGGCCCTGGCGTCGCCATTTGCAGTGACCGACCCCACCGTTCGGCCATGACTTTCCCGGGCAGACCACGAAGGACAGGCAGGCGACGCAGATCACGAAACGCAGCCGCAGCCCACCGTTATTCGGCGAACGGGTCGGCGACCCGCGGCCAATAGGGCCGCTTGAGCTTTGTGAAGGGCACGTCGGCGAAGAAAGGTTGCAGCGCACCTGGGGCCGCGACATAGAGGATCTCACGTGCGATGGGTTCAAAGCCGGCGCGGAAGTGGTTGCTGGATTTCACCACCACGATCTTCTTCAGCGCCGGGTTCAATCCCAGTGCCACCATGCATTCGGGGTGGAAGGTTTGCGTGCGCACGGTGTTCAGGACGATGTCGACGCTGCCGGCGCTGACCCAGACCGCATCGCCTATACCAAGCGGTGTCGCGCCAAAGCGCTGGGTAATGCCGGAGGCGATGCGCCTGACCGTCACGGTCAGGTCCAGCGGGTCACCGGATGCCGGACCGATCTTGCCACCGAGCCGCAGCGGCAGGGTTGCTCCCTCTCCCGCCTCGCGGCATAGACGCACCGCAATCGGATCCCAGTAAAGGCAGGCCGCCACGTCCCCGATACCGCGCTCGACGATCCGTCGAAGGACAAAGGTGGAATCACCCGGCGCGCCTCCGCCTGCATTGTCGGAAACATCGGCCAGCACGATCGGGCCGCTTCTGGCTGCCACGGCACGATCCAGTGCAGCGTCGATGCTGAGATAGGCGCCCCGCATTTCTTCGCGCGCATCGAAAATTTCGCGCCCGAATGCCTCTGCTGTCTGCGCGGCCTTGTCCGGATCGTTGTCAGTCACAACGAGCATCTTGGCGCCGACATCCTCGACGTCGCCCCAAGGGAAACCGTGACCGAACGACACTGAAAGCACACCATCCTGTCCTTCCGCGGCTTTCATTCGGTCGACAATGCCGCGCAATGGCGCCCGATGCGGATGAAAGGTGGAGATCATGCGGCAATCGTAAACGCCCATCGTCGGCCGCACCTCGCCTGCCAGCGTGCGCTCCATCAGATGAAACAGCTCGGCGGCAACGTCCTCGATGTCGGTGTGCGGATACTCCTTGTATGTCGCGATCATGGTGGCACTGGCGAGCATGCGGTCGGTGATGTGGCAATGCAGATCGAGTTCGGCGGCGACCGGGATAGCCGGCCCGACCAGTTGGCGCACATGGTGGAGCAGGTCGCCCTCGACATCGTCATACCCCTCGGCGACGCAGGCGCCGTGCAGGGCGAGCATGACGGCATCGACCGGCATGGCCGCCTTGAGGTCATCAAGGATCGTGCCGCGGAAGCTCTCGTAAACAGCGCGCGTGGTCTTGCCCCCGGGCTCGGCCACCGCGCAGAGGCTCTCCACCACCTGCCAGCCTTTATGCTCGGCGGCCCTGCGCCACACGAACATCTGCGAGGAGCAGCAATTGAGCGGCCTGCTCGTCCCGTCGCCATAGGCGATCAGATTCTCCTCGAAGGCCTCGATACCCGTCTGCATCGGCGAAAAGGTGTTCGTTTCGGTGTCCAGACCCGCGATGAAAAGCTTCATTTTTGCACCTCACACAAAAAGAAATATATTTTCTAATCATAAAACTATGTTTATCGTCGGAAAGTCAAATGCATATTCCGCGCGATCGCGCGGCTGATAGGGGAGGCAGGAATGCGCTTATATATTTCCGCTGATATCGAGGGCATCGTCGGTGTCGTCAGCCGCGACCAGCTGATGCCTGAAGGCTTCGAATATGAGAATGCCCGCCGCTGGATGACCGATACCGTGGTCAACGCGTGCGAGGCGGCGCATGAAGAAGGCGTTGAAGAGGTTATCCTCAGCGATTCCCACGGAAATGGCGAGAGCATCCTGATCGATCGCCTGCCCGACTATGTACAGATCGTGCGCAGCTGGCCGCGCCCGCTGATGATGATGCAGGGTGTCGAGCTCGGTTCCTTTGTCGGCGCGATGCTCCTGGGCTATCACGCCGGCGCAAGCCACATTGGAGGTGTGCTGTCGCACACCATCGGTGGCACGGCCTTTGCCGAGGTTCGCATCAACGGAATTGTCATGCCGGAAGCCGGCATCAATGCCGCAATCGCCGGCCATTTTGGCGTGCCAGTGCTGCTTGCTTCGGGCGACAACGTCGCACTGGACGAGATAAGCCAGGTCATCGGCGGAGACATCGTCGCGGTGCCGGTGAAGCAAGTCTACAGCACGCAATCCGCAATCACGCTGACGCCTGCGGTCGCCCACCGCCGCATTCGCGAGGGCGTCAAGAAGGCCTTGTCGAGGGCAGGTTCGGCGAGACCTTTCAAACTGGACAATCCCGTCCTTGAAATCGTCTTCCGCAACCGCCTGCCGGCCGAATATCTATCCTATCTAAAAGGCATCGAGCGCACCGACGGCTACACCATCCGCTACCGGGCCGACGACATGGTTGATGTCTCCCGTTTCATCGAGTTCGTAGTCGGTTACAACTCGCGCCTGACTTTCTGACGAGCCCTTCTGCGGAAACAACAATGACGACATCCATCGTTCTCGGCGCCGGCATGGTCGGCGTCTCAACAGCACTCGCCTTGCAGGAAAGCGGATACCAGGTGGTGTTGCTCGATCGCAAAGCACCGGGCCGGGAAACCAGCTACGGCAACGCCGGCATCATCCAGACTGAGGCCGTCGAGCCATACGCCTTCCCGCGCACGGCGCGCGAGATTGCTTCGGTTGCCCTGAAGCGGGGCAACGATGTCGACTGGCGACTGGCCGACCTGCGGCACCTGGCGGGCCCGCTCTGGCGCTATTTTTCCCAATCGGCGCCGGAACCCTATGCCAGAAGCGTCGCGGCCTATTCGCAGCTAGCGGTGCGCGCAAGCGACGACCACGCGCGCTTCATCGAGCCTGCGGGCGCCAGCGAGTTGATCGTCCGGCAGGGATGGCGCGCGGTCTATCGGACCGCACAAACACTCGAGCGCGCGGCAGCGACCGCGGAGCGCCTGAAACATGCGTACGGCGTGCCATCAGATGTCCTCGGCCCGGACGAACTGGCTCGAAGTGAACCCGCCTTGCGACGCCGTCTGGCCGGCGCAGTGCATTGGACCGGGCCGTGGAGTTGCCGTGATCCGGGCGAACTCGTCGCTCGTTATGCCGCTCTCTTCCTTGCGCGCGGCGGTACGTTTGAAAGCGGCGACGCCATGACGCTGCGGCAGGATGGCCATGGCTGGCGCGTATCGACACAGCATGGCACCGTTTCAGCGCAACACGCCATCATCGCCCTTGGCCCCTGGTCGCCTCAGCTCGCAAAGACGTTTGGCTATCGCATCCCCATGGTGTTCAAGCGCGGCTACCACCGGCATTTCTCGGCGCAGGACGGGCCGCGCGTCCCGATCCTGGATGTCGCCAACGGCACGCTGGTCGCCCCCATGACCGCGGGATATCGCGTTCTGACCGGCGCGCATATGGCGCCGCCGGACGCAAGACCCGCATCGCGGCAGATGCGGCACGCCGTGGACGCCGCGCGCGAGCTTTTCGCACTACGCGAGCCCATCGAGCAGACGCCGTGGTCCGGCACACGTCCCTGCATGCCAGACATGCTGCCCGTTGCCGGCCCCACCCGGCATAAGGGCCTGTGGTTCCACTTCGGCCACGGGCACCAGGGCTTCACCCTGGGACCGACGACCGCGCGCCTGCTGGCCGAACAGATTGACGGCGGACAGGCCAACCCGCTTGCACTGCCCCTGTTGCCGTCGGCGCGAACCTGGGCCTAGGGATGAAACGTCGCTGGCCGGCGACGTCCCCGGCCAAGGTACTGCTGCGTCGGTGCCGTAACGCCCTGCCAAACAAATCATCACTGGTACGGTTCGCGGCGGCCGATGACGCCAACATGCCTGAGCGAGATGGCGCCAAGGACGGCTGGTACTATGCGGCTTGCGGCACTCCCCATCGCCGCACCATTGAACCCGTCAGCGCCTGCCCCGCCATCAAGAGACCAAACCGCGGCACTTCCATGCTACAGCCCCGCGGGGCTGAGCATCTGCCTGACCAGATTGTCGAGGGCGGCATTGGTGCCGATCTCGGTACCCACGATCATCTGGTCGCCGACGAAAGAGGTGACCTGCACGGTCATTTTGACCATCGTCGCGTCACCCTCGGCCTGCAGTTCCGTTGTGATCAGGCTCGCCATCAGCTTTTGTCCGCCTGCTTCGACAAGCTCGCTGCTGACCACACGTCTATCCGCAACGATGGAGACATAGGTCGTGCGCCCGGTATATTGCGGGTTCTCCCTCGAGCCGCAGCGGAAATGGTCTTCGCCCCCTTCACGAAAGTCGGCCGCATCATAGAAGAATGCAGCGCCGTCGGACGGCGCACTCCAGCTTGCCCGCGCGACCGGGTCCGCAAACGCGGCAAACACACGCTTCACCGACGCCTCACAACGCCGTTCGAAGACAAACGTCCTGTGTGTGATTTCCGATCCCATCACCTGCTCCATTCACGCGCGGCAAGGGCCGCCCCGCTAAACCGATCTCGAAACGCAACCAGAATTATCTATCAAAAGCGATTGCATTTCGCAATCAGAATGACAGTCTGAGCAATCCGACCGCCTTTGCCAAATCTTGGCACTTGGCACCGCAACTCTCCACAGCCGTCGGCACATGGTGTGCTGACGCTCCAGATCCGACAGCGATCCATGGCGTTTGGTGCTGCGACCCTCGACGGGGTCATCATTCGGGATTTCGAACGTGCATACCAACAACACCTTGTCCGCCACAAAGCAGATTGAGCTCGCCGTCATCCGAATGCTCAAAGAACGCATCGCGATTGCAACTGCAAATTCGCGGCGGTCTGTCGAAGCGCCTGAAAAGCTCGTTGATCACGTTCTGGATCAATATCGCCTCAGCCTGCATTTTCTTTCTACTGGCCTGCCACATCGTGAAGCGTTGCATCACTCGACTGATCAGAACTGGCCGGCCTTCCGCAAACATGTCAGGCTGTTCCAAGGTATCGTCGCCGAAGTGATCGAGGCTGGGATACGAAGCAGCCACTTCAAGGCGCAGGATCGCGTGTTGGCAGCGGATCTCTTCACCGCGCGAACAAAACCGATCTGGGATCCTGCGGCCGTGGCGGCACGCCTCCAAGGATCCGAACCCTACAGTCCGTACGAACAGGCCCGGCGCGCCGTAAACGACCTGACTTGACCAAATCCGCGATCGGCAGCGTGACGCGTGCTCCCGGGCGGAAGTCCTCTTCAATCTGACCACCCATGGCGCCACCGCTCTCATGCGCCCCGAAATCACCGGCACGGGCATGACGGCCTGGAGGGAGACGTCACTACCCAGCGCGACGGTCACGCGACAAACGGCTATCGACGTTAGAAACTTGGGCGCCGGAACTTACGCCATCAGATTGACTTCAGCCGATTAACCGCCCCTTCCGCGCGCCCAGTTCGCGGATGGTTCACCTTGTCGTTGTCGGCGCAGATGCCACGCCGAAACCAGGGCCCACCCGGTGCCCGACATCTAAGGCCCAGCCGAAAGACGATGCATGTGCCACAGCAAAAGCGTTGCCCTTCGGCGAGCGTGGCCGATCATGCGGGCCAGCCGCCGGCACCGGCTGCAGGTCGTGAACCGACACGCGATGCACACGCAGCCGATCGTCAGGCCACCCGCCATTTTCAGTTGAAGTGTCAGTGACCACCGGGGAATTGCAGACGCTCGGCTCAAAACACTGAGGCGAGGCGCGACAAGGCAACTTGGTATCTTTCGCCTGCCGCACGAGCGGTTGCGATGTGCGGCCCTGCGCCTCCGGCAGGAAAACGCCGCCAGTCGCAGGGACAGACTGGCGGCGTTGACCACTTGGAGATCGCCTTCTTCTCAAGGCATGGCCGTTCTATCACAAGCCGATTCATTGTCAATACATATAAGCACTAATCTCAATTCATATTTTATTGGCATTTCCCAGATCCGTCAAGCGGCCATCAGGCCAATCGGCGTGACGTCTGAGTGTAGCAATTTTGCAATACCAATCTTACAAGCGAACCTTTTCAATTCATAATCGATATTTTCTCAATTCACTTTGCCGTCGAACATGATACCCGTCCTCCTGCGCTGGCCAGTCGCAAATCGAGTGGCGCCAACAACCACAGCGCAAAGCATGCAGGTCGCGAATCCATGACGAGGTGATGGGTGGCGCAGGCTTGCTGATCAAAGGACCAAAAAAGGGATATTCCCATGACTATTAAAAGCATACTTTTGGGTTCGGCAGCCGCGATCGCGGCTACCTCCAACGTCCATGCAGCGGACGCGATTATCGCGGCTGAACCGGAGCCGGCGGAATATGTTCGCGTCTGCGACGCGTTTGGCACCGGCTACTTCTATATTCCGGGAACCGAGACGTGCCTGCGCATCGGCGGCTACGTTCGTTTCCAGACGAATTTCGGTCCCAAGGAAAGCGCAAAGCGCTGGGAAGGCAAACAATCGACATCCGATTGGGACGCCTTTGCACGTGCGCAGCTGACCCTCGACGCCAAGAACGATACGGAATACGGCGCGCTCACAAGCTACATTGCGATCCAAGCGGACACGGACAACGACGCCCACAACAACTTCAAGCTCGACCAAGCCTACATCGAGCTCGGCGGATTCCGCGTCGGCCATTTCGCGAGCTGGTGGGACAAGGGCCTGAATGGCGAAACCGACATCAGCGGCAACGACACGACGGTCTTCAACTCGGCTTCTTACATCTATGACGCCGGCACGTTCCAGGCAGGTATCGCCGTCGATGAACTGGAGGGCCTCACCTCCAAGAGCAACGGCGTTGGCGTCGAGGGTATCGTTTCCGTATCGCTGGGCGGCGTGTCATTCGACTTGCTCGGCAGCTACGACACCGAGGTGAAAGACGGCGCCGTTCGCGGTTTGATTTCAGCCGATCTTGGCCCGGGCGTGCTGCAGGCTCTCGGCGTCTGGTCGTCGAACCCGAACGCTTACTGGTCTGCGTCGAAGTGGAGCGTCGCGGCCTCCTATCGCCTCAATGTCACCGACAGGTTCGCGATCACGCCTGGCGCTCAGTACTTCGGCGACCTGCGCCGGGGCACGCTCTTCAACACCGCCTGGAACGGCGCTCAGTTTTCGAACGAGAGCTACGGCAACGGCAATGCCTGGCGGGTTGGCATTACGGCTGACTACGAGATCACCAAAGGCCTCGATGCCCGAGCCACCGTCAACTACACCAAGGTCGACTACGACAACAAGTTCAAGGACGACGACTACGTGACCGGCTTCCTCCGCCTACAGCGCAGCTTCTAACGACCAGAAACAGACGCAATATGGCCCGCAATCTGAATTGATTGCGGGCCATTTTTGCATGGAAATGCCGCTTCCCGTGCCTCATAAATCGCGATCTGCATTCGGATACCTCACGCATCGGATGGCCTTGGACGAGCTTTTATTCAGAACAAGCCATACAGTCATCGCAACAGCGAGAGCCTGTGACGATTGATTTGCATCTACTGAACCATGTAAAGCTTATCAAACGCCATACAAAAAATCGGGGTTCGGATGCCAAAGTTCAATTATCTCTCGCCCGCCTTGCAGGCCGAAGACGCTGCGTCAATGCAATACACGTCCCTGAGCGGCATTGAGGCGAAGATCCACGTTGACCTTTGGAATGCGATTATCGACCGCAAGCTGAAGCCAGGCGTCAAGCTGGAAGAGCTGGTGATGTGTGACATTTACGGGATCAGCCGCACCGTCATGCGAAAAGTCCTGATGATCATGGAACAGGACGGGCTGGTTTTCCTTCCGCCCAACAAGGGCGCCTACGTCGCATCGCCTTCTTTGCAATCGGCTTTCGAAATGCTCGAGTTGAGCGAGGCGCTTCAAACTTTCGTCGTCGACCGCATTGCCGCCAACCGCGCGTCCATTCCCTCCGCCCAGCTCGACCGGCTCGCACAACATACCAAGGCCGAGGAGAAGGCAGAGACCGCGCACGACTTCAGAATGTTGCGCCGCCTCGACATCGAGTTCGGGATCCTGCTGTGCCTGGTCCACGGCAACGGCACCCTTGCCCGCGAATGGGAGCGAAACGCATCCTGCCTTGCGCTGGCGCTGTCACTTCACCAAAGCGTCCAACCCGCCGGTAGACAATCCGGTTTTTCCAGGCAGATGCTCGAACGCCTGGCAGCTGGAGACGCGACGGGCGCTGTTGCTCTGGTACGCGAGCGAACCAGCCATCTGAAAAGTTCGCTGGACACCCAACCCGACGACGAGAACGTCAATCTGCGCGAAATTCTCGGCTTGCATTAGCAGCCGATTGCACGCGCGAAAAGAAGCGCGCCGGCCTCCATTTCGATGTGTCCAATGCGAGCCGATCGCTCCCGGGCACTGGGAACATCTTCGAGCCGGGAATTGAAGGCCGACCCGCGATCGTCGATCGTTTCGGCAACGCCGCCTTGTAAAAGGCGATTATCCCGAGTGCCCGCGCCGGTTGCCGGCCGCCGTCGACAGGATACTTCAGCCTGATCTCGGCTCTAGTCTCGCCAAGCTTGGTCGTCCGGGACAGGAGCCTGCTGTGCAGTCTCGACGATCGCATCGAGCAGGCCTGGAAAACGACGATCGAGTTCGGCTCGGCGCAACGATATCAGCCGACTCGTGCCGGACACCTCGGTGAGGGTAATGCCAGCCTCGCGCAACTTGGCGAAGTGGTAGCTGAGATTGGTCCGGGACGAGAGTTCAAGAAATTGCCAGCAATTCATCGGCACATCGTTGTTTCGCGCAAGCTGGCTGACGATGGCAAGCCGCGTCTCGTCACCAAGCGCGGCGAGCACGTTCGAGAGGTTGATCTGGTCGAGATTTGGATGCGGCAGCGACATGGTTCATCGGCAATTGGTGCGAATGCAGTTCAGGGCAAATCGCCGGCTGCGCGAGCCGACGAGATGCAGATTGACATGCGGCGGCCACAAGTTCAATAGTTCAATATATTTTGAACAACGGACACCATTATGGATAAGCGCCTTATTTGGCTCGCGGTCGGCTCGTTTGCCATGAGCACCGTCGGCTTCGTGTTCTCCAGTCTTTTGCCGGCGATTGCCGCTGACGCAAATGTATCCGTGCCGTTCGCGGGCTATCTCATCATGGCGTTTTCACTCGCCTATGCGATCGGTGCGCCAGTGCTGTCCGCCTTGGCCGGCGAAATCGACCGACGCCTCGTGCTCGCGGCAACGATGCTCGTCTTCGTCGCCGGCAACCTTATCGCCGCAACGAGCGGCTCATTTTTTGGATTGCTGGTCGCCCAGATTGTGATGGGCATGTCGGCCGGGCTTTATGCCGCGACCGCACAGGCGACCGCCGTGTCACTGGCGGGGACCGAACACAGAGCCCGCGCGATCGCCGTCGTTGTCGGTGGCACGACATTTGCCGTCGCGCTCGGTGCGCCTCTCGGGTCGTTGATCGCAACGATGTGGGGTTGGCGCGGCACGTTTGCGTCCATTGCGTTCCTCGGGATTTCTTGCGCGGCCATCCTGTGGATGCGACTGCCACGGGGGTCACGGGGCATCAAGCTGACGCTCGCCGAGCGCTTCAGCGCTGTAACCCGACCAGGCATTCTGCCGTCCCTTCTCGTGACGCTGCTCTATCTGGCGGGCGGATTTACCGTGATCTCTTACATCGCACCCTTGGCCCTGGAAGGAGCGGCTCTGCCGGCCATTGCGCTGCCTGGCATGTTGCTCGCCTTCGGCGCCGGCGCCGTCATTGGCAATCTGTCGAGCGGCTATCTGGCCGACAAGATCGGCGCAACGCGCATGGTCGTCATCTCGCTTTTGATGTCGTCAGGCTTTTGCATTGCCATCGCACTCACTCTGAAGCTGTTGCCGCAGCCTGTCGCCGGGCCGGTGCTAATCGGCCTGATGGTGCCGTGGGGCATTATCGGGTGGGCGTTTCCACCGGCACAGGCAAGCCGCATCGTCGGCTTCGCTCCCGAGGTTGCCCATCTGACACTGTCCCTGAACGCTTCTGCACTGTATTTCGGTATCGCGCTCGGCACGGTCATCGGCGGCCGTGTCCTGGAGTTCGCGACGCCGTCCGATCTCGGCCTTGTCGCGTCGGCCTTTCCGCTGGCAGCGCTTGCCGTGCTCGCGGCAAGCGGCAGCTTGGTCAGGCTCGCGCCGAGCAGCAAAGCCGGGGGCCACTAGGTTACCGGCTTTGCGAGCACCGGCTCAGCGCACTTACCCCAGGCGAGTCTGCACCAAGACCACGTCCAGGAGGACGTTCGCGCCCGCCGTGACGTCGGCGGGAGCAGCATATTCTCGCGGGTTGTGGCTGATGCCCTGCCGGCAAGGAACAAAGATCATCGTGGTCGGCACGCGCCGCGCGAGATTGAACGCATCGTGGCCGGCACCGGACACGATATCGCGGTATGGCAGGCCGCGATCCGTGGCGCTGTCACGGACGGTGTTGATCAGCCTGCTGTCGAAGGCGACGACTGGGGAGTGCCAGGTTGGGCGCGCGTTAAGGTCAATCTCGGGGTGACCGTGGCCGAGCGCGGCCAACCCGTCCATGAAGCGGCGGTGCATCGCGTCAAGAACTGCCTCATCCGGGTGCCTCAGATCAACCGTCATGTCGGCACGGCCGGGAACCACGTTGATGGCCCCCGGCGACAGCTCGATCTTGCCGATCGTGCAGCGCGCGGCTTCATCGCTGCGGCCGATCGCCTGCACCAGCGAAATCACATGCGCAAGGACGGGCACCGGGTCCTTGCGAAGTGCCATCGGCACCGGCCCCGCATGGGTTTCCTCACCGACAACCGAGATCTCATACCAGCGGATGCCCTGCCCTCCCGTGACGACGCCGATGGTCTTTGCCTCCGCCTCAAGGATCGGCCCCTGCTCGATGTGCAGTTCGAGGTAGCACGCGGCATCGGCGAGGCGCGGCCAGGGTTCGCGATCGTACCCGTGGCGGACAATCTCGCTTGCGAGGGATATTCCGGCGTGGTCGCGCGCGGCAAAAACCGTTTCCAGATCCAACGCGCCGCAGGCGACACCCGAGCCCATCATCGCCGGCTGGAAGCGGCACCCTTCCTCGTTCGTCCAGACGCAGAGGTCGATCGGGCGATCCGTTTCGACTGCCCTGTCGTCCAGGGTCTCCAGGACTTCGAGCCCGGCGAGCACGCCGAGCACGCCGTCAAAGCGGCCGCCGGTAGGCTGGGTATCGAGATGGCTGCCGATCAAGACCGGCCCTGCCTCCGGGTTGCGCCCCGCTCGGCGCAGGAGGAGATTGCCGATCCTATCCCTGCGAAACTGGTAGCCGCGCGCCGCACACCAGCCAAGAAACAGAGCGCGCCCCGCCTCGTCCTCATCCGAGAGCGCCTGCCGGCAGGAACCGCCCTCGGGCGTGGCGCCGATCTTGGCCATGGCCATCAGCCGTGCCCACAATCGCTCTCCGTCGACATCGTACCGCATCTCGTCCTCCTCGCGCGCCGTTCGTCGGGATCAAATTCCAAGGCCACCCGCACGGGCACCAGTCACCCATGTGGGGGACTGTGAGGGTATTGGCGCTGCTCGCTAAAACAGGAGAGAAACGGATCAAGCGTGGAGGCAGGTCATGGACACGACACCGGACAGACGATGGCACCGCATCGCGGACGCACTCCGCCCCGAGACGCGACTGCTGATTGACGGGCAGTTTCGCGCAGCCGCAGACGGGGCAACGCTCGCTTCGATCAATCCGGCGAACGGCGCTCTCGTCGCCGAAATCGCCTGCGGCAGTACTGCAGATATCGACGCTGCCTGTGAGGTCGCTGCCAAGCGCTTCCGACAGGGCGTCTGGTCACGCATGGCCCTCAGGCAGCGCATCGATGTTCTCACGCGCTTCTCCGATTTGATCGCCGAGAACCGCGATATGCTCGCCGTGCTCGACACGATGGAAATGGGCAAGCCGATCACCGAGATGTGCACCATAGACGTGCCCGGGGCGGTGCTCACCATGCGTTTCATGGCCGAGAGCATCGACAAGATCGCGGGTAGCGCACCGGTCACCAATCCGGACGCCCTGCATTACATCCTGCGCCAACCGCTCGGCGTCGTCGGCTGCATCACGCCGTGGAACTACCCCCTGATGATGGCGGTCTGGAAGATTGCGCCGGCCCTTGCCGCCGGCAATTGCGTCGTCCTCAAGCCGGCCGAGGACACGTCGCTCAGCGCGCTTCTGCTCGGCCGCCTGTTTCTGGAGGCCGGTGGTCCCGCTGGGGTCTTCAACGTCGTTCCGGGACGCGGCGCCGTGGCCGGACAGGCGCTGGCGCGCTCCATGCATGTCGAAAAGATTGCCTTCACCGGCTCGACCGCGATCGGCCGGCAAATGTACCGCTATGCCGCGGATACGAACCTCAAGGCCGTGTCGGCCGAACTCGGCGGCAAGTCCCCGCAGATCGTGCTTGCCGATGTGGAGGATCTCTCAGACGTGGCGGAAAAGATTGTCGATGGGCTGTTCGGCAACCAGGGCGAAGTCTGCTCGGCCGGCTCGCGCATACTGGTCGAACGGACGCTTCACGACGAATTTTGCAACCTCGTCGCCGGCCACGCCGCACGGAAGTACCGGCCGGGCGATCCGCTTGATCCCACAACCACGATGGGGCCACTCGTCAACAAGGTGCATCAAGGCCGGGTTCTCGACTATATCGACGGCGCGCGGCAGGACGGCGCGGCGCCGGTGCTTGGCGGCCGCTCGTCCGATCGCACGGCCGACGCGGCATGCTTCGTCGAGCCGACGCTCTTTGCTGGTGTCGACAACCGCATGAAGATCGCCCAGGAGGAGATCTTCGGACCGGTCGGCGCGATCATTCCGCATGATGGCGTCGAGGATGCGGTGAGGATCGCCAACGACAGCCCCTACGGTCTTGCCGCCGGCATCTGGACGTCCAGCCTCGGAAAGGCCCACCGCATTGCTCGCGATCTCGAATGCGGCATGGTCTGGATCAACGGCTACATGAACGGAGACATGAGCCAGCCCTGGGGTGGCTGGAAACTCTCCGGCCATGGCCGCGACAAATGTCTGCAGGCGCTCATCGACAACACCCAGTCCAAGTCGGTCTGGGTCACACTCGGTTGACGGTCTGCGACGACTGGCAGCGCAGAACGAGCCGCTGCCGGCAAGAAGCACGCCCGCGATATATCGCTATTGGGAGAGTACACCTGCATGGATGTCGCGGGCGTGGTAGTTAGTAAGTCCGACAGGAAAGGTACGACCCCATGCCCCGAAACATCAAGAAAACGCTGCGATCGCTGACCGGCCTGCTGCTGGCCGCGACGGCGCTTTGCGGCGCCGGCAGTGCCACCGCCGAAACTCTTGTGATAACCGACGCCAAGGTTCGCACGATGAACCCGGCCGCGCCGGTGGCAGAGGCGGTTGCGATCGATGAGGACGGTATCATCCTTGCCGTTGGCGACGAAGCGAGCGTTCTGGAAAAAGCGGGAGAGGACACGCATATCGTCAAGCTCGGCGGCAAGCTGGTCTTGCCAGGGTTCCAGGATGCGCACGTGCATCTGATCGAAGCCGGCGTCAACGCAAGCCTGTGCGAATTCGAAGCCTTCGCTTCTCTCGAAGAGACGAAGGAAACGGTGCGCGATTGCGTGAAAGAGAGCGAAACCGATTGGGTGGTCGGCTCCGGCGTCGGCATGACCAACCTGCTCGACGAAACCGACGATCCCGTCGGGGTGCTCGACAAGATTTCCAGCGACCGGCCGATCCTGATCCTCGACGACATCGGCCACGGCGCCTGGGCCAACAGCGTTGCACTTGAAGCAGCGGGCTACGACAAGCTCGAGGGCAACCCGCCCGGCGGCATCATCCTGCGCGATGAAAAGACCGGTGCGCCGAACGGCATCGTGTTGGAAAACGCCCAGCAGAAGCTGCGCAACCTCGCCTTTCCCGATACGCCCGAAAACGTCAAGTTCGCCTATGAAAGCATGCTGCCAACGCTGAAGACGATGGCCGAGAACGGCATTACCACCGTCAGCGACGCCGGCGGCTTCTGGCCGCAGGGGCACCTGAAGGCCTGGCAGATGGCCGAGAAGAACGACACGCTGACGCTGAGGGCCGCCAATGCACTCTACGTCTACCCCGACCTGCCCTTCGACGAGCAGGTGGAAAAGCTCTCGAGTTTTTACAGCAACGATCCGAACCGCCTTCTGAAATTCAACCAGGTGAAGATCTATGTCGACGGCATCCTCGAGCAGCGCACCGGCGCCCTGCTTGCGCCGTATAAAAAGGGGCCCGGCATCGACCACGGCTTCGACAGCGGCTTCCTCTATTTCGACGAAGAGGTGCTCGACCGTTACTCCAAGGTGCTTTCGGAGAAGGGCTTCAAGCTGCACTATCACGTGACCGGCGACCGTGGCGCTCGCCTGGCGCTCGACGCCATTGCGCAGTCGGACCCGGCGCCAGGCCCACACCGGCTGACGCATATCTATCTGCTCGACAAGGCCGACTACCACAGGTTCAAGGACGAGGGCGTCGTTGCCGATTTCCAGCTGGCGCCGAGTTCCCTCAGCCGTGAGTATGATACCTTCATCCGCAAGTTTATCGGTGAGCGTGCCGACAGCATGATGCCGGCCGGAAGCATCGAGAAGACGGGCGCGACCGTCGTGATGAGCAGCGACTTCGACGCTGACGAGCTTTCGCCGCTCATCAAGATCCAGACGGCGCTTGAGCGCAAGAAGGACGGTGCGCCTGATGTGGAAACGGCCGTCAAATGGATGACGATCAATCCGGCGAAACTGCTGAACCAGGACGACAAGACCGGCACGATCGAGCCCGGAAAGTTCGCCGACCTCGTCGTCATCGACAAGGATATCTTCGACATCCCCGTCAAGGAGATCGGCAAGGCCGCCGTCGAAGCGACGTTGCTCCAGGGTGATCCGGTCTATGACACGGAAGGCCTGTTCTCCGGGAACTGAGGGCTCAGGCACTGGGCGTTCAAATGAACGCACAGTGCCTACGATTTTATTTCCTGAGCATCTTCTCCGGGTCCAATGATCAATCTTGAAAGGAGAGCAGGTGCTTTAGCCGCTGGCACCGCCGAGCAGGAGCGAGAACAGCTCGCCTTGCGAGGAGATCTTGAGCTTGGAATAGATGCGCTTGCGGTGAACCTTCACCGTTTCCGGGCTGTTGCCGAGAATGCGCGCGATGCTCTTGGTGGAATGCCCTTTCAGCATCAGGCGGATGATTTCCCCCTCACGCGTGCTGACCTTCAACTGCGAGAGCGTGGCAAACACCATATCGGCCGCGGGCTCGCTTGCCGACGATCCGGCGACCGGTTGCGGCCAGTGCTTGCGGCAAAGTTCGGTGACGACGGGTAGCAGACCATCGAGATGGGCGCGGGCCTGCGGTCCGGGGCGGCAGTCCGCCGTCCGCTGGCCAAGCGACAGGGCGATCGCGGTGCCCTCGGCGCTCGCGACCAGCATGACAATCTCGTCGTACAGCCCAGTTTCGGCATAGAACATGCGGTAATATTCGCTCTCGCGAAAATCGTCGGGCGCGCAGTCGTCAAGGCTTACCACCCGGTCGCCGGGATCGCTCAGATAAAGGCTGTAGAACGGATCGAGCAGGTAGGCGAAGCTCAGATAAGGCCCGATCGTGCGCCGGGTCGCCTCCGGATCGAGATCGCTATAGAGCTGCAGCGGCGGCTGGTCGGCGGAAAAGACCGAGACGAACAGGCTGTCGAAGCCGTAGACGTCGAGGCAGAGTTGCCTCAGCGCGTCCGGAAAGGCCGGGCTGCCGATCGCAGCCACGGCCTTGCCGATCAATGTCATCTGTTCAAATGGAAATCCCGTCATTCCCCGCCTTGTCGTCAAGTTACCCTCGACGATCAAAGCGGTTCCTGCTGGGTAATGCAATGGATGCCGCCGCCACCGATGGCAATGGCGTCGATCCGGACCTCGCGCACGCGCCGATCGGGGAACAGCGAACGGAACATCTGCCGCACGACCGTGTCGGACTCAATGCCATAGCACGGCATGATCACGCCGCCGTTCACGAGGTAGGAATTGACATAGGAGCGGCAGAACTTCGGATGATCGGACGGCGCGTCGACCGCTTCTGGAACTGTGACGATCCGGATCGGCCGCCCTTTCGCGTCGGTCTGGCCCTGCATCGCCTCCAGGTTCAGGCGGATGTAGTGGTTCCACTCCTGCTCCTCCTTGCTGCCCCCTTCACGAGGGCTTTCCATCAAGACAACGCCGGGCGCGACGAAGACGGCGATGCCATCCACATGGCCGTCAGTCTCGTCCTCGATCGGATTGCCGGGCAGCCAGATCACCTTTTCACCGCCGAGCATGTCGAGAAGCTCGCGCTCGATGTCGTCACGGCTCCAGCCGGGATTGCGGTTGCGGTTGGGGAAGCAGGTCTCGGTGGTGATGATCGTGCCCTCGCCGTCGACGCTGACGCCGCCGCCTTCGGCGATCAGGTTCGACACGAAACCGGCGACGCCGGCCTTCTCCAGCACCAACCCGGAAAAGGCGGCATCGCCCTTAAACGGATGGTACTTTCCGCCCCAGGCGTTGAACGTGAAGCGCGCACCGGCGCGTCGGCCATCGGCGGCCGTCAGGAAGCAGGGACCAGCGTCGCGCGCCCAGCTGTCGTCGATGTCGGCCTCGACGAGATCGATCGACGGGTCGAGGATGGCGCGGGCTTCGGCCATGTCTTCGGGTCGCGCAGCCATCGTCACCGGCTCGAATTCGCGGATTGCGTGGGCGACGGCGGCATAGTCGCGGCGGGTCGCGGCTATATCGTCCCAGACCTCGTGGCGGCACGGCCACATCATCCAGGTGCGCTTATGCGGCTCCCATTCGGCCGGCATGCGAAACCCGGATTCGCGTGGCGTCTGGTTCTTCATGATGTAATTCCTCCTGCCTGGTCTCGACGCCCGGGATATAGCCGACGCGCCGGGGATGCCGGGCTCATTGCAAATGTTGCTCGTTCAAGAAAATCCGGTCAGACGATCGCCGTCTGGCCATCGAGAGTGCGGATGGCGCCGTAGAGATCCGGCCGGCGATCGCGATAGATCCCCCAGCTGCGCCGGAAGGTGCCGATCGCGTCAAGATCAAAGCGCGCCGTCAGATAGGTTTCGTCGGTGCGGCTGGCCTCGGCAACGATCGCGCCCGTTTGATCGGCGATGAAGGAGGTGCCATAAAACAGCGCCTCGTTGCCTCCGGCCGCTTCAGTGCCCACCCGGTTCGAGGCGATCACCGGTACCATGTTGGCGGCCGCATGGCCCTGCATCGTGCGGCGCCAGTGGCCGGAACTGTCGATCTCGGCCTTCTGCTCGCTGCCGATCGCCGTCGGGAAGAACAGAAGCTCCGCCCCCTGGAGTGCGAGTGCCCGGGCCGTTTCGGGAAACCACTGGTCCCAGCAGATGCCGCAGCCGATCCGCGCGTATTTCGTGTCGACGGCCCGGAAGCCGGTATCGCCGGGACTGAAGTAGAACTTCTCCTCGTAGCCGGGCGCCTGCGGGATGTGGGACTTGCGGTAGTTCCAGAGGATTTCACCGTCAGCGTCGATGATTGCCAGCGAGTTGTACTGCGCCGGCCCGGCCTTCTCGTAGTAGGAGATCGGCAGCACGACGCCGAGCTCCTTCGCGACCGCGCGGAAATGCCGGACGGCCCGGTCGTCGCCAAGGCTCGCTGCGAGATCGAGGTGGTCGATCGTCTGCTCCAGGCAGAAATACGGCGTCTGGAACAGCTCCTGCAGAAGGATGATCTGGGCGCCATCCTCGTGGGCAAGCCGCACCAATTCCTCGGCCCTCTCGATATTCTCGTCGATGTTCCAGCTGCAGGCCATCTGCGTCGCTGCGACGGTGACTTCGCTCATGTCTTGCTCCTCAAGCAGCGCTGCGGCGGGATGCCGTGAAGGCAGCGATGGATTCCGACAAAGCGGAAACGATCGTGTCGCATTCGGCCTCCGTGACGATCAAAGGTGGCGATACAATGAGCCGGTTGCCGACCGGGCGAACGACGACGCCGCGAGCAACACAGCCCTGGAAGATGGTTTCGCTTGCCTTCTCGTAGATCGGCAGCGGCTGCTTCGTCGCCTTGTCGGCGACCAGATCGATTCCGAGCATTAATCCGGCGCCGCGCACGTCGCCGACGATGTCGTGGGCGAGCAGGGCCTTCGCCTGCTTCTGAAGGTACGCGCCGGTTCTGGCCGCATGCGGCAGCAACCGTTCCCGCTCCATAATCTCGATGTTGGCAAGCGCCGCGGCGCAGGCGACCGGGTGTCCGGAATAGGTGAGCCCCATCGAAAACACGCCGCCTTCGCATTGCGGACGGCTGATGACGTCGTAGATCTCGTCGGAAAGCAGGGTTGCGCCGAGCGGGATGTAACCTGATGTGATGCCCTTGGCCGAAACCAGGATGTCCGGCTGGGTCTCGTAGATCGCGTCGGACGCGAACCATTCGCCCAAGCGGCCGAAGCCGGTCACGACTTCATCGGCGATATAGAGAATATCGTTGCGACGGCAGACCGCCTGCATGCGTTTGTGATAGCCCTTCGGTGCGACGAGAACGCCGCCGGCACCCATGATCGGCTCGGCGATGAACGCGGCGACATTCTGGGGGCCGAGTTGTTCGATGCGCATCTCGAATTCGCGCACCAGCAGGTCGCAATAGGTCTCCTCGGTCATACCATCAGGACGGGCGTAACAATCGGCAGCGGAGACGTGGTGGATGAAGTCTTCGCCGACCTGGGCAAAACCGTATTTGGTGCCGTGGATACCCGTCAGCGCCGCCGCCACGTAGGTTGCGCCATGGTAGCCATTGTTGCGCGAGATGATCTTGCGCTTTCCCGGCTTGCCGCGCATGGCGAAATAGTAGTGCACGATACGGATCGCCGCATCGTTCGCCGTCGAGCCGCCGCAGGTGTAGTAGACGTGGTTGAGGTTACCGGGCGCAAGCTCCGCCAGCCGGGCGCCGAGCTCGGCGGCGGGCACGTTGCCCGAGGCACCGAAGGGATTGTAGTAGTCCATGTCCATGACCTGGGCGGCAATGGCATCGGCCATCTCGCGGCGGCCATGGCCGATGTTGACGCACCAGAGACCGGCGATACCGTCGAGCAACCGGCGCCCCGCGTTATCGACGACATAGGCGCCCTCGGCCTTCTCGATGATCTGGCTGCCGGTCGCAGCAAAGGTCGAGAAATCGGTATAGGGGTGCAGGACGTGATCCCGGTCCTTCTCGAAGGCCGAACGGTTGTTCGGCCGGTCAGAGCCGGCGGCTGCAACGGATTGAACGATAGTCATTTTCTTCTCCAGAATGGCATGAGGCGTGGTTTCCGAGCGGCCCCGGTCAGCGCAGAAGCTTGGTCCAGACGCGGTCGTAAAGTTTGGTGACGGCAGGCGTGCAGGCGGTCAGGAACTCCGGCACCGGCGCGCTTTCGGGCGGGCTTAGCTCCGGGGCACCGGCGAGCGCCTTGTCGACGAAGGCTTCGGACCCCTTGATGCCGTTGGCATAACGGGCGTAGTTGGTGATCATCGCCGCGTTTTCCGGATCCATGATGAAGTTGATCCAGAGCTTGGCGTTCTCGAGGTCGGGTGCGCCCTTCGGCACCGCGACATTGTCCATCCAGCCGGTGTAGCCTTCCTTCGGGTAGATATATTCGATCGACGGCCGCTCATCGCGAGCGCGCATGGCGTAGCCGTTCCAGCTCATGGAGACAGCAGCTTCGCCGGAAACCAGCAGTTCCTTGGTCTCGGAATTGTAGCTCTTGACGAATTGCTTCTGCGTCGAGAGCAGGTCGAGCACCGCTTTCAGGTCTTCGGGGTTGTCGTTGCAGCGCGGCTTGCCGAGGTAGCGCAGCGCCATGTTGATGACGTCGTTGACGTCGCGCAGCATGTTGATCTTGCCCTTCACCGCATCGTCCGGTTCGAACAGGATCTTCAGCGACGTGTCGTCGCCCTTGACGATATCGCGATCGACGGCAAGACCGGTCGAGCCCCAGGCCCAGGGTGCCGAATAGAGGCGCCCCTTGTCCCAGAAGACATCGCGCCACATCTCGTCGACATGCTGATAGTTCGGCATTGCCGCGACATTGATCGGCTCGAGCAGCTTCTCGCCAATGAGGATCGTCATCGTATCGTGGCCGGGCACGATGATGTCGTAGCCACCCGCCCCCGACTTCAGCTTGGCAAGCATCGTCTCCATGGAATCGTAGGTGTCGATATGGACCTTCACCCCATAGGTCTTCTCGAACTTTTCCACCATCTCGGGCGGCGTGTACTCGCCCCAGGTGTAGATGAAGAGGTCACCGGCGGCGGACGCGGGTCCGGCAACGGTCGAGGCAAACAAGGCAGTCATGACGGCAGCTTTTTTCATCGGATGTTCCCTTTCTCTTTTTTGATTTTCGAGTGTTTTCGCCGCGTCAGTGCTTGCGGCCCGCCTGTCCGAGCAGTCCTGAAATCAGCACCAGCACGGTCGAGGCGGCGAGCATCAGTGTCGAGATCGCGTTGACCTCGGGCGTCATGCCGAGCCTCAGCATCCCGTAGATGTGCAGCGGCAGGGTCGTGGCGCCGGGACCGGCGACGAGTGCCGTGATGATGAAATCGTCGAGCGAGATGATGAAGGCGAGCAGCCAGCCGGAGACGAGGCCGGGGACGAGCAACGGTAAAGTGATGCGCAGGAATGCATTGGCCGGAGAGGCGTAGAGATCTGCCGCGGCCGACGGCAGGGTCGCGTCCATGCTTTCCAGCCGCGCCTTGATCGGCAGGTAGGCGAAGGGAATGCAGAAGACGATATGGGCAATGAGGATGGTCGCGAAGCCAAGGCTGATACCGACGGCGACGAAGAAGACCAGCGATGCGACGGCGGTCACGATTTCGGGCACCATCAGCGGGAAGGTGAGAACGACATAGGCCCCCTCGCCGCCACCCTTCTTGCCGTTGACAGTCGCAATCGCGGCACCAAGGGCAAAGACGCTGGCAACGGTTGCTGCGATGACGGCGATCACCACCGAGTTCAACGCCGCCGTCTGGATGTTCTGGTTGGCAAACACGGTCTGGTACCAGCGGAACGAGAAGCCTGCCCAACGCGTGACCGACCGGCCATCGTTGAACGAGTAGATCGCGAGGACGACGATCGGCGCATAGAGGAAGACGACGCAGCCGACGGAGAGAAGCCCGAAGCCTGGAAAGACGCGCAGGTCGCGCATACGTGCGGTGGACATGGCGGACCTTTCCTTAGTTCGATCGCTGCTGCTGCGCGGCGCGCCGGGCAAGCCAGAGAAGGACGATGAGGGTAATGGTGAGCAGGATCATCGACAGCGCCGCACCGAACGGCCAGTTGCGTGCCGCCTGAAACTGGGTGCCGATGAGATTGCCGATCATCAGCGTCTTGCCGCCGCCGAGAATGTCGGGCGCGAGATAGGAGCCGACGGAGGGAATGAAGACGAGCAGGCTGCCCGCAATCAGGCCCGGACGCATGACCGGCAGCACGATGCGGAAGAAGGCGACCTTTCGGCTGGCGTAGAGATCGTAAGCCGCTTCCAGGAGTCTGAAGTCGAAGCGCTCGAAGGCCGAGTAGAGCGGCAGCACCATGAAAGGCAGGAACGAGTAGATCAGCCCGAGCGAGATGGCGAAGCCGTTGTAGCTCAGCGCCAGGGGCTGGCCGATCACGCCGAGGTCGAGGAGCGCGCTGTTGATCGGACCGTCATCACGCAGCACGAAAAGCAGCGCGATGGTGCGGATCAACAGGTTCACCCAGTAGGGAATGGTGATCAGGAACAGCCAGATGTTCTTTGCCCGGTCGGAGCGGGTCGCAATGTAGTAGGCAGTCGGCACGCTGATCACGAGGCAGAGAAGCGTCGCGACGGTTGCCTGCGTGAGCGAGCGGGCAACGATGATCAGATAGTCTGGCGTAAACGTCAGGCTGTCGTCGAGGAAATCGCGCTCGAACAGGATCTGCTCGTAGGCGGCCGTGGTAAATGTCCATTCGACGCCGCCATAGGCGCCCGGGACGAGGAACGAATAGGTGAGCATGATCGCGATCGGCGCGATCATGAACGCCAGAATGATGCCGAGCGACGGCCAGAGCAGACCGGCATGGGCGAGCCCCGACGGGATGCGCGAGGACAGAGCGAGAGGCCGGGCGCTCATGACAGGAGCACCTTGATCGAGCCCGGCTCGAAGCCGAGGCTGACGACGTCACCCGGAACAAAGTCCTGCCGGCCGCGCAGGCCGCCGCGCGGCGAGCGCGCCGTCAGGGCATGGTCGCCCGCGCGCAGGTGATATTCGACCGCGTTGCCGAGATAGGTCCTGTCAGTGACCGTTGCCTGTGACCCTTCGCCATTGCAGGCGCCAAGGACAAGCCGCTCCGGCCGGATCGAGAGCCAGACCTGTTGCCGCTCTTCGATACGTTGCATGGTCGGCGCGTGGACCTGGCCGAAGCCTTCGATATCGAATGCCGCCTCCCCGCCTGTGGTGCCCGCAACCCTTGCCGCGATCAGGTTCGATTCCCCGATGAAGTCGGCAACGAAGCGGCTTTGCGGTTGCTCGTAGATATCCTCTGGCGAACCGACCTGCTGCAGAAGGCCGTTGCTGATGACGGCGACGCGGTCGCTCATCGCCAACGCCTCCTCCTGGTCGTGGGTGACGAAGATGAAGGTGATCCCGGTTTCGCGCTGAAGCGACTTCAGTTCCAGCCGCATCTTCTGCCTGAGTTTCAGGTCGAGCGCCGACAACGGCTCGTCGAGCAGGAGAAGTTTCGGCTGCGGCGCGAGCGCTCGGGCAAGGGCGACACGCTGACGTTGGCCACCCGACATCGTGTCAGGGCGACGATCCGCGTATTCGGTCATATGGACCAGATCGAGCATGCGCTCGACGGTGCGCTCGACCTCGGCGCGCGGCTTGCCGAGCATTTCCAGCCCGAACGCAATGTTGCGGCGGACCGTCATATGCGGAAACAGCGCGTATTGCTGGAAAACCGTGTTCACGGGGCGCGCTTCCGGCGGCAGGCTGCTGACGTCCTCGCCAAAAATGCGGCACGTGCCCGACGTCAGCATTTCGAAACCGCCGAGGATGCGCAGCAAGGTCGTCTTGCCACAGCCGGACGGTCCGAGCAGCGTGAAGAACTCGTTGGCGCGAATGGAAAGGTTGACGTCCCTCAGCGCCTCGTGGGCATGGGGCGTGCCGGCATTGTAGGTCTTGCGGAGGTTTCGAACCTCGGCGGCGACGCTGCTTGGATGCTGCACCGGATCGGATCCGGCCATCGGCACGATGTTGCTTTCGGCCGGCGGCCTTGGATCGGGGTGTTTGACGGCGCGCTGCATGTTTCTCCTCCACTTCGGCCGACGGGAGCGAGAGACCGTTCGGCATGGGGGAACTATGCGTGGCACCGCCTGCAGGCGTTAGTCCCCCAGAGGGGGTACCAACCGTGCTGCGACACGGGGGCCGTCGGAAACGCGAGAAGGCGGCCCTTTGGCCGCCTTCCGAACACCGGAGACTGCAGGCACCAGCAGCCCACGTCCGTGACATTCAAATCGTTGAGTTCCTATAGGATCAACACCACGTGCACTTAAGCTTCGGACTTCCGCAGCAGAATGACCAAGGTCGTTGCCACGATCATGATCACCGAGATGGCTGCGACGGTCGGATCGAGGTCGAGCCGCAGATTGTCCCATATGCGCTTCGGCAGCGTGATGACGTTGACGCCGCTGACAAACAGGGTGACCGAGCTCTCCTCCCAGGACATGAGGAGGGCGACGAACCATGCGGCAAAGAGACCGAAGCGGATGTTGGGCAGGATCACCCGGAAGATCGACTGAAGCTGGGATGCCCCGAGGTTTCGCGCTGCAAGCTCGAGGTTGCGATCCAGCCGACTGAGTGCGCCAAGGACGGCGATCACCGAGAACGGCACGATCATCACCACATGCGAGAGCACCAATCCCGGTATCGTGTCGAGCAATCCGATCTGCGCCAACAGGAAATAGAGCGCGACGGCCGACGTGACGGGCGGAACGATGATCGGCAAGAGAACGAGGCCGATCAGGAAGCGCCCGCTCGCCGGCCGGCGCAGCCAGATACCGATGCCGAAGGCGGCGGCAAGCGCCGTTGCAATGACGCTTGATAGCAGGGCGATGAGCGTGCTTGTGCCGATGCTAGCAAGCCAAGTGTCGGGATCGAAGATCGCCAGATAGTGCCTCAGCGAATACTCCCCGTCCGGCATCGACAGGAAACGTTTGGATGTGAAGGAGAACGGGATAACGGCGACGAGTGGCAGCAGCAGGAAGAGCCCGGCTGCGCCAGCCAGAAAACCCCCAAGACGTGAATTTCCAAACATATCTGCCCTACCGCGACATGAGCTGTTCGATGCGCATGACGCGCTGCGACAGCCAGAGGATTGCAAAGACGACGACGAGCAACACGGCGCCAAGGGCTGCACCCAGCCCCCAATTGGCCGTCTGGAACATCTGCACGAACACCGTCTCCGCCGTCATCACCACCCGTCCGCCACCGAGGATCATCGGGGTCACAAAGAAGCCGAGCGAGAAGATGAAGGTCATCGCCAGTGCCGAGAAGACGCCGGGCAGCGACATCGGCAGGTAGATCCGCCAGAAGACGCCGAGCGGCCGGCACCCGAGACCGACCGCCGCAAGCAGCACGCGCCTGTCGATCTTGCGCATGACCGAGGCCATCGGCAGGATCGCGAAGGGCACCATGAAATGCACCATGCCTGTCATGACCGACCAGACGTTCCGGCCGGTTGAAAGCCCGCCGAGACCGACTGCACTTGCAACGTCGCTTGCAAGCCCGTTGTTGCGCAGGATCACCACCCAGCCGAAGGCGCGCACCAGCACCGAAATCCAGAAGGGGATGAAGATGCAGATCTCGACGAGCCGGCTGCGCCGCCCACTGCCCATGACCCAGTAGTAGGCGAGCAGATAGGCGATCGGGATGGTAATCACCGTGCTCACCAGGCATACCCAGAACGTTCTCACGAAGATCACCTGGAAGTCCGCACCGGTGAAGATGCGGACGTAATTTCCGAAGCCGAGCTCGGGCCGGGTGACGCTCCAGAGCGTCACGCCGGCAAAGGGCAGCACGTAGGCCAGCACCAGGATCACCGGCAAGGCCCAGAGCATCGCGAGCGATCCGGTTGCACCGAAGCGCCGGACAGGGGTCGAATGTGCGTGCATCATGACGCTGTCATCGCCAGGTACTTTTCGAGCGCCTGATCGCCACGGGCCGAGTACCAGTCCATGTCCATCAACACCTGCTGCGACATGTTCTCGGCCGAGCTGCAGTCGAGCCGCTTAAGCTCCGCCGGCACGAGATCATGGGCACGCGGATTGGTCGGCCCGCAGCCAAGCGTCCGCAGCAGATCCACCTGGCGCGCCGGATCCTGGCAATAGCGGATGAAGTCCATCGCCCTTGCGGATCCCGCCGGATTGCCCTTGATGACCGCCCAACCCGACGGCGCGAGAACACCCTCGGCATAGGTCCAGCTGACGGCCCCGCCTGTGTCCTTTTCCACGAGGTTGGCGCGGGTGTGCCACATCAGGGCCATCGACGCCTCTCCGTCACGCATCAGTTGCTGGCTCTCCGCACCGGAATCCCAGAAGCTGACGATATGCGGCTTGATCTCGTTGAGCTTGCGGATCGCGCGTTCCTCGTCGAGCGGATAGAGCTGATCCATCGGCACGCCATCGGCGAGAAGCGCTGCTTCCATGCAGCCCGACATCCATTTGTAGAGCGACCGCTTGCCCGGAAATTTCTCGACGTTCCAGAAATCCGCCCAGGACTTCGGCGGATTGTCGCCGAACTGCTTGGCGTCATAGGCGATGACGTAGCTGAGGAAATAGTTGGCAACGCTGTATTCGTAGGCAAAGCCTGCCTGCACCTTCTCGCGGTCGACCACCTTGTAGTCGATCGGCTCGATCATGCCGGCCTCGCCGAGCGACTTCGTCGCACCCGGATCGCAATCGCAGACATCCCAGGAGACAGCACCGCTTTCGAACTGCGCTTTCATCGCACCCTTCGTCGGGCCGGAGCCGTCGATTTTGACCGCAATCTTCTGCTGTTCGGCGTAGCTGCCGGTCAGCGCCGCCTCGAAGGCGCCGACGGCGTCGCCGCCCCAGTTGGTGACGACAAGCTGTCCGTCAGCGGCGCGGGCCGATCGGCCACCGAGATGTGGTGCGACACCGAGCAGAACGAGGCCCGTCAGAAACGTCCGCCGGTCGATGCGGCCGGCAAGATGGCCGTCCTTCAAGAGTTCCAGGCATTCCGATTTCAGGTCGTTATTCATTGCATTTCCCCTTGTTGTTGTTTGGTTCGCATGCATTTGAATGCGCGTCAGCCGGCGAGCACCCGGCAGTCCAGGTGGCCCCAGTGCACCCAGAGCTGTTCGCCGCGCGCCGGCGGCAAGCCAAGCGCATCACGCGCCGTTGTCAGCGTCAGGCTCGTGCCTTCAGGAGCGCTGCCTTTGACGATCGTCGTTCCACCCTGAAAGATGACGCCGTCGATGGTCATCGGCAGAAGGTTGTAGTCGGCCTTCGGCTGGTCGCGGCAAAGGGTCAGTTTTTCCGGGCGGATGGCCAGGATGGCCGGCTTTCCCTCCAACTGTTCAGCGTCAGGCAGCATGGCCCTGACACCGAACTCGCCGACATGCGCATGAAGTTCGCCGGCAACAGCACGTTGTCGAGAAACCGGCAGCGTATTCATCGTGCCGAGGAATTCGGCGACGAAGCGGGTGTTGGGCTCATCGTAGAGCACGTTCGGCCGGTCGAGCTGCACAATGCGACCGCGATCGAAGATCGCGATCCGGTCCGACATCGCCATCGCTTCCATCTGATCGTGGGTGACGAACAGGAAGGTCGTTCCCGTCTTGCGATGGATTGCAACCAGTTCGTCCTGCAATTGTTCGCGCAGGTTCTTGTCGAGCGCCGACAGCGGCTCGTCGAGCAGCAGGAGTTCGGGCTCGAACACCAGCGCGCGCGCAAGCGCCACCCGTTGCTGCTGACCGCCCGACAGCGCCGCCGGGCGTTTGTGTTCGTGTCCCCTCAAGCCGACGAGGTCGACCATGCGGGCTACCCTCTGCTCCACGTCAGCCCGCGCCACCTTGCGAACGCGCAGCGAAAACGCGATGTTCTCGACGACCGTCAGATGCGGAAACAGCGCATAGCCCTGGAACACCATGCCGAAGTTGCGCTTGTCGGCCGGTGTGTCACCGATGTCCCCGCCATTTTTCAGAATAGTGCCTGACGACAACGGCTCGAAGCCGGCGATCGCGTTCAGAAGCGTCGACTTTCCCGATCCGGATGGACCGAGGAAGGTAAGGAACTCGCCCTTCTCAATGTCGAGCGAGACGTTTCGCAGAGCCTCGAAGGTCCCGAAGGACTTGCAGGCTTTGCGAATGGAAATATGGGCTGGCATGGCTGCCTCCGATCAATCGACGCTGTCGCGGATTAGCGGACTCGTCGAGCAATGGATACCGCCGCCGTTAAGTTGCACCTTGTCGTAGTCGATCTCGAGCACGGTGACGTTGTTGCGGGAAAGCGCCTCACGAGTACGGTCGGAAAGGCCGCGCGGCATGATCACGCGGCCCGGCGCAATTGCCAGACCATTGACGATCCACGGGTTGTCGTCCTCGTTCATTTCGATCGTACGGATGCCGAGTTCGCGCAGCTTTTCGAGGAAGACGAAGGAGAGGCCGCGCGGCCAGATCAGCGCGAGATCGACGTCGATCATCAGGAAATGCCCGTCGATATGGATGTCGTAGCCGCAGAGGTCGACGACAAGCAGTTCGACGCCCTGATAACGCAGCACCTCGGCGACCTGGCTGATGCCGTCGTCGTTGATGCGGATGCCGCGGCCGATGACGGCGGTGCGGCTGTTGAGCCAGGCGAAACTGCCGCCTTCGGCCATCGCCGTTCCGTGCAGGGTGCGCAGAACAGGCATACCGTGTTTTGCCAGCGTCCGTGTCACCGGAAGCTCTTCGCCATGGCGCATGCGCGGCGCCAGCCGCGGGACGATCGCGCCACCTTTGACGGCAATACAGGAGTCACGGGTGTAGACAGACTTGAACCGACCGTGATCGACGCCCTCGACATAAACAACCTCGACGCCTTCGGCGCGCAGCAGGTCGGCGAGACCGTCATGCTGGGCCTGCAGTTCTTCGAGCGTCGGAATGCTGTCGCTCTGCCAGTACCAGCCGGCGTCGAGATCGCCATAGGTGCCAATCTCTTCGATCCGCTTGCTGCGGTCGATGACGGAGAATTCGTCACCCGGGCGGTGCATCAGGACGGTGCGCAGCGTCCCGACATCGTTGTCGCAGCCCCAGTTGCGCCCCCAAAGGCGGGTTAGCCGCTCCGGCGCCTCGAAGGCCGGCTCGGGAACGGAGCCGAAATACTTGATCGTCGCGGAATAGAGATCTTTTTTCTTCGGCGGTGCGGCGTTCACGTGTGGTCCCCTTTATGCGGGCCGGTGGCGACAATCGACCCGGCCTTGTTTCGATAAAGAAGATGCTAACGTATCGTTTTCCTCCCGCATATCGAATTGATTTCCGCTCATACTTGAGGTTTTCTCAATAACGACGATCGACGGGGAGAACGATCCGTGACGAGATTGCCGCCACTCAACGCCCTGCGCGCCTTCGAGGCGAGCGCCCGCAACAAGAGCCTGACGAAGGCCGCGAACGAACTGCACGTGACACCGGGAGCGGTCAGCAAGCAGTTCCGGCAGCTCGAGGAACATTTCGGCTTCGCCCTGGCCACGAAATCACGCGACAGCTTCGCCTTGACACCACAAGGTCAGGAGCTGTTCTCGAAGGTCACGCAATCCTTCGAGACGCTGAACGATGCGGTGCTCGGGCTGCAGCGAAACCCGATCGCCGGACGGCTCGCAGTCCGCTGCATGCCCGCATTTGCAACCCGCTGGCTCGTGCCGCGGCTGGGAAAGTTCTACGACCGCTACGAACGTGTAGAGCTACAGATCCTGTCGATGCCGGAATGGGGCGAACCGTTTCCCGACGGCCAGGCGGACCTTGCCATCATGTTCGGCGATCCGAGCGTCGCGAAAGGAGAAACGACGCCGCTGAAGCAGATGGAATTCTTCCCGGTCTGCAGCCCGATCCTCATCAACCGGGACGGTGACATCAAACGCACCCGGGACCTGGCACGGCACATCCTGCTCGATGGTGTCGGCTCCACGCATTGGAACGACTGGTTCAACCATCACGGCCAGGAGATCCCCGCGACCGTCCGTCGTTTGAGCTTCGAGGATTTCAATCAGAACCTTGCCGCGGCGCGATACGGGCTGGGCATTGCCATGGGCGACAACATCACGGCCGCTGAGGAGCTCGCCCAAGGCGCGCTCGTGCGACCGCTGAAGGGGTCCATCAAGTCGGGGACCAAGGGATACTACGTCATCACGCAGAAGAACCGGGACAGGTCACCGCTTGCGAAGGTGTTCATCGACTGGGTTGTCAACGAGGCCGAAGGCACGGGCGATTTTTCCTGAGAAACACCCGTCATGTCACCGCGACCATAGGGCGTTGGGACGAAGCCGGCCTCCGGGATGGCCCTTACCGGCGCCCCTTGGGCCTGGTCGCGAGCGCATTGCGGATGGAAAAGCTCGAGTGGATCCGCGAAACCCCGGGGAGGGCCGAGAGGATCTCCTTGTGGATGCGCTCGAAATCGCCGGCGTTGGCGACCTCGACACGCAAAAGGTAGTCCGAGCCCCCGGTCATCAGGAAACATTCCTTGATCTCTGGGTGGCGCCGCACCGCCGCCTCGAAACGGTCGAGGTAATCTTCGGTCTGGCGATCCAGGGTGATGTTGATGATGACCGCAATGCTCGCCTCGACGTTCGACGTATCCACCAGCGCGGTGTAACCGCGGATGACCCCGGCCTGCTCCATCAGCTTTATCCGTCGCAGGCAGGCCGATGGCGAGAGCCCGACTTCTGCCGCCAGACTGGCGTTGCTCCTTCGTGCGTCCAGCCGCAGCAGACGAAGGATGTTGCGGTCTATCGCGTCGAGAGCACTCATTGCAGATGATTCCAAAAATTCGTCGTTTCGTTCATTGAACACAAGCTGACGCAACGATCAATCACACTTTCATCGGCAATTTCACGATCGTTTCACTAGTCTTCGATCAATCTGGGAGGCTGGACATGGATGGCTTGATAAGGGACGACGGGCGGAGCAAGACGGCGCGCGCAAGCGGTGCTTCCGGCTACCTGACCATCGATCTTGCCGCACTGGCGCGCAATTACGATAAACTCTCGGGCGAAGTGGCTCCGGCGCGCGCTGCAGCCGTCGTCAAGGCCGATGCCTACGGGCTCGGCGCCGGCCATATTGCGGCGAAGCTTTATGCCCAGGGATGCCGCGATTTCTTCGTCGCACAGTTCGTCGAGGCGGTCCGTCTCAGGCCGCATCTGCCCGGCAATGCGCTGATTTTCGTCCTCAACGGTCTGCAGCCTGGCAACGAGGCTGGCTGCGCGCAGCAGGGCATCATTCCCGTTATCAATTCCCTCGACCAGTGGCAGCAATGGTCCGGCATGGCGCAGGCGCTTGGCCGCAGGCTTCCGGCTGTGCTGCAGTTCGACACCGGAATGTCACGGCTCGGCCTGCCGCCGGAAGAGCGCCCAGCCCTTTCGGATGCGCTTCGGGCTGGTGGCATGATCGACGTGCTTTTCATCATGAGCCACCTCGCCTCCGCCGACGAGGCCGATTGCGAGCAGAACGTCAGCCAGCACGCGGAAATGACGCGCATCGCCCAGGAATTCTCCGGCTTTGACCTGTGCTTTGCCAATTCGGGCGGCATCTTCCTCGGGGGTGACTATCACGGTGTGCTTGCCCGCCCGGGCATCGCGCTCTATGGCGGCGCACCGACCGCGGGCGTGACAAACCCGATGGAACCGGTCGTGCGGCTCGACGTGGCCGTTGTCCAGACGCGCACGGTTCCGGCCGGAGCGCGTGTTGGCTACAGCGGCACCCATGTCACAACCACGGAGACCCGGCTTGCGACCATCGCCGCCGGATACGCTGATGGCTTGCCACGCAGTCTCAGCGGCAAGGGAGCCGTCTATTGCGACGGCGTGCGCCTGCCGATCGTCGGGCGCGTGTCCATGGACAGCATCACCGTCGATATCACCGGCTTGCCAGCCGACCGTCTCGCACTAGGTGACCTCGTCGAAGTCCTCGGGTCGAACCAGACACTTGAAGACATCGCGCAAGACGCAGGCACCATTTCCTACGAAATCCTGACCGGTCTCGGCGATCGCTACGAGCGGCAGTACCGGTAATCTTTTTTCCCAGTGAGGAACTCATGAAAGTCATCGTTCTCGGCGCCGGCATCGTCGGCGTAACGTCCGCCTACCAGCTTGCCAAGGCGGGTCACGAGGTAACGGTCATCGACCGGCAACCCGGTCCGGCACTGGAGACAAGTTTCGCCAATGCCGGCGAAGTCTCCTTCGGCTATTGCTCGCCCTGGGCCGCACCCGGCATCCCGATGAAGGCGATGAAATGGCTGTTCATGGAGCACGCACCGCTGATCCTGCGCCCCAAGGTCGACATGGCCATGGTGAGCTGGATGGTCAAGATGCTCTCCAATTGCACGTCCAAGCGTTATGCCATCAACAAGAGCCGCATGCTGCGGCTTGCCGACTACAGCCGCACCTCGCTTGCGGCGTTGCGCGCCGATACCGGCATCGCCTATGACGAACGCATGCAGGGCACGCTGCAATTGTTCCGTACCCAGCAGCAACTCGACGCCTCGGGCAAGGACGTCAAGGCGCTTGCAGCCGACGGCATTCCCTACGAAGTTCTCGACCGTGACGGCTGCATCCGCGTCGAACCGGCACTGAAGCATGTGCGCGAAAAGATCGTCGGCGGCCTGCTGACACCGAAGGACGAAACCGGCGACTGCTTCAAGTTCAGCAATGCTCTGGCGAAGAAGGCCGAAGAGCTCGGCGTGCGCTTCAACTACGGCAGCATCATCCGGGGTCTCGACGTTGAGGGCGATCGCGTCCGCGGCGTCGTCACGGCGCACGGAACGCTTCAGGCCGATGCGGTTGTGGTGGCGCTCGGCAGCTTCTCGCCGCTGCTGGTCAGGCCGCACGGAATTCGCCTGCCGGTCTATCCGGTCAAGGGCTATTCGCTGACGATCCCGATCACGGATCCCTCCCGCGCGCCGGAGTCGACCGTCATGGACGAGACCTTCAAGATCGCCATTACCCGTCTCGGCGACCGCATCCGCGTCGGCGGCATGGCGGAGATCTCCGGCTATACCAACGATCTCGGCGAGCCCCGCCGCCTCACGCTCCAGCATTCCGTAACGGACCTGTTCCCCGGCGGCGATGTCTCGAAGGCAAGCTTCTGGTCGGGCCTTCGCCCCATGACGCCGGACGGCACACCGGTGATTGGTGCAACCAAAGTCGCCGGCCTCTATCTCAACACCGGTCACGGCACGCTCGGCTGGACGATGAGCTCGGGTTCGGCTCGCGTGATCGCCGACCTCGTCAGCGGCCACAAGCCTGAGATCGACGCGACCGATCTCGCGATTGCCCGTTACGCCTGATCCTATTTCGACTTTCTACGCCCTCAAAAGACCTCACGAAGCCCTCTAGCCGTTTCGCTCGAGGGCTTTTTGTATCGTTGCGTAATGGTAGCGCGCACGGCTTTGTGACGCCGCAGTCCCGCAGGGCTGCTTGAGCCGTCAGTTTCTGGCGCTTTTCAAGTTTGGCGCTTGGTTTTGGCCCCACTCCGCCAGTTGGCGTGGGCCGGCGCGGTTTGGTCGGGCATGGACGAACTGGCAGCACGCCGGGTGGGGACTGACAGATGGCTTGACGATCGCCGGCTTTCGTCTGCGCGTGTTCGCATTTCGCATTGTCCAGAAACGCCGAAAGCCCCCGGTCTTTAGGACGCGGGGGCTTTTGGGTAGATTTGGTTGCGGGGGCAGGATTTGAACCTGCGGCCTTCAGGTTATGAGCCTGACGAGCTACCGGGCTGCTCCACCCCGCGCCATCGCGGTAAACCGCTTTGCGGTTTATCCGCTTATCCGGGTTT
>NZ_DASYHB010000185.1:0-24937 GCF_035999185.1 Ensifer sp. | reverse complement strand
CGAAGCCATCGATACAATCTCTACCAACCACAACGAACGGCGAATGCCGACGAGAAAAGGGAACAGGGGAATGAGCGATTACAAGGATTACCTCACACGACAGGTCATGCTCGGCAAGATGAACCGGCGCGAGTTTTTGGGCCGCGCGGCTGCTGCCGGCATTCTCGCCTCGACGGCCGGCACTTTGTTTGCCACCAGCGCTGCAGCGCAGGAGCCGAAGCGCGGCGGCCATCTGAAACTCGGTCTTGAAGGTGCTGCCGCAACCGACTCGAAAGACCCGGCCAAGGCGCTTTCGCAATTCATGTTCGTCGTCGGCCGCAACTGGGGCGACATGCTGGTCGAAAGCCACCCGACCACGGGCGCGCCGGTACCGGCACTTGCCGAATCCTGGGAGCCGTCAGCCGATGCCTCGACCTGGACCTTCACCATCCGCAAGGGCGTGAAATTCCATGACGGCAAGGAACTGACGCTCGACGACGTCATCAAGACCCTGCAGCGCCACACCGACGAGAAGTCGGAATCCGGCGCGCTCGGCGTGATGAAGTCGATCAAGGAGATCAAGGCCGACGGCGACAAGCTGGTGCTGGTGCTGACGGAAGGCAATGCCGACCTGCCGCTACTTCTGACCGACTATCACCTGATCATCCAGCCGGGCGGCGGCATCGACGCGCCGGACGCCCAGATCGGCACCGGCCCCTTCAAGGTGACGAGCTTCGAGGCCGGCGTTCGCGCCACCTTCGAGAAGAACGCCGACGACTGGCGCACGGACCGCGGCTACGTGGATTCGGTCGAGTTGATCGCCATGAACGACGCGACCGCCCGCATCGCCGCCCTTTCGTCGGGCCAGGTGCACTACATCAACCGCGTCGACCCGAAGACGGTCAACCTTCTGAAGAAGGCACCGACGGTCGAAATCCTGAACACATCCGGCCGTGGCCACTACGTGTTCATCATGCATTGCAACACCGCCCCGTTCGACAACAACGACCTGCGCATGGCGCTTAAGTATTCGATGGACCGCGAAACCATGGTCCAGCGCATCCTCGGCGGCTACGGCAAGGTCGGCAACGACTTCCCGATCAACGACACCTATGCCCTCTTCCCCGAAGGCATCGAGCAGCGTGCCTATGATCCGGACAAGGCGGCCTTCCATTACAAGAAGTCCGGCCACAGCGGTCCGGTGCTCTTGCGCACCTCCGACGTTGCCTTCCCAGGTGCGGTCGACGCGGCCGTGCTCTACCAGGAAAGCGCCAAGAAGGCGGGCATCGAGATCGAGGTCAAGCGCGAGCCGGGCGACGGCTACTGGACCAACGTCTGGAACGTCCAGCCCTTCTCCACCTCCTACTGGGGCGGCCGTCCGACCCAGGACCAGATGTACTCGACCGCTTACCTCTCGACCGCCGACTGGAACGATACCCGCTTCAAGCGCCCGGACTTCGACAAGCTTCTGCTCGAGGCCCGTGCCGAGCTCGACGAAGCCAAGCGCAAGGACATGTACCGCACCATGGCCATGACGGTGCGTGACGAAGGCGGCCTGATCCTGCCGATGTTCAACGACTTCGTGAACGCCTCCACCAAGCAGGTGAAAGGCTACGTGCACGATATCGGCAACGACATGTCGAACGGCTACGTCGCAACCCGGGTCTGGCTGGACGCATGATGATGGAAAGCGGACCGCTCACTGGTCCGGTTCCGACGGATGGAACCGCGGGTGCGTCGCACCCGCGGTCTGCCGAACTTTCCGGAGTACCAGCAAAACCCAACCCTGCCGCCAGCCAAAGCGAAATCGGCGGCACCTTCTGGCGGCGCTTCACCTTCCGTCGCCCTCTCGCGGCGCTGATCCTGCAGCGCCTCGGCTTGAGCGTCGGCCTTCTGTTCGCAGTATCGCTGATGATCTTTGGCGGCATCGAGGCGCTGCCGGGCGACTTCGCCACCACTTATCTCGGCCAGTCGGCAACGCCCCAGGCGGTCGAAAACATCCGCAAGGACCTTGGCCTCGACAAGCCCTGGACCGAACGCTACCTCTCCTGGCTCGGCGGCGCGGTTCAAGGCGATTTCGGCACCTCCTGGGCAAGCAAGAATTCGGTCGGCGAACAGATCAGCAAGCGCCTCGGCAACTCGCTGTTCCTCGCCTTCTTCGCGGCGCTGGTCTCCGTGCCGCTCGCCGTTGGCCTCGGCATGCTCGCGGTGCAGTTCCGCAACCGGCTGCCCGACAAGATCATCAACGTCGTCTCGCTTGCGGCGATCTCGCTGCCGGAGTTCTTCGTCGGTTATCTGCTGATCATGTTCTTCGCCGTCAAATACGGCGTCGCGACCTTCCCCGCGACCGTCTATGACAGCATGAGCTTCACCGAGCGGCTCTCGGCAATCGCCCTTCCGGTCGCAACCCTCGTCCTCGTTGTTCTCGCCCACATGATGCGCATGACGAGGGCTGCGATCCTCAACGTCATGTCGTCGGCCTATGTCGAGACGGCAGAGCTGAAGGGTCTCGGCATGTTCCGCATCATCGCGCGCCATGCGGCTCCCAACGCCGTGGCGCCTGTCATCAACGTCATTGCGCTGAACCTCGCCTATCTCGTCGTCGGCGTCGTCGTGGTCGAAGTGGTCTTTGTCTATCCGGGCATGGGCCAATACATGGTGGATGCGGTAACCGTGCGCGACATGCCGGTCGTTCAGGCCTGCGGCCTGATCTTTGCCGCCTTCTACATCTTCCTCAACATGGCGGCCGACATTCTCGCGATCATCGCCAACCCCAGACTGAGGCATCCGCGATGAACCTGAGATCCATTCCCTTCAGCGCCTGGATCGGCATCGCCGGCATCGCGATCGCGATCTTCTGCGCGCTCTTTGCGCCCATGATCGCCCCCTTCGGCGAACGCGACGTCGTCGGCGACGTCTGGCTCCCGGCCGGTGGCGACTTCCTGCTCGGCACCGACAATCTCGGCCGCGACCTGCTCTCGCGTCTGATCTATGGCGCCCGCACCACCATCTTCGTGGCGCTGGCGGCAACCGTGCTTTCCTTCTCGCTGGGCATGCTCCTGAGCTTCACCGCCGCCGTCGTCGGTGGTTTCACCGACCAGCTCTTCTCCCGCTTCAACGACCTGATGATGGCGATCCCGACGCTGATCTTCGCCCTCGTCGTTCTCGCCGTGCTGCCGCAGCATCTGTGGATCCTGATCCTGGTGATGGCGGTGCTCGACAGTACCCGCGTATTCCGCATCGGCCGGGCCGTCGCGCTCGATGTCGCGGTCATGGAGTTCGTCGAAGCCGCAAGGCTGCGCGGCGAAGGCTCGCTCTGGATCATCTTCCGCGAGATCCTGCCGAACACGCTGTCGCCGCTCTTGGCCGAATTCGGCCTGCGCTTCGCCTTCTCGATCCTCTTCCTCTCCACCCTCTCCTTCCTCGGCCTCGGCATCCAGCCGCCGGCAGCGGACTGGGGCGGCATGGTCAAGGACAATAAGGACGGCATCATCTTCGGCATCTCGGCAGCCCTCATCCCAGGGGCCGCGATCGCGACGCTGGCGATCTGCGTCAACCTCGTGGTCGACTGGCTGATGAAGAGAACCTCCAGCCTCAAGGGAGGACGCGGCGATGCCTGAGATGCTCTCCGTCAAGAACCTGAAGATCGAAGCGACCAGCTACCCGCCGGGCGAACCACCCAAGGTCGTCACCCTTGTCGAGGGCGTTTCCTTCACGGTGCAAAAGGGCAAGGTGCTCGGCCTCATCGGCGAATCCGGCGCCGGCAAGTCGACCATCGGCCTTTCGGCGCTCGCCTATGGTCGCGGCGGCGTGCGCATCACCGGCGGCCAGGTCCTGCTCGATGGCAAGGACATCCTGACGCTCGACAAGAACGGCATCCGCTCGATCCGCGGCGCCCGCGTCTGCTACGTCGCGCAATCGGCTGCCGCCGCCTTCAACCCGGCGCACCGGCTCGGCGACCAGGTGATCGAGGCGTCGCTCCGCCATGGGATCATGAGCCGCGAGGAGGCGAAGAAGCGGGCGCTCTATCTCTTCCGGGTGCTGGGCCTGCCCAATCCGGAAACCTTCGGCGACCGCTATCCGCACCAGGTCTCCGGCGGCCAGCTGCAGCGCGCCATGACCGCCATGGCACTCTGCCCCAACCCGGAACTGATCGTCTTCGACGAGCCGACGACAGCGCTCGACGTCACGACCCAGATCGACGTGCTTGCCGCGATCAAGCATGCGATCGAGGAGACGCACACCGCAGCGCTCTACATCACCCACGATCTTGCCGTCGTCGCCCAGATCTCCGACGACATCATGGTGCTGCGCCACGGCAAGACCGTGGAATATGGCGCTACCAAGCAGATTATCGAGGCGCCGCGGGAGGATTACACCCGCGCGCTCGTCAGCGTCCGCCAGACCAAGCGTGACGAGGCCGCGGACCAGACCGGCACGCAGCTGACGATCGAGCATGTCAGCGCCGGTTACGCCAACGGCTTCAAGGTGCTGCACGACGTCTCGATGCATCTGCCGAAGGGCCAGACGCTGGCGATCGTCGGCGAAAGCGGCTCGGGCAAGTCGACGCTCGCCCGCGTCATCACCGGGCTGCTGCCGCCGACCGAGGGACGTATCACCTTCGAGGGCAAGGAACTGCCGCGGGCGCTCAAGGGCCGCAGCAATGACGAGCTGCGCCGCATCCAGATGATCTACCAGATGGCCGATACGGCGATGAACCCGCGCCAGACGGTGCGCGACATCGTCGGTCGGCCGCTCTCCTTCTATTTCGGTCTGCACGGCCAGAAGAAGACGGAGCGGGTGAACGAGCTGCTCGACCAGATCGAAATGGGCGGCCGCTTCCTCGATCGGTATCCGGCCGAACTCTCAGGCGGGCAAAAACAGCGGGTGGCGATCGCACGCGCGCTCGCCGCCAAGCCCGAGCTGATCCTCTGCGACGAGCCGACCTCCGCGCTCGATCCGCTGGTGGCCGAAGGCATCCTGAATCTGCTTTTGAAGCTTCAGGAGGAAACCGCTGTTTCCTATGTCTTTATCACCCACGACATCGCCATCGTCCGGGCGATCGCCGACAGCGTCGCGGTCATGCATCGCGGCCGCCTCGTGCGCTTCGGTCCGAAGTCGAAGGTGCTGTCGCCGCCTTTCGACGACTATACCGACCTGCTGCTGAAGTCGGTTCCCGAGATGGAGATCGGCTGGCTGGAACGCGTGCTGAAGACAAGGCGCATGGAAAGCGCCGGCAACTGAAAAACGAGACGGCGGCACGATTGGGTGCCGCCGTCTGCCGTCTTCGTCGGTCAAGGTCAGCGTTCCCAGAAGGCCTTGCTCGTCTCAGCACGAACCTGTGCCTTGGTGAGGCCGATATCCGTCAGCCTCTCGGGATATTGATCGGCCATCCGCTGAAGTTGCTCGCGGACGCGGACGCGGTCCTCCCAGATGACAAGCAGCCGGAAGGGGTCGTGACGACCGAGGCTGTCGGCGAGATGCCTGGCCGGCTGGCTGAGATCCAGCCGAACGGCATGATAGAAATCGGACATTCCGGAAAGCAGGCTGCTCATCGCCGTTCCCACCTCTTCTGGCCCCTAGGGGGCGTTGAAACACGGGTGGAACTCTAGGCGCGTCGCACGCGCCCCACATCGCGCAGCTGCTGTGTTTCCTCTCCTGCATTTGTAGTATTTTGCCGGGAGCACCGCGCGTCCCGTTAGACGCGCAACGGGCGCTGTGGCACCTTGCCGTATGTCGCCATTGAAAACGGCCCGGTCAGATGGCAGGAAGCAGCCATGAACCGTATTTCGACATCACAGGCAGCCACCGAAGCCTTGTCAGATCGCGAGCGCGCCGTGGCGGAGCGCTTTGCCGCCGGTCTTACCTATCGCGAAATCGGCGAAGCGCTGTTCATCGCGCCCTCGACGGTGCGCACGCACCTGGCAACGATCTACGGCAAGCTCGGCGTTCGCAACAAGATCGAGCTTGCCTCCTGGGTCGCACAGATGGTGGCCGGCAGAGCAGCGACCGAAGCGGTCGCGCCATCGCGCAGTGCCGAGCCGGCCTCGCCGACGCTCGCGGTCTTTCCCATTGAAAGCCTCAATCCGGAGGATCGCTGGCACCGCTTTGCCGATGGCCTTTCGTCCGACATCTGCGTCGATCTCGCGCGCTTCGCCGACCTGCCGGTCATCGCCTTCCACACGATGAAGCTGCTCGGCAATCGACCCGAAGCCTTCGAAGACCATGTTCAGGCGGTGGGGGCGGCCTACGCCATCACCGGGCAGCTGCGCGCCGACGACCGCCGGGTTCGCCTCACGATCCAGCTTTCCGACACGCGCAGCGGCATGACGCTGTGGAGCGAGCGCTACGATCGCACCATGGAAGACGCGCTCTCCCTGCAGGACAGCCTCTGCGAAAGCGTCATCAATGTGCTTGCCGGCTGCTTCGGCACGCTGGCGGCGATCGGCCGCAAGGAAAGCCGCCGCAAGTCGCCGGGAAGCCTGCAGTCCTATGACTATTTCCTGCTTGGCGTGGAGCAGCACAATCGCTTCAGCCGCGACGGCAACACGAACGCGATGCAGTTGCTGACACGCTCGCTGGAACTCGATCCGAGCCGGGCGCGCGCCTGGACGGAACTTGCCTATGTCTATTCCATCCAGGCGGCCAACGGCTTTGTCGATGACCTCGACGAAGCCTTCCGCAACTGGCGGCGCGCGGTTGATGAAGCCGTGCGGCTGGATCCCACCGACCCAGCCGGCCACACCTGCCTCGGGGATCTGCGTGCTTGCCTCGGCGACCTCGCAGGCGGCGCCGAAGCACATGCCCGCGCCTTCGAATTCGGGAAAAACAACGCCGACACCCTGGCGCTGCTTGCGGGCGCCAAGGCCCTGGTCGTTGGCGACCCCGCCGATGGGATGCCGCTTATCGAACGCGCCCTCTCCCTGAACCCGCTCGGGCCGCCCTGGTATTATGGCATGCTCGCGCGCGTTCTCTTCGTCGTCGGGCGCTATCGCGAATGCCTGTCGGCGCTGGAGAAGAGTTCACAGGAATCGCCCAATACGCTGATGTTCCAGGCGATGGCCCATGCGCTAAGCGGAGAGGCGAAAGAGGCAACCGACGTCGTGTGGCGCCTGCGTGCCGAGTTCCCCTCCTTTACGGTAGACCGCTTCATCAAGGGCTATCCCGTCTCCAATCCGCCGGCGCTGGAAGCCCTTCGCGAAGGAGCCCGACTGGCGAAGCTCGACTGAGGTTCGGTCATTTCTGCCGGCAGTCGACGTCGCCGACGCGATTTGCGGCCTCGCCCTCGAATGTCACCGTCGCCTCGCCCTTGGCCGAGCAATCGCCCTTTTCTCCGCTGCCGGCGCGGAAATGCACGACCGGCTGGCCCTCGATCATGATGCTCGGCACCACTTCGTAAAGTTCCGGCGGGCAGTTGGCGACATCGGAAAGCCGCAGCGCCGGCTGGCCGCCGATCATCACGCTCGAAGCGCCCGAAAGCGCGCAGGACGGGATCGGTGCCGGGGCATCGTCGGCCATCGCGAAGGAGACCGGCATTGCGATGAGGCAAAGAACCGCGACCACAGCAGATTTCATGACCCACTCCCCAAAAACGCTGCCAACCTATCGTGGCACGACAGAGGCCTCAATACTCGTTCGGTATCGTCAGCGGCTCGGCATCGGGCGTTTCGAGAAAATTGCGCACCGTCTGCGGCATCTGCCGTGAGCCGAAGGTGAGCACACCGCAGCGCGAGAGCATCTGGCGCAGGTCCGGTTGGCCCCCGAGCGAGCGCCAGATCATCCGGGACGCATAAGGCAGGTTCTCCTTGCGCCAGGAGACCCCCATGGTTGTGCCGCGCAGGTAGACGCGCTGGTGCATTTCAAACGGCAGCAGGATCGTCTGCGCCAGCATCGGCTCGCGGCCGATGCTGCGCTCGGTGATGAAGATGCGGTTTCGCCAGAAGGTGACGAGGCCGACATATTTCGAGAACTGCTGGATCTCGTTGGCCGGATCGCGGATGCGCTCGATCGACTTGACCCGGAAAGAGCCGGCCTCCTCATAGATCCGGGCCGCGGAGCAGACGACGAGCCCCGGCCAGGAGAGCGAGACATGGTAGGTCTGGTAGTAGCCGATATGACGCCTCAGCGCCGCGATATCGCCGGGAAACCCTTCGAGCAGCAGCCCCGCGTCCGATCGGTCGCGGTCCGGTCGCGTCATGCGCGCCTCGAATTGTTTCGCGGGCAAGACGAAGTCTTCCGCCGCAAGCCCGAAAAAGCGGGCGATGCGCGCGACATTGTGCGGAGAAGGCTTCGCCTCGCCGGCAATGTAGCGATTGAACTGCTGCCGGTTGATGCCGATCTCGCGGCAAATCTGCGAGATCGACCGGCGCGTCGCGCAGGCAAACCTGAGATTGGCCGAGAAGATGTCGATGTCCCGCAATGGCTCTCCCTCGATCATGCCGGTGATAACGCGGCGGCCGGTTCGCAACCGCGAAACCGGAGCAGTCTCTCGTTTACCTCGGATCGTGGCAACCTGCACGATCCTAGTAGCGTAAAAGAGCGTAAATAAGCGTCAAGTCGCGAAATTGTGTCCGATCCTGCAGGCGATAGGTTTTCTCCAGAAACATTACACCAAAGGGAACCCTGGAATGACCGAATTCACGAAGCGACAAGACGGCCTTCTCGTTCCCGCGAGCATGGCTTCGACCAGCATCAGCCGGCGGGGCTTCCTGGCGGGTACAGCGGCGCTCGGCCTTGCGGCCGGGCTCGGCGCAACGCTCGGCGCAGGCGACGCACGGGCCCAGGAGCCCAAGCGCGGCGGCCATCTGAAGCTCGGCCTCAAGGGCGGCGCCACCACCGATTCCCTCGATCCCGCTGCCTATAGCGGTTCGGTCTCCTTCGTCATCGGCCACCTCTGGGGCGACACGCTGGTCGAATCCGACCCGAAGACCGGCGCGCCGCTGCCGGCCCTTGCCGAATCTTGGGAACCCTCGGCCGACGCATCCCAGTGGACCTTCAAGATCCGCAGCGACGTCAGCTTCCACGACGGCAGCAAGCTGACGGTCGCCGACGTTGTCGCGACCTTGAAGCGCCATGCGGACGAAGGCTCGAAGTCCGGCGCACTCGGGCTGATGCGCTCGATCAAGACGATCGAGGACAAGGGCGGCGCGCTGGTGCTGACCCTGACCGAGGGCAATGCCGACCTGCCGCTGCTTCTGACCGACTACCACCTGATCATCCAGCCGAAGGGCGGCGTCGATAACCCGGCCTCCCCCATCGGCACCGGTCCCTACAAGCTTGCAAGCTACGAGGCGGGCCTGCGCGCCACCTTCGAGAAGAACGCCGATGACTGGCGCTCCGACCGCGGCTTCGTCGACAGTGTCGAGATCATCGTGATGAACGACACCACGGCGCGCATTGCGGCACTTTCCTCCGGCCAGGTGCATTTCATCAACAACATCGACCCGAAGACCGTGCCGCTTTTGAAGCGGGCGCCGCGCGTCGAGATCCTGCGCACCGCCGGCAAGGGCTTCTACAGCTTCCTGATGCACTGCGACACCGCCCCCTTCGACAACAACGACCTGAGGCTGGCACTGAAATACGCGGTCGATCGCCAGGCGATCCTCGACCGGGTGCTCGGCGGCTTCGGCACGCTCGGCAACGACTACCCGGTCAATGGCAACTATGCGCTGGCGCCCGAAGGCATCGAGCAGCGCGCCTATGATCCTGATAAGGCCGCCTTCCACTACAAGAAGTCCGGCCACGACCGACCGATTCTGCTGCGCACCTCCGACGCCGCCTTCCCGGGTGCTGCCGACGCGGCCGTGCTCTTCCAGGAAAGCGCCAAGAAGGCCGGCATCGAGCTGGAAGTTCGTCGCGAGCCGGAGGACGGTTACTGGACCAACGTCTGGAACGTGCAGCCCTTCTGCGCCTCCTACTGGGGCGGCCGGCCGACGCAGGATTCGCGCTACTCCACGTCCTATCTTTCGACGGCGGAATGGAACGACACGCGCTTCAAGCGCGAGGATTTCGACAAGCTGCTGCTTCAGGCCCGCTCCGAGCTCGACGATGCCAAGCGTAAGGAGATGTACCACACCATGGCCATGACCGTGCGCGACGAAGGCGGCCTGATCCTGCCTGTCTTCAACGACTACGTGAACGCCGCCTCGGCGTCGCTGAAGGGCTTCGTCGACGACATCGGCAACGACCTGTCCAACGGCTACATCGGTAGCCGCGTCTGGTTCGACGCCTAAGCGCAATTGCAACGGACGCGGAACCCGGTTCCGCGTCCGAACTTGCATAGAAACAATGCGATAGAGTGAACGGTTAGAAACGACATGTCCGAACGTGAATTCACACTGATCGAGAACGAATGGATCCGGCTGAAGGACGGCACCCAGCTTGCCGCCCGCATCTGGATGCCCGCCGGCGCCAACGCCGCGCCGGTTCCGGCCGTGCTCGAATACCTGCCCTACCGCAAGCAAGGCGGCACCAGCCTTCGCGACGAATCCACCTACCCGGTGTTTGCGGCCGCTGGCATTGCCGGCGTGCGTGTCGATATCCGCGGCTCCGGCGAAAGCGATGGCGTCATCGACGGCGAATACACGCCGCGCGAGCTCTCCGACGGCTGCGAAATCATCGAATGGATCGCTGCCCAACCCTGGTCGAATGGCAAGGTCGGCATGATGGGCATCTCCTGGGGCGGCTTCAACTGCCTGCAGGTCGCAGCCCTCAATCCACCCGCGCTCAAAGCCGTCATCTCCATCGCCTCGACGGTCGACCGCTACAACGACGACATCCATTACAAGAACGGCTGCCACCTCTCCGCCCAGCTGTCCTGGGCGGCAACCATGCTCGCCTACCAGTCGCGCTCGCCGGATCCCGAACTCGTCGGTGATCGCTGGAAGGCGATGTGGATGGAGCGGCTGGAGAACGAGCCCTACTTCATGGAGGAGTGGCTGGAGCATCAGCGCCGCGACGCCTTCTGGGAACATGGCTCGATTTCCGAGGACTTCGACAGTGTCGCGGTGCCGGCGCTCGTCATTGCCGGCTGGGCCGACGGCTACCGCAACACGCCCTTGAAGGCGGTCGAGGGGCTTGGCGACAAGGCGAAGGCGCTGATCGGCCCCTGGGTGCACAAGTACCCGCACTTCGCCTTCCCCAAGCCCCGCGCCGATTTTCATGGTGAGGCGATCCGCTGGTGGAACCGCTGGCTGCGCGACGAGGAGAACGGCGCAGAGAAAGGACCGCAGGTGCGCGCCTATATTCTCGATGGCCCGCGCCCGTCGCTCAGGCGCGACAGCGATCCCGGCCGCTGGGTGGCGAAGGATGCCTGGACGTCGCCGGAAATGCAGCTCTTCGGCGTCTCGCATGACGGGCGGCTGACGCCGTCTGCCGGCGGCACCGGCATTGGCGAGATCTACCTGAAGTCGCCGCTCGATACCGGTACGGCCGCCGGCGAGTATTTCACCCTGAAACCGGATGCCGAAATGGCCGGCGACCAGCGCATCGACGACGCCGGCTCGCTCACCTTCGAGACCGCGCCGCTGCTTGCAGCCGCCGACTATCTCGGCCAGCCGACGCTGACGGTCGATGTCACCTGCCAGGCGCCAACGGCCAATCTCGCCGTGCGCCTCGTCGATGTGCACCCGGACGGCACCGCCACCCGCGTCGCCTTCGGCGTGCTCAATCTGGCGCATCGCGACGGCAATGCCAGCCCGAAGGGCATGGAGCCCGGCCGCAAGACGCGCATCACGCTGACGCTCGACGCCTGCGGCTACCGCTTCCGCCCGGGCAACCGCATCCGCGTGTCGCTGTCGACCGCCTACTGGCCGCTGATCCTTCCCACCCCGACCGATCCCGGCCTTTCGATCGATACGGCGAGCCTGTCGCTTGCGCTGCCACTGCTCGGTGCCCACCGCGAGATCGTCGTGCCGGAGCCGGAAAACCCCGATCCGCTGCCGAAGTATGTTGAGCTCAAGCGCGGCAACACCAGCCGCACGGTCGAGCGCGACATGACGCATGGCATGACCCACTACCGGATCTACGAGGACACCGGCCTTTCCGAGCACCCCGATACCGGTCTTGCCACCCAGGACATCCGCGACGAGACCTGGTCGATCGCGCCTGACGATCCGCTATCGATGATCGGCACCTCGACCTGGACCTGCATCGCCAGGCGCGAAGGCTGGTCGGTGCGCACGGTCTCGACCGCGACGTTGCACTGCACCGAGGACGATTGGATCACCGAGGCGGAAGTCGTCGCCTATGAAGGCGAGACAAAGATCTTCGAGAAGCATTTTGAAAAGCGGGTTCGCCGGGATCTGATGTGAACCTGGCGCCGAGCGGGGGCGTGCGTCCCGCCGCCGCTTGGCCCTGCTTGCCACCGCTCTCTTGACGCCAACAGCAAAGCATTGTACCAATCGGTAAACAATTTACCGATTGGTACAGCCATGCGCCATTTTTTCTCCCGTCATCAGCCTCCCGTTCACGTCGGCCGCGGTCTCATTGCCGGTATCGGTGGCCTTGTCGCCATTGCCGCCGTCGGGGCGCTGACCCATTTCGTCGGACACCCCCTGTTGATGGCGCCCTTCGGCGCCAGTTGCGTGTTGATCTTCTCGGTCGCATCAAGCCCGCTGTCGCAGCCGGCCAATGTCGTCGGCGGCCACGTCATTGCCACTCTCGTCGGCCTGATCCTGCGGACGGTCTTTCCCAACGAATGGTGGGCCGTCGCGATCGCTGTCGGCGCCGCAATCGCCCTGATGGCGGCATTGCGCCTCACCCATCCGCCGGCCGGCGCCAACCCGCTCGTCGTCTTTTCCGCAGATCCGGGTTTTGAGTTCCTGCTCTTTCCGGTCCTGACCGGTTCGCTCATCCTCGTCGCCATTGGCGCCCTCTTCCACCGTTTCGCCAGGGTGGAGTATCCGCTGGTGAGGAAGCCCGCATGAGCCGCGTCGTTGCCGAGCGAAAGGACGTCATTGCGATGCTCGCCGAGATTTTTCGCGAGCACGGCTATGACGGCGCCAGCCTCAGCCTGATCACCGAAAAGACGGGGCTCGGCAAAGGCAGCCTCTACCACTTCTTCCCTGGCGGGAAGGAGGAGATGGCCGAGGCCGTGCTTGCCGACATCGACGCCTGGTTCCGCACCCACGTCTTCGACATCCTGCGCAATGCCGAAGACCCGGATGACGCGCTGGAGACCATGTTTTCCGGCGTCGACAGCTACTTCCGCCAGGGCCGCAGGCTCTGCTTGATGGGCGTGATCGCGACAAGCGGCGCCCATGACCGCTTCGCCCGCGAGATCAACGGCTACTTCACCGACTGGCGCACCGACCTCGCCGCAACGCTCGTGCGTGCCGGCGCGCCCGAGACGGAGGCAACCGCCCTTGCCGAAGAAGTCGTCGGCGGCATCCAGGGCGCGTTGATCCTCGCCCGCAGCCTCGGCGATCCCGGCGCCTTCGGCCGGGTGATTTCCCGCCTCAAGGCACGCTGCTTGAACGCTCCCGCCGCATAAAGCTCCGAGCCGCCGGCACCCTTTCTCGGCCTGCCAAATCTGACAATTATCAGCCGGAGCCGCCGCATGCCTTGACACGACCCGTCGCGCGCAGATATTAACCGATGAGTTAAATAACTTTCAGGTTAAAGACTGGGCGCAGTGGGGCGCCCGGAGGAGGAGGCATTGATGCAAGCGGCAACCGCAAACGCAACGCGCAAGGAAATCAGCCTGGAAATCGTGCGCGACTTCGACGCGCCGATCAGCCTTGTCTTCAAGGTCTGGTCAACGCCTGAGCATGCGCTGCGCTGGTGGGGACCGAAGGATTTCACGCCCCATTCGCTCTCCATGGACTTTCGGCCCGGCGGCGCCTGGCGCGGCTGCATCCGCTCACCCGAAGGGCGCGACTACTGGATGGGCGGCGTCTACCGCGAGGTGCGCGAGCCGGAACGGCTCGTCTTCACCTTCGCCTGGGACGAAGAGGGCGAACCCGGCCCCGATACGCTGATCACCGTCTCCTTCGCCGACATCGGCGGCAGGACACGCCTGACGTTCCATCAAACGCCATTCGAGACCGTCGAAGAGCGCGACTCGCACCAGGAAGGCTGGGGCGAGTGCCTCGACCGGCTCAAGGATTATGTCGACCATGTCTGAGACCGCAAACCTCGACAACGCGCCGGGCCCGAAGGCGACCCGGCGCGAATGGATCGGGCTCGCCGTGCTGGCGCTGCCCTGCATGCTCTATTCCATGGACCTGACGGTGCTGAACCTGGCGGTGCCGCAGCTTGCCGAACAGCTGAAACCGTCGGCATCCCAGCTTCTCTGGATCATCGACGTCTACGGCTTCATGGTCGCCGGCTCGCTCATCACCATGGGCACGCTCGGAGACCGCATCGGCCGCCGGCGCCTGCTGATGATCGGCTCGATCGCCTTCGGCCTCGCCTCGATCTTTGCCGCCTTTGCCTGGAACGCCGAAACGCTGATTATCGCACGCGCCATCCTTGGCGTTGCCGCCGCGACGCTTGCGCCCTCCACGCTCTCGCTCATCCGCAACATGTTCTTGGACGACCGGCAGCGCACCTTTGCAATCGGTGTGTGGATTGCCAGTTTCTCGGCCGGCGGCGCCATTGGCCCCGTGGTCGGCGGGCTGATGCTGTCGCAGTTCTGGTGGGGCTCGGTGTTCCTGCTGGCGGTGCCCGTCATGGTGCTGATCCTCATCCTCGGCCCAATCCTCTTGCCCGAGTTCCGCGATCCGGAGGCCGGGCGGATCGACCTGATCAGCGCCGCGCAATCGCTGATATCGGTGCTGTCGGTGATCTACGGCATGAAGCGCATCGCCGAAGATGGCGTCGATACGACAGCGATCTCCTTCATCCTTGTCGGCATCGTCGTTGCCATCCTCTTCGCACGCCGCCAGCTTCGCCTCGCCGATCCGCTGATCGACCTGTCGCTGTTCAAGACGCCCGCCTTCAGCGCCGCACTTGGCGTCAACATTCTCGGGCTTTTCGTCGGCTTCGGCGCCTTCCTGTTCGTGGCGCAGTACCTGCAACTCGTTCTCGGCCTTTCGCCTTTCGTCGCCGGGCTCTGGTCGGTGCCGACAGGTGTCGCCATGGTCGTTGCCTCGATGACGGTGCCGATGCTGGCGACGCGCTTTGCCGCCTCCAACCTGATTGCCGCCGGCTTCGTGCTGACGGCGATCGGCTTTGCCATCTGCACGCAGGTCGGTACCACAAGCAGCCCCCTCCTCGTCACGACCGGGCTCGTCGTGCTCTGCCTCGGCTTTGCCCCGGTCGGAACGCTGACGACCGACATGATCGTCGGCTCGGCCCCGCCGGAACGCGCCGGTGCGGCGTCTGCGATCTCGGAGACCAGTTTCGAATTCGGCGGAGCGCTCGGCATCGCGGTTCTCGGCAGTCTTTTGACCTCGGCCTATCGCGGCCGCATGGATGAACTCATCGTCACCGGCCTGCCGGAGGAAAAGATCGAGGCGGCCCGCCAGACGCTCGGCGGCGCCGTGGCGATTGCCGCCGAGTTACCGCCGGCAGAAGCCGAGCGCCTGCTGACGGCCGCCCGCGACGTCTTCACCCAGTCCTTCACCTTCACAGCCTCGATCTGCGTGCTCCTGTCGCTGCTGACCGCCCTCATCGCCTTCCTGCTTCTGCGCAAGGCGAAGGACGACGACAACGGCAAGGATCCGCTGATCGCCGATCAGCCAGCCCCTTCGGGCACCGTCGGCTAGCTTCGCGCGGCGCCGGACTGCAAGACGTCAACAGCACATCCTCATCGGCGCCGACCACCCGGTCGGTGCGCGGTGAAGCCTGTGCAAAATCCGGGAGGAACCGATGAAAAAGCTCTACCGCGGCAGCTGTCACTGCGGCGCCGTCACCTTCGAATGCCAGCTCGATCTTGCCGAAGGCGTCCGCCGCTGCAATTGCTCCTTCTGCGCCAAGACGCGCATGCAGAAAGCTTTTGCACTCAGGGAAGAATTCGCGATCACCACCGGCAAGGACAGGCTCACCAGCTATCGGGCCGACAACTCGAGCTGGATCATCGGCGACGTCGATCACTACTTCTGTAGCCGCTGTGGCGTCAGGCCGTTCACGCGCGGCTATCACAAGGATTTCATCGGGCACTTCTACGCCGTCAACGTTGCCTGCCTCGACGGCGTCAGCGATGCGGAACTCGCCGAAGCGCCCATCATCTACGAGAACGGCCGTGCCGACGATCACTTCAACCCGCCGGACGACACGCGCTTCATGTAGCGGCAGCGCGGAACGTCAGGCGACGGTCAAGGCCTGCAGCGCCGAAAGCGCCCGCTCGGCATCCGCCTCCGGCACGAAGACATGGTCGTGATAATAGGCGGCGATCACGTTGGCGCTGATGCCCTCGCGCGTCAGCGCCGCCGAGATGGCCGCCGTCAGGCCGACAGCTTCGAGCGCCGAGTGGACGTTGAGCGTGATCCTGCGAAGCAGCGGGCCGTATTCGAGACCCGCCTGATCAGCCGCGTCGCGGGCAAGAACCAGCGTCAGCCCCTCGTCCTCGCGATAGGTGGCGAGCGGCTCCAGCTGCTGGTAGCCCGCCTCGTCGCGGTAGGCGACGGTGCAATAGACATAGGTCTGCGGGTAAAGAACCGGGCTCATCGCCGCCAGGAGTTTTGCGAGATCCGTTTCGCCGGCCATGTCCCATCCCATCCTATCGAGCGTCAATGTTGCAGTGAACTCGTAGCGGATCGTCACGTTGGCGTGAAGCACGCGATCGCGATTTGACCATTGTCATTCCCATGAAAACATGTGGTCATCTTGGAGCTGGCATGAGGCCGGCGGTGGAGGAAACCATGGCGAGCAGCAGCAAGTCGGCCTATTCCCTGGGCAATGTCTCCCTGATCTCGGTCGCAGCCCTTGTCGCCGCGCTCGCGACTGCGCCGCTTGCTTCAGCCCAGGAAACGGCCGTCCCCATCCCGCCGCCGTCGCTTGACGAAAAGACAACGGCATCGACCGAAATCGCCGTCTTTGCCGGCGGCTGCTTCTGGGGCGTGCAGGGTGTGTTTCAGCATGTCAAAGGCGTAAAGAACGCCGTCTCGGGCTACGCGGGCGGCACGGCGGCCACTGCCGACTACGAGACGGTGAGCGGCGGCAAGACCGGCCACGCGGAATCGGTGGAGGTGACCTTCGATCCGCGCGAGGTGACCTATGGGCAACTGCTTCAGGTCTTCTTCTCCGTCGCCCACAACCCGACGCAGCTCAACTATCAGGGACCGGATCACGGCACACAGTATCGCTCGGCACTTTTCGCCGTCACGGATGAGCAGAAGAAAATCGCCGCCGCCTATATCGCCGAGCTCGGCAAGTCAGGCGCCTTCCCGGCAGCGATCGTCACGCAGGTCTCTCCCTTCAAGGGCTTCTATGCCGCCGAAGACTATCACCAGGACTTCCTGACGCGGAACCCGACCCATCCTTACATCGTCTACAACGACCTGCCGAAGATCGAAAACCTACGAACACTCTTCCCCGGGGCATTCCGGGCAAATCCCGTGCTGGTGTTCAAGGCGAAAAGCTAGCCCGGACGCTTCCTCGGGAAAGCTGCGTCCCGGCTCTCCGGTAATGGCGTTCCTGCCAATCCCGCCTCAGCGCGTTCCGACGAGAATGGCAACGCCTTCCGCCAGCCGCTTAAACCCTTCGCGCGCGCCCTCGCTCATGTGCCGCGCCCTGAGCCAGGCATGGATCATCTGCGGCTCTTCTCGGAAGGTGACGTTGACACCGGCGCTTGCAAGACGCGCCGCATAGATGCGGGCATCGTCGCGCAACGGATCGAAAAAGGCGCCGGTGATGTAGCTCGGCGGCAGGCCGGAAAGATCCGTTTCCGCCAGCGGCGCGGCGAAGGGATTGCCCGAGGGCGCCTTCAGGATGTCGCGATAGTAGCCGACATCGGCCGTCGTCAGCCCCGGCGCCTCGGCCATCTCCACATAGGAGCCCGAGACCAGGTCACCGCCGAGGCCGGCATAGATCAGCACCTGTCCGACAATGCCGGAAAGCCCTTCCGCCCGCGCCTTGAGCACAATGCCGGCCGTAAGGTTGCCACCGGCGCTGTCGCCGGCAACGACAACCGGACGGCCATCGGCAAGCAAGTCCTGAAGCACGGCATAGCTGTCGTCGAAGGCGGCCGGCCAGACATGCTCCGGTGCCAGCCGATAATCGACCGAGACCAGCTCGGCCTGAGCGAAATCCGCGAGCTCGGCGCAGATCGCATCGTGGCTGTCGAGCGAGCCGACGACGAAACCGCCGCCATGGATGTAGTAGATCCGCGTCTTCGTCGACACGGTCGCCGGCCGGTAGCGCCGGATCTTGATGCGGCCGTCGACAAGCGCATCTTCACGGGTGAGCCCGGCCGGGCTCGGCGCATCGAATTCGGCGCAGAGCGCATCGTACCATTTGCGTTGCTGCCCGATCGACGCATCCACCGCATCGGCAGGGTAGAAGTCCTCGCAGCGGCGATGAAAGGCAAGGATGCCGGGCTCGCTCGGCATGGGTTTGGTACGCAACCTGTCGTCCATTTCAGCGCCTCGTTCGGTGGGCCATTCGTCCGCATGCGGTTCGTCTTCGGAAAGTCCGAAGGCATGCGCGGAGACCGGATTGCAATGGTCGATAGCCACAATTAGAGATTTAGCCTGCCGACCAAGAACCCGCTCCGATTCTCTCTTCCATGGTGTCTCCGTGAAACTATTGCAGGCCTTTCGCAATCGCCATCCTGTTTGCGCCGCATTGATCGGCTTCTTCGTCGCGCCGGCGGTGATGATGGCCTATCTCGGGCGTTGGAAGCTGGGCCTCTTGTACTTCGTCGCGGAGGTCGCGCTGTACTTCGGCGCCTCCTGGGCGATTGCCGCAGCGACGAGTACCGATGACGCGACGTGGCTTGCCAATCTCGCGCTGGGTGCCTTCCGTTGCTTCGGATCATACCACGGCTATCAGCTGGCTCGCGGCATTTCGCCTGGCCAGAGCTTTCCCTGGTATGCACGTTGGTACGGCCTCGTCCTGATCTTCCTCGTCGCGCCGATTGCCTTCACGTCGCTCTTGTTCCAGTCCTTCGGCACAGCGGCATCTTCGATGTACCCGACGATCCGTAGCGGCGACTATGTGGTCGCAAGCAAATACGCCTATGGCTACGGCAAGTTCTCGTTCCCTTTCAGCATCGGACTGAACTCGAAGGTACTTGGCAGCGCGCCGGAACGCGGCGACGTGGTCGTCTTCGCCTTCCCACCGCAGCCGGAGCTCCCCTATGTCAAGCGGGTCGTCGGTTTGCCCGGCGACAGCGTTCAATACAGGGGCGGTACTCTCTACATCAACGGCGAACCGGCGCCGAAGGAGCAGGTGGAGGTACAGCACAATCCGGACGATCAGGGCGGTGACTTTACAATCTACAGCGAAAGGCTGTCCGGCGACCGCTCTCACCGAATGGCCGAAGACAGGCCCGTCTCCGATACCCAGGAATTCACCGTTCCAGACGGCCACTACTTCATGCTTGGCGACAACAGGAACCGAAGCGCCGACAGCCGGCACGATGTCGGCTTTGTTCCGGAGGAGAACATTTTCGGGAAAGCCGTTCTGGTTCTCTACAACAAACGCAGTGGTTTCGACGCCTTCCGAAAGGTGAACTAATCCGGGCAGACAGCGGCGGCGCGGCAACGGCTTGCCAGCCGCGCCCTGCACCTATTAACTCGCGCCATGGCCTTCACTTTCAGACAGTTGCAGTATTTCGTCGCCGTTGCCGAACAGGGGTCGATCACCCGTGCGGCGCAGAACCTCTCGATCTCGCAATCCTCGATCACCGAGGCGATCAAGGAGCTTGAGGGCGACCTCGGCGTGGAACTCTTCGATCGGCATCCGCGCGGTCTGTCGATCACCCACAACGGCCACCAGTTCCTGCGCCACGCGACCAAGATCCTCTCCAATGTCTCGGACGCCCGGCGGAGTTTCTCCGACAGCCGCGAGGAGACCGGCGGCAAGCTCAATCTCGGCGTCACCTCGCTCGTTGCCGGCTACGTGCTCTCCGATCTCTTGGCCCGTTATCGTCGCGCCTGCCCGGGCGTCGAGGTCAGCGCCATCGAGGACAACGGCTCCTATCTCGAGCATCTCCTGATCGGCGGCGAACTCGATGTCGCCGTCATGGTCATCTCGAACCTCCGCGACCGCATGGCGCTGCAGGCGGAAATCCTCGAAACCTCGCCCTATCGCCTCTGGCTGCCGATCGGCCATCCGCTGGTCAGCGCCGACATTATCTCCGTCAGCGATATCGCCAAGGAACCGCTGATCATGCTGACGGTCGACGAAATCGAGGAGAACACCGGCAAGCTTCTGACCGCACTCGGCGCCCGCCCGCATGTGGCCTTCCGCACCCGTTCGGTCGAGGCGGTGCGCAGCCTGGTCGCGACCGGCGCCGGCATCGCGCTTCTGCCCGATCTCGTCTACCGCCCCTGGTCGCTTGAAGGCGACCGCATCGAGAGCCGCGATGTCTCGGGCGCTCTTCCCGTCGTCCAGGTCGGCATGGTCTGGCGCAAGGGCTCTGGCCTGCCGCAATCTGCGCGCGATTTCGTCGGCATCGCCGAAGCGCTTAGAAGCGCCCGTCCGCGTTAACCTGCTGGTTTTTCTTGCTTTCCAGCGATTCCCGGAGAACGATATCGGAAAAACCGAAAGCGGCATTCTGTTTAATGAATTTGCGAATACGGTGAAACCAAGGCACGCTTCAACCTGGGAACGAAGCCGCAAAACGCGGCTCAAAACTGGGAGAATTCAGATGAAGCAGATGCTCAAATCCTGCACGGCATTGACCCTGTCGCTTTGCCTTGTGGCCCCGGCCTTTGCGCAGGAGCCGCTGAAGGAGCTCGGCAAGGGCGAAGGCGAACTCTCCATCGTCGCCTGGGCCGGCTACATCGAGCGCGGCGACACCGACAAGAACTACGACTGGGTCACGGATTTCGAAAAGCAGACGGGCTGCAAGGTCTCGGTGAAGACGGCCGCCACCTCCGACGAAATGGTCGCGCTGATGAACGAAGGCGGCTTCGACCTCGTCACCGCGTCGGGCGACGCGTCGCTGCGTCTCGTCGCCGGCAAGCGCGTCCAGCCGATCAACACCGACCTGATCCCGAGCTGGAAGACGATCGACGAGCGCATGCAGAACGCGCCCTGGTACACGGTCAACGGCGTGCACTACGGCACCCCTTACGTCTGGGGCCCGAACGTGCTGATGTACAACAAGGACGCCTTCAAGGGCGAAGCGCCGAAGAGCTGGAACGTCGTCTTTGAGGAAATGAACCTGCCCGACGGCAAGTCGAACAAGGGCCGCGTCCAGGCCTATGACGGTCCGATCCATGTGGCTGATGCCGCCAACTACCTGATGAAGCACAAGCCGGAACTCGGCATCAAGGACCCCTACGAGCTCAACGAAGACCAGTACAAGGCAGCGCTTGAACTGCTGCGCGGCCAGCGCAAGCTGGTCGGCCGCTACTGGCACGACGCGATGATCCAGATCGACGACTTCAAGAACGAAGGCGTCGTCGCCTCCGGCTCCTGGCCGTTCCAGGTCAACCTGATGGAAGCCGAAAAGCTGCCGATCGCTTCGACCATTCCGGAAGAAGGCGTGACCGGGTGGGCGGATACGACCATGCTGCACGCCGACAGCCCGCACCCGAACTGCGCCTATATGTGGATGGAGCACTCGCTGTCGCCGAAGGTCCAGGGTGACGTTTCCGCCTGGTTCGGCGCCAACCCGTCCGTCGGTGCCGCCTGCAAGGGCAATGCGCTGCTCACCGACGAAGGCTGCAAGACCAACGGCTACGAGGACTTCGACAAGGTCAAGTTCTGGAAGACGCCGGTGACCAAGTGCGAAAGCCAGGGCGAATGCGTGCCCTATCACCGCTGGGTCTCCGACTACATCGGCGTGATCGGCGGCCGATAAGCCGCGACCACACAGCAAGCATTCTGCCCCTCACCCTGACCCTCTCCCCGCACGCGGGGAGTGGGAACGCCTCCGGCAAAACTGTCGGCAGGCATTTGAGGCAAACCGCCCGCCGCACGTCCCTTCGCCCCGCTTGCGGGAAGAAGGTGCCCGGCAGGGCGGATGAGGGGCGCTTCCCTCACCGCGAGAGATGAAGGGGCCTTCCCTCACCGCGGGAATGAGGGCCAAATTTTCTGGAGCATTCTCATGACCACCGCCGTTCTCTTCGACAATGTTTCCCGCCACTTCGGAGCCGTGCGCGCCGTCGATGGCGTGAACCTCGAGATTGCCGAGGGCGAGTTCTTCGCCATGCTCGGCCCCTCAGGCTCCGGCAAGACCACGTGTCTCCGCCTGATGGCCGGGTTCGAGCAACCGACCGGCGGCCATATCGAAATCTTCGGCGAAACCGCCGAGGGTGTTCCGCCCTATCGGCGCAGCGTCAACACCGTCTTCCAGGATTACGCCCTATTCCCGCATCTCTCGATCCTCGACAACGTCGCCTACGGGCTGATGGTCAAGGGCATCGGTCGCGAGGAGCGCCGCAAGGCGGCCGAAGACGCGCTCGCCATGGTCAAGTTGCCGGGCTACGGCACCCGCCGCCCCGGCCAGCTCTCCGGCGGCCAGCGCCAGCGCGTGGCACTGGCCCGCGCGCTCGTCAACAAGCCCAAGGTTCTCTTGCTCGACGAGCCGCTCGGCGCGCTCGACCTGAAGCTGCGCGAGCAGATGCAGGAAGAGCTGAAGAGCCTGCAGAAATCGCTCGGCATCACCTTCGTCTTCGTCACCCACGACCAGGGTGAAGCCCTGTCGATGGCCGACCGCATCGCCGTCTTCAACGATGGCCGCATCCAGCAGCTCGGCCGCCCGGAAGACGTCTACAAGCAGCCGAAGACACGGTTTGTCGCCGATTTCGTCGGCTCGTCCAACGTGCGGCCCGCCAAGCTTTGCCAGCGCCTCGGCCTGAAGGCGCCCTTCGCCAGCCTGCGCCCGGAAGCGATCTCCCTCTCCACGCCGTGGGATGGCGCGCTCAGCCTTGCAGGCACTGTCGCCGCCCATAGTTTCCTCGGCGCCGTCAACCGCGTCGTCGTCGATGTCGATGGCGCCCGTGTCGCCGTCGCCAGCCCCGCCGCCCTCACCGTGCCCGCCGTCGGCAGCCCCGTCACCATCAGCTTTGCCGCAAACGAGCTGCACCCGATGGAGGACGCATGACCGCCTTTGCCGAACCCCTCGTCTTGCCCGAACGCCGCGGCCCTGCCGGCCGCCTGTCGGACTTCTTCTGGAAGCACCCGCATCTGCTTCTGATGATCATGCTCGCGCCGCCGCTGCTCTGGCTCGGCATCGTCTACCTCGGATCGCTGTTTGCACTGCTGCTGCAGAGCTTCTTTTCGATCGACGACTTCTCGGGCCTGATCAATTACGAGTTCACGCTTGCGACCTATCGCCAGCTCCTCAGTGAAACCAATCTCGACATCATCCTGCGCACCGTCACGATGGCGGCAACCGTCACGCTCGCCTCTGCCGTCATCGCTTTCCCGATCGCCTACTACGCGGCGCGCTATGCGCAAGGGAAGTGGAAGGTGCTCTTCTATCTCGGCGTCATGCTGCCACTCTGGTCGAGCTATCTGGTCAAGATCTACGCCTGGAAGCTGATCCTTGCCAAGGAAGGCATCCTCACCTGGATTTTCGATAAACTGCACCTGCTCTGGCTGCTTGATGGCTGGCTTTCGCTGCCCGTGGTCGGCGGCAACTCGCTCTCGGTCAGCTACACCGGCACCTTCATCGTCTTCGTCTATGTCTGGCTGCCCTTCATGATCCTGCCGATCCAGGCGGCGCTCGAGCGCGTGCAGGGCAACCTGATCGAGGCGTCCTCCGACCTCGGCGGCACGCCGGCCCAGACCTTCCGCTACGTGCTCTTTCCGCTGGCGCTGCCCGGTATCGTCGCCGGCTCGATCTTCACGTTTTCGCTGACGCTCGGCGACTACATCATCCCGCAGATCGTCGGCTCGTCACGCCTCTTCATCGGTCAGGCGGTCTATGCCCAGCAGGGTACGGCCGGCAACATTCCGCTCGCCGCCGCCTTCACGGTGGTGCCGATCGTCATCATGGGCGCCTACCTCTTCGTGGCCAAACGCATGGGGGCTTTCGATGCGCTCTGAACGCAACCGCTCGCCGATGGGCCTGAAGATCGCGGCCGCAGCCGGCCTCGCCTTCCTGCACCTGCCGATCCTGCTCATCTTCCTCTACGCGTTTACGACGGAGGAAAAGAGCTACCAGTTCCCGCCGCCGGGCCTGACGACGCAGTGGTTTGCGGTTGCCTGGAACCGACCGGATGTCTGGGCGGCGCTGACGCTCTCGGTCAAGGTCGCCTCGATCGCGACCGCCGTGGCTCTGGTGCTCGGCACGCTTTGTGCCGCCGCCGTCAGCCAGACGCGCTTCTTCGGCCGCGAGACGATCTCGCTGCTCGTCATCCTGCCGATAGCCCTTCCCGGCATCATCACCGGCATTGCGCTCCGCTCCGCCTTCTCGATGGCCGACATCCCCTTCTCGTTCTGGACCATCGTGCTCGGCCACGCGACCTTCTGCATCGTCGTCGTCTACAACAACGCGGTCGCCCGCTTCCGGCGGATTTCCGGTTCGCTGATCGAGGCCTCGATGGATCTCGGCGCCGACGGCTTCCAGACCTTCCGCCACATCATACTGCCGAACATCGGCACGGCACTGCTCGCCGGCGGCATGCTCGCCTTCGCCCTGTCCTTCGACGAGGTGATCGTCACCACCTTTACCGCCGGCCAGCAGTCGACGCTGCCGATCTGGATGCTCGAAGAGCTGATCCGCCCGCGCCAGCGCCCGGTGACCAATGTCGTCGCCATGGTCGTGGTGCTCGTCACCTTCCTGCCGATCCTCGGCGCCTACTACCTCACCCGCGACGGCGACCAGATCGCCGGCGCCGGCAAATAACTCGACTTTCAAGGGAGAACAGACATGGACACCCAACTGCTGATC
>NZ_DASYHB010000184.1:0-3715 GCF_035999185.1 Ensifer sp. | reverse complement strand
ATGATGTAATCTCCCTTTCCTGAACTTAGAGGACGCCGGCTTCGGTCTTGAGCTTTTCAACCAGCTCGGCGACCGACTTGACCTTGATGCCGGCCTTGCGACCCGACGGCTCCTCGGTCTTCAGCACCTTGAGGCGGGCGGCCGTGTCGACGCCGAAGTCGGCCGGCGACTTCTTGTCGAGCGGCTTCTTCTTCGCCTTCATGATGTTCGGCAGCGAAGCATAACGCGGCTCGTTCAGGCGCAGGTCGGTGGTAACGACGGCCGGAAGCTTGATGTCGATCGTCTGCAGGCCGCCGTCGACTTCGCGGGTCACGGTCGCCTTGCCATCGCCGATCTCGACCTTGGAGGCAAAAGTGCCCTGCGCCCAGCCAAGCAGCGCCGACAGCATCTGGCCGGTCTGGTTCGAATCGTCATCGATTGCCTGCTTGCCGACAATGATCAGGCCCGGCTGTTCGGCGTCTGCGACACCCTTGACGATCTTGGCGACAGCGAGCGGCTCGACCTGGTCTTCAGTCTCGACCAGGATGGCGCGGTCGGCACCCATGGCGAGCGCGGTCCTCAGCGTCTCTTCGGCCTTGGCCGGACCGACGGAAACGACGACGACTTCGTCGGCCTTGCCGGCTTCCTTCAGCCGCAGTGCTTCCTCGACGGAGATTTCGTCGAAGGGGTTCATCGACATCTTCACGTTCGCAAGCTCGACGCCCGAACCGTCTGCCTTCACGCGGATCTTGACGTTGTAGTCAACCACCCGCTTCACCGTCACAAGTATTTTCATGGCAACCTTCCTCCGCGCCCGGTCCTAGCCGAACGCCTTTTCGTCAATGTCTCGATCGTTCGGGCAGCAATGCCCAAAGGGCGAACAGCGGTTTTTCCGCTGAGCGCATGGCATGCCTGATGCCAGGCGGATTGTAGAAGGAACCTCCGATCCCCGGCGAAAACCAGTCGGAGGTGCCATGCTGAAACTCCCCTTCCGATAGGACGAGATAGGTTTCTTCGGGGGCGTGGTCGTGGTCGGGGTAGCGCACGTTCGGCGCCATCAGCGTCGCGCCGAGCCAGAGATCTCTTCGATCCTCCAGACCGCCCGGACCGACGATCATCGCATTGCCATGACCTGTCAGGAAATTCTCGCTCGCCGTTTCGTCATAGACCGAGCGCCACCTCCATTCGAGCAGCGGCTCGATCGCCTGGAACCGTTCGATCAGCATGTCGAGCGACGTTCCCCCTGTCCTTCTCGACAGGACTTCGCCGAGCCAAGGCTCGCAGACGGGAAGACGTTTGCCGAGGTCTGAGCGTTGCGGCTGCGGCGTTTCGAGCAAGGCAGCGATCTGCGTGATCGACCGGCGTGCCCTCGGGTCCTGCGCGCACTCGTCGAACGCGACGAAAGCCGCGTCCAGAAATGCCTGCAAAGCGTCGGACCGCGCCATCGTCAGAGATCCTTGGCAAGACGCAGCGCATCGTAGATGGCGGCATGCGTGTTGCGGGCCGCAACTGCGTCGCCGATCCGGAAGAGCTGGTAGGCGCCTTCCGGATTGCGTTCAACCGATTGCGGCGTGCCGGCAATCAGCTCGTCGTAGGAGACTTCGCCGAGGTTTCTCGAGCCGGGCTTCAGTTCGAAGTAGAGATCATCGAGCGGAATGGTACCGTGATTGACGACGATCTGGTCGAAGGTCTGCTGCTTGGCGACACCGCCATAGTCGCTGCCGACATGGGCGGTGATCTGGTTGCCGCTCTTTTCCGCCGCCTCCAGCCTGTAGGTGACGGTAAAGGTCACATCGAGCTTCTGCAGCGAGCGCATGTAGGGAACGAGGTTCATTGCCATGACCTCCGGCGCAAAGGACCGGTCCGGCGTCATGATCTCGACCTTTGCCCCCGCCTTGGCGAGGAACTCTGCAGCCTGCAGACCCGCATGATCGCCGGCGTCGTCGAAGATGAGCACATTGGTTCCGGGTTTTACATCGCCCGAGATGATGTCCCAGGAGGAAACGACGAGCTCGTTGCCCTTCGAAAGAACCTCCGTGTGCGGCAGCCCACCCGTAGCAATGATGACCACGTCGGGCGTTTCGGCAAGCACGGTGTCGGCCTCGGCCCAGCTGTTGAACCGGAAGGTGACGCCGAGCTTCTCGCACTGGCTCATGCGCCAGTCGATGATGGTGATCATTTCCCGGCGGCGTTCGCTCTGGGCTGTCAGCCGGATCTGTCCGCCCGGATGGTTTGCAGCCTCGAAAACGACGACCTCGTGACCGCGCTCCGCGGAGACGCGGGCAGCTTCAAGACCGGCAGGGCCAGCTCCCACGACGACGACCTTCTTGCGGGCCGCGGCCTTCGGGATCCGATGCGGCATCGTTTCTTCGCGGCCGGTCGCGGCGTTATGGATGCAGAAGGCCAGGCCCCCTTGATAGATCCGGTCGAGGCAGTAGTTGGCGCCGACGCAGGGGCGGATGTCGTCCTCGCGCTTTTCCATGATCTTGCGCACGATATGCGGGTCGGTCATGTGCGCGCGGGTCATGCCGATCATGTCCACCTTACCGGCAGCAATCGCGTGGCGAGCCGTCGCCACGTCCTGGATCTTCGCGGCATGGAAGGTCGGGAACTTGGTTGCTGCGCGGACCTCTCCGGCAAAATCCAGATGCGGCGCGCTCGCCATGCCCTGGATCGGGATGACGTCGGTCAGGCCCGGATCCGTATCGATATGGCCGCGGATGACGTTCAGATAGTCGATGAGGCCGCTTTCCTTGAGACGGCGGGAGATCTCCAGGCCTTCGGCCTTTCCGGTCCCGCCGGGAAGACATTCGTCGGCCGTGTATCGAACGCCGAGAATAAAGTCGTTGCCGACCCTTTCGCGCATCGCCTTGAAGACGTCGAAACAGAAGCGCAGGCGATTGTCGAGCGAACCGCCATAGGGACCATCGAGCTCGTTGGTCAGCGGTGACGTGAACTGGTCGATCAGATGCCCGTAGGCTTCCAGTTCGACACCGTCCATGCCGCCGGCCTTCATGCGCTCGGCGGCATCGGCAAAGTCCTTGATGATGCGCTCGATGTCCCAGTCTTCGATCTTCTTGGGAAAGGCGCGGTGTGCCGCCTCGCGATGGTGTGAGGGCGCAAGCACCGGAAGCCAGTCGCCCTTGTCCCAGCGGGTGCGCCGGCCAAGGTGCGTGAGCTGGATCATGATCGCAGCGCCCTCTTCGTGCACCGCGTCGGTCATCTCCCTGATCCACGGAACGATCTCGTCCTTGTAGGCGAGCAGGTTGTTGAAGACGGGCGGGCTGTCCTTCGAGACGGCCGCGGAGCCGGCAGTCATCGTCAGCGCCACACCGCCCTTGGCCCGCTCAACCGTATAGGCACGGTAGCGCCCCTTCGGCATTCCGTCTTCGGGATAGGCCGGCTCGTGAGACGTGACGATGATACGGTTGCGCAGGGTCAAATGCTTCAGCTGAAACGGCTGAAGCAGGGGATCGTTCGACATGCGACGGGCTCCGGTTTATGGGACTTCAACCGCAACGGTAAGCGGGAATGTACACATGTGTCAACAATCAAAACACCATCGTTTGTTTATTTGACACATATGTACATTTTACTTGATGGCGCCCTTTGGATTTGTTAGGAGGCAATCATGGAACAGGCGATGAATGACACTGGTTGGCGCGGTTCTCAGGAGGGGTGGCTCGAAGCCGCCTACGACTCCCTGCTCGAGTCGGGCGTGGACTCGGTGAAGATC
>NZ_DASYHB010000175.1:0-2281 GCF_035999185.1 Ensifer sp. | reverse complement strand
CAGACCGGAGAATTCAAACTACATGAGAATTTCGTCTGTTGCTGCGGTGGCGGCATGCCTTGGCATGTTCTTCGCCGGGATGGGTACGTCGTATGCGGGGAATGTCGACAGGACCATCAAGACCTCATCCATCCCGTCCGTTACCCGTACAACAGGCTATCCGAAGCCGGACCTCCCGCAGAACGCCCAGTACGCATCGCTGATCAAAAGCTACGCCAAGCAGTATGGCGTTCCGGTCGATCTGGCGCACGCCGTCGTCAAGGTCGAAAGCAACTTCAACCCCAAGGCCCGCGGCAGCGCCGGCGAAATCGGCCTGATGCAGATCAAGCCCGCCACGGCCCGCATGATGGGTTATTCCGGTTCTGCCAAGGGGCTCTACGACCCGGAAACCAACATCAAGTTCGGCATGAAGTATCTCGCCATGGCGCATGAGCTTTCCGGCGGCACCACCTGCGGCACGATCCTGAAATACAATGCCGGCCATGGCGCCAAGCGCATGAACCCGGTTTCCAAGCGCTATTGCGGCAAGGTCCAGGATATCATCGACTGATCAGTCGATACGCGTCGGCGCGTCAATTCGCGCACGCGAAAGGAAAGCATCATCCGCCCGCCGCACGAGGTGGTGGCGGATGCTGCAGCCGGACAGGTCTCGCGTTCCGGCGTACACGAAAATCTCTCGCAAGCCGTGCCATATCGACGCGCACATGCTATCTCCCTCAACGCACGCGGGAAGAGGGTGAGCATGTCGGAGAGATTTGATTTCATTGTCGTCGGCAAGGGCATGATGGGGGCGGCGGCCGCCCGTCACCTGGCGCTGTCAGGCGCAAGCGTCGCGCTCGTCGGGCCGGACGAGCCCAAGGACTGGGCCAATCATTCCGGCGTCTTTTCCAGTCACTACGACAATGCCCGCATCACCCGAACGATCGACAACGATCCGGTCTGGGCGCGCCTTGCCCGGCGTTCGATCGAGCGCTACGAGGGGATCGAGCGCGAAAGCGGCGTTCTCTTTTATCATGAAGTCGGTTGCCTGATCGCCGGGCCCCAGCCGGGTGCCGCCTACGACTACATCGAGCAGGTGGAAAAAGCGCGCGATGCGCTCGGCGTCGTAGCGCCGCTGCTTGACGCCGACAAGCTTTCGCAGCGCTTTCCGTGGTTCCGTTTTCCGGAGGGGACGGCAGGCGTTCACGAGCGCCGTGGCGCCGGGTACGTCAACCCGCGGGCCCTGGTTGCAGCGCAAGTCATCTGCGCCGAGCGGGCCGGCGCCAGGATCGTGCGCGACGAAGTCCGCTCCGTTTCCGAAGACAGCGACCGCGTGGTCGTGACCACGCTTGAGGGCGGGCGCCTGGAGGCGGCCCGGGTGATCGTTGCGGCCGGAGGCTTTTCCTTGTCGGCCACGCTGTTGCCGCGGCCGATCGACCTTTCCGTCAAGGCGAGAACCGTGCTTTTTGCCGAGGTGGCGGATCGCGACCTGCAGAGCTTCGAAGGCATGCCCTCCTTGATCGGGGCGGCGCCCAAGCAGGAGCGGAGCTACTACCTTCTGCCACCGGTCGGCTATGCGGATGGTAAGCACTACATCAAGATCGGCGGCGATCCGACGGACCGGGTTCTCGACGGCGAGCCGGCCGTGCGGCAATGGTTCCGCGGGGCGGGCGGTGCCGCTGCGGCCGAGCACCTGCGCGGCCTCCTGGCCGAGGTAATGCCCGGGCTTGAGCCGGTCTCGACGCATTTTTCGCCCTGCGTCACCTCGTTCACGCGGCACGGGCTGCCCTATATCGGCTTTGCCGGTGGAGAGCGCATTGCTGTCGTCACGGGCGGTAACGGCCAGGCGGCGAAGAGCTCCGACGAGATCGGCCGGCTTGGCGCCAGCCTTGTCATCAATGGCCGGATCGACGACCCCGCATATGATGCGGATTTCTCCGTGGCCTTCCGCTAAAGCGCGTCGCTCTGGCCGAGCTATTTCGTCCTTCGCTGTTGGCTCTTGAAAAGCCCGGCCTTTTTTTCTGGCGCCGGGCGGGGGCTTGCGTTAAGGAGCGCCTGCCAGTTGGCCGGGCAGCCGCGCTCCGCAAGTGTCGAAAGACCGCGGGGGGAGGAAAGTCCGGGCTCCACGGAAGTACGGTGCCGGATAACGTCCGGCGAGGGTGACCTCAGGGAAAGTGCCACAGAAAGCAAACCGCTCCGCTTGCGGAGTAAGGGTGAAAGGGTGGGGTAAGAGCCCACCGCGGACATGGCGACATGGACGGCACGGCAAACCCCACCGGGAGCAAGACCGAATAGGGATGAC
>NZ_DASYHB010000174.1:0-2794 GCF_035999185.1 Ensifer sp. | reverse complement strand
CGCTGGTACTGATAGAACTTCATGCTGACGGCGCCGAGTTCCTTGACCTGGCGCTCCATCTCCTCGAGCGCGAAATCGAGTCCGTGATAGGCCGGGTCGACACCACCGGTGAGCACGACGCGTTTCGGGTTCGACCTGGCGAAGGCGTCGCTGAGTTCGACCGGCCCAAGTCCCGCCCGCCAGTGCGAGAACAAGGGTACCGAGCAAGCGCTCGCCATGTCGGTGTCGGAGTTCTCGAAGAGCATCTTGTTGCCCCATTCGAGATCGGGGTTCGAGAAGGTTTCGGTTTCCGGCGGCGGTCCGCGGCGCCCCGTCAAGTTGATGAAGCCGGCGATCTGCGAGCGCAGCAGCTTGACGCGCCGGCCATCGCTTCCAGGCTTGATCTGGTTGTCGCCGAAGTCCTGCGTATGGACAGCCGCGTCGAAAACAAACATCCCGTCTTTCATTGTTTACCTCCTTGAGAAAACCGCCGCCTTCACTTGCGTCCCTCACTAGGTAACATGAGCCAACCCGTTCATTTCTTTGGAATAGTTGAAGATTGTTTTCAGCTATTCGTGCGGGCAGCCGCGCGTTTCTGACGCTAAAACAGACCTCGTGATCAAGCATTCCGTGGGGCGACCCACCTTGAGGACGAGGACAGCACGTGACCCAACCAGGCAGGATCGAAACAACCGGGGGCCGGAACAGCCTCAGACCGAGTGACGAGGAAATCGCGTTCCTCAAGGACCGCGCCAAGTTCTGTCGTCTCGAGACAATCAGGCTGATCGAGATCGCGAAAGTCGGCCACTACACGTCCGTCTTCTCCGCGGCAGAGCTGTTCTCGGCGCTCTACTACGACGCGATGGAGCTGAAGCGCGGCGAACCGAAATGGGAGGATCGCGACCGCTTCATGATGGGCAAGGGGCACGCGGCCGTCGGGCTGTTTCCCATCCTCGCCGACCTCGACTTCATCGATCGTGATGTGCTCGACGGCTATACCCGTCTCGGCAATCCGCTCGGCGACCATCCTGATATGACCAAGGTGCCCGGCATCGATTTCAGCTCGGGCTCGATCGGCCACGCGCTTTCGGCCGGCTGCGGCATGGCGCTTGCCGGCCGGATGCTGGGCAAGGACTTCTACACCTACGTGATGATCGGGGATGGGGAACTGCAGGAGGGCCAGGTCTGGGAGGCAGCCCTCTTCGGCGCGCACAACGGTCTTGGAAAACTGATCGGCATCATCGATCGCAACGGCTACCAGCTCGACGGCTCGGTCGACGATATCATCGGCGTCGAGCCGATTGTCGAGAAATGGCAGGCCTTCGGCTGGGAGACCCATGTGGTCGACGGCCACGACGTGGCGGCGGTCGCCACCCTGTTTCGCACGCTCAAGGCAAACCGCGCGCGGACACGCCCGGTGATGATCGTTGCCGAGACGGTCAAGGGCAAGGGCGTCTCCTACATGGAGACCGAACCCGGCTGGCACCTCGGCTATCTCGACCCTTCGGATGCTGCGCGCGCAATTGCCGAAATCGAAGCGATGGAGATCTGAGATGAACAAGCCGCTTTCCGACAAGTCCTGGCAGTACCGACAGCTCAATGCCGTGACGCCCGGCCTCGATGCGCTCTCGGATGCCCTCATCGAACTCGTCGCTGCCGGCGAGCCGATCGTCGCGGGCACCGCCGACCTGCAATACTCGAACGGCCTTGCGAAGTTCCACGCGCTCCATCCCGATCGCTTCGTCCAGTTCGGTATCTCCGAGCAGAACATGGTGTCTGCTGCCGCCGGCATGGCCGCTGTCGGCATGAAGCCCTATGTCGCAACCTTCGCATCGTTCCTTGCGCTGCTCTGCTGCGAACAGATTCGCATGGACGTCGCCTACTCCAAACTGCCGGTTCGGCTGATCGGCCACCATGCCGGGATTTCGCTCGGCTTTTACGGCACCTCGCATCACGCGACGGAAGACCTCGCGATCATGCGCTCGATCGCCAACCTGACTGTGATCGCACCGGCCGATGGCAATCAGCTGAAAGAGGTCATCAAGGCTGCGAACGACTACCCGCATCCGATCTATATCCGCATCCAGCGCGGGCGCGATCCCGAGGTCTATGCGGAGCGCCAGCCGTTCACGATCGGCAAGGCGATCTCGCACTATTCGGGAACGGACCTCACGATCATTGCCACGGGCTCCACGGTTCACCCGGCGCTCGAAGCGACCCGCGCACTGCGGGCCGCAGGCGCAAGCGTCGGCTTCCTCGACATGGCGACGGTAAAACCGATCGACCGCGACGCCATCCTCGAGGCAGCCGGCCAAAGCCCGCGAATCCTGACGGTGGAGGAGCACAATGTGCTCGGAGGACTGGGCGGTGCGGTCGCCGAGGTGCTGGCAAGCGAAGGCCTGCCGGTCAAGTTGACCCGGCATGGTATTTACGACGAATACAGCCTGATCGCGCCTCCGACCCACCTCTACGCACACTACGAACTCGATGCGAAAGGCATTGAGGCGCACGCCACGCGGTTACTCGAAGGCCGCGGATAAGACACTGCAGCACACGTGACGTTTGGCGCTGAAGGCCACTCCACCTGAATGACCGCGGGGCTCGGGCTCCGCGGTCTTTTACTTGTCTCCTATCAGGCAACGCCGCCGAGGCAGACGTATTTGATCTCGGTGAATTCCTCGATGCCGTAGCGCGAGCCTTCGCGACCGAGGCCGGAGAGCTTGACGCCGCCGAACGGTGCCTCCGCCGTCGAGATCAGCCCCGTGTTGACGCCGACCATGCCGTATTCCAGTGCTTCGGCGACCCGGAACACCCG
>NZ_DASYHB010000171.1:0-52464 GCF_035999185.1 Ensifer sp. | reverse complement strand
CCTCACCCGCGACAGCCGCGTGGTCGAGCGTAAGAAGTACGGCCGTGCGAAGGCACGTCGTTCGTTCCAGTTCTCGAAGCGTTAATCGCTTCCAACTGCGACACTTGGAAAGGCGGGGCTATGCTCCGCCTTTTTTTGTTACTGTGCCCGCCCGAACAACATCGCAACGCCGACCTTTCGAGGCTTCCCATGGCAAACTCTCCCGTCGTTCAGACCCCTGAGCCGCCCTACTTCATCGTGACCTTCTCCTCGCGCAGAACGGCAGGCGATCACGGCTACGACAACATGGGAGAAGAAATGGAACGGCTGGCCCGTCAACAGCCTGGATTTCTCGGGCTGGAAAGCATCCGCGGCGCCGATGGCTTCGGCATCACCAATTCCTATTGGGCGGACGAAGAGAGCATCGCGGCGTGGAAGAACGACGTCCGGCACCTGACCGCCCAGCGGCTCGGCCGCGAGCGCTGGTACGAAGACTATCAGGTCCGCGTCGGCAAGATCGAACGGCAATACGGGTTCGAACGTTCCTAGATTTGCGCCTCAACTTGACGGTCACGGAACCGGGCTAGATCGGCAGTTCCGTCGTCGACTTGAGCTCGCGCAGCACGAAGCTCGACACGACAGTGCGCACATGTGGATTGCGCATCAGATACCGCGTCATGAAGGCGTCGTAGCTTTCGACGTCGTTGGCGCGGATCTTCAGCATGTAATCGAATGTGCCCGAAAGCGCGTAACACTCCATGATTTCCGGCCGGTCGCGCACCACCGCCGAAAACGCGGCAATCGCCTCGTCGTGGTGATCCTCAAGCGTCACGTGTGCGATGATGCAGAGTTTCAGATCGAGCTTGGCAGGATCGAGCAACGCCACCCGCTTGCGGATGACGCCGTCCGCCTCCAGTTCCTGCAGCCGCCGCCAGGCCGAGCTTTGCGACATGCCGGCTTTCTCGGCGAGATCGGACAGCGACTGACCAGTATCGGCCTGAATCAGCCGTAGCAGCCTCCGAACAGGCTGAAAATTTTCTTTCACGTCAGACGGCATCCTGAAATTTCCTCCCGCCAGCAGGCCTCCACCTGGCAACTGTGGAACAAATACTCGCGCCATCAGCGATACAATTGCAACAGGAGAAATTGTTCTGACGAACGAGGAGACGTCATGACCAAGGAAAGCACCTACACCGCCAGACTGCCGGAGCCGGACGGCACCTATCTCTATACCCCGGAAGAGGATGCGATCTGGGGCGAGCTCTATCAGCGGCAAATGAAGCTTTTGGCCGACAAGGCCTGCGACGAGTATCTGGAAGGCGCACGAAAGCTCGACCTCGGACCCTATCACGTACCGCAGTTGAAGGACGTGAACCGACGCCTGGCGGAAACAACAGGCTTTGGCGTCGAGGGCGTTCCCGCGCTCATTCCACCGTCGCGCTTCTATGAACTTCTGTCGCAGGGCAAATTTCCGCTGGCGACCTTCATCCGCCGGCGCGAGCACATCGACTACATCGAAGAGCCCGACATCTTCCACGAAGTCTTCGGCCACTGCCCGCTCTTGACCAATCAGAGCTATGCCAATTTCGTGCGCCGCTTTGGCGAGAAAGCCGTCTCGCTCGGCAAGGGCTATTCCTGGCACCTGTTCCGGATTTTCTGGTTCACCGTCGAGTTCGGCCTGATCAACACGGCGAAGGGCCGGCGTTGCTTCGGTGCCGGCATCGTTTCCTCGCCGAACGAGACGCGCAACGCCATGGAGACGCCGGGCGTCGAATTCCGGCCGTTCGACCTAATGACCGTTCTGCGCACGCCCTATCGCATCGATATCGTCCAGCCGATCTATTACGTCATCGAAAGCTTTGCCCAGCTCGAAGCGATCATCGACGAGGACATTGGCGCGCGTATCACCGAAGCCAAGGCGCTCGGCGACTTCGCGCCAACCTATGAGGCGAAGGCCTCCTAATCGCCGCCTATTCGGCCGGTGGGGCCTTGCCTTGCCGGCCGCGATTGTCCAACGTTCCGCCACCACAGGTTAGAGCGGGATGCGCGCAGAGGGTGCGCCTGCCCCGCCCCGGAACAGAGGCGGGACATGGCCAACAGGACAATCGATCATGCGCTGACGGCGCGCTCACTGACTTCGGCGGCATCCGATCCGACGCATGCCGGCATCCTCTCCTTCATGCGACGCAAGTACTCAAAGCAACTGAAGGGCGTCGATGCGGTCGTCTGGGGCATCCCCTTCGACGCCGCCACCTCGAACCGGCCCGGCGCCCGCTTCGGACCGCAGGCGATCCGCCGTGCCTCGGCAATCTTCGACAATGATCCACAATATCCTTTCGAGCGCGACCTCTTTGCCGACATGGCGACCATCGACTACGGCGACTGTCTGCTCGACTATGGCAATCATGCAAGAACGCCTGCAACGATCGAGCGCGAGGCGGCAAAGATCATCAAGAGCGGCGCCTATCTGCAGACGCTCGGCGGCGACCACTTCGTCACCTACCCGATCCTGAAGGCGCATGCGGCGATCCATGGGCCCCTCGCCCTCGTGCAATTCGACGCGCATCAGGACACCTGGTCGGACGAGCGCGGCAGGATCGATCATGGCTCCTTCGTCGGCCGCGCTGCCCGCGAGGGCCTGATCGACACGGACGCATCGATCCAGATCGGCATCCGCACCCATGCGCCGGAGGATTGCGGCATTCGCATCCTCTACGGCTACGACGTCGAGGAGATGAGCGCGGCCGAGATCGCCGAGACGATCATCCAGCAGGTGGGCGAGCGCAAGGCCTATGTCACCTTTGACATCGACTGCCTCGATCCCGCCTACGCGCCCGGCACCGGCACGCCTGTCGCAGGCGGCCCATCGAGCGCCAAGATCCTCTCGGTGCTGCGCAAGCTCGGAGCGCTCACGGTCGTCGGTAGCGATGTCGTCGAAGTGGCACCCGCCTACGACCATGCCGATATCACCGCGATCGCCGGCGCGACGGTTGCGATGTACATGCTGGGGCTGCACGCCGAGAAACTTGCCGAACGCGCACCGCTGCGCTGACGGCAAGCGTTGCCGTTGCGGGCAAGGGCTGGTGCTTGTATAGGAATTCTCGGGCTTGGCGGCGGTCCGCCTGCCTGTTGAGAAACTGATTCAATTCTGTGCCAGACTGATTCCGAAACGATCGGTAAGGCACTGGCGGGATGAGGAAAAGTGTCCGCGGTTTTCCATCCGCATCCTGCCGCACCTGCGACCTAACAGAACGGGAAAATCATGAAACCGAAGATCTTCATCGATGGCGAACACGGTACCACGGGCCTGCAGATCCGCACCCGCATGGCTGGCCGTAGCGATCTCGAACTGCTTTCCATCCCGGAAGCGGAACGACGCAACGCCGCCATGCGCGAAGATCTCCTGAACGAGGCCGACATCGCCATCCTCTGCCTGCCGGATGATGCGTCGCGCGAAGCGGTTTCCATGGTCTCGGGCAACAACAAGGTGCGCATCATCGATACCTCGACCGCGCACCGCATCGCGCCGGACTGGGCCTACGGCTTTGCCGAAATGGACAATGCCCAGCCCGCAAAGATCCGTGACGCACGTCACGTCGCCAATCCTGGCTGCTATCCGACGGGTGCTATCGGCGTGATCCGGCCGCTGCGCCAGGCCGGCATCCTGCCGGACGGTTACCCGGTGACGGTCAATGCGGTGTCGGGTTACACCGGCGGCGGCAAGCAGATGATCGCGCAGATGGAAGACGAAACCAATCCGGAGCACATCAGCGCGCCTCACTTCCTCTACGGCCTGACGCTCAAGCATAAGCATGTGCCCGAAATGAAGATGCACGGCCTGCTCGATCGCGCCCCGGTCTTTGCTCCTTCGGTCGGCAAGTTTGCGCAAGGCATGATCGTCCAGGTTCCGCTCTACCTCGAAGACCTCGCCCCAGGCGCCACGCTTGAGACGATCCATGCGGCGCTCATCGCGCACTATGCCGGCCAGTCGATCGTCGAAGTCGTACCGCTTGCACAGAGCGAGAAGGCTGCCCGCATCGATGCCACCGAGCTTGCCGGCAAGGACACGATGAAGCTCTTCGTCTTCGGCACCAGCGGCGGCAATCACGTCAACCTCGTCGCCCTGCTCGACAATCTCGGCAAGGGCGCCTCGGGCGCCGCCGTCCAGAACATGGACCTGATGCTGTCGGCCTGATCGGCGACGATCTCTAAAACAAAAAGACCCCGGCGAGCCGCTCGCCGGGGTCTTTTTGTTTTGGCATCTTGGTCGGTGTCAGTCGCGCAATTCGATCGCCGTCGGCCGCGGGTATTCACCATAGAAGCCGCGCCAATGGGCAATCGCGAACCCGAGCACGACCAGCGCCCCACCCTGGTGTGCCACGCCCCAGCCGATCGGCACCTGCAAAACAAGCGTGGTGATGCCGATGACCGCCTGGACACAGACGAGCAGGAACAGGAGGACCGAGCGGCGTGCGTGGGTGGTTTCAGGCGCCGCCCGCAAGGAGGCGATCATGTGCATCAGCGCGAAGGCAAACAGCACATAGGCGCCGATCCGGTGAACGAACTGCACCGTTTTCGGGTTTTCGAACAGGTTGATCCACCAGGGCTGCTGCAGGAAAAGATCCTGCGGGATGATCGCCCCGTCCATCAGCGGCCACGTGTTGTAGCTGAAGCCGGCGTCGAGACCTGCGACCAGCGCGCCGAGATAGATCTGGAACAGGCTGAAGATAGCGATGATCATCGCCATCTTGCGCGACCGGTCCGTGGGTGCCGCTTCGTTCGTATGCGGGCTGAGCCCACGGAAGATCCACATACAGGAAGCAAAAATCAGACAGGCGATGACGAGATGCGTCGCCAGCCGGTACTGGCTGACTTCCGTGCGCTCGACGAGGCCGGAGGACACCATCCACCAGCCGATGAAGCCCTGAAAGCCACCAAGCGCGAGGATGCCGAGGAGCGGCAGCCGCAGCCGGCGCTCGACCTTGCCGGTGAACCAGAAGAAGGCGAGCGGCAGCGCGAAGATCAGGCCGATCGTGCGCGCCAGCAGCCGGTGCGCCCATTCCCACCAGAAGATGGTCTTGAATTGCTCGACCGTCATGTCGCTGTTCATCTGCTGGTATTGCGGAATCCGCTGATAGAGCTGGAATTCCTCTTCCCATTCAGCGGCTGTCAGCGGCGGGATCACGCCGTGGATGGGCTTCCACTCCGTGATCGACAGGCCCGATTCGGTCAGGCGCGTGGCACCGCCCACGAGCACCAATGCAAAGAGCGTAAAGAGCACGACGGCGAGCCAGCCGCGGATCTGCCGCCGGTTGCGGTCGGTCTTGCCGATCTCGTTTCGAAGCATCTGTTCTGTCGCCATTTCGACGCCGGCCATCATGTTCCCTCTGATATCGCAGGGTTGTCGGCGGAGCGACCGGACGGATCAACGGTCGCACCTTCGGAAAGCCGTTGATTTGCACCAGAGCGGCATGCAAAACAAGGCCGAAACCTTTGCGGCATGCGGTCGCGGCCGTCCGCGCCCATGCAAGCCATCTGAAAGAAGCGAAATGCCCGTACGCCTCAGAAAGCTGATCGGCACGATCCTGATCATCATCCTCGTCGTCGTCTATGCGCTGGCGGCCGTCACCTTCGCCTCGCTGCTGCTTGGCGCAGCTCCGTGGTGGGTGCATCTCGCCTATTTCTTCTTCACCGGCCTGCTCTGGATATTGCCGGCGATGCTGATTATCAAATGGATGGAAAAGCCGGCGCGCGATCGCTGATCCAAGGCTGCGGCCATTCGAGGAGAAGCTCATGAGACTTGCGGTCATTGCTGATATCCATGGCAACGATCTCGCGCTCGAAGCCGTGCTCGCCGACATCGACGCGCTCGGTATCGTCGACATTGTCAACCTCGGTGATCACTTGAGCGGCCCGCTCAACGCAAGCAGGACCGCTGACATCCTGATCGAACGGCAGATCCTCTCGATCAGAGGCAATCACGATCGCTATCTCCTGACGGTCGATCCGCACGAAATGGGGCAATCCGATCGAGCGGCGTACGAGCAATTGCAGCCGGCGCACCGCGAATGGCTGACCACCCTGCCCGTAGCACACGTCTACAAGGACACGTTCTTCCTCTGCCATGCGACGCCGACCGATGACGAGACCTACTGGCTGGAGGCCCTGACCGCGGACGGAACCGTGCATATGTCCTCGCGCCCGGCGATCGAGGCCCAAGCCACTGGCATCGACTATCCGGTAATCCTGTGCGGGCATACGCACATCCCGCGCGCCGTCCGCCTTGCCGACGGCCGCCTTGTCGTCAATCCCGGCAGCGTCGGCTGCCCCGGATATGACGACGACCAGCCCGTGCCGCACAAGGTCGAGGCGGGCTCGCCGGATGCACGCTATGCCATCGTCGAGCAGACGGCTGCAGGATGGAACGTCACCTTTCGCAGTGTTCCCTACGACTGGATGGCGATGTCCAGGCTCGCTGAAAGCCGCAACCGCCTGGAATGGGCAAAGGCACTCGCGACCGGCTTTATCGACTGACGGCTGCACCATCTCGCGCGCGTCACTTCATGCTTTGCTAACCGCGATTATCGGTTGTTCCCGATCGCATTGATAAGCACTCTCGAATTAAACGGATGGTAGCGCCCTTGCGGTTCAATAGCTCCGCAACAGCGACCGGATGGCACAATCGATGACGAACTCGGATCTTACCATGGAGGGCCCAGCCGACCGCCGTGCGCACGCCCCCATGCGTGCAGGTCCCGCCAATGCCGTCGGCCGCTTCAAAGTCTCGGTCCACCGCAGTATGGAGCCGCTCGAGGCCGAATGGCGTTTGCTCGATGGCCTTGCCGTGAACTCGCTGCATCATGCCTACGACCTCTGCCGCTCATGGGCAGAGACGCACGGCAGCGACCTCGTGCTTCTGCGCGTCACGCTCGACGGTGAACTCTTCCTCATTCTGCCGCTGGAACTCAACCATGGGCGCCTGTTTCGTACGGCGCGTCTGATCGGAACGGAACACAGCAACCTCAATACCGGCCTTTTTGCCAGCGACGCTTCAGCCGTCACGACGCCTGATCTCGCCGCCATGCTTGATCGCGAAATCCGGCTGGCACTGCGCGGACTTGCCGACGTCGTCGCGCTCGACAAGGTGCCGAGTACCTGGCGCGGTGGCGTAAGCCCGTTTGCCTCCCTTCCCGGCGCCACCAATCCCAACCCGTCGTACCAGCTCCCCCTTCTCGGTAGCATCGAGCGCACTCTTGCGCAGATCAACGCGAAACGCCGTCGCAAGAAGATGCGGATCTCCGAGCGTCGACTGGCCGAGATGGGCGGCTACGAGTATGTGGTCGCCAACACCGCTGAAGAGGCAAGCGTCTTGCTTGATACCTTCTTCCGGCAGAAGGCGGCGCGTTTTGCAACGCTCGGCCTTCCCGACGTGTTCCAGGAAACCGAGACACAAGCGTTTTTCCACACGCTTGCCGCTCGCCGCAGCGGCGACGTCAAGCTCATGGAGCTGAATGCCATCCGCCTCAAAGGCGAGCACGATGGGCGAATCATCGCCGTCGCCGGGCTCTCACGCAAGGCAGACCATGTCATCTGCCAGTTTGGCTCCATCGATGATGTCCTGGCGGGCGACGCCAGTCCGGGTGAATTGTTGTTCTACAAGATGATCGACCGTCTTGCAGCCGAGGGCGTCCGCCTGTTTGACTTCGGCGTCGGCGATCAACCCTACAAGCGCTCGTGGTGCACGATCGAAACACCATTGCGCGATATCCTGTTGCCGGTCACGCTTGCGGGCCATCTCGCCAGCCTGCGCCATCGTCTCGTCGTATGGGCAAAGCGGATGGTGAAGGCGAACAAGTCCGTTTACGCCCGCATCCAGCGCACCAGACGACTCCGGCAAAGTGCAATCTCCGGCAAAAACGCCGCATGAGCCGAGCGACGGCTCGCAAGAGCAGGCCGCGCGAACAAGCGAACCTCGAAGGCTGAGACGCGCGTTAGGCCGCGTCCCGGTCGGGATAGTCCGGGTCCGATTGCACTTGCCCGGTCATCAGAACGATGTCGCGGTAGCCTGCGGCGCCGAATCCCGTCAGCACTTCGACGATGCGCTCGTCGCTGACCGAGGGCGCCGAGAGAATGATTTCTGCACCGTCGCGGCCGACGATCTTTTCGACGGCCATTTCATCGGCTGGGCCACATTCGATGAGGACCAGGTCATAGGCGTTGGTCAGCGCACCAATGATCATCTTCAGCCGCTCGATGCCCCGCATCGCCTGTCTCGGATCCGCATCGCCCTGAGGAATGATGTGCGCGTCGGAGAAGCGATCCGCATGGATCGTCTCGGTGAAGGGAACTTCCCCTGCCAGGAGATTGGTGATGCCGGGCAGCTGCGACGAGCGCGCCATCAGGCGCGTCGGGCAGGCAGAGCCGGTCAGATCGATCAGCACCACCTTCAGCTCCGCTTCGGCAAGCAGGCGCGCCAGCATCACCGTCGCGGTGGACCCCTCGTCGCCGCCCGGCGATACCGAAATCGCGATGCTGACGTTGGTGGTGCGCAGGTGTTCGGCCACGGCCTCGATTGAAAAGTCCGGCTCGTTCGCCACCGCCGACGTATCGACGTCTTCGTCGGCTTTCGAGACATCGACCGGCGACAGCAGATCCACTGCGTCGCTGTCGAGAGGCACGGGATCGGGGGCTGCATTCGCTGCAGCAATGCCGACGTCCGGCGCGCTTGCCGCGATCGCCGGGCGCGTGCGAACCGGGAGCGGTTCGCCGGCCGAGGACACCGGCCGCAAAGCCCGCCCGCTGAACAGCTCACCAAGCATGATCACCACGCAGCTGAGCAGGAACGTCGCAAGCGCTGCGACGATCGTAATCGGCAACACCTTGGGGAAGCTCGCGCTGGTTGGAACCACCGCGCTTGAAATCACGCGCGCATCTGCCGGCGTTGCATTCTCGACCGTGCGTGACGTCGCTTCGCGGTAGCGTGCGAGATAGGTTTCGAGCAATTGCCGCTGGGCGGTCGCTTCGCGCTCGAGCGCGCGCAGTCCCACCTCTTCCTCGCCGGCCTGGGCCGACTGGGCCTTCAGCGCATTTAACTGCTGCACCAGCTGCTGTTCACGCAGGTCGGCGACCTGCGCCTCGTTCTCCAGGCTCGTCAGGATCTTGCGGGTCTCCACGCGAATCTGGCCGCGGATACCTTCGAGCTGCGACTTCAGCGCCTTCAAGCGCGGGTGACCGTCCAGCAGTGTCGTCGAGAGGTCGGCAACCTGGGCCTGAAGGTTTGCTTCCGTCTCCTTCAACCGCTGGATCATCTGAGAACCAACGACGTCGGTAATGGTGTCTGGCGCGCGGCCGCTTGCAAGGGCCGAGCGCACGCCGGCAGCACGCGCCTCAGCATTGGCGCGCTCGCCACGGACGCGCGTCAGTTCGGTCGAGATGTCCGTCAGCTGCCGCGTCGCAAAATTCGTCGTCTCGCCGGTCGGCAACAGGTCCGACGAGGCACGGTAAGCAGCAACCTTTGCCTCCGCGTCTCGCACCTTCTCGCGCAGATTGGCAATCTCCGGCTCGAGCCAACGGGTCGCTTCGGAATTCGTGTCGAGTTTCGCCCCGCTTTGCAGCGTCAGGAAAACCTTGGCCATTTCGTTCGGGACGGCGGCGGCGAGCTGGCGATCCTTCGAGGTGAAGCCGATCGCGATCACCCGCGATTTCTCCACCTGATAGACCTGGAGCTTGGAGTTGAACTCCTTGAGCACCCTCTCCTCGGGAGGCAGCTCCAACGGGTTCTTCTTGAGGCCGAGCATGACCAGGAGGTCCGAGAGCGCCGACGGCGCAGCCGACGGATCGAACTCCTTGACCTCGTGCAGCTTCATGTTGCGGGCGACCTGCTTGATCAGGTCGGCCGACTTGAGCACCTGCACCTGGCTGAGAATGCCCGATTCATCGAAGACGCGATCGGCCCCGGCCTGCGAAGCCTGGTTGGGACCGCTGAACTCCGGCTCACGCGATTCGATGAGCACGCGAGTTTCGCTCTCATAGTCAGGCGAAATCATCTTCGCTGCGCCAAAGGCGAGCGCAGCAACGCAGGCGGTAGCGAGCAATACCTTGACACGCCGATCCCAGACGGCCCGAAAAAGGCCGCCGAGGTCGATATCCACATCCTGCTGTGCGCTGCCGCTTCCCGACATGCTTTGGCTCCGAACCTTCAAAATCTCGCCGGAGAGTAAAGGAACATGGTAACGCAAGGGTTAATGCAAGCAACTTCCGGGTGCTGCAGACGGGCCCTATTGCATCCGTTCCCTGTAAAATTTCTACCGGCAGTTTACCGGCTATTAACCCTAACGGATCGATAACGTCGGAAAAGGTGGTCGTTTCCGGAGCCGATGAACAGCATGTCAACCGCAGCTATCAAGACGGGTCTCGCTATCACGGCGGCAGCGCTGTCGATGTTGCTTGCTGGTTGCACGAGCTATCAGCCAGCGCCCAAGGCCTTCAGCGAAGCCACGATCCAGCCCTATCGCCTCGATAGCGGTGACCGCTTGCGCATCAACGTCTTCGAACAGGCCGGCCTCACCGGCACCTACACCGTCGACCAGGCCGGGTATGTCGCCTTCCCGCTCATCGGCACGGTCGCCTCCCGCGGCAAGACCCTGCCCGAACTCGAAGGCATGATCGCCGCCAAGCTGAAGCAAGGCTATCTGCGCGATCCCGACGTCACAATCGAGGTCGACCGCTATCGTTCCGTTTTCATCATGGGCGAAGTCGGCCAGGCAGGCCAATACGCCTATGTGCCCGGCATGACCGTCCAGAACGCCATCGCGGTCGCCGGCGGCTACTCGCCGCGCGCCAACCAGGCAAATGCAGACATCACCCGAAAGATCAACGGGCGCATCATCACCGGCCGAGTGCCGATCACGGACGCGGTTCTGGCCGGCGATACGATCTATGTCCGTGAACGCCTGTTCTGACCTCGATGCAGCAGCGTCCCTTGCGCATCATTCACTGCTTCAGGTCGCCTGTCGGCGGGATTTTCCGCCACGTGCGCGATCTTGCCGAGGCACACGCCAATGCCGGTCACGAGGTCGGCATCCTCTGCGACAGCACAACCGGAGGCAGTCATGAAGATCGACTGTTCGACGAAATTCGGCCCTACCTGGCGCTCGGTCTCGTTCGAATGCCGATCCATCGGTCGGTAGGACCGTCCGATCTTGCGTCCTTGTGGCGCGGTTACAAGGAAATCAGAAGTTTGCGACCGGATGTGTTGCATGGGCACGGCGCCAAGGGTGGCGCCATTGCCCGGCTCATCGGTTCAGCCCTGCGGGTCAACAAGTATCGCGTAGCCCGCCTCTATTCGCCGCATGGCGGCAGTTTGCACTACCGTCCCGGCTCATTCACGGGACGGCTCATCTTTCCGTTGGAGCGGTTCCAGGGACGCCTGACGGACGCACTCGTTTTTGTCTGCGACTTCGAACGGCAAACCTATTTCTCCAAGGTTGGCAAACCGCGCGAACGACACGAGCTGATCTACAACGGAATAGACGACCGGGAATTCGAAGTCGTATCACCGCGGCCGGATGCGGTCGATTTTCTTTACATCGGCATGATGCGGGACCTGAAGGGGCCCGATCTGTTCGTGGAGGCCTTCGCACAGACCGAAAGGCTCGTCGGTCGTCCGCTGTCGGCGCTGATGATCGGTGACGGTCCGCAGCAGCAGGAATACTACGATCAGATGCTTCAGCAGGGTCTCAGCCGCCGCATCACCATGCAACCGGCGATGAAGACCCGCGAGGCCTTCGCGCTGACACGCAACATCGTCGTTCCGTCGCGCGCCGAATCCATGCCCTACATCGTGCTTGAGGCGCTTGCGGCGCGAAAGCCCGTCATTGCAAGTCGCGTTGGCGGCATCCCGGAAATCCTCGGACGCGACAGTTCTGCCCTCGCCGAACCGGCCAGTGCCCAGGCGCTTGCGGCCATCATGGCGCGTGCGATCACTGAAAAGGACTGGGCGGCCCGTGTCATGCCCGAGCCAAACACGTTCAAGTCGCAATTTGCAGCTTCGGTAATGTCGGCCGATATGTTAAAGCTCTATCGTGAATTGTGCCGTTACCAGCCGTCCGCGGATAGCGTGTTGCCCACAACGTAAGCGTTTCTTAGTGGCTTTCTGCTATCCGGACTGAGGGACTTCAGCGCCGGAAGACAGCCATGAACAAGTTTGACCGCCCGGGTTCATTCGACCCCGAAGCGCTTCGCAAGAAGATTTCGGAAATCCGCGCCCGCTCGCCTGGCGAAACGCCGAGCGATGAGCCCGCTACGGAACTCAATCCGCTGGCACGGCAGATCGCCGAGCAGTTCCGCGCCGACACCTATTCGCCAGCGATGATCATGGGGCTGATGCGCCTCTTCGAATTCAGCGCGCTGTTTGCGATCGGCTACGCGATCAACGCGCTCTACGTTCAACCGGGTCTCGATCAACTGCCGCTTTACTTGGCGATCCTGTTCGGCGGCTCGGCGCTCGCGGTCGCCGCGATGCAGATCGCGGATACCTACCAGATCCCGGCGCTGCGCGCCTGGCTGCGCGTCATGCCACGCATCCTCGCCTCCTGGGCAGTTGCTTTCGGCGGCATCGCAATCGCGCTGTTCTTCCTGAAATCCGGTCACCAATATTCCCGTGTCTGGTTCGGCGGCTGGTTCATCGGCGGCGCCCTGTTCCTTCTTTCCGAGCGCGCCTTCATCGCCTATTCCATCCGCCACTGGGCACGCAACGGCACGATGGAGCGGCGCGCAGTTGTCGTGGGCGGTGGCCAACCGGCCAAGGACCTGATTCGCACGCTCGAGGATCAGCCGGACAACGATATCCGCATTTGCGGCATCTTTGATGATCGCGACGAGCGCCGTTCGCCCAATGTCATCGCCGGCTACCCCAAGCTCGGGACGGTCAGCGAACTCGTGGAGTTCGCGCGCCTGGCGCGCATCGACATGCTGATCATCTCGTTGCCGTTGACGGCCGAGAAGCGCATTCTCCAGCTGCTCAAGAAGCTCTGGATCCTGCCGGTGGATATCCGGCTGGCGGCCCATGCCAACAACCTGCGGTTCCGCCCACGCAGCTACTCCCATGTCGGCGATGTCCCCATGCTCGATATCTTCGACAAGCCGATCGCGGATTGGGACTCCGTTGCCAAGCGCGGCTTCGACATCTTTTTCAGCGTCGTCGCCCTGGCGCTCCTGTGGCCGATCATGCTCGGCGCGGCAATCGCGGTCAAAATCACGTCGCCGGGTCCGATCATCTTTAAGCAGAAGCGCCACGGCTTCAACAACGAGACGATCGAAGTCTACAAGTTCCGTTCGATGTACACGCATATGAGCGACCCGACAGCGCGCAACGCCGTGACAAAGGGCGATCCGCGCGTCACGCCGGTCGGGCGCTTTATCCGCAAATCGTCGATCGACGAACTGCCACAGATCTTCAACGTCTTGAAAGGCGAGCTCTCGCTTGTGGGCCCGCGTCCACACGCCGTTCTGGCGCAAACCCAGAACCGCACCTATTCGGACGTCGTGGAGGGCTATTTTGCCCGCCACCGCGTCAAGCCCGGCGTCACCGGCTGGGCGCAGATCAATGGCTGGCGCGGTGAGATCGACAATGACGACAAGATCCGCCTGCGCACGGCCTTCGACCTCCACTACATCGAGAACTGGTCGTTGCTCTTCGACCTGAAGATCCTGTTCCTGACGCCGTTCCGGCTTCTCAACACCGAGAACGCCTATTGAGCACCGTCGACACAGGCCGGTTCCCGATCGCTCGTCCCCAGCTTGCGGCGCTCTCGCTGTTCGCCTCGGGGCTCGTGGCATTTGCCGTATTTCTTTCCGGCTTCGTCATCTTCGAGCCCGCCCCTTACGAACTGTTCCTGGTCGGGCTCATCGGTCTATGGGCCTTGTTCGGCCTCAAGATATCGAGGAGCATCGCCCCGCTCCTCACTTTGCTGACGCTGTTCATGATCGGCGGCATTCTGTCCCTGACGGTCATGGACGACCTGACCAAGGGACCGATGTACATGGCGGTCTCCGGCTTCCTTGCGCTGTCCTCGGTGTTCTTTGCGGCCATCATCGAGGATCGCCACGAGCGGCTGCGGCTGATCTTCAATGCCTGGACGACAGCGGCCGTCATCACCGCGTCGCTCGGCATCCTCGGCTATTTCGGCGCCATACCGGGTGCTGAAAGCTTCACGCTCTACGGTCGCGCCAAGGGCGCCTTCCAGGATCCCAACGTGTTCGGGCCGTTTCTTTCGGTCCCGGCCATGTATCTGATCCACGGGATCCTGACGCAGTCGATCCAGAAGGCGCCGCTGAAAATCGCAGCATTGGTGGTGCTGGCGCTCGGCGTCTTCCTGTCCTTTTCCCGCGCAGCCTGGGCGCTCAATCTCTTCTGCGTGGTCGCCTTCGTTTTGGTCATGCTGCTCAAGGAGCGAAACGGCCTCTTTCGGCTGAGAATTCTCGTTCTGGCGCTGGTCGGCGGACTGATGATCGTCAGCGCCCTTCTCGTGGCACTTCAGTCCGAACAGGTGGCAACGCTTTTCTCAAGCCGCTCGCAGCTGGTGCAGGACTATGACGGCGGTCACCTCGGCCGTTTCGACCGCCACAGGCTGGGCTTCCTGATGTCCATGGAAAAGCCGCTCGGCATCGGGCCGATGGTGTTCAGCACCATCTTTCCGGAGGACGAGCACAATGTCTGGCTGAAGTCGCTGACATCCTACGGCTGGCTCGGCTTTGTCAGCTATGTGACGCTTATCGTCTGGACGCTTTCGCTCGGCTTTCGCTTTCTGTTGCTCAATCGCCCCTGGCAAACCTACCTGATGATCGCCTGGGTCGCCGTCCTCGGCCATGTCGGGGTGGGCAATGTCATCGACACCGATCACTGGCGCCATTTCTATCTGCTCATCGGCATCGTCTGGGGATGCGCCGCCCTCGAATATCGCCATCGCCGGCAAGCGCGCACCGGACGGAGCTTCTGATCATGGAACATGTCGTTCCCGGCCGGCCATCGGCCCTCTCCTTGCGGCTCCTGCAGGTGCTGGAGCCGAGCGGCGGCGGCTCGGGCCGGCATTTCCTCGACCTTTGTCGCGGCCTGCACGCCCGCGGGCACCATGTCGAGGCCGTTTACTCGCCTGTGCGCGCCGAGGATGGCTTCGTTCGCGAGTTGAAGGCAATCGGCCTGCCGGCCGTCCATGCGGTCGACATGAAACGCGCACCCGGGCCGTCGGATATCGGCTGCTTTCTCGAACTGCGCCGTATCATGCGCAGCAACCGCTTCGACATCATTCATGGCCACAGCTCAAAGGCCGGAGCCCTGACGCGGTTGAGGCTTCCTGGCAGAGACGTCCCACGTCTCTACACACCGCATGCGTTTCGCACGCTCGATCCGACGCTCGGTCGCGGCGGCCGGCTGATCTATGGCACGATCGAGTGGGCGCTCGCCCGCTTCTTCACCGACCACCTGATTTGTGTTTCCGAGGACGAGTACAGCCACGCCCTGTCGCTGCACATGCCCGAGAAGCGCATGTCGGTGATCGTCAACGGCGTCGCCCCGCCCTCGCCGGACATGGCGCAAACGATCCGCGCCAGCTTCGGAATCGCGCCGGATGCCTTCGTCTTCGGCTTCATCGGCCGGCTTTCTCGACAGAAGGCCCCGGAACGACTGATTGCCGCCTTCAAAAGTGTCGCCGCGTCCGTCAAGAACAGCCACCTGGTGATGGTTGGCAGCGGCGAACTCGAAGCGAGCCTGCGCACGGCCATTGCCGAAAGCGGGCTGCAGAACCGCATGCACCTGACCTCCGCCTTTACCGGGCCGCAAGCCGTTCCCGCCTTCGACCTTCTGTTGATGCCGAGCCGCTACGAGGCCATGTCCTATGTCATGCTGGAGGGAGCGGCCGCAGGAAAGCCTATCATCGCCACCGACATCGGCGGCGCCCGCACCATCATCGAGGATGGACACAACGGCTTCATACTGCCCAACAGCGACGATACGTCCTTGCTTGCCAGGACAATGGTCAGGGCTGCCGAGGCGAAAACGTTCGATGCGCTGTCGGCCGCTGCCGAAACTCTCAAGGCGCGCTTCACCCTCCCCGTCATGCTCGACCAGACCGAGGCGCTCTACCGAAGGGTCTCGGCGAAGAAGCAGGCAGAAATCGCCTTCCAGCCAGCCGGGTAGTGCCGCTCGAATCGTGTCGCAAAATCCTCAAGGGCGCCACGTGAGGGCGCGATCGCCGGAACGCCCGCAGTATGTCTTTTGATCACAAGGGGACGGGATTGAGCCGCTGAGAAGCGCGGCGCTGCGGTCAGCCAGCCCCTCTCCTCGAGCCAACCCGCAAGCACCTGTCGGAACCGGCGTTGGCAAGTGGACAGCGGCAGGAAAAGCCGAGGACGAGCAGGACAAGAAAAGAGGCCCTGCGTTCGAGGACCTCGTTTTGCTTCAGCTTATGGGCTCGTTACGGCGTCGATCCTTCGGCACCGCCTGAGCCTGTATCGGGATTAGAACTCGGCGCGCCGGTATCGCCGTTGGCGTTTGCTGCGCCCGTATCCGGGTTGGAGCTCCGCGCTCCAGTGTCGGGGTTAGAGCTTGGCGCGCCAGTATCGCCGCCGCTGGAACCCGTAGGTTGGCCGGGTATCAGAACAACAGCGCTGTCGTCGGCATGGGCATTTCCGGAGGCTAGGAATGCCGGTGCTGCAACCGTGACCGCGAGCAGCGATGCGACAGCAAACTTCGAAATCGTCTTCATTGCGTCTCCTCCTTCGGCAGGCTGACGCCCGCCACAGACCGACCGTCACTCTCGCGACAGACGGCATCGGCCCGAGCCCGTGGTGAGGATTCCACGGGAACTTGGCATTTTAGCGATACTGCAGTTTTGATGATCGAAACCACGCGATTCCAGTCGCGCGGAAGATGCGCGTGGCCGCGCCTCACAGGAGGAAAATCCAGATAGGTTTCGGCACAATCCGCGATGAGACGCTCGTATTGAGCGTCGTCTGTTCCGCCTCATCGGGGGCAACGGAACAATGGCAGCCACCAACTCTTTGCAAGGAAAGAGAAAATGGTCGGAGCGGCGGGATTCGAACCCACGACCCCTTGACCCCCAGTCAAGTGCGCTACCGGGCTGCGCTACGCTCCGAACCGAGGAAACCCCTATATAACCAGCGCTTAGAGCGCAAGCGGGAAAATCGAAGTCGGCGTGAAAAAGGAACAAACGGCGTGGAAAAGCAGGCGCGGGAAAACAAAGTCCCACAAGAGTCCCACGAGACGTTCTCTTCACGTTCTGCCAGGTTAAGCGATTGCGGATCTACCGAGGGCAATAATCATCACGCGCGAGTAAGCGCAGGACGACCTCGACGGCACCTTTCAAATGCGCGCTGAAGCGCGTCAAAACAAGCCACCTAATAGCTCGGTATGATGGTCATCGTCTTCGATTTTCTAAAGCAATGAGCGCGGCACCTAGACGCCGACGAGTCTCAGCCCATAAGAGTGGCTCCCGATTGGCTGTTTGCTCCCGCAACGCCTGTCTGTAGGCCGCCACAGCTTCTTGCAGCCGCTCGGTACCGCGTTCACGCTGCCCGAGGGCTGCGAGCGCATCGCCGAGAGATTTCTGTGTGGCCGCCCAAGCCAACGGCGCTCTCTCGCGAGTTTGTTCCGCCAGCGCCGCACGGTAGGCCGATACAGCTTGTATCAGCCGCTCGGTGCCAATTTGCCGCTCCCCGAGCTTCAGTAGCGCTAAAGCTAGCATGCTCTGTGTCTCCGCCCATTCGAGCGGTACGCGTTCGCGAGCTGTTTCGTCCAGCGCCGCACGATAGGCCTCCACGGCTTCTTCCAACCGCTTAGGGCTGCTTTCACGCTCTCCGAGAGTCAACAGCGTAAACGCCAGAGAACTCTGTATCGCGGCCCATTCCAACGGTGCATTCTCGCGAGTTGCTTCTTCCAGCGCCACACGGTAAGCTGATACCGCTTGTTTCAGTCGCTCAGTGCCGCGTTCGCGGTCTCCGAGCATAGAGAGCGCTTTGCCGAGGCCATATTGCGTCCACGCCCACTCAATTGGCGTTCGCTCGCGAGTTTGCTCTTCCAGGGCTGCTTGGTAGGCCACCACCGCTTCATCCAGCCGTTCCGTGCCGCTTTCGCGCTTTCCGAGCATTGAGAGCGCCTCGCCGAGGGCAGCCTGTGTCCATGCCCACTGAAGTGGCCCCCGCTCGCGAGTTCGCTCCTTTAGAGCCGCGCGGTAAGCCGCCACTGATTCTTCCAGCCGATCAGTGCGTCTTTCGCGATTTCCGAGCGTCATTAGGGCAAGACCCAGAGAACCCTGTGTGTTCGCCCAAATCAACGGCACCTTCTCGCGGGTAATTTCCTCCAGTGCCGCCCGGAACGAAGCCACCGCTTCTTCCAGCCGCCTAATGTCCGTTTCCCGCCTTCCTAGCACAAAGAGCGCATTGCCGAGACCAGCCTGCGACCACGCCCACTGGATCGGCGCCCGTTCGCGAGTGCTTTCTTCCAGCGCCTTTCGGAAGCCCTCCACGGCTTCTTCCAATCGCTTGGGGTCCCTTTCGCGTGCACCGAGGACGTATAGCGCGGCGGCAAGGAAACTCTGTGTATTTGCCCAGTTGAGCGGAGCGCGCTCGCGCGTTTGCACTTCTAACGCTGCTCGATAAGCCGCTATCGCTTCTTCCAGCCGCTTGGGACTACTCTCGCGTCCTCCGCGTTCATAAAGCGCGCCGCCGAGAATCGTTTGCGCCCACGCCCATTGAAGCGGAACTAGTGCGCGAGTTTGCACTTCTAGCGCCGCACGGCTCGCCGCCTCGGCCTCTTCCAGCCGTGCGGTACTGCTCTCGCGTTGTCCGATCGCCACCAACGTTTCGGCCAAAGAACCCTGTATGTTTGCCCAGTCAAGCGGCGCCCGTTCGCGAGTCATCTCCTCCAGCGCCGCGCGGAAGGCCACAACTGCGTCTTCCAGCCGTTTGGTGTCGCTCTCACGCTCTCCAAGTCTAAAGAGCGTTATCCCGAGGATATATTGTGCACGCGCCCATTTGATCGGCGTTTGTTCGCGGGGGGTTAGCGCTCGGAGCGTCAGTATCCGCTCGATGGCCGTTCGAAGTGCGGCGTTGTCACCAAAATCTTGGCCCTGTGAATTCAAAGCTGCCACTTCGTTCCAAAGGTATGCAATCCGCGTGACTTCTTGTTTGTTGTTGGCTGATAGCAACTGAGCCGCCTTCGCAAAGAAGTCGGCCGCATCGTCGTAGTTCAGTCCGGCGAGCGCAATATCCCCCCTTGTCGAGAGGGTAGCAGCAGCGCTGACAGCCGCATCACTAAGAGCGCGTAACTGTTCATCTTGCACACGCGCGAGCAGAGAGTCGGCCTTTGCCAAGTCACCTTGGTCGATAGCATGTTGAATTTCTTCCTTCAGGGCTCTGATCTTGGGGTTGTCGCCGAACTGAGGGGACGCAACTGCTTTAAGCTGCACATTGTATCGACTTGCAATCTCCACAAAACGCGCAGCAAGCTGGTCCTCAGGAACACTCTTTTCACCCAATATTTCTAAGGCCGAGCGCATTTGAGCGTCGTTCAGGGAAAGTATTTTCTTGAGTTCGTTCACCCTTTCCTTGCGCTCGTCGGCCAAGTTCTGGAGATCCGCCCGGCTTTTTTTGAATTCCTGAACAATAGCATTCAATATTTCTTGAGAAATCCCACATATACTAGTAATAGTAGTTGATGTTGAGTCCCCACCAATAGCTACGGCACAGTTTTTTGCATCGATATTGGTGCTGAGGACGGCAGCTCCTGCGGGGATAAACGAGAGCAAAAGCGAACACACCCCAGCACTGAGATACGTCCAAAGCAACCTGCTCATCTGGCTGCACCATTATTTTGTTGGACAATTACTTGAATTACTTATCGTCGAGGAACTGACATTGCCGCCCACTACTACGGCGCATTCTGCCTCGATGTCGGTCGCAAGTGCAGTCTGAATTGTTGTTGTATAGACCCAAGCTCCAACGCCGACGATCGCAGTCGACCACACCGCAATGGTTATGAGGAGCAAAAGTTTGTAGGCTTCATCGGCTGGCAACCGTGGAAAAATCTTCTTCCGGATGATTTCTCGAAATAACAGCAAGAAAACACCGAGCGCCAAGCCACCAATTCCAGCGACCTCCCCAACAATCTTTAGCGTCTCAACATCCGCCATGGCCGTTCGCCCCTCTTGTAATGTGATACTAAATTACACAAAGCACAACTACTGCTCATGGCCGACGTGTCGCACACGTCTGGGCTCAACATCCCCTCCCTTGGCGTAGGTCCGCGAACTAAGCTCAATGTCACGTGTGAGAACCCTCCGGACACCAACTCTGATAACGCTGATTTGCAGTACCGGAGGGTCTGCGACGATTATACGAAATCAATTGGTTAACGGATCGGTTAGCCAACGCAGTTCAATGAACGTTCTCGATTTCTGGCGAACCACTTTGAAACTGCCGGGCCAATTAAGGCTTGGCAGCTGGCCCAAACATGGTGCCCAAGCGAGAGAAGTAACTACCAGAAATCAGCACTGCGAAATTCCCTTCTCGCAACTAGCCCGACCCACTAGGCCGACGCAGCAAGCTCTGATAGGCCTCTGACGACGCATACGCCATCGGGCGTTCATTGGAGTGGTGGCTGGGATGTATCTGACACGGGTAGAGCTAGAAAACTACGGACCTTTAACGAGTCTCGATCTGGCATTTCCATTCCACGCGTCAGGTAACCCCAAACCCGTTGTATTCGTTGGGCAAAATGGCGCTGGGAAAAGCGTGGTGCTGTCCCACATAGTCAACGCAATGTTGTCCGCTAAATCTCACGCCTACGCAGGCGACAACGAAGTTGAACAAGGGAAGGTCTACAAGTTTAGAAGCCCTGAATACATTAAGAAAGGCAGCCAATTCTACAGATCGTATGTCCATTTTGAGACTGGCATTTTCCAAGCTGAGATTCAGGCATCGCGGGCCCGCTTAGATTTCGAGAGCGAGTTTGGGTACACTCCGATAGACAGCAATTGGAATAGGATCCCTCCCACAGAGCGTTCGACGATTTTCGGGGACACCTTGGAAAGGGCGGCGGAGCTACGAAACTCCATATCGAAATCTTCGTTACTCTATTTTCCGGCGAACAGATTTGAAGAGCCGGCATGGCTTAATATTGAGAATCTGCGGAACGTCGCGACCTACTCAAATCCGAGCCGTACCCAAAACGTTTCCAATCGCCAGGTGATCAATTACGCGCCGCTTCGACTAAATCAGAGTTGGCTGCTCGACGTGATTTACGATAGTTTTGCTATAGAACGCCAAATGACGTTGGTGCCGGTGGGCAACGGCCCGTCCGGAACCGTTACATTTCCAATTCTGCAACAAACGAACGGTCCAGCAACGAAACTTAGAACCGCAATTGAGCGCTTTGTCCAGACACTCCTCCGCATCGAAGATCCGATAATCTGGAACGTTGGCTCTCGAGGAGCTCGCCAGATTTCGATCGGCGCAAATTCTAATATTGTGGTTGGCAATTTGTTCGGCCTTTCAACGGGTCAGACCGCACTTCTAAACATCTTTCTCACTTTGATCAGGGACTTCGATACATCAGAAGCAGTATTCTCTTCGCTTGAGGAGGTATCCGGACTTGTCGTCATAGACGAGATTGATTTGCATCTCCACGCTGAGCTTCAACATTCGATCTTGCCTGAGTTAATCTCTCTATTTCCGAAAGTTCAGTTTGTGTTGACCAGTCACTCGCCACTGTTTGTTCTTGGCCTGCAGAAGCGGCTAGGTGCGGAAGGCTTCAGCCTCATTGACTTACCATCTGGGCAAGCAATTGGGGCCGAGCGCTTTTCCGAGTTCGATGCCGCATATCGACACATTAGAGATAGCGCGCGGTACGAGGACGACATCCGGACTGCGGTTGGGGAGAGCCAAAGCCCAATTCTGTTTGCCGAGGGATCGATCGATGTCGACTATCTCAATAAGGCCGCAGAGCTCTTGGGAAGGCAGGCGAGCCTACAGGGTCTGAAATTACTTGATGCAAATGGCTATGGAGGCCTCGACAAAATTTGGAAGCACTTTGACACGAACATAGCTCAGCTAACTAACAGGAGAGTGACCCTACTCTACGATTGCGACGTTCAAAAATCTAATCAGGCAAAGCCAGGGGTCAGAAGAATTGTCGCTCCTCTTCAGGGCAATCGCATTTCGAAAGGAATCGAAAACCTATTTCCTGACGAACTTATGGTACGCGCAAAGAACTACAATTCAGCGTTCATCGACGTTACTCCCGCTTTCGAAAGAACTGTCCGTGGTGTCAAAACTACAGAGCCCGAGACATGGCAGGTGAACGCCGATGAAAAGCGTAATTTGGCGAACTGGATTATCGAAAACGGCACACCTGCCGAATTTGCCAACTTTGAGCATGTTTTCGATTTTCTCGATTCTGCCGAACCAACGAGCAGCTAGAGCGCGTTGCTGCTGCAGTTCATACATCTCCCCCCAGCCCTCCCATCTTAAAAATCCCTATATTAGCATGTCGCAAATTGGAATCTCCGAGCGAGCAAAGAACTCGTCGTGGCGAATTTCTACCGCAGAACCGCGTAGGGGGACGCATGGAATTTCTGCGTAAGGTGGCTCCACTTAGACAAAACTCGTTGATAGGCGCCGCCTTGCATCTAGATATCGACGCAGCGAAACTCAGGGCGTCGATGGAGGTAGGCGCGAGGATTTGCGGACATCTAACCGGTAGGCGCTTAATTACCCTGTTTGCACGGCGTACCTCCACCGACGGACGGTACGATCGGTCTGCACCGAAATTATCGTGCGCACAGAGAATATCGGGCCGGGGCACTTCCAGATCTTAAAGTTCGAGAGGTCCAAATCCTCTTGTGTTGTATTGGACAAGACCAGGGTCCCATCGACGGATAGTTCGCAAAACTCACTCGTACGCGCTCAACTCGTGGCGTATCGTGCTTCGTAGGCGAGGCCTAAACTCCTCAGCGAGATGAAGTGTGCAAACTTGAGGAAAGACGGCGGTTTTGGCGTCCATGGGTGACAACGTCAAATGGGCTCCACTGACTTCGGGTCAATGAAGGGTCAATCAGTTTTGTGAGGCCAACATGGTGTCTCGGCGCTTCCAAGGCGTAGGTCGAACGATCGCTGTGATAGCCCTCGTTCTACTAGTTGTCGGCGCGACAACTTCAGTTTTGACGTATCGAAGTCAGCTGACGGAGGTCTATCGTCGTTTTCAGACCGACAGGCTTTTGACTACTATATCCAAACCTGAAAATCTATCTTGGAAATACGCCTCGCTCGTAAAAGTCACTGCTAGGGCCGCCATTAAGTACGACCCGTGGAACGACCCACTCAAAGTCAATGTGCCGTACGGTCCACGCGGGATATACCTTTATTTGCTTAACGCGAAAGCAAAGAACATTCCATCCGGGCTGCGTTGCAACTGCACCGCTCTAAGTTACTCCCGGGCCATCGTCTGCGATGAAGACTTCATTCGGAGGGTGGGTCGCTACCTTCAGGACCCTGATGTCAAGGTCCCCAGCGATCCAAAGGACGATATTGCACAAGTCGAAATCTCGCTAATGCAGATTAAAGCAATGGCGCTGTTGAGTTGGCTTATTGCGCACGAGATCGGCCATGTCGTCTTGGGACATACGGAAGATCCCCGTAGTGATCAATGGACTCTAGAATCCATGAGTTCTTTCACCTCGGTGAAGTCAACTCCGCTCGCCCTTGGCTCGCACGCGGAGATAGAAGCAGACGAGTACGCCCTGCGCAGCATGTTTAGCCCGGTAGGAAGGCGCCAAAACGAAACCGCTTTCCCGTTCTTCATGCAAACAATTGGCCTGTTAACGTACCATGTAGGATATTCTTTGGGGAAATACATAGAATACAATCAGCAAGGCCACCCCCCGTTTGCTGCTCGACTGTTTAATGCCTGGGCCGTCTACAAAAGAGACTACTCGCTCTCGCCCGAACTAGACTCCGATGACAGATCAATTATCACAACGTTTAAGAACATTGAATGGAAAACTGCAGCACGGGGGTTGAATCCCTTCTGCGAAGAGAAGACGCCTGAAGCGCTCTTCAAATACCCCATCTTGCCTGGTGAAGATAGCGAGGGGGCCGAAATCATGGGGGCCATAATTTCGGCGTGGACGATGCGGGATTCCCATCGTGCAGTCGAATTGCTGCGTCAACTCAAGCAAACCGTGAAACCCGCTATCAGTCGCGACCTCGAGCAAACGTTCGAGTTGATTAGCGGGGCGCTTCGCCCTCCGCTAGCTAGGCAGACGGTTGAAAGGCTAGAGGCGATTTCATCTAAAGGATTGGTGCAAGATCGAGACGACGGGGTTTCAGAGTTTGCGCAAATACTCGCCACAGCATCACTAGTATCTCTAGGGCAAGGCGGAAAGTGGGATACTCCGAAATCAGCGGAACTTTTTCTCCGCTTCGATGCAGCCAGAGCAAACTTACAACGCGTGAAGCATAGATCCGAAATATCCAATTTGGCTCTAGGGAACTCGGTTGTCTTCATGATGTTAGGGGGCGCCGTCGGCAGTCAAGAGTGGCGAAGCATCATTCTCGATCTAGCTAACGCGCGGTCCGATTCAGAGATAGATGATCTGAATGGTTACTTAATGGATCTATCGTTCAGCCTCGACAAAAACAGAAAAGTGTCATCGCGCGACTTCGACGAACTCTATTGGAATGTCCTCGATACGTCCTATGTCCTGGCGTCAGCAGGAAACTATCGATCATTGGTTGCCAGTTCACGGCTTCGCCAAGCGCAATACGCTGCGAGGGACCACACAATTGAGGCTAATCATGTGTGGGCTCTTTACTATGAAGCAATAGCGTTAGCCGCTGAACGCGATTACGACACACCTTCTCTCGAGGAGTTGGTCATCAAGATTATTAAGTATCTCAATAAGGAAATAGAGGACAACCCCGACGGTTTGCCCGCTCTTAGTTCCAAATGGAGCGATGAATTCCAAGGTCGGTTTCTAAACATTTTAGGATGGACGTTGCTGCGCAAGGGCCGCTACTCCGAAGCACTTGACGCTCTTTCGAAGGCAGAATTGATCACCCTCATGCAGAATTGCTTTTGGCTGAAGTACGGTGAACACTGCGTAGATGAATCTCACCCACTTCTGGTGAGCGTGCGTGACAATCTTGCAGAAGGGTATTTAGCCTCAGGAAAAACGAAATGGGCCGTTACTGCCGCAGCGAGGGCAAATATTCAAAGAAACAAGCTGGCCAAGGAAACCGGCAAGGGAAACGACGAGGTTCCACTGGCGGTCATTGCATCTCATTACAGAATCCTTGCTGCCAGCTTGCTACAAATGGACGATAAAGAGGCCGCTGCGAAGGGGCGACAAATTCTCGCGGCCTTAGATTCGATGCTGGTGCGTCGCCTTTGGCCGCAAATACCGAGCCGGGCCATGTTTGATATCATAATCGATGGGAAGACCATCAATCTCGTTCAATTCATGCCGCATCGGCCTGAATGGGATAAGCGAGCCGACGTGCTGAGAGCGTACGAAGATGAGAGGGGGAAACAGCAATGAAAACAGTGGGAATTGTCGCTGCTTGTCTTGCTTTCGTTGCGCTTAACTACCTCGGAGTGGGCGTTTATTCATCGGCGCTAGGGCTGGGATTTGGCGACGTCGGCGGTCAAACGGCGAGCCTGATAGCACTCTGCATAGCAATGTGCGCAGGGATCGTCGTCAGTTCGCTCGTGGTCGCCCTCCGATCGCTTCCATCTGACAAGATTGTCAGCATCCGTGCCTTGGGGAATTATCTAGGCCGTCCCAACACCTTCATCGCGCTCTTGGTGAGCCCAGTCGTGTTTTACTCGATTCTGGCTGGCCTTGGAAATGGCGAGCTAGGATGGCTCCATTATCTGGCGGCATTCCAGAATGGCTTTTTTTGGGAAACGGCGCTTGTTGGCTCCGGCGCAGGAATTACTACGGGGGGCTCTCAATCGCGTGCGAAGCAAGTTTGACCTTCAAAGTCCTAATCTGGGGGTCGCGCGTTCGAATCGCGCCGGGATCACCATTTTTTCAATAACCTAAGTTGCCGATGGCGCTGGATTTCGTGCGCCGCGAGTTTACCGCAATTACCAGCATTTCCGGCGCTTTCCAAACGTTAGCGGGATTTCCAATGCCGACTGACCGGAAACCGAGCGCGGCACCCCGTCGCTGACCGGAAGGCCACGCTGGCGAACGGACGCGCGCTGCATCGGTCGGCCGTTGTGGTCGAGGATGACGCCCTTGTTCATACCCGCACTCCCGGGCGGCGGGCTGAACGGATCAGGCCGAGTTTGGCCTGCAGCTCGCGGACGTAATTGCGCAGGCGCGCCTCGTCGGCGGGCTTGTAGGTCACGCTCTCGCCATTATAGTTCATCGTCACCGCGCTCTTGCCGAGCAGCAGCTTGTGCAGGGCGGCCTCGGCCTCGGCCAACTGGCCGCGATAGAGCGCCTCCTGTTCGGGCGTAAGCGTCGTGAACATCGGTCACCTGTTGTTGAGTTGGCGCATGGCCTCGGCGGCCGTGAGGGTTTTCTTCACCTGGCGAGCCGGACGTGCTTCCGGGGTCGGTTCCGATGCCACCGGCAACTGCGGCGGCACCTGGTTGATGTGATCCTCGAGGTCTCCCTGACGCGGTGGCTCAAGCTTGCCGAGACGATCCTCGATCGCGTCCCACTGTTCCTCGGTCCAGTACGGGATGCCGAGGCGATAGGCTCCGGCAAGGCTCTGGTTGAGCATGTCGAGCACCTCGTTGCGCTGGCCCTTGGGCAGGGTCCAGACGTAGCGGGTGTGGCCGCTGCGGGTCTTCTCGGCGACGCGGCTCTCGGATGTCGCCTGCTGAAACAGGTCATCCTCGAAGCCTCGGGCGAACCGGATGAACCCGGCCCGCTGCGGATCGTCCTTCTTGAAGTCACGGTAGAGCCGCAGTTTGAACGACGAAGCCGCGAAGGTGTAAAACCGCGACGACCACTTCTGCTTCTTCGGCCGGCCCTTGTTGTCGCACTCCCGCGCCTGCGCGATCGGCGGCGCGTTTTCGTTGTTGCCGCCGCGCACCATGATGACCTTGGAGCGCGGATGTTTGCGCACCCAGCTCCAGACATCGTCGGTGTAGGCGTTGCCGTCGATCGCCGTCATGTCGACCGCGCGTTTTCGTCCGGCTTCATCGGTCCACTCCCGCACGATCAAGGCGTCGAGCGCGGCTCGAACTTCCGGTTCCGAGATGTGACCGGAATGGACGCGATAGCCTGGCAGATGGCTGCCTGCTCTATTGTCGATCACGACTCGGTCGACGACTGCGCGAAGGCAGTTCCTGCCGTACCCGACCAGCAGACATTCGACGCGATCACCCTGCACGTCGATGCCCCAGACCAGCGACAGAACGCCGGCGGGGACGATCCCGCGATAGGTGTTCTCGGCAACGGCCGCGCGGTCGCGCAGGATTTCCCAGTCGACAGCCTTGTTGTCCGCCTCGTAGGCGAGACCAAGCCAGTCGTTGAAAAACGTCTGCTCTGCGCCCGATCCGTTCTCGCGTTTCTCCGGGCCACCAGCCTGCACCGAGAGCCATTCACGCGCCAGGTTCTCCCATCGCTCGAATGGCGAATAGGCCATCCAGATCCGGAACGACCGATGGCGACGCGCCCGCTCGGGGTACTTCGCAACCCACTTGGCGCCGTTCCTCGGCAGCGCCATCCATTCCCGGTGATGCTCATGGATCTCGCCACCGCAATGGATGCAGACAAAGTGCGCTTTCTCGGGATGTTCCGGATCGAGATGATCCCGCATGTTTTCCCAGCGCAGCTCCTGCAGCCCGCCGCACTCCTTGTGCGGGCAAGGAACGTGGTAGCTCTCCTGCGTCCCCTCGCGATAGTTCGCCGTGATCTTGCATCCAGGCTCGACCATCGGCGTCGAGATCTTGAAGACCTTGGCGTTGAAGAAGGCCTTGCTACGGCTGTCCGCCTGGACTTCCGGGTCACCGGCATCGTTCATCTGCCACTTGGCAAGGTCATCCTGAACCTGCTTTCGCGGCGAGATCATCGACAGACCCGCCGACGAGTTTGCGCCGGCGGCCTGAATGGAGCCACGACCGTCGACGCGCTCCTTGTAGAGCACCGAATTGCTGGCATCGCGGCCGTTCTGCGAGAACAGCTTGGCGACGGCGGGCATCTCTCGCACCAGCGGCATCAGCTTCGTCTTCGACCAGCGCGACGCGTTCTCCTCGGTCGGGTGGACGTAGAGGAAATCGCCGGGCGCCATGTCGATCGAGCCGAGCGTGAAGATGTTGGCGCAGATGGTGCCACCGATCTGCGCCGACTTTGCAAGGCTCACGATGTTGCATGGATCCTCGGGCGACAGTGCCCGCAGGATCTCCGAGAAGAACGGGACCAGGTCCTCGTTGTACTTGCCCGGATGGTCCGTGATGCGCTCCGAGAACTCGATGTTCTCCTTTGCCCAGGCGAGATAGTCGACGGCAGCGGGCGGCTCACAGATCTCGGCGAGCACGCTGAGCGCGAGCTTCTCCGGATTGAAAACCACCGTCACGGCTGATCGTCCTCGACGTGCTCGTCCATCTCGGCCGCTGCGGCTGCGAACGTCTTTGCCTTGTTCGCCCGGTGCTCCCGGAACGCCTTCAGCATCACGTGCATTGCGTCATGGGTCGAGACCGCGAACTGCGCCGCGAGCGCCTTCGCCATTTCCGGGATGCCCTGCTCCAACCTTTAAGGCCTCGGCCACCCCCTTGACCATCTCGCGGCGGGCATCGTCCGTCAGCATGTGCCGACCGAGCTCGAGCGCTTCCTCGCGCTCCATGCGCGCGGTCGTGATCTTCTGCTGCTTCAGCTTTTCGGCCGCGACCTCGTCGATGAAGGGATCGAGGACGACCGGCGGCTTTTCCCGCGCCGGCGGTCTGGCGACGACATCAGCTCGATCGACGGCAGCTGCTCGATCGACAGCGGCTGGTGCCGGTACCGAACGCGTCGCGGCCCCGTTCGCGCCGAAGCGCTGGTTCGGGTCGAGCGTCCGCTGCAGTTGCTCCATGGCAACCGACGTGCGGATCTTCGCGTTCCGGCCCTCGCCTTCGAGTGCCTCTCCGTGGATTTTCCGCTCGGCGATGTACTGCGAGATGCGCCCGGCGCTGACGCCGACATGAGCGGCAAACGCGCTCTTCGTCATGACTTCAGCAGCAAGGCTCATCTTTAGGGCTCGACTTTAGCGGGCCTCTTTAGGCTCCGACTTTAGGCTTCAAAAAATCGCTCAGACTGAACAACCACCGCGGTGCCAAATACCCGTAGGCCGGACTTCGCCAGGAAGGACCCGCGAACCCGATCGACCGGTCACCGAGCCGTCCGAACCGCCCATTCGAAGGCGGCGGCGAAGTGGTCGTGAATGTTCGCGGTCACATAGCGCTCGGCCGCGAAGAAACGCGCGTTCTTATAGTTCTTGTTCCGCTTGACTGACGTGTCGGAACGAACGCGCGTAGCGCCGGCCCCTCGATAATTGATCTGCAAGTCGGCCATGACCCGGTTGAGAAAACCTTGCGTCATGTTGCCATACCGATCGAGCGGCGCACGCTTTGCAGGGACCGCGACCTCGTTGCGCTTCATCACGCCTCGATCGATCAGCTGTCGTTCGAACGCCTTATGCGTGCGCATCCCGCCTTCGATCTGTGGTCCAAGGAACGCGGTGGCTGGCAATCCGCCCTTGGTTCGATCGCCCGTTGCTACGACAGCCGCCTGTAGGTTCTGCCTGGTCGCCCTGTCATACACCACGCCACGCTTGGCATAGGGCGTCGGCCGATCAAAAACGCGATCCATCTCGCGCTGCACCTCGATCCGCCCGCCCTTTGCCGTCACGTTCAGCGTCAGCATGATCGCATAGGGCAACTGCTTGCGCTCGATATCGCGCAGTGAACGTTCGTAGCCCGTCAGATCGAATTTTATGTGGGCGTCTATCATCGTCCGCGAACCTTCAAGTATGCAAAGCGACCTGACGCGCCTTGTGTACCCAAGGGTTGGACGCGTTGCGAAACCTTGATGGAGGAAAGTTTCGAGCGTATTTTTGATATCTCTAATAGAACGTGTATTTCTATCTTCGCTCTCGGTCTGTTTCAGAAATTGCCATTTGTGGAGAGACAAAATGGAGCCCAGAGATTCCGTTGATAAGAACCTGCTGTATTCGGCAAAGCGACCGTTCCAGATATCATTGACTGCCGTGCTGGCTTTGTTGGCTGTTTTCACCGCCAAGGCCTTTTTCGGCCCACCTGGACTGGTGTTTATTGATGAGAAAGATCATGTGCTCATCAGGACCATCGTCCCGAATATCCTTGAAATCATGCTGTTTATAGTCGCGATCTTGAGCGCATACATTGGCTACAGGCTTATCGTGGCGGCGGGTGCCACTCATGTCCCGATTATACCTCCAGCGGATTATGAACTATTAGCCCCCTTGATCGCCGACGGAAAGACAGATGCAATCAACGAATACATAAAGCTCAGCAGCCTTAGAAAATTTACAGGCAGTTTCACGCAGTTGGGCCTTACTGGCTTGCCCCTCGCCACTATTTTTCTCACGCTACTGTTTTCGGCACTCACGCTGTACGACAGTGCAAATTTTGTCGATCTGACAAAGCTGACCTTGGGCGCGTTCATCGGGTCCTTTGTCCAACGGCAGGTGGAGAGACGAGCCGATGCGGTCGGAGGACAAAACTCTAGTCCTGGAATTACGATAAGAGAGGAGGCTACGCCACGAGCCTCCGCGTGACCGAAGTAGGCTGCTATCTGCCGGGCCATCAAAAGTAAAACCCGCCGGGCTTTCGTCCAGCGGGTCGAACCTGATCTTTTTTAGTGTGGCCAAGCTATGTCAACTTTCTGCCGCGCGCAACGACGTGCAGAAATTTCTATTTATCCAACATTGTCAGTAGCTTGTGCAATTCCGACAGCCGATTTCCATGGTGCACGGATCGGTCGAAACGGCAGCAGTTCATGAGAAACGAGGCACTTCGGAGCCGAAAGGCGGAGGTGCAGCAGCTCCAGGGCCGACTGCCAAAGCCGCCAATCAAGTCGGGATAGGACGTCGCCACGGATGGACCGATCAAGGCACCACTTGCGATAGGCGCCCTTCAATGGCCGCGGGCGACGCTGATCGAAGCCGTTGTCCTCATACTCGTAGATCTTGCCGGTGCGATCCTTCGCCTTGCGCATGACGAACCAAGCCGGCTTGCCCCGATGCTCGACCATGACGACCTTCGGCCCGTTGGCCTGCCAGAATGGGCCACGACCCAACACGGCTGAAGTTATGACCAGCGACAGGATTTGGCGCCCACTCAGACGATCGGCGCGCTTACGGTGCTCGGCTGCAAGCTTCTCGACGACCTCAGCGATCAGCCCCAGCTCATCAATCCAATCAGGAACCGGGTTCCATCCATCCGCGATCTCGAAACCTTCATGAGCAAGAGCACGCACGGCATCACCTACCACCACCGCGTCGGCAGCGGGCTCACCCTCGTAAACGAAGCTCGGGATGGCGCCGTACACATTCGGGCTGCGGTCCACCATCGTGCCTAGCGCTGCCATCTCCAGCATGCCACTCCAGGCGACACCGTATCCCGGCCCAGCGTAGGTACCACCAGCACCGACCTTGCAGAGTTCCTTCGTAAGAGCCCAAGTCAGGAGAGCTTCGATGGTCGTTTTCTTCATCCTCAATTCCTTCTGACCAGTTCTGACCAGTTTATGACTAGTTGAATGTAGATTTTTAGATATTGAAATCAGTTAGTTAGATCAGTCTGACGAGTTTACTTCGCATCACCATGCTTTTCCCTCCGAACCTCCCCAACGCCATTTATTTGAACGTGCGCAAACCCGTCACAACTCATCATAATCATTGTTTTCATTACACTTTCCGCCTTTGAGAACTCATCATCAACTCGTCACGAACTGGTCAGAACTGACCCTGAAAGGAGGGGTTACGGGGAGGCTACGGCAGGTCGTTGGGCCACGGTTCGCGCGGATCGACGCGCCCGGCAGGAGGAGGCTCGCGCATGCCGCCGCTGCTGCCACTCGGCACGTTCTTGAGCCGGATGCCGAAGTAGACGACGCCGGTCGCGGTTCGTTCCTTGCGAAATTTCTTGGACATGACGCGGCCGAACGCGGCGACATTCATCGGCTTACCGCCGTGGTCGACCGTGTCATCGCAATAGGCCTGATAGAGGTCCTTGCCTTGTAGCTGGTCGGCATTGGCGTCCCGCTCGATACATCGGCCAACAAAGCCCGCTGTGCGGTCCATGTCGTCACGATACTCCTGCGTCGCCTTCTCGACCGCATCCGGGATCACAAGGCCCTCGCGCAAGAAGATGCGCACGCCCTCGATTAGCCAGTTGAGGATGCCCGGATGTTCGGGCTCGAAGGATGACACGATCTCCTCGAACTCGCGCCGGTCCTCTTTGGCGATCTTGTTCGGCCAATGGATAACGGCCATGCGTCGCCAGATACCATCATCGGTGCCCGTGATGCGGGGATAGCCGTTGCCGCTCATGATGGCGATGAAGATCGGCAGGAAGTCGGTGTAACCGGAGAAGAGGTCGCGCGCGGTGATCGTCTCGCCGCCCGTCAGCTCCTTCACGAGGTTTTCGCGAAGATCCTCGCCCTCTGGCAACTCCTTGACGCGCAGCAGCCTCCGGCCGTGCAACCGGGCAAGGTCAGGGCTGGCGCTGCCAGAAGATCCACCTTCGCCGATCAAGCTCGTCGCGGGCAGTGTCACCGCGACGTCGCCGAGCAGCCGGCAGAGCGTTTCCATATAGACGGATTTGCCGTTGGCACCGTCTCCATAGTGGAAGAACAGGTATTGTACCGTGATGCCCAGAAGACCGAGGCCGGAGCTGACCTGCACCAGGCGGCGCACATCCTTGTCAGGCAGCTTGCTTTCGATGAAGGCCATCCACTTCGGGCACTTCGCTTCGGGCCGGTAGCGCACTGGCACGATATGGGTGATCATGTCCCGTCGACGGTGGCCCGGTATCACCTCGAGCGATGAATCTACGCAGGCATCGATGTATTCCGGGGCGTCCGGCGTCTCCCTCACGCTCTTATGGCGCGGGTTCTTCCGCCGCTCGGTTTTTCGATGAAAGACCAGCGTCGCATTCTGCATCGCCACCATCATCCGGTTCGCGTTGAAGTCGTTCGGCGAGCGCATGATATGCGGCGCGGCACAGGCGAGCGCCGCCTGCATCTTCGCAACGTTCTTCGATGTCACAGCGTGGTCGAGCCGGCGCTTGACGCGTTTGCCATGCGCCTCCTCGGCCTTGTCCGCCGCGATTGCGAGCCGCTTCTCCGTCGGGTTGCGATCCTCCTCCGGCTTCTTCCTCGCCTCGATCGCCTTGTCGATGAACATCTGTTCAAAGGCGGAAGGCTTGATGAACTCGATCTCTCGCGCGATCCGGTCACCGAGCCGCTGCGCGATCGCTGTCGCCTTCGGCCCGCCGTTGGAAACATCCCAATGCGAACCGGTCCAGACGGCGAATGCCGGCTGTTTCGCCTTCTCCTGCGCCAGCACGATGAAGTCCGTGCCGAAATGCGTGATCAGCCGCTTGCCATTGTCGGTGTCGGAGTGATCGAACTCGGCGCAATACTCGACGGCACCAGTGTCGGGCTCAAGATCGGCCGAGAGGTGAGCCGGCGGCTCGTCCGAAGGACCAAGAGGGGTTTCGGGGTTTTCGGACTTTCGCTGCGCGGCGAACTCTTCCATTTTCTGCGCGACATCCTCGGGGAGGTTCGGTCGCTTCTTGCGTTCCGCCACGTCAATACCTCGTCATCAATGCTGAGAAATCCATTCCGACCGGCGGGCACCAGGTCTCGATCGTCCGGCCGTCTCGGGCCAAACGCTTTTCGGCGCGCACCATCGCGGCCGCGGTGAAAACCGCTTCGCTGTCGCCGTCGGCGAGCAACACGAGCTCGGCGACGTGATCCGCCACCTGCATCGCTTCGTCTGGCGCCTGGTCGGCCTTCGGGACCGGCCCAGCCACCATCACGCGCCTTGGCTTGCCGTTCTTATCGGCCTTCGTCAGGGTCGGATGCGCAAAGCGCGATTCCGGATCAGCCGGGCCGGTCAAGTTTCCGAGATCACCAGCCGCGAAGTAGAAGGTGTCCTGCCGAAACCGCTCGGCGCCGCCGATAGCGAGGCCGTTCTCTATGCCTTCGCCTCCAACCCATCGTGTCGACGAAATCAGGCCGAAAAGCGGGATCATCGAGCCGCGCTTCGTGCCGCGCATCTTTTTCGTCGGCAGAGGTTCGCCCTTGTCATCTCGACCGAGATCCGGCCGGAACTTCGGCTCGCAGTTCAGGTCGATCCATGTCTGGTGGCAACCGGTCACGTGCCCAGCCAGGTCGACGAAGGGCGCGATCATCGCGACACCGACATGACGCGCAATTTCATGGCCGCGATCGTCGCGGCCGTGCCAATAGGTGCAACGCGCATTGCTGCGGAGATAAGCGAACACCTCGGCCGGCATATCGTAGCCGGTGCGCGCCTTCAGATAGGCGGCAACATCGGCATGCGGCTCGGCCGAGGCATTGAAGAAGATGCCGCGTGACTGCTTGACCTCGCGGTCACGGTAATCGTTGTCCTGCTTTTCGCGTTCGGCAGCCGCGGCCTTGTTCTTCGCCTTCTGCGCCGCGATCCGCTGGCGACGCTCGTCAATCTGATACTCGGTCTCGCGCTCGGCTTCATGCGGCAGGGGCTTGCCGAGAGCCTCTGCGCAGGCTGTCAAGAAACCGGCACGCGAGCGCAGGTCGATATGCCCGGCATGGGCAACGAGGCTTATTCCGTCCTTGCCGCCGATGCCGCAATTGCGGCAGTTCCACGCGCCCTTGAGACTGCTGATCGCGAACCGATCCTTGCCCTGACAAACAGGGCACGGTCCCGCGTGATTCCCCTTAAAGCTCGGACCGACGAGACCAAGAGCCGTTGCTGCATCGACAACGCTGATCCCGCGCGCCTCTTCAACGTAGAGTTCCAGCGAGGCACTCATCGAGACGCTAGCCTTGATTGAGTTAGACATTGCTTTACAATTGATCGCTTAATGGAGGCGCGCTGATCATGCGTGATATGTGGGATCGGAGTGGGTGGCTGTTTAGTCTGCTCGTGCTGAGCACCGTGGTCGTTTGCGCTCTCTACTGGAACTCCTTGTTTCCGGCTGGCTTGAGGACTGCCCTTTGCGCCTCTGATCCGGGAGAGAACTGTGTTCGCGAGTGGTTCGCTGCAGCAAGTGGATGGGCTGCAGTGCTGGTCGCCGTTCCAACGCTGATTTACCTGAAGAGGCAAATTCACGACGCCAAAGAAGCGGCGCAGAGCGCCTTCGCTCTTCAGAACTACGGGAATGTTGTTCTCTGTCACAAGCTGTTGAGGGACAGTAGGATGTTGCAGGAAGAGGTGATTATTCAACGCCTCGTTTGGGGGCCGGCCCCCTCCGAGCAGCCTCGATCCATCGAAACCGCGATCGATACCGTGAGCCAGTTGAGGGAATCGTTGGCGATCAAGAGTTTTTTGCAGTTTGAGGACGCGATCGGCTACCCAAAGGACCTCAACTTTGTCGATGTCGGTAGTATCTTGGACATGGCAGAGGCCACCATTCGCCGGGCGCCTTCGCCGCTCAATGGTGATGAGGCCCGCGCTATCGACCGTTCCGTTCGCGAGATGTACGATGTTATTGAGAGATATGTGGCCGATTGCATCCACGCGGCCAAGTCCTACATCAGCGATACGGATCGCATCGCTGGAGTTCACGGGTTCCATCCTCGCGCCACCATTCTTGAAAACTGGCCTCTGTAAGTCTCAGCGGTGCTGCCCACCCCCCTAGACTGCCCAGCATGCAGCGGCGCCAGTTCGCTTTCCCCTGCAGCCCGGAAATGACCGTAGTGCTCAATGGACACTGCTGCGCTCTCGTGGTTGTCGAGCTGGTGAGCGCAGCCGGCACAATAGAACTTGTTGCGGTTCTCGGACCAACCGTACGACGCCGCTACACCGCGCCGGTCCCGGCCCGAAAAACAAAGTTGGCGAGAGCAGTCGTGACACGCCAGGATCACATCATCCTCCTTGCGCCCTCGGCAAGCGTCGTCATCTCAAAGACTGCAAGTGTCGGGTGCGGTGCACGCAGCGGCGCAAGATCGCGGTCCTCGGCGGCCCGGAAATGTCCGCAGCGTTCAAGAGACGTCAGCGCTAGATAAAGCGGATGCCGACCGGGTATCGGCCAGAACATCCGGCCGAGGCTGATAAAGGCAGTGCCCTCATGCCAGCCGAGCAGCCCCAGCAAAGTGCTGATCAAGCGGATGCGATTGAGGTTCGCTTCGACATCGATCCCGAAGGCTTGTGCCGTGCGGAGGCATTCCGGGCGCGACGGCGCGACAACAAGGAGGATGCGCGGTCGCTCCATCATGACCTCCTGCCGAACAGGATCGCCGCCAAGGCAACAACTCCCTGCGTCGCGATGGCAAGCAGCATGAGGGAGTCGATGAAGGTCCAGAACGAATAGAAGATTGCGTTGAACAGCTCCAACATCATGCAGCCTCGCGCCAGCGGATGAGCGCTGCTTCACCCTTGAGCGTTAGGCGCAGCACAGCCGGAACGCTCATGCGGCCCTCACGCAACTGGTCGACATAGCCGCCATCGCGCATCTTCTGCAGGATCGACAACATGGCCTTCTGGCGCATGCCGATGGCGCGCGAAAGGTTGGCATAGGTCACGGTGATGGTCTTTTCGTCGCCGGCCTCGATATGGCCGAGCAGCGCGACACGGTGCTTGCGTGCCAGCGTGCTGCGGTTCTCGACTGACGCCTCATCCTCTGCCTGTGCACCGCCACGAAATGGATTGTGATTGAAGGACAGAACGATGGCGTTGCGCACAGCAGCGGCCGGCACGCGCATCATCTCTGCGACGTCGGGCACGGCGATGCCTGCTTCAGCAGCCAGCAGGCAGAACTCGGTGCGCTGGTACGGCTCGAAGAACCCGATCTTGGCGACTTGCTTTCCCATGGTTCAGCTCCTTTCAGGTAAATTGCTGGATGAGGTTCGGGCGGGAGGCCACAGCCCGCGGCGGTATCGCCGGCGGTTCGGGTGCGGTGACCGCGCCGCCCTTGCGCTTGGCGATCCATGCGGAAAGGCGCTGCCAATCCTCGTCAGTGAGGAAGACGATGCCGCCGAACATTCGGCGCTCACGCCAGGCCGATTCCTGTGCGGATGCCCGAGGGCCAAACCACGCGCCGATGCATTTCGCGCCGTCAGGAAGGCGGAGGATCTCAACCGCATCGCTGACCACCGGGCACCAGTCGGGCGCGTTGATCGTGGCGCAGCCGAGCGCCTCGCCGAGGGCACGCCCCGGATCGTTGGTGACGATGAAGAGGCGGACCCTAGACATTTCCCCTCCCACCAGAGGCCCTCCAGCCGAGAGCAAATATCCTGTGCAAGCCGAATCCAGGGGAATGGCAAACCCATCGAAACCGTGAATAACTGACGCACGCTGAGGGAGAGTTTCGATGCACGAGATCGAATTGGAGTTGATTAAGCTCCTGACAAACCAACCCAAACGATACGGTGGGGAACGAGGCCCAGTTGAGGCGCGCAACGCTGCAGAAATGCAGCCACGGCTCTACGAGAGGCTTTTCGAAACGCTGAGCATTCCTTTCGGTGAAACCGGTGTTAGTGGGAATATGGACACCAGCTGGGTTGCCCTTCGGGAACTGCTTCTGCCGCGCTTTAGCCAGTTTCCAGTGACTGTCAAAGACGAGATGGTTAGGTCCCCAATGCCCGTTCTCGACGATTTTGGGGTGGAGCAATTTAGAAAGGCTCTCACGAAGACGAATCCGCCGCCATTCAAAACCCCAGAGCAAATTCATACGTTCGTCGATTTTTTGGCAGGCGCAATCGTCTTCGAACTGCTTCAAGACCCTCGGAAACTTGACCCTAACAAGATTTCGAACACGGTACGGGAGCAAACAAGGGTGGGGATGATCCGCTACGGGGCCTTGAGAGCGATTTACCTTCGCCTTCAAAGCGACGGAGATCACCTTTCCTTTGGAATGTCTAAGCTCAAGGATGAACTCCAGGTTGCATCTAGTGCAATTGAGCACCTGCGAGAGGTCCAACGAAGCCAAATCTCCACCCAGGATATTGCGATCGAGAGCGTTAATGACGCCATGACGCAAACTGAAGAAAAGGCCTCGGCGCTGGAGAAACGGCTGGAAGAACTCACACACTCTGCGGAGGCGCGTATTGTTGCATCGGAAACTGCAATCAACGAGCGATTGAAGCTTAGAGGTGTAACAAGTCTTTGGGATGATCGAGCCCGACAAGCCGAAAAGGCATTGCAATACAGTATCGGTTGTCTCATTGGTCTCGCGCTTGCGGGGCTCTTGACGGCAGTTTTTGGTGGGCGCGCCATCATTGATTTTGTTAGTCCATTGAATTTCAAGACTTTGGTCCTGAACGCAAGCGCCGGTGGCGTGATTGCACAGCAACTCGGACGCATCTTGGTGGTCTCCGTCCCAGTTGCCGTGTACTTCTGGCTTCTGAAAATTGTAGTCCGGTTCATCATCCGATCGCTGCTGCTCATGGATGACGCCCGGCAAAGGCACACCATCATGCAGGCCTACTTTCGTATCACAACGCAGGACAGCTCTGACGAGCGAGCACTGCCGATGATGCTTTGGGCAATATTCAGACAGGTGCCAGGCCACGGCCCAGATGGTATTGAACCTCCCGACTTCACAGAGGCTATCAATGCAGGTTTGAGGCAAACGCTGCCTTCTGCGAAATGACGTTTCTGACTGGGCTGAAGGCGACCGATGGGTCACTTCACCCTCCCGTCCATGAGGTCAGCAATGCGCTCCATGCTGGCTTCGACCTCAGCGCCATCGCGCCAGGCCTTCAAGGTTTTGCGGATTGCGCGCAGCAGTTCCTTCCGCTGCAAGCCCTTTTCAGAGCGAAGGCGTTCGCGGCGGCTCTGGGGACGAGGTTCGGTCATCGCGATACCTCCAGCTGCCAAGGGGGTCTGATACCGGCGATTGCATAGATGGCCGCGGCCTCGCTGCGCAGGCGCTTTGCGGTCGACAGACCGTAGTCGCCGGAAACGAGACCAGCGCCAGCCAGCGCATGGCGTTCGTCGGCCATGGCGAGTGCCTTGGCGACGGGTACCCTGCCCTGCCCCTCACAGCGCGGGCAATGACCAGCGATCCAGCCGAGTTTTCCGGAGCCCCTGCAGCCGAGGCAGACGATCTTGATGATGCGCGCCTTGCTCATGCAGCACCGCCGATGCGCTGCTGCAGCGCGTGGAGCGCCTTGATCGCCTCATCGATCTCGCGTGTGATTTCCTTCTTCTCGCGGCCGTCGACATGATCGTCGTCGAGTGCGTCGCTGAAGGTGCGGACCACATCCATCAGTTCCCGGTTGAGGTGCGTGAGGTCCTTGTGTGTCGGCTGGGCGACCGCGATCGGCAGGTCAGTACCCTCGACGACCGGGATCACTCGATAGCCGAGAATGTCAGCCATGGCCGTCAGGATGATCGGCGAGCCCGCCTCCATGTCAGCCTCGGTGGCAACATCGATCGGCAGGTATTTGTCGGCGTTGTCCTCGCCGGCAGAGCCGCATTTGGAGAGATACGACGAACGAACGCGCGTAACGTGCTGCAAGGCATCGCCGCCCCCAGCCATGTCGACTGATCGACGGGTCGCCGCCTTTAGCGTCAGGCCCTGTTTGTCAGAAATAGTGCGCAAGCCATCCTCCCTGAAAATCAAGGAAATCGTTTCCAGAAGTCTTTCCGTGAAAGGCGCTCGCCGCGCCCGTAAGGTCTGCCCATCAGATCAAGGGGGACCACATGCAAACCAAGGCACCATCATTCCGCTGCCTCGATGAGTTCGCCAACAGCGTCGCACTTGTTCAGCTTCAGCCAGTCCAATCGAAGGCTGTGCATCGCATCGAGCGTTACCTCGCCAGATGTGGCTACACGGATACGCTCCATGATCGGAGCATCCGGTCGGTTCTCCCCGGTCTCGTAACGTTGATAAGTACGCGCGCTATCGATTGAGAGCAGCAACGCTGCTTCTGCCATCGTTAGTTCTGATTTCGTGCGCCAGGTTCTCAAGTCCATGACGGATATATAGCGTAAATCGCTACATCGTTGTCAAGTGACGTTTAGCGATAAGCGCGATATCGTACTATAGCGAATTTCGCTAAAATGGTAACATGATGAGATTAAAAGAAATTCGCAAATCACAGAACATGACGCAGCAACAGGTTGCGGACGCGTTGGGTTTGCATTTGACCAACTACAACAAACTCGAAAACGGCAAAACGAAGCTGAGCGCCCAGCAAATGGAGCAGCTCGCGAAGATCTTGCACTGCTCGCCGTCAGACTTCATCTCCAGGCGGAGCGATGTCCGTGTGGTCCCCATACGCCAATACGTCGCCGCAGGCATTTGGCAGGAATCATCGCTGTGGGATGAAGACGATTGGTACGACGTCGCCGTCCCTGACGAGCCGGAATTTCGTCACTTCACGCTGTACGGCGCGGAGAGCAAGGGACCGTCAATGAACCGGCGCTATCCCGAGGGATCAGCGCTGATCTACACGAGCATGATGGAAACCGGAGAATCGCCTAAGCCCGGCCGTCGTTACATCATTGAAACAGAGCGCTCGGACGGGCTTCGCGAAGCGACAGTCAAGAAGCTTTGGCAGGATGAAAATGGTAAGCACTGGCTGCTACCCGAGTCTAATGACCCGCTTCATCAACAACCAATCGATTTGTCGGGCGGCGATGGTGAGATCGTCCGAATTGTCGGTCGCGTGATTTACTCGGTCCAGCGCGAAGTCGATTAAGACGCCTTCACCATTTGCAAGCAGCCTTAATCTTTTCAACAACTTCCGAGACGTTGGCGAGATCGAACTCTGCGTCAACGCGATCTTTGTCTTGCAGACGGATAAACAATCTCTCGTTGTCCTTCAGCGACTTTATGAAGGGGATAGCCTCCTTGCCGCTCCAAAGGCCGACCGCCTTGTAGTTGGTAGACCGAGACCATTTCCCAGTAACTGCTGGCGCGCCTCCAATCCGCGTTGTGACTGTGGGCTCTTCTCCAGACATGAACATTTCTGTCGAAATGATAAAGCTTGTCGTTTGCTCACGGCACGACATCAATAGATAGGCTGATGCGTTGTCAAACCCGGTGCTCGTGGATTTGGCCGGCATCAATGCGGCCGTTACAACCTTGCTATCATCGACTGGCGAGACTTCTTCCTGAACTTCCCACAACGAAGCGGCCGAAGACAAAGAAGCCGGCGCGGTTGCATTGGCGGGTTCACCTGCCCCGGCCTTCGGAAACATTTTGTCGAAGCATGTCAGCCGCTGAAGAGAGTCCTCAAGGCGAGCGCACTCCTGAGGATCCCGAGCCATCGCAGAACCGGCTGAAAGCAATATCGCCGAAACCAACAAAGCTGCCGCTCGCATTTCCTATTTCTCCGCACGTTAACCGAGAAATCACATTCGCAGCCCCCCTTCCCCTGTCAAGAAGGCCGGGAGCCCCGGCCTTTCTCTTCGCATGCAGATCGGACATAGCGTTTTCCGTTCAACGTCATTTCGCTGGGATTGAACTTTAGCGATTATCGCTACATTTGAACTTGACAATGATTTAGCGCTTATCGCTATATTTGTGGCGACCTACTGCAAGGAGCCGCAAATGATCCGAATTCAACGCCATTCCGAAACCGCCGCAGCGAAGATCGCTGCGGCGCCTAGCTGCATCCGCACGCTTGAAGAGCGATTGGCGGGCGACATGCGCGAACTCGCGTTCGCGGACCAGAACGTCAGCATCGAGACGCTGACGTTCTGGTCCGAGCCGACGCTGAAGCGCCTCCTGCCCGAAGCCGCGAAGATCGCGCGCCGTCAGTCCGTCCGCCAGGTCGCCTGACATGGACAATTACTTCACCCCTTTCGGCGGTCGCGTTGATCCTCCCAAGCAGATCACCCTTCGCGAACCGCCCCTCCGGACACGCCGCATTGTCGCGACCCTGTTCGCGCTGTGCTGCGTGGCCGGAGGCTGGATGCTCAACGATGCGGTCGACGTTGTGGTACGTGTCGTCGCCTCGCTGTGGAGGTGACCAATGGCAGTCAACACGCGCCTCGCTCCCCAACCTGTGTGGTCCTTCGTTCCCGATGGATCGGTCATCGATATCGCCTCGCCGGATCCCGCCGAAGTATGCTTCCTCGAAATGGGCAATTCGCTCTCGAAGATCGCACGCTTCGACGGCCGCAATCCTGGCGTTGCATTCTCCGTCGCGCAGCATTCGACGATGGGCGCGCAGGCGATCCTGAACGAGGGCGGTAGCCGATGGGAAGCCGCCCTGTTCCTGTTGCACGACGGTCACGAGTACATCGTCGGTGACCAGTCGAAACCATCGCAGGATCTCTATTCCTCAGTCGCCATCGATCTCTACGGCGAAGCCCGCATGCGCGACGCCGTTGCCACCTGCAAGGCCGCTTGGGATGAGGTGATCTATTTCGCCGCCGGCCTGCCAGGTCCCGAGGCCTGGACGCGAAAGCAGGCGAAGCTCGTCAAGGACATGGACAATCGCATGTGCCGCACCGAAGCGATCGCGCTCTTCGGACCCCGTGCCGGCCGCGAAATGCGCTCTCCACCGCTCCGAAGTTGACCGGTGCCATCAGGCCCCTTCCGGCTGGCAAGGCTGAAGAGGAATTCCGAAAACTGGCCGACCGCCTGATCGGCGAGGACCTGGTGCTCGAACGTGCCTCGATCGTCGCCGCCAACCGAGCCCTGAGGTGACATGTGTCTGGCTATCTCAACGGAGGCGCTGTGAAAATGGAATTGCTCACCCCCGAGCAAGCGGCCGGGCGCCTCGGCATTTCGACCCGCCAGCTCCGCGACTTGACGGACGAAGGTCTCCTGAGGTGGATTAACACCGGTCTCGGCAAGAAAAGACCGACACGCCGCTACACAGAAGCCGATCTGTCCGCATTCATCGAGGAGCGCTCTGCCAAATGTCGGTCTACAAAAGAAAGGGTCAGAACACCTATTCCTATGACTTCGTCTTACGGGGTCGTCGATTTTCAGGCGATATTGGTGCAACGAAGAAGCGAGAAGCAGTCCGCCTCGAAGAAGCCCGGAAAGAGCAGGCCAATGCGGAACTAGCCGAGCAAGCAGCCTTCTTCGGCAAGGAATTTACCCTTGATCTAGCAACGTCCCGCTGGTGGATGGAGATCGGCCAGCACAATGCCGCGCCCGAAACCACCCTTAAGAATCTCGAATGGCTGAAGCAACACATCGGCGCGAAGACGAACCTAACCGCTATTACCGATAGCGTGATCGCCAGCCTCGTCGCTCGGCGCCGAGGCGAACGCATTAAGGGAAACCCAAAGTCACCGTTCGTCAGCCCAGCAACGGTAAACCGTACCTGCACCCAGCCGCTCCGTGAAATCCGCCTGCGTGCGAAGAACGTCTGGAAAGTCGCCGTCGCCGAGTTTGACTTCGGACAGCATATGCTCGAGGAGCCCCAAGAGCGGGTCCGCGAAGCCTCGATCGAGGAAGAAGACGCGATCATGCAGCAACTCGAGCGCGGCTACGATGACGCTGTGGAGTTTGCATTCCTTAGCGGCTGCCGGCGCATGGAGATCCTCGGCCTGGACTGGCCGCATGTCGATTTCTTCTCGAAGCGCTTCACCGTCACCGGCAAAGGCGGCAAGATCCGCACCATCCCAATGTCGGACGACATCTTCGAACTCCTTTGGAAACAGAAAGACCATCATCCGACGAAGGTGTTCACCTATGCGGCCAAGCGAACCCTGAAAAAGCAGAACCTCGTCAAAGGCCAGCGCTATCCCCCCACCGATTCGGGTCTTAAGTCGGCAATGCGACGCGCCGTCCCGAACGCCAACGTAAAAAACTTCCGTTTCCATGACACGAGGCACACGGCCGCCACTCGCGTGCTGCGCAAGTCAAACCTCAGGGTTGCCCAGATCCTGCTCGGGCACCGCGACATTAAGACGACGACGAAGTATGCGCACGCGGTCGACGACGACGTGAGGAACGCACTTAACGCAGCGTCAGGACGTCCCACGAAAAGTCCCACGAGCAATGCTGCCGAAGACGGTAACGATTTGAATTTGGGGAAGAATTCGGGCTGAGGGGCTATTTCCCCCAGTCAAGTGCGCTACCGGGCTGCGCTACGCTCCGAACCGAGGAAATCCCTATATAACCAACGCTTAGAGCGCAAGCGGGAAAATCGAAGTCGGCATGAAAAAGAAATGTCCCTGGTGGATAAGTGACGGTCGGAGCGAATAGGCTGGCCACCCGCTGCTCTGCCACAGATGATTTCTGGTGCGGGTTTGCTGAACCTGCATCCGCGGCAATGGAACTTTCACCAAGTCTGAAACGCGCCGCTCGAAACATGCTGCCTAACGCAACGTGAGCTTGCTATCAAAGATGATTTGAGGGACAGTTTGTTACTGGCCCTTGAGGCCTGGAGTGTCTCCCCTTTTAGGAGAAAACCATGCCTCTTAAGTCTCTTATGGCACTGACAGCGATCGCACTTCTTACCTTGTCCGGGTGCGCGACATCAGGGTCGACCAACACCACCTATGCGCAGTGGACCGGCCCCTACCCGGAGCCCGATGTCAGCGCTTCAAGCCCTGGTGGCTTCCGGCTTTCCTACTAGCGCTTATGATCTCTGGCGAACCGGCCGTAGCCCGGTTCGCTGCAGTCCCTTGCGAGCGACCCGCCGACGCACGAACAGGAGCGTCCGGCCACACATGACGGCAGCACGATAGCGGCTGCCACTCCGCTTATCTCCAACCTTGGCCAACGCTGCGCACGTTATCGCCCGTTGAAAGGATCTGGCGTCACGACGCTTTGCCAAAGACGGCCGGTGGGCTGCGCAGGCGCGGGCTGAAGCGTGCGGTCAGCGAACCTGATCGAGCAGTCGCTTGCATTCCAGGAGATCATAGAGTGCCTCCTGCAGCAGAGCACGATCCTCCTTGCCCACCGACGAGGACTTGCCGAGCGAGATTTCCGGAACGTCATCGCTGTTGCCGCCAAAGGAGAAGAAGCGACGGCTTGCCGGCGCCTTGGCGCGGCCGACGATCTGATCTTCCTCGGAAAGGCCGGCTTTCGGCGGCGCCGGCTCCTCGTTGCTTGAGGCCGCAAGCGCCTCGACGGTTGCGAGATCCCCGCTGGCAATCGCCGCGACGAACTTGTTGCCATTGGTCTTTAGAAGTTTCTGCACGCCTTTGATCGTATAGCCGTGATCGTAGAGCAGGTGCCGGATGCCCTTGAGAAGATCGACATCCTCGGGCCGGTAATAGCGCCGGCCACCGCCGCGCTTCATCGGCTTGATCTGCTGGAACCGGGTTTCCCAAAAACGCAGAACATGCTGCGGCAGATCGAGGTCGTCAGCGACCTCGCTGATGGTGCGAAAAGCGTCCGGGCTCTTTTCCATAGCATCCCATTCCATGTCACGCGACTCAGTCGTCGGTAGCCGCAATGAACCGATATCGTGCCGATGATGGCACGAATCGGGTCGATTTCAACGGCTTATGGATGGGTTTTCAACCACATTTGTGGTTGGCAGCCCGCCTTTACGATACGGGAGATACCGGTTTCTGCTTGGCCCTGCGGCCCAGATGCGCCTTCAGGACACGCTGCTTCAGCACGTTCGACGCCTTGAAGGTCATGACGCGCCGTGGTGAGATCGGCACTTCCTCGCCGGTCTTCGGGTTTCGCCCGATGCGTTCGTTCTTGTCGCGAACCTGGAAGGTCGCGAACGAAGACAGCTTCACGCTCTCGCCACGCACGATTGCGTTGCATATTTCGTCAATGACGGTTTCCACCAGTTCGGCAGACTCTGTCCGTGACAGACCTACCTTGCGAAAAACCGATTCAGCCAAGTCCGCCCGCGTTACTGTTTTTCCGCTCATCTTCCCCCACCAATGTCTGGCACGCCGATCAGCGACCGAAGACTATTGCCCTTGCCTTTTGCGGTCAAGCGTCTGTTGCTTAAGCAATTTCTTTACCAGCGGATGAGCACCGAGCCCCAGGTGAAGCCGCCGCCCATGGCCTCGAGCAGAACAAGATCGCCCTTCTTGATGCGTCCGTCACCCGCAGCCACGCTCAGCGCCAGCGGAATGGATGCCGCCGACGTGTTGCCATGAAGATCTACCGTCACCACAACCTTGTCGAGAGGGATTCCAAGTTTTTTGGCCGAGCCGTCGATGATGCGGCGGTTGGCCTGGTGTGGAACCAGCCAATCCAGATCGTCGGCGGTGGTTCCGGTCGCGTCGAAAGCAGCCTCGATCACATCGGTGATCATGCCGACGGCGTGTTTGAAGACTTCACGCCCTTCCATCTTCAGATGGCCGACCGTGCCCGTGGTCGACGGGCCGCCATCGACATAGAGCTTGTCGCGATGGGCACCGTCGGAGCGCAGCTTTGCCGTCAGGACGCCGCGATCGGCATTTGTCCCCTCACCCTCCTGTGCCTCCAGGACAAGCGCTCCTGCGCCGTCGCCGAAGAGCACGCAGGTCGTCCGGTCATTCCAGTCGAGGATGCGCGAAAAGGTCTCCGCGCCGATCACCAGCACCCGTTTGGCAAGTCCGCCGCGGATATAGGCATCGGCGGTGGTTACCGCATAGACGAAGCCGGAACAGACGGCCTGCATGTCGAAGGCCGCACCGTGGCGCATGCCGAGCCGGTCTTGAATGTTGACGGCCGTTGCCGGAAACGTGTTGTCCGGTGTCGAGGTCGCCAGGATGATCAGGTCGATATCGTCAGGTGTGAGCCCGGCATTGGCAAGTGCTGCCCGTGCAGCGCCTTCGCCAAGCGATGCGGTCGTCTCGCCCTCGCCGGCGATATAGCGCTGCCGGATACCAGTGCGCTGCACGATCCACTCATCGGACGTGTCGACCTTGGATTCCAGCTCCTGATTGGTGACCACGCGTTTCGGCAATGCTGCACCGAAGCCGCGAACGACGGAACGGATCATATATTCAAACCTCATCATTCATGCCGGCGGAAAGGGCCTGCGGCGCGTCGGCGCCATGGTACTTCGCCAGATCGAGTTCGATCTTCGACTTCAGGCCATTCTTCACCATGTCGTAGCCGACATCGATTGCGGCCGCGAAACCCTCGGCGTCCGCACCACCATGGCTCTTGATCACGACGCCATTGAGGCCGAGGAAAACGCCGCCATTGACCTTGCGGGGATCCATTTTCTCGCGCAGGCGGTCGAACGCACCTTTCGCCAGGATATAGCCGATCTTGGCGAGAAGCGTGCGCGACATCGCCGCGCGCAGATATTCGGCAATCTGACGCGCAGTGCCTTCGGCGGCCTTCAGCGCGATGTTGCCGGAGAAACCTTCGGTAACGACCACATCGACCGTTCCTCGACCGATATCATCGCCCTCGACGAAGCCGTAATATTCAAAGCCGTCGATGTTGGCCTCACGGATCAGGCGGCCGGCCTCCTTGACCTCTTCCTGTCCCTTGATTTCCTCGACGCCGACATTCAGGAGGCCAACGGTCGGCCGCTCGATTTCGAACAGCGCGCGCGCCATGGCGCCGCCCATCAACGCGAAATCCATGAGCTGCTGCGCGTCAGCGCCGATCGTCGCGCCGACATCGAGCACGATGCTCTCGCCTTTCAGCGTCGGCCAGATCGCGGCGATCGCCGGTCGTTGAATTCCCTGCATGGTGCGCAGGCAGAACACGGACATGGCCATCAGCGCGCCGGTATTGCCGGCGGAAACGACCACATCGGCCTCACCGGCATTGATCGCATCGATCGCCTTCCACATGCTCGACTTGCCGCGGCCGCGGCGCAACGCCTGGCTCGGCTTTTCGTCCATGGCGACTGCGATCTCGCAATCGTAGAAGGTGCTGTTGGCCTTGAGCTTCGGATATTTGTTCAGGAGGTCCGCGCACTGCGCCTCGATGCCGAACAGGACGAACTTGATGTCCGGATGACGTTCGAGCGCCCTTGCGGCGCCTGGGATGACGACTTCGGGACCATAGTCGCCACCCATAACGTCAAGTGAAATTCTGACCACGCGTGTCTTATCCTTTATTTCTGCCACACAACACGTGCCGCCGACGCGCACTCAAGGGAACGCACTGACGAAACATATTGCTCTGACGCTTGAGCCAAGCACGCGGCAGATCGCTTTGGCGGCTCTTTCGGCCGGTTTGGGGCCAAAATACTGCTTTTCCATTGCGTGACAACCGAATTGTAGGCGAAGCTTTGGCGGCCTCAGTCCTTTTTCCAGTCCTTCAGGACCGCAAACGGGTTCGGCTTCTTGTCATCCGCAGATGTGCTTTCGATGCGATCGCCGAAAACCACACCCGGTTTGCGCGGATAGGGGTCGATGGCGAGCGCCACCTGTTCACTGACGACGACGCCGGCGTCGATCGTGTCGCCGACAAATGTGTCGGGAATGTCGGGTCCATCAGGATCGAGAATCATCTCGCCGCCGTCGTTGCTCGCCTGGCGGGCAAGCCGCGATCCCTCGGGCACGAAGATCGCTTCGACCGGTTCGTCGATCTCGGCTTCAACCGGCTCCAGCGTCACGACGCAGCTTTGCACGATGCGCGCCTTGACGTCTCCCTTGATCTTCACGCCATCCTTCTTCCAGCGCGCGATCTGCAGGTCGGCATCGAGCGACAGGACCTCCTTGATGTTCCAAAGCTCGGCAAGGGCCTTTCTCTCCCGCTCATTGGCGGATAGATGCACGCTGACCGCGTTGGCCGAGATATGGCCTACCCGCACCGGATAGGAAAATGCCGGTTGGCTGTCGTCTTTCATGATTTCAGTCCTTCCTCGCGCTGGCTCGAACGGCTCCCAAGCGCGAATGCAGCCGCCGCCCGGGGTTTCCCGGTCACGGCGTAATGATCTTCCTATTACGCTCCGGCGGGCGGAATGTGCAACTGGCCGGTCTCGACGGCCTCTTCCGCGACTGCCGTGAGCTGCGCCTCGGCCGCCAACAGATAGTCTGCAAGCGCTGCCATCGAAGGTGCTTCGTCGCTGCCCTCCGGATGGAAGTTACGCTTCAACGCCGCAGCAAGGGTCGCCGTGTCCTTTGCCTCGAGTGCCGCCGCATAGGACTCAAGGCGCCCGTAGAACATGGCGGCGAGTTTCTTCATCTTCTTCGGCACCCCGGCGTCACCGACGCCGAGCTCGCGAATCGAATGGTCGACATCCTCAAAGAAGGCGTCGATGATTTCCTGGGCAATTTCCTGACCGGGCCTTGCGGAGGCGCGCGTGCGGCGGAAATAGAGGATCAACGTTGCCGACAGCATCTCGAAACGCCCCATGACCGTGTCCGGCACATCGAGGTCGGTATAGAGGTAAGGCTGGCGCGCAGCCGACGTCAGCAATGCATATTGCCGCTCGACAATCGCGGTGTTGCCGCTTTTTCTTTTGAACAGTCCAAAAATCATCACAAAGCTCGGGCTTGGCTTTCTCGAAATGCGCGCAAGCGCCCATCCCGTTGTTGCATGACAGCCGAAGCTGGTTTACCGAAGCAGGCACGAATTGCAATGGCGGATCTGCCATCGTTACTCCAAGGGGAGCTGTCGTTGACGAAGCGGTATTTGAGAAGAAATTTTAAGGCGCTTGGCCGCGTGGCGGTCGTTGCTACCATTGCCGGCTTTACCCTTTCCGCCTGCCAGTCCGCCAATGTCGGTGAAGTTCTCCATCAGGGCTATGTGGTTGATCAGGAAACGCTAAATCTCGTTCCGGTCGGCTCCAGCCGCGAACAGGTTCTCCTGTCGCTTGGCACGCCCTCGACGACGGCGACCTTCGACAACGAAGTGTTCTACTACATCTCGCAGACGCGCAAGCGCCCCGTCGCCTTCATGAAGCCGAAGCTGATCGATCAGTCGATTCTCGCCGTCTATTTCGACAAGGAAGGCACCGTCAGCCAGCTCGCGCACTATACGCTGAAGGACGGCAAGGTCTTCGACATGCTGACCCGCACGACGCCGACCGGCGGCAAGGAAACGAGCTTCCTCGGCCAGCTGTTGACGGGCCCCGGTGCCGGTCAGGCTGCAGCCCGGAGCCTGTTCAAGGACTTCGGCAACTAGTCGCAAACACTCAATACTAAAAGGCCCGCGAAACGATGTTCCGCGGGCCTTTTTGCGTCTCAGGGTCCGATCAGGCGAGGACTGCCAGAAGCAGGAGCGCCACGATGTTGGTGATCTTGATCGCGGGGTTCACCGCCGGCCCGGCGGTGTCCTTGTAGGGGTCGCCGACCGTATCGCCGGTGACCGATGCCTTGTGCGCATCAGAGCCCTTGAGATGACGATGGCCGTTCTTGTCGACGAAGCCGTCCTCGAAGCTCTTCTTGGCATTGTCCCAGGCGCCGCCGCCCGAAGTCATGGAAATCGCCACGAAGAGGCCGTTGACGATGACGCCGAGAAGCGATGCGCCCAGTGCCGCGAATGCCGAAGCCTTCGAGCCCGACAGAAGCAGCACGCCGAAGTAGACGATGAGCGGCGCAAGCACCGGCAGCAACGAGGGCACGACCATCTCGCGGATCGCCGCCTTCGTCAGAAGGTCGACGGCGCGGCCGTAGTCCGGTCGCTCCGTACCGGCCATGATACCCGGCTTTTCACGGAACTGCCGGCGCACTTCCTCGACGATCGAGCCGGCCGCACGGCCGACGGCGGTCATCGCGATGCCACCGAAGAGGTAGGGGATGAGACCGCCGAAGATCAGTCCGGCGACCACGTAGGGGTTGGAGAGATCGAACGAGATCTGACCGACGTCGGCGAAGTACGGGTACTTGTCCCCGTTGGCGGCAAAATAGCTCAGATCGTTCGAATAGGCCGCAAAGAGCACCAGGGCGCCGAGACCGGCCGAACCGATCGCGTAACCTTTGGTCACGGCCTTGGTGGTGTTGCCGACCGCGTCAAGCGCGTCGGTGGATTTACGCACTTCCGGCGGCAGATGCGACATTTCCGCGATGCCGCCGGCATTATCGGTCACTGGACCGAAGGCATCGAGCGCCACGATCATGCCGGCAAGGCCGAGCATGGCGGTAACGGCGATGCCGGTGCCGAAGAGGCCGGCGAGCTGGTAGGTCGCGATAATGCCGCCAACGATGACGATTGCCGGCAGCGCCGTCGATTCCAGCGAGACGGCAAGCCCCTGAATGACGTTGGTGCCGTGACCGGTGACCGAGGCCTGGGCGATCGAATTCACCGGCCGCTTGTTGGTTCCGGTATAGTATTCGGTGATCACCACGATCAGCGCCGTGACCACCAGGCCGAGAATACCGCAGATGAAGAGGTTCCAGCCGGTGATGTCCTTGCCGGCGACGGTACCGATCGAGCCCCATCCGATGGTGAAGGACGTGGCGGCGCCAAGACCGAGGATCGACAGCACGCCGGTCACGATCAGGCCCTTGTAGAGCGCGCCCATGATCGAGTTGTTGGACCCAAGCTTGACGAAGAACGTGCCGACGATCGAGGTAATGATGCAGGCAGCGCAGATTGCCAGCGGATAGACCATGACGGTTGCGAGCAACGGCGTCCCGGCAAAGAAGATGGCCGCCAACACCATGGTTGCGACGATGGAGACGGCATAGGTCTCGAAGAGGTCGGCGGCCATGCCGGCGCAGTCGCCGACGTTGTCGCCGACATTGTCGGCAATGGTCGCCGGGTTGCGCGGATCGTCTTCCGGAATACCGGCTTCGACCTTGCCGACGAGGTCACCACCGACGTCAGCGCCCTTGGTAAAGATGCCGCCGCCGAGACGGGCGAAGATCGAGATCAGTGATGCGCCGAAACCGAGCGAAACCAGCGCGTCGATCACCTCGCGCGAGGCAGGCTCGTGCCCCATGCCGGCCGTGAGGACGACGTAGTAGACCGAGACCCCGAGAAGGGCCAGGCCTGCCACGAGAAGGCCGGTGATTGCGCCGGATTTGAAAGCGATGTCGAGGCCGGAGGCGAGGCTGACGGAAGCCGCCTGGGCAGTGCGGACGTTCGCCCGAACCGAAACATGCATGCCGATGAAGCCCGCAGCCCCTGAAAGGATTGCACCAATCAGGAAACCGAAAGCGGCGGCGGGAGAAAGAAGAACCCAAGCGGCGATGAATACGACGACGCCGACAATGGCAATGGTCTTGTATTGACGCGTGAGATAGGCCTGAGCCCCTTCACGAATGTAGCCTGCGATTTCTTGCATGCGGGCGTTCCCCTGGTCGGCGGCCATCACCGACTGTGTTGCCCAGATGGCGTAAGCCACCGCGAGCAACCCGCATGCGATAACGCCCAACAAAATGGTCATTTCGCATTACCCTCCGTTACAACCCGCGGACTCACTCCCGGCCGCAGGCCCCTCAAAACCGCGAATCACGCACCACCTCCTCAAGCAGCAC
>NZ_DASYHB010000167.1:0-45364 GCF_035999185.1 Ensifer sp. | reverse complement strand
CGAAGGCGCAACACTTGCGTCAGAAATCGTCGCCCGCTTTGGAAATTAGCAATAAATTAACCTCTTTTCTCACGACCCCGTGTCGTTTCGGGAAAAGGCTGCTAAGTTCGTTAAGAGAGTGGTAAGAAGTGGCGAGTCCGTTACGGCCGTTCAGTTGAAGTTCAGCCGGGCGGCCTTAAGATGAACCGCTTGCACAATGGAAGTCGCATGGAACGAATGATGGAACCAAGCCTGACCGACATCGATGACATGATCGTCCACGAGAAAATGCAGGCTGCGCTGGAACACCAGAGCGAGGCATGGGCGGACGGCATGGCTGACGGTATCGAGCCGGAAATCATCGCCGATGCGGCCATCGCCCTGGCCATGCGGGAAACCGTTCGGCTTCATGGCGAAGACGGTGCCGAGGCGATGCTCAATTCGCTTCGGGAGCGCGTGCTCGCCGGCGAATTCTCGCCCCAACGCACGATTCAGTAATATCAGGACTGCCCGATGCTTCGGAACCTTGCAAACCGGACCGCTCCGGTTCGCCTCGCCACGCTGCTCTTGGCCGGTGTCGCCTTGACCGCCCCGACAGCGCTCTCCCCCGCTTTTGCGCTCAGCGAACTGCAAGACGCGCCGCAACCCGTTCCCGGTGAGCAGGCCCCGAGCGGCGAGCAGAAATCGACACCACCCGTTGCCGAGCCAGTCGCGGAAGAGCCGGACGAAGAAGAGCGCCTGCCGCTCGAGATCCCGATGCCGGATCCGCTGATCAACAAGTCGGCGACGGCGACCAAGGACGAAGTGCCTGCGGCCGACGAACCGGAAACCGCCGGGCCGGTCGAAGTGCTGACCGACATCTCTAAGATACCGGCGCCCGTCGCCCGGATGCGCGAACTGATCGTCGAGGCGGCTGCTTCGGGCGATATCGAGCGCCTGCGTTCATTGCTTGGCAAGGGACCAAATCAAACACAGGTCACCGGCGTTACCGGCGACGAAGACCCGGTCGCGATCCTCAAGGGGCTTTCGGGCGACCAGGAAGGCGTCGAGATCCTGGCGATCCTGCTCGACGTTCTGTCGACCGGCTTCGTTCTGGTCGACAAGGGCACGCCGCAGGAGGCCTATGTCTGGCCCTATTTCGCCGAGAAGAAGCTCTCCACGCTCACGCCGCCGGAAAAGGTCGACCTGTTCCGGCTGGTGACGGCCGGCGACTTTGCCGACATGGAAGAATTCGGCAGCTACAACTTCTACCGCGTCGGCATCATGCCCGACGGCAAGTGGAAATTCTTCATCGCCGGCGACTGAGCGCCGGCGACCTGCTTGCCGTTGGCAGCTGAACATCCTACCTCTTGGCCAAGAGATCACGATGGCGCCAGGTCGAGTCGACCCGTAGCGCGAATGTGATCGGTTCTAGGTTAGAGCGGGACCTGTCTCCCGCCGAGCAGGATACGCACGATGCCCACAGTTCGCCTCGACGACCGCGCGCTTGTCGCCGTCTCCGGCAAGGACGCGGAAGACCTCCTTCAGGGATTGATCACCACCGACCTCGACGCCCTCGCGGCTGACGAGGCAAAACCCGGCGCCCTTTTGACGCCACAGGGAAAGATCCTCTTCGACTTCCTGATTTCCCGCAAGGACGACGGCTTCCGGCTGGAGACGGCGCGCGACCAGGCAGAAGCGCTCTTGAAGCGGCTGACCATGTACAAGCTGCGCGCCGCCGTTGACCTCGCGCTGGAACCGTCCACCGCCATCGCCGTCACCTTCGGTGCGGAGGCGGCACCGGGCAGCTATCGGGATCACCGCTTCGAGAAGGCGGGCGCTCCCCTCTTCCGATCCTATGGCGGCGTGCCATCGGGCGACGCGGCCGGTGCCGACGAACTCGAACAGCTTCGGATCGAAGCGGGCATAGCGATTGCGGGTGCCGACTACGCGCCGCAGGACGTTTTCCCGCATGACGTGCTTCTCGACAAGAACGGCGGCCTGTCGTTCAAGAAGGGATGCTATGTCGGCCAGGAAGTCGTGTCGCGCATGCAGCATCGCAGCACGCCGCGTCGCCGGGTGGTGATCGTCACGGCTGACGCTCCGCTGCCGCCGACGGGCACGACGATCACCGCGAACAACAAGGCAATCGGCACGCTTGGCACCGTCAAGGGCAAGTCGGCGCTCGCGATCGTGCGCATCGACAAGGCCGGCGAGGCCATGGCGACTGAGGTTCCGCTTCTTGCCGGCGACGTCGCCGTGACGATGGTCCTGCCCGAATGGACCGGCCTGACCTTTCCGACGAGCGCGGACGAGGCAAGCGCGTGACCACGACCCGCGCCTGGCAGCGCATGCTCTCTGGACGCCGGCTGGACCTGCTCGACCCTTCGCCGCTCGACGTCGAGATCAGCGACATCGCCCACGGCCTTGCCCGCGTCGCGCGCTGGAACGGACAGACTGCCGGCGACCATGCCTTTTCGGTCGCCCAGCACAGCCTGATGGTCGAGGATATCTTTCGCCGCAGCAACAAATGCAACTCCGACGACTGCCTGCTGGCACTTCTGCACGATGCTCCGGAATATGTCATCGGCGACATGATCTCCCCATTCAAGGCCGTCGTCGGCGGCGGCTACAAGCTGGTGGAGAAGCGGCTGGAGAGCGCGATCCACCTGCGCTTCGGCCTGCCGGCGCACTGCTCCAAGGAACTGAAGGACAAGATCAAGAAGGCCGACCATGTCGCCGCCTATTTCGAGGCGACGGTGCTTGCAGGCTTCTCTGTCGAAGAGGCACGCAAGTTCTTCGGGCAGCCACGTGGCATCACGCGCGAAAGTCTGTCGATCGAGCCTGTGCCGGCAGTCGAAGCGCAGCGGCTTTTCACCGAACGGTTCCTTGCGCTGGAGGCGCAGCGCGTCCCGGCCCGTGCGGAAATCTGACATGCCCGACATCATCGTTTCGCCACTTGCCCGCATTGCCGAAATGGCCGTCCGACACCGCTGCACGGAAATGATCAGCCTTGTCGCCAAGGGCCAGGATTTCCATCGCCCCGGGGTCATCGCCAAGGCGCGGCATCTGACCCTCGGCATGAACGACATAACCTTTGCCGGCACCGGCGATCTCATCGCACCGCAGGAAGACCACGTCCGGCAAATCATCGCCTTCGCTCAGGGATGGGACCGTCAGCGCCCGCTGCTCGTCCACTGCTGGATGGGCGTTTCCCGCTCGCCGGCGGCGGCACTCATTGCAGCGCTTGCCGTCGCGCCCGATCAGGACGACGTCGAGCTGGTGCAGCGTTTGCGGCGGGCGGCGCCTTTCGCGACCCCGAACAGCAGGCTCGTCGAAATCGCAGATGCCGTGCTTCAGCGGGACGGGCGCCTAGCGGCGGCCGTGCGTGCGATCGGCCGTGGCGCCGATACCGACGGCAACGCGCCCTTCGTCCTGCCGCTTCTCGCCACGGGAGCAGCCGTTGCCGATTGAGACGCTGCCGACGACCGTCGAAATCGGCCTCAACGCGGCGATCGTTGCCGTCGTTCACCGCAGCCCGCGCATCCTTGCGGTCAGCGAAACGGACGGTGACGCGCGCGACAGCCTGCCCTTTGGTCCTTTCGATCCGACCCGACACCGCACGTTCGAAACGAGCCTGCGTGACCGCGTCGAAAAACGAACGGCGCTGAAGCTCGGCTATATCGAACAGCTCTACACCTTCGGCGATCGCGGCCGGCAGCGGCTTCCGGGCGAGGAAGGCAAGCACATGGTCTCCGTCGGTTATCTGGCGCTGACCCGCACCGACGCGGAAAACACAGAACGGCTGGCCGAAGCCGGCGCGCATTGGCGCGACTGGTACGGCTACCTGCCGTGGGAAGACTGGCGGCAAGGTCGCCCGGCCGTGCTCGACCAGACGATCCTGCCGGCGCTGGCGCGCTGGGAGGCGGGCGACGAAGGAGCGGCCCCGATTGCACAACGCCGCGCGCGCATCCGCCTTGCCTTCGGGCTCGATGATTTCCCCTGGGACGAAGAACGCGTTCTGGAACGGTACGAGCTGCTCTATCAGGCCGGCCTCGTGCCCGAAGCCGTCATCGACGGTCATGGCAATGGCGGGCAGGTCCTTTCCGCCGGACAAGCCATGCGCCATGACCACCGGCGCATCGTCGCAACCGCGATCGCCCGACTTCGCGGCAAGATCAAATACCGGCCGGTGGTCTTTGAGCTGATGCCGCCGGAGTTCACGCTCACCGACCTGCAGGCGACCGTCGAGGCGATCTCCGGGCGCCACCTGCACAAGCAGAATTTCCGCCGCCTCGTCGAAGGGGCTGAGCTTGTCGAGCCAACCGGCATGACACTATCGTCAACCGGCGGGCGCCCGGCCGCGCTCTTCCGTTTCCGCCGCCAGATCCTCGATGAACGCCCCGCCCCGGGGCTCAAGGTCGGAGGTCGCTGATTGCGCGTGCCGGCCGCGGAAATTCGGCGTAGAGTCTAACAGATCCCGTAAATCGCACTACATCCGACGAAGGATATTCTAGATCGCATACAGAGGGGTGTGACGCGACCGCTGCGCCATCAAACTCCCCTGCCTTTGCACCGCTTGCGACCGAGGTGACGACCATGCTGCTTGCACTGACCCTGCTGACGTCGTTGCTCGGCACGCCTCAATCGGGCGTCGACGAGAAACCAAAGATGCCCGACTACTTCAAGAACCAGCCGGGTGGCGGCATGCAGCCGCAGACCACGATCTGCAATCTCAACAGCCAGGATACCAACGGGCAGTTCAAGACCTGCCGCTACGATTGCGGCACGCAGATCACCGTCGGCGAGCGCTTTTCCTGCCCGTTCATCATGCAGCGTTAGGCCGCCGGATGGAGAAGCGCTCCACGCGCTTCTGTGCCCCTCTTACTGATCGATCAACACGTCGAGGCCAATGTCGAGCGTCGGGGCGGCCATGGTGATCTTCGAGGTCGAAATGTAATCGACACCGCTCTCGGCGATCGCCCGCACCGTTTCGATCTTGACGTTGCCCGAAGCTTCCAGCCGCGTGCGGCGGGGATCGAGTGCGTAGGCATCGGCGGAAAGCTGCCAGTGCGCCCGGTTGACGGCGACGGCTTCGCGCAGCAGTTCTGGCCCCATATTGTCGAGCAGAATGACATCGGGAGCCGCGGTCAGCGCTTCGCGCATCTGGTCGAGGCCATCGACCTCGATCTCGATCTTGACGAGGTGGCCGCAATAGGCGCGTGCCGCGTGCACGGCACTGGCAACGCCGCCGGAAACGGCGATGTGGTTGTCCTTGATCAGCACCGCATCGTCGAGGCCGTAGCGATGGTTGGAGCCGCCGCCGAGGCGCACGGCATATTTCTCAAGCGCCCGCAGCCCGGGAATGGTCTTGCGGGTGCAGCAGACTTTTGCGCGCGTATGGGCGATCTCGTCGGCAAATTTCGCCGTGTAGGTGGCGATCCCGGAAAGGTGCATGAGGAAGTTCAGCCCGACCCGCTCGGCCGAAAGCAGGCCGCGGGCGCGGCCCGAGATGCGGGCAATCGCCGTTCCCGGCGCCACCCGATCCCCGTCGGCGACGAGCGCTTCAAACCGGATCGACGGATCAACCAGACGGAAGGCGGCGCGGGCAAGGTCGAGCCCGGCGACCACGCCCGCATCGCGGACATTCATGCCAGCCGTTGCGGTCAGCTGCGGGCCGATCGTCGATAGCGTCGTGATGTCGCCGGCGCGGCCGAGATCTTCCATAAGTGCTGCGCGCACCTGGTCCTCGATCATCGGTGCGGGCAGTTCGGGTCGGAGGGCTGCTGTCATCTGCTGTTCGTCCTTGAAGTCAATCACATGCGTCGGCAGGCTCCGGATCACGCCGGTTCCGTTTCCGCCAACTCTCTTGCCAACCGGTTGGCATCGGCCAGCGTCAGATAGGTACGGCGGCGCCATTCCGGCCGTTCCGTGGCGCAATCGGCGCGGAAGTGACCGCCGCGGCTTTCCGTGCGGCGCAATGCACCCACGGCAATGAGCTTGGCCGTCGCTATGATGTTGGTGAAGCGCATGCGGGCATTGTCGCGCTCGAGCCGCTCGATCTCACGGATTGCCTTCTCCAGGCTCTCGCGCGTGCGGATCACGCCGACGCAGTCGCTCATCAGCTGGCGCAGGATCGTCAGCTGTGGGCTGTCTTCGACCGTCACCGGATCGTCGTTCTCGCCGGCATTGTCGCCCCATTCGGTAAGCTGTGGCGTCGGCAAGGTGCCCTTGATGTTTTCTGCTATACGGGCGGCAAAGACGACGGCTTCGAGCAGAGAGTTGGAGGCCAGACGGTTGGCGCCGTGCACGCCGGTCGAGGTCACTTCGCCTGCAGCCCAGAGGCCGTCGATAGAGGTTCGGCCTTCCGCGTCGGTCAAAACGCCACCCATGTGATAGTGAACGGCCGGCACCACCGGGATGGCTTGCGTCACCGGGTCGATGCCTGCGGCCATGCACGAGGCATAGACGGTCGGGAACATCTCTGGGAAATGCTTGCCGACGGCCTTGGTGCAATCAAGGAAGGCGCCCCGGCCTGCCTGGACCTCGGCAAAGACACCGCGCGAAACGATGTCGCGCGGCGCAAGCTCGCCGTCCGGGTGAATGTCGAGCATGAAGCGATGGCCGGTTGCGTTGACAAGGTGCGCGCCATCGCCGCGCAGGGCTTCGGTGGCAAGCGGCGCCGGATCCTTGCCGATGTTGATCGCCGTCGGGTGGAATTGGACGAATTCGGGATCGGCGATGATCGCGCCGGCGCGTGCCGCCATACCGACGCCCTGCCCGCACGCTTCCCACGGATTGGTGGTGACCGCATAGAGATGGCCGACGCCGCCGGAGCAAAGCACGACGGCGCGTGCCGGAAACGACACGCGTTTCTTCGACTGACCGGCGTCCGGCCGTGCGATGACGCCCGAGATGAAGCGCCCCTCGCGGACCAGTTCCTCGACCACGTAGCCTTCGATCACCCGGATCGACGGCGTGTTGCGCACAGCAGTGATCAACGCTTCCATGATCGCCTTGCCGGCCATGTCGCCCTTGACCCGAACGATGCGCCGCTCGGAGTGCGCCGCTTCGCGCGAAAGCAGCAATTTGCCCTCGAGGTCGCGGTCGAACGGCACGCCGTAATCGAGCAGATCGTGAATGCGCGCCGGACCTTCGGCCACCATCATCCGCGTCATCTTCTCATCGACGATGCCGGCACCGGCTGCAAGTGTGTCGGCCACGTGTTTTTCGAAGGTGTCGCCGGGGCTCATGGCCGCCGCAATACCGCCCTGTGCCCACGCCGAGGACGCACCGTGGCCGATCGGTGCGGCCGCAAGGATCGTTACCGGCCTCGGGCTGAGCTTCAGCGCGCAGAACAGCCCGGCCAGACCGCCACCGACGATGACGATGTCGTCAATCCCGTTGAACGATTGCGGGCGGAAATGGTCGGTCAGCATGTTTCATTCTCCTCCAATGCGCATGCCTGCATCCGGGCATCGCCCGGTGAAAATCCGTTACTGCTTGAGGTTTACCATGCGCTCGACCGCAAGGCGGGCGCGATCGGCGATCGCGGGATCGACCAGAACCTCCTCCGTCATGGTGAGCAAGCTGTCGAGGATCTTCGGCAGCGTGATGCGCTTCATGTGCGGACAGAGATTGCACGGCTTGACGAACTCGACACCCTCGATCTCGGCCTGGATATTGGACGCCATCGAGCATTCGGTGACCAGCAGCACCTTCGACGGCCGGTTGTCCTTGACGTAGTTGATCATGCCCGCAGTCGAACCGGCAAAGTCGCAGACGGCGATGACGTCCGGGTGGCATTCCGGATGGCCGATGATCTCGATGCCCGGATTGGCCTCCTTGTAGGCGAGCAGCTCGGCGGCGGTGAAACGCTCATGCACCTCGCAGTGGCCCTTCCAGGTCAGGATCTTCTTGTTGGTCTGGCGGGCCACGTTCATCGCCAGATACTCGTCCGGGATGCAAAGCACGGTGTCGGAGGCAAAGCTCTCGACGACCGAAAGCACGTTCGACGAGGTGCAGCAGATGTCGGTCTCTGCCTTCACGTCGGCCGAGGTGTTGACATAGGTGACGACGGGAACGCCGGGATAACGTTGCTTGAGCAGGCGCACATCGGCGCCGGTGATCGATTCCGACAGAGAGCAGCCGGCCTTGGCGTCAGGGATCAGCACCGTCTTTTCCGGGCTCAGAAGCTTCGAGGTCTCGGCCATGAAGTGCACGCCGCACTGGATGATGATCTCGGCGTCGACCTTTGCGGCGTCGCGGGCGAGCTGCAGCGAATCGCCGACGATATCGGCGACGCAATGGAAGATGTCCGGGGTCTGGTAGTTGTGCGCGAGGATGACGGCGTTACGCTCCTTCTTCAGCCGATTGATGGCATGAACGTAAGGTGCATAGACGGGCCACTCGATGGCCGGGATGAAATCCTTCACCTTTTCGTAGAGGTGCTCCGTTTCGCGTGCGACTGCCGGCGTAAAGGCAAGCTCGGGCCGTTCGATGATGCCGAAGCGCTGGGCGGCGCTTACAAAAACCGGGTTCGCCACACCTCGCGAAAGGGAATCAAGCTGCGTCATCGAAGTCTCCTCTCCGCCCCTCTCTCGGGCGGCCCTTCAATTATGCTCAAATTGAGCATAATTGAACCAAAACAAAAGCGGCAAAGCCGCATGGGTTGATTTAGAAAGTTTTGTGACAGAATTCAAGAATGGAGCGCCGCTTTTCGCGACGCCCCGTTTTTTGAGGCGATCAGGCCATTGCCGGCCGCACCACGCCCTTCTCCTCGATCGGCCAGTGGACAATCGCCGCGAAGATGCCGAGCGCCACGCCAAGCCACCATACCGGATCGTAAGAGCCGAAGTGGTCGTAGAGATAGCCGCCCATCCACACGCCAAGGAAAGAACCGACCTGGTGCGACAGGAAGACGATGCCTCCTAGCAGACCGAGATGCCGCGTACCGAACATGATCGCGACAAGCGCATTGGTCGGCGGCACGGTCGAGAGCCAGAGAAGCCCCATGACGATCGCAAAGACGATCACTGAGGTCGGCGTCTGCGGCAAGAGCAGGAAGGCGGTGACGGCGATCGAGCGGGCGATATAGATCAGCGCCAGGAAGTACGGTTTTGAATAGCGCTGCGCGATGAAGCCCGCCGACAGCGAACCGATGATATTGAAGAAGCCGATCAGGGCCAGCGCAATCACCGCGTAGCGCGCATCAATGCCGATATCGCCGATATAGGCCGGGAAGTGCGCGGTGATGAAAGCAACCTGATAACCGCAGACGAAGAAGCCGGAAACGAGCAGCAGGTAGCTCTTGTGGCCAAGCGCTTCCTTCAAGGCTTCACCGATCGACTGCTTGTACTGCGCTTCGGACTGACGACCGGACGAGGCGTTGCCACGCAGCGGAATGGCAACCAACGGCACGAGCAGCATCAGCACGCCGAGGTAGACCAGGCTATCAGACCAGCCATAGGCGGAGATCAGCCCCTGGCTCAATGGCGCGAAGAGGAACATGCCGGCCGAGCCGGCTGCCGTGCAGATGCCGAAAGCAAGCGAACGCTGGTGCGGCGTGACGTTGCGGGCGAAGGCCGATAGCAGGATGCCGAAAGAACCGGAGCCGACGGCCATGCCGACGAGAACGCCGCCACCGATATGCAGCCAGATCGGCGCGTCGGCAAAGGCCATGATGAACAGGCCGGCAGCGTAAAGAAGACCCGACATGGCGAGCACCCGCCAGGTGCCGAACTTGTCTGCGATCGCGCCGAAGAAGGGCTGGCTCAAGCCCCAGCAAAGGTTCTGGAGCGCCATCGCCAGGCCGAATGTGGTGCGATCCCAGCCGGTCTCGGCCAGCATCGGCAGCTGGAAGAAGCCCATCGCCGAACGCGGGCCGAAGGTGAGCATCGCAACGACCGAGCCGGCGGCAATGATAAGCCAGGGCATTTCCTGGCGAGCGTAGGACGGCGCGGATGCTCCGGAAACAGCGGACATGGCATAACTCCGATTGAAGACCGGCATCCTATGCGGCAGCTAAAACAGATAAAAGCCAATTAAATTGACGCCGCGATCACCGGAATTGATGCCGCACTCACGCTGCACCGCGGAAGCGGTTGCGGAATTGCCGGGGCGTCATGCCCTTCACCGCCTTGAACTGGCGATTGAAGTTGGCAAGCGAGCGATAGCCGACTGCATCGGCGATATGCGCAATCGATCGCCCCGAGCCACTGAGCAGCGCGCAGGCTTCGCCAATCCTCAGCCGCATCAGATATTCGGAAACCGGCATGTCGAGATGGCGCAGGAACAACCGGTGCAGGCCGGAAAGACTGAGTGCCGCGAGATCCGCGAGCCCCTCCATGGAAGGGCTTTCGGCATAGTGAAGATGAATGTGATCAAGCACCCGGTCGAGCCGGCCGCGGTCGACACTACGGCCTGACGGCATCACCACGCGGCTCGACAGCGGCAGCACCTCGCGCTCGCGTGCAAGGATCGTCAGCAGCGAAAGCACATCGGGAAGACGCTCTTCCGGCGGCAGCGTCCGCAGGCCTTCAAAGATCGGTCGAACCCGCGCGGCGACCTCACTCGAAAACTGCAAGCCTGGCGCGGAACGCCCAAACATCGCTTTCACGCCGGAGAGTTCGACGAACCCCTCGTCTAGGCGCTCCACCCAATCAGGATGGAACCAGAGCACCAGGGCCACGTGCGGCGCTGCCTCGTTGCGTTTGCCTTGGGAATGCCAGGTGTGCGGCAGGTTGGAGCCGACGAGCACAAGATCGTCGTCATCATAGGTGCCGATGTGGTCGCCGATGAAACGCTGGCCCCTCGAATTGAGCGTCAGCGTCAGCTCGAACTCCGGATGGTGATGCCACTGAAACGGGATGGCGTCGTCGAGGCGGCGGTCGAGCAGGATCGATGAGGCGTTTGTTGCGCGCGGGATCTTCTGCAGAACGGCCTTCATGTTGCACAACTCCGGCTCACAACGCCAGAATAGTATCAGTCTTGGCTTGCCGGATGCAACATGTCGCTGATCCAGGCGCTAGGCTTTCTCCATCGACACAGAACCATTCAAGGCGAGGAGACATCGATGCAGGCGCTGAGAGACAGCCATCCGACGGCAACCAATCTCGACATGCAACTGAAGGACATTCACAAGCGGCTGCCTTTGCGGGTGCTTTCGGAAGCGGACTGGCAGCACTGGATCACCAAAGGCTACGTCATCGTGCGCCAGGCGGTGCCGCCGGCCAATGTCGAGCGTCTCGTCGACCTGCTCTGGCGCTTCGACGAGAAAGATCCGACCGATCCTTCGACCTGGTACGCGCCACAGCGGCGCGAACACAAGATGAAGGAGCTCAACAACACCGGCATGCTGGAGATCTACAACCACCAGTATCTCTGGGACAACCGGCAGGAGACGCGCATCTACGGTGCCTTCGTCGATATCTGGGACCGCGAAGACCTGTGGGTGACGATCGACCGCGCCAATCTCAATCCGCCCAAGAAGATCAGGGGCAACCCCAACGGGTTCATCCATTGGGATGTCGATACCTCGATCCGGCCGCCTCCGATCGGCGTTCAGGGGGTACTGAGCCTGAAGAAGCAGGACGGCGACGTCGGCGGCTTCCAGTGCGTGCCCGAGCTGTTCGAAAACTTCGAGGCCTGGGAGAAGACCCAACCGGCCGATCGCGACCCGATGCACCCGGACATGTCAGGACTTTCCGCCGTCAACATCGAGATGGAGGCAGGTGACCTCTTGATCTTCAACAGCCTGCTTGCCCATGGCGTACGTCCCAACCACTCCGACGGGCGCGTGCGGATGGCGCAATACATTTCGATGCATCCGGCGGAATGGGACAATGTCGCCGAACGGGAAGAGCGGGTGCGGCTGTGGCGCGAGCTCGATCACCCGAAGCGCGACGCCTTCCCCGGCGATCCGCGTGACTGGGAGAAGCACTACGCGACCCCTGCCAGTCTTTCCGATCTCGGCGCAAAGCTGCTCGGCATTTCGCCCTGGGCTTGAGACTTCTCAAGCCGAAGCGCGCACTTTCATCGGCCAGCGCTCGCCGCGCCGGCCGATGACCTTGACCTCGTCGCCGAGCCGCACGGTACCGGCGTTGCGCGGCACCGCGTTCCAACCGAAGAGGACGCCGGGCACACGGCGGTCGGCCGACATGCGCTTTTCGGCAAGCCCCTGGATCGGATTGCCGCCGATGCGCTCGCCGGTGATCTGGTCCTGCGTCGTCATTATGCAGCGGGCGCAGGGTTTGACGAGATCGAAGGTGATGCCGCCGACTTCCACGCTTTCCCAGAAATCCTCCTCCCAGGCGTCGTCGCAATCGACGAGGATGTTGGTGCGGAAGCGATCCATGCCGACCGGCTCCTGGCCCTTGTCGGCGAGCGTGCGGTTGAGGTCGGCGAGCGAACCGGTCGTGGTGATCAGGATCGGGAAGCCATCTGCAAAACCAACGGGCGCTGCTGATCCGGCCCAGTCGGCACCGACCAGCCGTTCGGCCGTTGCATCCATATGCGCGAGTTTGACCGGACGCCCGAACCAGGCGGACAAGGTCTCGTTTGCCGCGTCGTCGGACACGGCGGCATCGACTTCGCTTCCCCAGACGACGACGTTGAGGCGACGATCCGGGTCGAAGCGGACGGAAACCTCGTCCGCGCCCTTCTTCAAATGCACGCCGCCGTCGATGTGTGTAGCCTCGACCTGGGCCAATGGCTGCAATTCGCGCTGGGTGATGAAGCGCCCGTCGGGTTCGACCAGCATGAAGCGCCGATCACCTTCGAAGCCGTCAAGATTGACGACAACCGCCTCGCGGGCAATCGCGCGACCACTTTTCAGCGGATGGATGTTGAGACCGGTCACCTTCATGGGCAATTCCTTCGTCCTAAGAAACTGATTCAGGCGCCTGACGATCTGATTCACCAGGCGACGACAATCCTTTGAAAGGCCTAGATCATTTCTCTGTTTGATGGAAACGGAGAAATGTTCCGGTGCAATCCGCACGCAGCCATGCCGCGCAGAAAAACACGTCCTCTTTTCCTGGCACGGCTCTAGATTTCATCCAGCATCATGGCCAGCACGTCGCGCAGCCGCTGTTCCCGCTCGGTGGCGAGATGACGCCCTGCCCCGGTCTTGAACCCGTCGGCAAGCCGGAACAGCTTGGTCTCGAAATGGTCGATGGCAAATGCCTTGTCGTCGAGTTCCCGCGCCTCGGCCAGCGGATCAAGCGGGTCATAGAGACCGCTGCCCATACGCCCGGCGATGTAGAAGCACCGGGCAGCCCCCACCATGCCGATCGCATCCAACCGATCGGCGTCCTGGAGGATCTTCGCCTCGAGTGTCTCCGGCGGAATGTTGGCCGAGAAACTGTGGGTGAGGATCGCGTGGGCAACCGATGCGATTTGCGCGGCGTCCCAGCCGAGGTCCTTCAGGATTTCCGTGGCCTTTTCTGCCGCCAGCCGTGATGCTTCCTTGCGCAGCGGAGAATTCTTCTCGACCGAAACGCAGTCGTGCAGCAGGACCGCCGCGGCGAGCGTGCGCGGATCACCACCCTCCTCTGCGTGGATGCGTGCTGAGTTCTTCCAGACGCGGATCAGGTGCGCCGCATCATGCGAGCCGTCATCGGCGGCAAAGGCGTGCGGCAAGAGCGCGGCCGCGAGCTCCTCATGCGGCGCAAAGGCGGCCGCCAGTTTCGAGTAATGTGTCACCGAGATGTCCTATGGCTGTTCGGCCGGGGTCGCAGGCGCTGGCGGCGCAGCACCCACCCCGGAGAGAATCTTCTGATAGAAGAGACCGATGCCGATCAATACACCGCCAAGGCCGATGAAGGACAGTGCCCGCAGGAAGCCTTCGAGGTTGGACATGTCGATCAGGAACACCTTCAGCACGGCAACGAAGACCAGCACCGCAGAGGCGATACGGATGCTTTTTGCCTGGAAGCGCGAGCCGAGCACCAGCATAAGCACGCCGAGCAACAGCCAGACGACCGAGTAGGTGTAGGTTTCGCCCTGCAGGAAACCCTTCCAGTCCGCGATATTCTCGCCCTGCCAGGCGCGACGCACCGAAAGGCTTGCCCAGGCGAAGGCGAGCACGGCGCCACTGACGGCAAGCGCCATGACATAGGGGAGCGGCCGCTTGTCTCGGGCATACCAGGCCAAGCCGGCGTAACCGAGCCCCGGCAGCAGGTAGCCAATCAACAGCAGATCGAAGAACGGGATGCGTCCGAGAAGCTCACCGCTGAAATAGGGATTGAGCCCGAAGAGATGTGCCGACAGCACCGAGAGCATCGAGAGTACGCCGAGACCCATGCCACCGTAACGGAAGACCGGGCTCGGCGATTTCAGGTCGAGGCTGAGGAAGATCGCCGAGGCGCCGATGGCCAGCAGCGTGTAGATCGACTGCTCGCCAAGCGTCGGCACCGAACTGTCGAGCACGCCTCCGTTCATGGCATGGCGCACGAGGATCGCGAGCGTCAAAAGAACGAAGAGGCTCGCAAGTGCCTGCAGGAGGTTGCGCACGCGCGTGTCCGGCCAGGAGCGAAGGAAATAGGCGGAACCCGCAAGCAGTGCCGCCGGAATGCCGTAGCCCGGTAGCAATGCATTGAAGACCGGGGTCGTGCCCAGATTGCCGGCGCCGACGATCGTTGGCTCCCAGGCGATACGCCCGAGCACGACGATCGCTGCCGCGCCCGTGATCCAGGGGAGGATCGGCCAGGCACGGATCCGCGTTGCTGCGGCGTAGGCCGCGCCGAGCACCGCGATTGCAAGCGTGGTTGCGAGCCCGTCAGTCCAGGCGTGAAGCATGAGGACGAATTGCGCGAAAGATCCGGCGACCAGCAGACCGGCCGCCATATCGATCGTCCGGGCTTCACCATCGCGCCGGTAGAGCCAATCGGCAAGGGCGAGCAAGGAGGCCCCCGCGACCAACGAGAATAGTCCGTGCGGCAGGTCGAAGGCATAATTGCCCGTCATCAGAAACGACATTGAAATTAGCGCGAAAGGCACGGCCGCAGCGATGCCGCCCCAGAGCGTCGCATATTGAGCATGGCTGTGGAGGCGGCGCGCCAAAGCGAACCCGCCGAGGGCCACGAAAAGCGCCGCAAGCAACATCGCCGTGATCATGGCTGTCCGGCCAGGAATGACGATAGCCGGCAGAGCGTTGGCAAGTGAAGGATCGAGATAGGCAAGCACACCGCTAAGCGCCGTCAGGCTCCAGACACCGGCAACCGCGCCGACCGCGGACAGGAGGGCGGGATAGACGGCGGTCGGCCGCAGTGCTCCCAGGATTGCCAGTCCGGCGATGACGACCGCAAACTCGGTTACGGGATAGCTGATCGCGGTAACGGCCGGGCTGATCAACAGAAGCGCCAACACGGTGACGACGATGGCGGCGGAAATGGAGATCGCCGCATGCGGCGGGATGAACAGGCGTTCCCATGGTCCGGCGACGGCGCGGGGCCGCGCAATCACACCAGCCGCCTCGGGCGTCGCCGATACTTCGGGCGTTTCAGGCGTTTCGACGGGCGATTCCGGTTCGATGGCTCCGGGCCAGACGAGACCGATGCCGGCGATCATGACGAGCAAGGCGAAGGCCACGGGTCGCGCCTCAAAGGGAGCAACCGCGGCAATATAGGCCAGACCCCAGAGCCCGACGCCGACATTGGCAAGCGTCGGAACCACGGTCCAGCGTCGCAGCCGCGAGGCAAAGAGGGTCGCCAGCCACACGACCGAGAGGAAGCCGAACAGCACCCAGGGGCGCGGCTCGCTGCTGGACACCAGCGCCGGCGTGAGCAATGAGGCAAGCAGGCCGAGACCGGCCAGCGCCTGCCCGTGCAGCAGCGACAGCCCGACGGTCGCCAGCGAAATCGCGGCAAGGAGAATGAAGGCGGTGCCGGTGCCGATGTAGCCGTAGATACCGTGCGCAGCATAGGCGACGCCAAACAGTGTCACCGCGCCGGCGGCCGTCAGGATGCCGGGGATCATCGCGTTCTGGAACTCGTTGGCGATAACAGGCACGGCGCGCCTGCGGATAATATCGCCGGCACCCGCCAGCAGAAGCCCGAACAGCGCAGCCAGCGTCAGCCGCACCGCCGGGCTGAGGAGCCCGGCATCGATCGAGTACTTGACCATGAAGACGCCGCCGAGCGCCAGCGCAACGCCGCCGACCCACACTGCCCAGCGTGCGCCGAGACGGCTTTCCAGGCTCTCGGCCTGCCGGGGGGCGGCGGCGACCGGAAGCGGTTGCTCGGTAGGTGCGGCAACGGCCTCGTCGCCCTCGACTTCGTCCGTCGCGGTCTGCGCGTCGCCGAAAATCCGCGCTCCCTCCCGGGCACTCGCCGACAAGGCAATCGCTGGATCAGCATCCGTCACCGGCGCGGCCTGAAGTTCGGCCGCTGCCACAGGCTCCTCTGTTGCTGCTTCGGCTTGAGTGCGTTCACTCAGCGGCACCTTCAGCGCCGCGACTTCCGCCTTCAATGCAGTCAGCTCCGCACTCAGCCGCTCGGCCGTCCTACGGCCGCTGGCGAATGCGGAAAGAGCCAGAATAAAAGCAACAAAGGCAAAGAGTTCGAACATGTTTTCCCCTGACGGTCGCACTGGCGTGCTCGGCGCAACCATACAAACTTTTGCGCACTCGCCAAATCTTTACAGCGCCGCGCGACTTATCACGGGCGCAAAGGTCGCTGCAGCACCCTGAAATGCTACATGTTTCCTGAAACAGATGGATTTCAGGAAACATGCAGTAGACGTTCAAGCGCTGCAATCTCTTCACGGAATTGTCGCAGAACTGTCACCGGGCAGCTGATACAGGCGGATGAGCACCGTGGCGCGCCCGCGGTGGTTTCCACGTTCAACCAGGAGAGCCGACCATGGACACGCACCTCGGACCGACCGAAGAAACCGAATTCAAGACGCTGACGGAGCGCAGGGAAGAGCTGGAAGACGTCGGCCAGAACTGTTCCACCAATCCGACGATGGGCGACATCATCCATCGCCGGTTCTCGCGCCGCTCCTTCATCGGCGGGTCGCTGGCGGTTGCTGCCATCTCCACCACCGTCAGCCCGCTCGCACTACTGACCGCTGAAGAAGCACGCGCCGAGGAAGGCTCGCGCTTCGACTTCACCGAGATCGAAGCCGGCATCGACGAAAAGCACCACGTGGCCGAAGGCTATGACGCCGACGTGCTTTTGCGCTGGGGCGACAAGATCTTCGCCGACAGCCCGGATTTCGACCCGAAGAACCAGACCGCCGCCGCCCAGGAAAAGCTGTTTGGCTACAACAACGACTATGTCGGCTTCATCCCGCTCGACGGCAGCGCCGATCACGGCCTGCTTGTCGTCAACCACGAGTACACCAACGCCGAACTGATGTTCCCGGCCTTCGCCTCCGTGGTGAAGGAAAAGGTGACCAAGGACGGCAAGGAGGTCGAGGAAGAAAAGGTCGTTCTCGGCGAATACACCAAGGAGCTGGTCGACATCGAAATGGCGGCGCACGGCGGCACCATCATCGAAATCCGCAAGGTCGACGGCAAATGGCAGCCGGTGCTTGACGGCAAGTACAACCGCCGCATCACCGCCAACACCGAGATGCAGGTCACGGGTCCGGCCGCCGGCCACGACCGTCTGAAGACGCCGTCGGACCCGACCGGCAGACGCGTGTTCGGCACGATCAACAACTGCGCTGGCGGCGTTACCGCCTGGGGCACTTACATGATGGCCGAGGAGAACTTCAACGGCTATTTCGGCGGCGAACTCGCCGAGGATCATCCGGAATACAAGCAGCTGAAGCGCCTTGGCGCGCCGGGCGGCCAGTACGAATGGGCATCCTTCTACGACCGCTTCGACGTCTCCAAGGAGCCGACCGAGCCCAACCGCTTCGGCTGGATCGTCGAGGTCGACGCGCTCGACCCGACCTCGGTGCCGAAGAAGCGCACCGCACTTGGCCGCTACAAGCACGAGGGCTGCGAATCGATCGTCAACAAGGACGGCCGCGTCGTGCTCTATTCCGGCGACGACGAGCGCTACGACTATGTCTACAAATTCGTGACCAAGGGCACCTTCAACGCCAACGATCGCGTCGCCAACATGGACCTCTTCGACGAAGGCACGCTCTATGTGGCCAAGTTCGACGAGGATGGCACCGTCACCTGGATGCCCCTCACCCACGGCGAAGGGCCGCTGACCGAAGCCAACGGCTTTGCCTCGCAGGCCGACGTCTTGATCAACACACGTCTTGCAGCCGACGCGCTCGGCGCCACCAAGATGGACCGCCCGGAAGACATCCAGCCGAACCCGAAGTCGGGCAAGGTCTATGTCATGCTGACCAACAACACCAAGCGTAAGGCCGACGAAGTCGACGCCGCCAACCCGCGCGCCAAGAATGCCTTCGGCCATATCGTCGAAATCAGCGAGACCGATGGCGACTTCGCCTCGCTGAAGAGCCGCTGGGACGTGCTTTTGAAGTGCGGCGATCCGGGTGTTGCCGAAGTCGGTGCCTCGTTCTCGACGGCGACAACCAAGAACGGCTGGTTCGGCATGCCCGACAATTGCGCGATCGACGCCGACGGCCGTCTCTGGGTCGCGACCGATGGCAACAACGAGAAGGATACAGGTCGCACCGACGGCATCTGGGCGATCGACACGGACGGCACGGCCCGCGGCACCTCCAAGCTCTTCTTCCGCGTGCCTGTTGGCGCCGAGATGTGCGGTCCCTGCTTCAACCCGACGTCGGACACCTTCTTCCTGGCCGTCCAGCATCCGGGCGACGCCGGCCTTGCCACCTACGAGACGCCGGCAACCCGCTGGCCGGACTTCAAGGACGACATGCCGGTACGCCCGGCCGTCGTTGCCGTGACCAAGCAGGGTGGCGGCCGCATCGGCTGACAAGAGCTGCGATTGACGAGAAGACCGCCGCGCGCAACGCGCGGCGTTTTCGTTCCGGCGTTGGTTTTCGTGCCGCAACTCCGGACGGAAAACCGCTTCGCACTTTTCCTGGAATTGTTTTTCATGCCGCTATTCCGGACGGAGAACCGCTTTGCACTTTTCCTGGAATTGCTTAGCGCCGCAGATTGTCGATCGGAAAGATCGCGCAGGTCTCGGTGCCATGCGCCAGCAGCTTGCCGTTGCCGTCGCGCAGCCAGGCCTCGGAGGTTGCGATGGTGCGGCCGCGATGGACGATACGGCCCTCGCAGAAAACTTCGCCCATGTCTGGCAGCAGCGGGCGCACGAGGTTCACCTTGAACTCGACCGTCGTATAGGCTTCGCCGGGCTTCACCGTGGTGAAAACCGCACAGCCGAGCGCGGAGTCCATGATCGTCGCCGTCCATCCGCCATGAACCGTTCCAAGCGGGTTGAGATGTTCCTCGGTCGGCAGACCTCTAAAGACCACCCGGCCCTCCTCCACCTCCGCAAGCCCGAACTTCAGCGTCGCCGACATCGGTGGTGCCGGTAGTTCGCCGCTCATCAGGTCCTGCATCGCCTTGAGACCGCCATCACGGGCAACACGATCAAGCGAGAGCACACCGATGCCTGACACAGGCATGCCGGGATAAAGCTCTTGAACCATCTGAAACTCCTGAAACATTTTTCCTGGGGTCAGGCGGCCGAGGCTTGGGCTTTCAACGCCTTGAGCGCCGCATGCACGAAGCCGTCGCGGGCAGAAGAGACGTCGAGACCACGCGGCTCGTAGACATGACGGTGAAGAAAGAAGGCGGTCAAACGAAAGGCGGACGCAAGGCTGTCATGGTCTGCGGCCTGCCGTGCTTCGGTTGAAAGGAAGCCCGGCAACGCCAGCATGCGCTCGGCATAACGCTCCCCCGCCGAGCGGCATACGGCCCTGCCCGATTTCGGCGAGACATAGACGAGGTCCGTGCGGACACCTGTCGCCACGCATTCGCTGAGGTCGAGGCCGAAGCCGAGATCGTTGAGGACAGCGAGTTCGAAGCGTACGAACAATTCGCCGGCATCGGCGGGATCCGCGAGGTGATCGACGATCACGGTGAGCGCTTCGTAGAGATGCGGATGCGGGTCGCGCTCGGGAAGCAGACGCAGGAGTGCGCCCAGCGCCTGGATGCCATAAACCGATGTCGCGGTTTCCATCAGCCGGGCGGCGCGCAATTCGACGGGCTCGATCCTGAACTCGCCCAAATGCTCATCAAGCCGAGCGCGCCAGGTGACTTCAACCGTATTGCCCGGCTGCAGCACCGGCTGCATGGCGCGCGACCGTCCCGATCGCACCATGCCGAGGTGCCGGCCGTGGGCAGCACTCATGACTTCGACGATGACCGAGCTTTCGCCGTGTCGCCGAACCCCGAGAATGATGGCCTGATCGTTCCATTGCATGCACATGGAATACACCCGCGACGGAAATCGGATCAAGCGATGTTGCGAGCGCAAGCGTGACGCCGTCGAGTGTCGCCATTCGGCCACACTCGCTGGTTGCCTCATTTGCGACATGCTGTCGCCGCCCGGACGCCGTCTTTGACATTAGAACGGAAGAGCGGCAAAAGCCGTGCCTCCCGCCCAAAATGACAATCAGCAGGATAATAAACTTCATTATGTGTGTGTCCCGGAACAGCGCCGGCCGCTTGGCGCAGCTCTTCGCCCTTCTTCTCGCCACCTCGACGCTCGCGAGCTGCGTCACCACCTCGGGGCCGGCCAAGCCGAAGGGACCGGATCCATACTATGTGGCGATGTACGGGGCGCTTCCGAACGAAAAGTACCCGCTCGATGCCATCGACATCAGCAAGGTGGACAAGCGCTATCTGCGCCAGCAGGTTGCCTACCAGACGCACGAGCCGCCGGGCACGATCGTCATCGATACACAGAACCGCTTCCTCTATCTGGTTCAGGACGGTGGCATGGCCATGCGCTACGGCATCGGCGTCGGCAAGGCCGGCCTCGAGTTCGAAGGCGAGGCACGCATTGCCCGCAAGGCCGAGTGGCCGCGCTGGACACCGACGCAAAGCATGGTCGAGCGCGAACCGGAGCGCTACGGCCCGCTTGCCGGCGGCATGGAGCCGGGTGTGCGCAACCCGCTCGGTCCGCGCGCGCTCTATCTCTTCCAGGGCAATCGCGACACGCTGTTCCGCATCCACGGCACCACCGAGGCCTGGTCGATCGGCAAGGCTGTGTCGAGCGGCTGTATCCGCCTCTTCAACCCCGACATCATCGATCTCTACAGCCGCGTGCCGATCGATTCGCGCGTCGTCGTGTTACAGGCCGAAGCGCCGTTGAGCGAGCCGGCCGGGGGTGTTCCGATGGCAAGCGTCGGCAATGGCGGCTTGCCGCCGGCCTATTGATCGTTCAAGCCGGATGCCGGACGTCCATGGGGTCTCCGGCATCCGCACGCATTTCCCCGGCGCTCGCCCCGGACGCGCCGGCAGTCTTTGCGTGTCAGGTCAGCCTTGCGGCTCGAGCGCCGGCTTGCCCGAAAGCTCGCTCACGTAATAGCCCTGGCGCAGGTTGATGCCGTGCTCCAGCCACGCCTTCATGCAGGCCAGCATCTGCGACCAACCCTCGCAGTTGATGTAGGAGCTCTTCTGCCCCTGCTCGTTCTCGTGCCAGCCGCTCTCGGCAATTGTCACCATGGTGGCGCCGTCGTCGAGCGATTGAAAGCGCATCTCCACCCGCGTCTTGTAGGGCGCCTCTCCCTTGGCGACCATGGCGTCCCAGCGAAAGACGACGCGCTCGTTGGCGGCAACCTCCTCCACCATGATCGGCACTTCGCCCCACCAGGTCACGGTGGTGCCAGCAACCAGTGGCCCGCTGATACCGCCGAGCGTCACGAAGTAGCGACTGAGCTGGTCGGGATTGACGACGGCATCGAAAACCTCAGCGACGGGGCGATCAATCCGTCCGTTCACACGGAATTCGAAGGGCATGGCGTGGTCCTCCTATTGAATCCGCACAAGGTATGTTATAAAAACATAACATGTCAACCGATTCGAAAGACGACCTCGTTTTCAAGGCGCTCGCCAACGGTCTTCGCCGTCAGATGCTCGACGCCATGAAGCTTGCCCCGCAGACGACCGGCATGCTGTGCGAACGGTTCGACAGCCTCGACCGCTGCACCGTCATGCAGCACCTCAAGGTGTTGGAGGAGGCGGAACTCGTGCTTGTGCGCCGCGAGGGGCGCGAACGCTGGAACCATTTGAACGCATTGCCTATTCAGACGATCCACGATCGCTGGATCAGCCAGTATGCCGGCCATGCGATGTCGATCCTGTCTGCCCTTAAACAGGACCTCGAGCGGTAACCAGACGAACGGTTTCGACTTTCAATCAATCCGCTTTCTTCGTATGAACGGCCGGTACACCAACGTGAGGACATCGTCGTGCGCTACCTCATCACCGGCACTGCTGGCTTTATTGGCTTTCATCTCGCCAAGCGGCTGACCGACGAAGGGCATTTCGTGGTCGGGTTTGACGGCATGACCCCCTACTACGACGTGACATTGAAGGAGCGGCGGCACGCGATCCTCGCCCGTTCGAACGGCTTCAAGGCCGTCGTCGGCATGCTTGAGGACAGAGACGCGCTTCGCCACGCCGCCGATCTGGCCGAACCTGAGGTCATCATCCACCTCGCCGCCCAGGCCGGCGTGCGCTACAGCCTCGAAAACCCGAAGGCGTACATCGATTCCAACCTGGTCGGCTCCTGGAACGTCCTGGATTTGGCACGGGAACTGAGCCCAAAGCACCTGATGCTCGCCTCGACCTCCTCGATCTATGGAGCGAACGAGAAGGTTCCCTTTGCCGAGACCGATCGCTCCGACGAACCGATGACGCTCTACGCTGCCACCAAGAAGTCTATGGAGCTGATGGCGCACAGCTATGCCCATCTCTACAAGGTGCCAACGACCGCGTTCCGCTTCTTCACGGTCTACGGTCCCTGGGGGCGGCCCGACATGGCGCTGTTCAAATTCGTCGATGCCATTCACAAGGGGCAGCCGATCGACATCTATGGCGAAGGCCGCATGAGCCGCGACTTCACCTATATCGACGACCTCGTGGAGGGCATTCTGCGTCTTTCTCATGTGGCGCCGGCAGAAGAAAACCGCGTGCCAGCTGACAAGGCCGAAGACACGCTCTCGCGCCAGGGGCCGTACCGGGTCGTCAATGTCGGCGGTGGTCAGCCGGTTGCGCTGATGACCTTTGTCGAAACGGTGGAAAAAGCCGTCGGCAAGCCGGCAGTGCGCAACATGCTGCCGATGCAGCAGGGCGACGTGCCGCGCACCTTTGCCTCACCCGACCTGCTGGAAGCCTTGACCGAGTTCAAGCCCTCCATACCCGTCGAAGAGGGCGTCGCGCGCTTTGCCGCCTGGTACAAGGAATACTTCGGCACGAGCCAGTGACCGGATTACCCGTTACCCCGAACTGATTACTCTGCTTTGGCGACTGCTTGTTTTATCCGCAGTCGGGCATAAATGGGTGTGAACCTGAAGCGCATAAGCAATTGCAAAAATACGCATTTGCACGTTCTATGAACTGAACTCGCGATGGAACACAACAAGGGAAAGAGCCTATGAAAATCACGATGATCGGCGCCGGCTATGTTGGCCTTGTTTCCGGCGTATGTTTTGCGGATTTCGGTCATGACGTCGTTTGTCTCGACAAGGATGAGAGCAAGATCGACGCATTGATGAAGGGACGCATTCCGATCTTCGAACCGGGCCTCGACCACCTGGTTGCGAGCAACGTCGCTTCGGGCCGGCTGACCTTCACGACCGATCTCGTTGCCGCTGTCGCCGACAGCGACGTCATCTTCATCGCGGTCGGCACCCCGTCGCGGCGTGGCGATGGTCATGCGGACCTCTCCTATGTCCATGCCGCTGCGCGCGAGATTGCCGAGAACCTCAAGGGCTTCACCGTGATCGTGACGAAATCGACGGTTCCGGTCGGTACCGGCGACGAGGTCGAGCGCATTATCCGCGAGGCCAACCCGGACGCCGACTTCGCCGTCGTCTCCAATCCGGAGTTCCTGCGCGAGGGTGCGGCGATCGAAGACTTCAAGCGACCGGACCGCATCGTCATCGGACTTGCCGACGACGATACACGGGCGCGCAACGTCATGACCGAGGTTTACCGTCCGCTCTATCTCAACCAGTCACCGCTCGTCTTCACCTCTCGTCGTACCTCGGAACTGATCAAGTATGCCGGCAACGCATTCCTGGCGATGAAGATCACCTTCATCAACGAGATGGCCGACCTTTGCGAGCGCGTCGGCGCCAATGTCCAGGATGTCGCCCGCGGCATCGGCCTCGACGGTCGCATCGGCTCGAAGTTCCTGCATGCCGGCCCGGGCTATGGTGGGTCGTGCTTCCCGAAGGACACCCTGGCGCTGGTCAAGACCGCGCAGGATCACGACAGCCCCGTGCGGCTGGTGGAGACAACGGTTGCCGTTAACGACAACCGCAAGCGGGCGATGGGACGCAAGGTGATCGCCGCCACCGGTGGCGACGTGCGCGGCCGAAAGATCGCGATCCTTGGCCTTACCTTCAAGCCGAACACGGACGACATGCGCGACAGCCCGGCAATCGCGATCGTGCAGACGCTCAAGGACGCCGGTGCTCACGTTGTCGGCTACGATCCCGAGGGCATGGAGAACGCCAAGAAGATAATCGATGGCATCGACTATGCCGGCGATCCCTATGAGGCCGCCAACGAGGCCGATGCCCTGGTGATCGTCACGGAATGGAACGAGTTCCGCGCGCTTGATTTCCGCCGGCTGAAGACCGTGATGAAGACGCCCGTTCTCGTCGACCTTCGCAACATCTATCGCCAGGACGAGGTCGTGAAGCACGGCTTTACCTATTCCAGCGTTGGCCGGTCCCAGTAAGGGCCGGCAACCCGTCGCGGTGCGCACTACGCTTTTGGTATCGGCAGCACCGGCAGGGATTCCCAACTCTTGCCGGCGAGGATGACGCAGCTTCGGCCGTTCACATCGGTAACGATCAACGTCCAGCTGCCGTTGTCGGCTGCGTAGATCTCCATGATCGCCTGCGGATTGATCTGAGCGGTCGCAGCAGGTTTCTCCCGATACTGCCGCGCCAGAAACTCGATCACCTCGGATCGGTCGGCGCAATTGAGGGGGGCCTGCGAAACTGCCGGGACGGGGCGCGCCGTCACACCGGCCGCCATAAGTGCGGCCAGCGCGAGGCCGCGGATCGCCTTGCGAACCATGACGCAACTCCTTTCACCGGACGCCCGGCGGAGGAATTTTCCGCTGATCTTTCCGCCGGCGACCGGCTGCTACATCGGCAATGCGCGCACGACACAATGCGCATGCCGCCATGGGAGCAGTATGGTGGAAAGGCCTGATTATTACAATTATCTAATTTATAAAGCATGCCACCGGGGCGCTTGCCGCGCCCGCGGTGGAATTTCGCCTCACTTGCGCTTCATCGCTTCCATCAAGGCCGCACCGAAGGCACCCTGGGAGGGCTGTTGCTGAGGCTTCTGCTGGCGCATCGGCGCACCACGATTGCCGCCCGGAGGCGTGCTCGCCCGCGCTTCGCGGCTTGACTCAGCGCCACCATCCTTACGCATGGTGAGGCCGATCCGCTTGCGGGGAACATCCACCTCGGTGACGCGAACCGTCACCACATCCCCCGCTTTGACGACTTCGTGCGGATCCTTGACGAAACGATCGGCAAGCTGGGACACGTGGACGAGCCCGTCCTGATGCACGCCGATATCGACGAAGGCGCCGAAGGCTGCGACATTGGTGACCGTTCCTTCGAGCTGCATGCCGACCTTCAGATCCTTGATGTCGTCGACACCCTCGGCGAAGGTTGCGGTCTTGAAACTCGGGCGCGGATCGCGACCGGGCTTCTCGAGTTCCGCGAGGATGTCCTTGACCGTCGGCAAGCCGAAGCGTTCGTCGACGAAGGTCTTCGGGTCGAGCTTCTTCAGTGCAACGCTGTCACCCATGAGGGCACGAACGTCGCGGCCACAGGCGGCAACGATCTTCTTGGCCACGCCATAGGCTTCCGGGTGGACAGAGGAGGCATCGAGCGGCTCCTTGCCATCAGGAATGCGCAGGAAGCCCGCGCACTGTTCGAAGGTGCGCGCGCCGAGCCGGGGCACCTTCAACAGTTCCTTGCGGCTTGCGAAGGGTCCGGTCGCATCGCGATGCGCAACGATCGCTTCGGCCGACGATTTCCCGAGACCGGAAACACGGGCCAGCAGCGGTGCCGAAGCGGTGTTGACGTCGACGCCAACGGCGTTCACCGCGTCTTCGACGACCGCATCCAGCGAGCGACTGAGCTTCGACTGGTCGACGTCGTGCTGGTACTGGCCAACGCCAATCGATTTTGGCTCGATCTTCACGAGCTCGGCCAGCGGGTCCTGCAAGCGGCGGGCGATCGAGACCGCGCCGCGCAGCGAAACGTCGAGGCCCGGGAACTCCAGGGCGGCGGTTTCGGACGCCGAATAGACGGACGCGCCCGCCTCCGAGACGATGACCTTGGTCGGCTTCGGCGCCGGCAGTTGCGCGAGCATGTCGGCAACGAGCTTTTCCGTCTCGCGGCTTCCGGTGCCATTGCCGATGGCGATCAGCTCCACCTTGTGCTTGCGCACAAGCGATGCGAGCTCGGCCTGGGTGCCGCGGATGTCGTTCTTCGGCGGGAACGGATAGACGGTGGTCGTCTCGATGAGCTTGCCCGTACCGTCGACCACGGCGACCTTGACGCCGGTGCGGATGCCCGGATCAAGCCCCATTGTTGCGCGCGACCCCGCGGGTGCGGCAAGCAGCAGATCCTTCAGATTGCGAGCAAAGACGTGGATCGCCTCTTCCTCTGCGCGCTCGCGCAGCTCGCGCATCAGATCGAGCGACAACGACATCGACAGCTTCACACGCCAGGTCCAGCCGATCATCTCGGAGAGCCATTTGTCGCCCGGGAGACTGGCTCCGACATTGTAGGCGGCCGCGATCATGCGCTCGACCGGCTTCACCGGCGAGGTATCGTCCTGGTCGACGACGATATCGACCGACAGCACCTCTTCATTCCAACCGCGCAGCATCGCGAGCGCCCGATGGCCGGGCGTGGTTGCCCAGCGCTCGGAATGGTCGAAATAGTCGGAGAACTTGGCGCCCGCCTCCTGCTTGCCATCGACGACCTTGGCACGCAGGAAGGCGGTACCCTTCATATGGTTGCGCAGGCGCCCGAGCAGGTCGGCATTTTCCGTCATGCCTTCGGCGATGATGTCGCGTGCGCCTTCAAGCGCCGCCTTCACGTCAGCCACCTCGGCGGTCAGGAACGCGGTTGCGCGATCAGCCGGCGCGACGGAGCGGTCGGCGAGGATCGCCTCGGCGAGCGGCGCGAGACCGCGCTCACGGGCGATCTCCGCCTTGGTGCGGCGCTTCGGCTTGTAAGGCAGATAGATGTCTTCAAGCTCGGCCTTGGTTTCGACCGCGGCAATCCTGGCTTCGAGGTCGTCGGTCAGCTTGCCCTGCCCGCGGATCGATTCAAGGATCGAGGCCCGGCGCGCCTCAAGCTCGCGAAGATAGGTCAGTCGCTCCGAAAGGTTGCGCAACTGCGTGTCGTCGAGCCCTCCCGTCACTTCCTTGCGGTAACGTGCGATGAACGGCACCGTGGCGCCCTCGTCGAGCAGTTCGACCGCGGCAACAACCTGAGAAGGCGTCGCCTTGATTTCGGCGGCGATGATGGCGGCGATGGGTTTTGCAGGGCTTGCCATGGGGAATTCCGTCTTTCCTGTTTGGGAGGCGACCATAAAGGCGCATGCCTTCGAGGCCAAGTGAAGGCCTTCAGAGGAAATCCGAAACTCCACAGGAGATGGAGGCAAGGCCGTCCCGCTTTCGAGTGGCGGTCGGGACAGCATCGAGATCACATTGCCATGGCGGGCGCGAAGCGCTGCTCACGATGAGCAATGTCCCAATGGCGGCGCTACGCGCCCATGACACCGCGCCCTTTGAGCCGCGACCGATCGTGCGGGCGGTCGAAATCCTGGAGCGGCCCGGCGGGCACGATACGGGTCGGGTTGATATGGGCGATGCCGTAGTAGCCGCGCTTGATGTGGTCGATGCGCACGCTTTCGCGGATGCCCGGCCATTGGTAGATTTCGCGCAGATAGTTGGACAACGCCGGGTAATCCTCAATCCGGCGGATGTTGCACTTGAAGGCACCGTGATAGGCCGCGTCGAAGCGCACGAGGGTCACGAAAAGGCGGATGTCGGCCTCCGTGAGATAGTCGCCGGCCAGGTAACGGCTGGTCGCCAGATGGGCTTCGAGTTCGCCGAGCATGCCGAACAGGCTCGCCACCGCCTCGTCATAGGCTTCCTGGGTCTTGGCAAAACCGGCGCGATAGACGCCGTTGTTGACCCGTTCGTAGATCGGCCCGTTCCAGCGATCGATCTCGCTGACCAACGCTTCGGGATAGAAATCCAGCCGGTTGCCGGTCAGATGGTTGAAGCCCGTGTTCAGGATACGAATGATGTCGGCCGACTCGTTGTTGACGATACGCCCTTCCCGCATGTCCCAGAGCACGGGCACCGAGACCTTGCCGGTATAGGTCGGGTCGCTCGCCACATAGAGCTCATAGTGGAAACGGATCTTGCCGACGCGCTCGCCGGCATCGACCGGCGCGTCATAGACCCAGCCGTCCTCACCGAGCTCGGGATTGGACACCGTCAAGCCGACGACGTCCTCCAAACCTTTCAGATTACGAAAGGCGATCGTGCGCGAAGCCCAGGGGCAAAGATAGGAAACGAACAGGCGATAGCGACCGGCCTCGGCCGGCAAAGCCGGCTGGCCGTCAGGGCCTGGCGTGCCGTCAGGCGTGATCCAGTGGTGAAAGCGCGTCGGCTCGCGGTGAAAAGCGCCGCCCTTCATCTCGCTGGCAGCAACGTCGCCCTTCACCCATTTTCCCTCGACAAGCTGTGGCATCACGTCTCTCCCGGATCACACCTTCGGTGTCCGCTACCTCTCACGGGGCCTTGCCGACGGTCAATCGCGCGCACGGGAGACACATTGTTCGCAATTCCAGCTCCGCACGCGATGCGTGCGTCAACATTATCGCGCCACATTATCGGGCAATCCCGATTCCACGAGGAGAATCAGGATGAAGAAAACCCTTGCCATAGTCGCTTTGTTTGCCGCCCTTGTCTGGTTGATGAACACGTCACAGTTTGCGACCCCGCAGCCGGGTGCGGCAAAGCTGCTGTCCCACCGCGGTATGCACCAGACGTATCCGAAGGCGAATGTCGGCAACGACACTTGCACGGCGACGATCATCGACACGCCCAGCCACGCCCATCTGGAAAACACGATCGCCTCGATGCAGGCAGCCTTCGACGCCGGTGCAGACGTCGTTGAACTCGATGTGCATCTGACGCCGGACAAGCAGTTTGCGGTCTTTCACGACTGGACGCTCGATTGCCGCACCGAGGGCAAGGGTGTGACCGAGGAAACGCCGATGGCAACCCTGAAAACGCTTGATATCGGCTATGGCTACACCGCCGACGGTGGCAGGACCTTCCCGTTCCGCGGCAAGGGGGTCGGCCAGATGCCGACACTCGACGACGTGCTCACCGCCCTGCCCGACCGCAAGTTCCTCGTCAACTTCAAGAGCAAGCGGACGGAGGAAGGAACGGCGCTTGCGGCCCTTCTTGACGCTCAGCCGCAATGGCGAGAAGCCGTCTTTGGTGTTTATGGGGGCGAGAATCCGACGCGCGAGGCGCAGAAAAGGATCGAGGGCATACGCGGCTACGACCGGTCGTCGGTGATGGCCTGCTTTACCCGCTATCTCGGTTACGGATGGACCGGCCTGGTGCCGGATGCCTGCAAGAACACGCTTGTCGTCGTACCCGGAAACTACGCCCCGTTCCTCTGGGGCTGGCCCGATCGCTTCGCCGCGCGGATGAAAGCGGCCGGCAGCGAGATTATCCTGATCGGTCCGTACCATGGTGGTGACTTCTCCACCGGCATCGACACCGCGGAAGATCTCGAATTGGTCCCGCCTGGATTTGCCGGCTATGTCTGGACGAACCGGATCGAGACCATCGGCCCGGCGCTGAAGACGCGGCAGGCGGCGGAAGCCGGGCGCGGCTGACGTCCCACTGCATGTTTCCTTTGGTCGTAGCCAATCAAAGGATAAAAACACGCAGCAATTCAAAGTGCTACTGCGACCTTTGCGCGTCTGATAAGATGCGCGTCGCTTTAGGCGACCCAAGACTTGCCCCCTACCCAGATCAGCCCTATGCCTTCGGGCCAATGGTCGCGGCCCGCCCGAGGTCCGACCCGCTGATTGTGCAGGGGACAAGTTTATGAATGTCACGATCTATCACAACCCGGCTTGCGGCACGTCGCGCAACACGCTGGCGATGATCCGCAACGCCGGCATCGAGCCAACCGTGATCGAGTATCTGAAGGCGCCGCCGTCGCGACAGGAGCTGGAAAAGATGATTGCGGATACGGGCCTGACGGTGCGCGAGGCGATCCGCGAGAAAGGCACCCCCTATGCGGACCTCGGGCTTGGCGACCCAACGCTGAGTGACGAACAGCTGATCGACGCGATGATGGCACATCCGATCCTGATCAACCGCCCCCTCGTCGTGACGCCGATCGGCACGCGGCTTTGCCGCCCGTCGGAGCTGGTGCTCGATATCCTGCCCGACACGCACAAGGGGCCGTTCACCAAGGAAGACGGCGAGCCGGTCATCGATGCAGACGGAAAGCGCGTTTCCGGCGCGTGACACGGGCAACAAAAAAGGCACCCGTTCGCACGGGTGCCTGTATCGTCTCGTGGCGGATCGGCGCGCAGCCTACCGTGGGAATTCGAGGCCCATTTCGCGGAAGCGCTCCGGATCGTCGCCCCAGTTCTCGCGCACCTTGACGAACAGGAAAAGGTGCACCGGCTGCTCCAGGATCTCGGAGATTTCCTTGCGCGAGGCCGTGGAGATCGCCTTGATCGCATCGCCGTTCTTTCCGAGCGCGATCTTCTTCTGGCTTTCGCGCTCGACGTAGATCACCTGTTCGATGCGAACAGAGCCGTCCTTGCGCTCTTCCCACTTCTCGGTTTCGACATGCGAGGCGTAGGGGAGTTCCTGATGCAGCCGCAGGAACAGCTTCTCGCGGGTGATTTCGGCGGCAAGCTGACGCATCGGGAGATCGGAGATCTGGTCTTCCGGATAGTACCAGGGACCTTCCGGCAAAGTCTCGGCCAGATAGTCCATCAGATCCTTGCAGCCCGAACCGTTCAGCGCCGAGATCATGAAGGTGCGCTCGAACTGCACCGTCTCGTTGGCAGCCGCCGCAAGCTTCAGCAGATCCTCGGGCCGCACCTGATCGATCTTGTTCAGAACCAGGATCTTCGGCTGGTGGACTTCCTTCAAGCCTTCGAGGATCGTTTCCGCATCTCCCTTCAGGCCACGCTCGCTGTCGATCAGAAGCATGATCACGTCGGCGTCCTTGGCCCCGCCCCAGGCGGTGGTCACCATGGCGCGATCGAGCCGGCGGCGCGGCTTGAAGATGCCGGGCGTGTCCATGAAGACGATCTGGGCATTGTCGTGGATGGCGATGCCGCGCACGATCGCGCGTGTCGTCTGGACCTTATGGCTGACGATCGACACCTTGGCGCCGACGAGGCGGTTGACCAGGGTCGATTTGCCTGCATTGGTCGCGCCGATCAGCGCCACAAAACCCGAGTGGGTCGGCGCGCTTTCGGCGGCCGTATCTTTTTCCGTGTCCGTCATTTTTTCCGTCAATTTCCGGCGGACGTTTTCCGCCACACGCCTTCGCGTTCCAACAATTTCGTCGCGGCAACCTGCTCGGCGCCGCGTTTGGACCTGTCGATCCCGGTCTCCGGCGCAACGCCCGCCACTTCCACGGTCACCGTGAAACGCGGATCATGGTCGGGGCCGGACCGCTCGTCCGTCCGGTAGGTGGGCGCGGCACCAAACTTGGCATGCGCCCATTCCTGCAATTCGGTCTTCGCGTCGCGGCGGGCGCCGTCAGCGCGCGCAGCCCGATCCTTCCAATGGCGTAGGATGAAGCCACGGGCAGCATCGAGACCGCCGTCCAGGTAAATGGCCGCGATGAGCGACTCTACCACATCGGCGCGCACATTCATCATCGCCTTTCCGGTAATCTTTTTGACGTCGGAACCGGTGCGGATGAACTGGTGCAATTCCAGGTCATCGCCGACCTTGGCGCAGCTTTCGGCGCTGACCAGCTGGTTCAGCCGAACGGAAAGCTCGCCTTCGTTCGCCTCGCGAAACGTCTGGAATAGCAGTTCGGCCACGCAGAGCCCAAGCACCCGGTCCCCGAGAAACTCGAGACGCTGATAGTTGGAGCCCTTGGCGTTGCGGGCGCTGGAATGGGTGAGCGCCCGATCCAGGCGCTCCTTCTCCACAAACTGATAGCCGATCACGGCCTCGAGCTTTGCCCGATCTTCCGCGCTCAGCGACCGCGACTTCATCATTCGACCGCCTTGAACAGGCGGTCGTAGCGCAGGTTCGCCGGCCACTTCCAGATTTCGCGGAACGACGTGTCGTTGCCAAGCGAGAAGAAGATCAAGCTGGCGCGACCAACCAGGTTCTCGGCCGGGACGAAACCGACGTCGAAGCGACTGTCAGCCGAATTGTCACGGTTGTCGCCCATCATGAAGTAGTGGCCGGCAGGAACGATGAACTCGCGGGTGTTGTCGCCACGCGATTCCGGGAACTGGTCGAGCGTGTCGTAGGACACGCCGTTGTCCATCGTTTCGCGATAGACCGGAACGTCGCCGCCGGTGTCGTACTGGTCATCGGCACGGAAGGTCCCATCGGGCGCACGGTCGATCGGCTTGTCGTTGATGTAGAGGATGCTGTTGCGCATCTGGACGCGGTCGCCCGGCAGGCCGACGAGGCGCTTGATGTAGTCGATGTCCGGGTTCGGCGGGAAGCGGAAGACGACGATGTCGCCACGCTTCGGCTCGCTCGCGAAGATACGGCCGGAGAAGAGATCCGGAGACAGCGGCAGCGAATACTTGGAGAAGCCGTAGGCAAACTTGTTGACGAAGATGTAGTCGCCGACCAGCAGCGTCGGCATCATCGAACCTGAGGGAATGGTAAAGGGCTGGAAGAGGACCGTACGGATGACGACGGCCAGGAGCAGCGCCTGGATAACGACTTTCACGTTCTCCCACAGGCCGCTCTGCTTCGCTTCTGTCTTTTCTGCCACGCTACTGTGTTCCTTTGTCATCGCGAGGCCCCTCGCCGGGGCCCGCTCTTCTCTTTCGTCCGCAGTTTCGATCCCGTCCGATATTCCGGTTTCATATGCTGCAGATCGCCTGCCCTTCAATCGCTCCGGGCCGGTTTTCCAGCGGAATGCTCTAAACCGTTCCCTCAACCGGGGCAACGGGCAGCGCCTCGATAATCACGAAGGCCTGCGCAAGCGGAAAATCGTCCGTGATGGTCAGATGAATGGCCGCCCGATGATCAGGCGGCAGCATCTGCTGAAGCCGCGCCGCCGCACCGCCGGTCAGGTTCATGGTCGGTTTGCCGCCCGGCAAATTGATCACGCCCATGTCCTTCCAGAAGACGCCCTGCGCGAGCCCGGTGCCGAGCGCCTTGGAACAGGCTTCTTTTGCGGCAAAGCGCTTGGCATAGGACGCGGCACGGTTCTTCCGCCCTTCGGACTTCTTAATCTCGATGTCGGTGAAACAGCGCTGGACGAACCGCTCGCCAAAACGGGAGAGCGAGTTTTCAATCCGCCTGATATCAATCAGGTCGCTGCCGATGCCAATGATCATGAGGAAGATCCGAGGTCTTTGACGCGTTCCTGGCGCCGCTTCTGGAAGAGACGCGCTGCCTGGTAAGCCGCGACATAGGAGAAAAGCGCGCCGGCCGCCGCCAGAGGCAGGGAGCCGATGAGCATCGGCTTGAAGACAGGCCCCCACAGGGCGGAGAAGTCGAAATGCTCGACCATGCGCATCACATCGGCGCTGCTTGCGGCGTGAGCGCTCTCCACTCCCAGAATGGCAGTCCCAAGCTCGTAGGACGCCGTCAGGATCATCGGGATCGTGACGGGATTGGCGATCGCAGTTGTGATGGCCGCCGCGACAAGATTGCCCGAGAACAGAAAGGCGAGCGCGACGGCGATGATGATGTGCAGGCCGAAAAAAGGTGTGAAGGACGATGCAGCACCCGCGGCCACGCCGACGGCGATCGAATGTGGCGTCGACGAGAGCCGCAATATCCTGAGCGCGATGTAGCGCGGGCCACGCGCCAAGCCCTTGCGCGGCCAAAGCAGCGCGCGAAGTCTTTCGGAAATCGTGACCGGTTTTCTACGTCTGAATAACATTATGCCGTCATGACCGCGTCTTGACACCGTCAGCCGGCACAAGAGGGCGCGTCCGCCTATTTGCTGGCCGCAAGATAGGCGTCATGCCCGCTGCTTGCAACCCGCCGGCACGCCGCGCACCTTGTCGCAGGCGAGCCATTCACCGGATGCATGGCTTCATGCATTCCGGAACGAGACGGGATGCGATCGACTTAGTAGTTGCGGAACAGGCCGCGATCGATCTGGCGCTGACGGTATTCGAGATCGATGCGATCGACCGAGCTGTTGAGATAGGCGATCTCACGCTCTTCCTGAGTGGGGATGCGCAGGGCGCGGGTGATTTTCTTCAACTGATTGAACATGGCAAACCTCTTTGTTTACCTCCCGATGCAGAAGATAGTTTAGAGGTCCCTTTTCCACCAGTTCCAGGAAATGGCGGCAGCCATGCGCTTGCGGCATGGCTCGCCGTTTCGCTGTGCACCCCGTGCCTGTTTTGCAGGCATCTGCGCATGGGGCGTCAGCATCTCTACGCGATCAGCTCACTCGAAGAGACGCTTGACCAGGGATACGCTCGGCAGTTCCTTCAACTGCGCGATCAGGTGATTGAGCTGGCGCAGGTCCCAGACCTCGAGGTCGAACTGCAATTCGCTGAAGTCAGCCGCCACGCGCCCCATCGACAGCGAGCGGATGTTGACGTCGCTGGTGGCGATCGCCTGGGCCAGTTCCGCAAGGGTTCCCGGCTCGTTCAGCGCGCTGATGGCGATGCGCGCCATGAAGCGGCTGCTGTTGGCCTCGTCCAGGTCCCAACGCACGTCGATCCAGCGCTCCGGCTCGTCGTCGAATTTCTGCAGGATCGGCGACTGGATCGGGTAGATGGTGATGCCCTTGTCCTTTTCCATGATGCCGACGATGCGGTCGCCGGGGATGGCGCCGGCGGGACTGAAGTGCACCTCGGCATTGCCGGACAGTCCGCGAATCGGCAGGGCTTCCGGTCCTTCGGCCAGCACGGCGCCGTTCTGGTCCTTGCCGAGGCCCGGCAGCTTGAACACCATGCCGGCGGCACTGCGCATGTTGAACCAGCCGTCGTCGGCGCTGGGCTTCACCGTCACGCGCTCGTCCTGATGGTCCGGGAAGACTGCGCGCAGGACGTCGAGCGACGAGAGTTCGCCGCGACCGACGGACGCGATCGCGTCTTCGACTTCCTTGTGCCCAAGCCTATGCAGGGCCGGCTTCAGCGCTTCGCGCGAAAATGCCTTGCCGGCGCGCTCGAAGGTTCGCTCCAGAATGCGATAGCCGAGACCGGCATACTGCTTGCGGATGGCGGCACGCGTCGCCCTGCGGATGGCCGAACGCGCCTTGCCGGTGACGACGATTTCCTCCCACGCCGGCGGCGGCACCTGGATGCCCGAGCGGATGATCTCCACCTCGTCGCCGTTGTTAAGCCGGGTGACCAGCGGCATGATGCGGCCATTGATCTTGGCGCCGACGCAGGTGTCGCCGATATTGGTATGGACAGCATAGGCGAAGTCGATCGGCGTCGCGCCGCGCGGCAGCGCGATCAATTGCCCCTTGGGCGTGAAGCAGAAGACCTGGTCCTGGAACAGCTCGAGCTTGGTATGCTCCAGGAATTCCTCCGGATTGTCGCCCTCGGCAAGGGATTCGATCGTGCGTCGCAGCCAGGAATAGGCGTTCGACGCCGGCGACAGGGACGTGTCGTTGGCGTTGCCCTCCTTGTCCTTGTAGAGCGAGTGGGCCGCGATACCGTACTCGGCAATATCGTTCATGCGGCGCGTGCGGATCTGCAGCTCGATGCGCTGGCGCGACGGACCGACGATCGTGGTGTGGATCGACTGGTAGTCGTTCTGCTTCGGCGTCGAGATATAGTCCTTGAACCGGCCGGGCACGACCCGCCAGCGCGTGTGGACGATACCGAGCGCGCGATAGCACGACGGAATGTCGTCGACGATGATGCGGAAACCCCAGACGTCGGAAAGCTGCTCGAAGGACAGCGACTTCGACTGCATCTTGCGGAATACCGAATAGGGCTTCTTTTGCCGGCCCTTGACCTGGGCCGCCTTCAAGCCTTCGGCCTGAAGCAGCTCGCGCAACTCGTCCTCGATCTTCTTGATCAGGCCTTCATTGCGCTGGGAAAGCTCCTCGAGCCGTCGAGTGACCGTCTCGAACGCTTCGGGATTGATGTGGCGGAACGAAAGGTTTTCAAGTTCCTCGCGCATGTCCTGCATACCCATGCGACCGGCGAGCGGCGCATAGATATCCATGGTTTCTTCGGAGATGCGGGCCCGCTTTTCCGCCGACATGTGATCGAGCGTGCGCATGTTGTGCAGACGGTCGGCGAGCTTGACGAGCAGCACCCGCACGTCGTCCGAAATCGCCAGCAGCAGCTTGCGCAGGTTTTCGGCCTGCTTCGCCTTCTTGGTCACGAGATCGAGCTTCTTGATCTTCGTCAACCCCTCGACCAGCGCACCGATATCCTCGCCGAAGAGATCGTCGATCTCCTGCCGCGTCGCCGTCGTGTCCTCGATCGTGTCGTGCAGCAGAGCGACTGCGATCGTCGACTCGTCGAGCCGCATTTCCGTCAGGATCGCCGCGACTTCCAGGGGATGGGAGATGTAGGGGTCGCCGCTTGCCCGCTTCTGCTGCCCATGCTTCTGCATCGCATAGACGTAAGCCTTGTTCAGCAAGGCTTCATTGACGTCGGGCTTGTACTTTTGCACGCGCTCAACGAGCTCGTATTGGCGCATCATTCGCTGGCGGTCCCTTGGAAGAAACAAACAAAAAAAGTGCGCCAATCATACGAGTGGCGCACTGCTTTGAAAACACGTGGGAACGGGCGTTCCGCGACGGATCTCAGTAGTCGTCGCTCTTTTCCGGGGGCACGAGACCTTCGATGCCGGCCAGCAGTTCTTCTTCCGACATGCGGTCGAAGGTGATCGCTTCCGGCTGATCTTCGTCTTCGGCAACTTCGGCAAACGTCGTCTCGGCGTCCGTCTGAATGAGCGAAGCCGGATCCGGCTCGGGCTCGTCCACTTCGACATGCTTTTGCAGCGAGTGAATCAGATCTTCCTTGAGATCGCCGGGAGACAGCGTCTCATCCGCGATCTCGCGAAGTGCGACAACCGGGTTCTTGTCGTTGTCACGGTCAATGGTGATGGCAGCACCCTGAGAAATCAGGCGCGCACGGTGGCTGGCAAGCAGAACGAGTTCGAAACGGTTATCGACCTTGTCGATGCAATCTTCGACGGTGACGCGGGCCATTGCCTGTCCTTTTGGGCTCGAAGCGCGGCGGCATTGCCGCTGCACGGATTGACGACTCGAAACCGGAACAGCCGTCTAGCGACGGCCTCGTCGGCTTCGATTTCTGGATTTAGCCGCCCGGATACAATCAAAACAAGGCAAGTTCAAGTTTTTCCTTCAAGTGGACCTCACGTAGCGTCACACTTCGTGATAAAATGCGATCCTATCGGGCTGGAGAACCCTCACCACACACACACAGGTTGCATTCTGCGTGATGCCGTGAAACGCCCGATGGAAAAGGCACGCCTGGGGTGTGGACGATCTATAGCAACTGCTAAAACTAGCTATATTCGCAAGCGCTCAGCTGGAATAATGCAATACATAAGCTACATTATTTGCAATATCAGCAATTATTAATGTAAACGACTTATTTTTGCGCATCCGCCGGCAGGGGCGTTGATGCGCCGCCATTGGAAAAAGGAAAGACGATGTTCGACCCCCGCGAAAAGATCGCACTTTTTATCGACGGCGCAAATCTGTACGCGGCATCGAAGAGCCTCGGCTTCGACATCGACTATCGCAAACTCCTGAAAGCATTCCAGAAACGCGGCTACCTGCTGCGCGCCTACTACTACACGGCCCTCATCGAAGATCAGGAATATTCTTCGATCCGGCCCCTCATCGACTGGCTAGACTATAACGGTTACAAGGTCGTGACGAAGCCGGCCAAGGAATTCACGGACTCGCTTGGCCGCCGCAAGATCAAGGGCAATATGGATATCGAGCTGGCGATCGATGCCATGGAGCAGTCCGAAACCGTCGACCACCTCGTTATTTTCTCTGGCGACGGCGATTTCACCACGCTCGTCGAAGCGCTTCAGCGTCGCGGCCGCAAGGTTTCCGTCGTCTCGACGATGTCGACGCAGCCCCCGATGATCGCAGACGACCTGCGCCGCCAGGCCGACCACTTCATCGATCTCGCGACGCTTAGAGCCGAAATCGGCCGCGAACCTTCCGAACGCACGCAGAGACATAGCGAACCCGTTGCAGATCCCGTTGAAATTTAGGGGGAAACGCAGCGGTAGCAGGAATGTTCCGCTTCAACGCAGACATTCGTCGGCGATCTTATAAATCACTGAATCCAATCAGAATTTCTTAGCAAATCACCGCACCAGCCGGCCCTTCGACCCAGCTTCAGCTGGTTTGAACGTGCTTGGTTTCGCTCAGCCGCGGTCTTTCAAGAGTCGGTTCTTCTGCCGGTTCCAATCGCGTTCCTTGGACGTCTCGCGCTTGTCGTGCAGCTTCTTGCCCTTGCCGAGCGCCAGCTCGAGCTTCGCCCTGCCGCGTTCGTTGAAGTAGATCCGAAGCGGGATCAGCGACATGCCCTCGCGATTCACCGCACCTTGCAGCCGATTGACCTCGCGTTTCGACAGAAGCAGCTTCCGCCGCCGCCGTGTTTCGTGGTTGAAGCGGTTGGCCTGCAGATACTCCGGCAGGTAGGAGTTGATCAGCCAGATCTCTCCCCCCTCGTCCGTCGCATAGGATTCCGCGATATTGGCCTTGCCTTCGCGCAACGACTTGACCTCGGTGCCGGTCAAAACCAGACCGGCCTCGTAGGTGTCGACGATCTCGTAGTTGAAGCGGGCCTTGCGGTTTTCCGCCACAACCTTGTTGACCGTGCGCTGGCTTCCTTTGGGTGCCATCAGTTCGTCAATCCTGCGTGCCTCAGCGCCGCGTCAATCGCCGCTTCGGTTGCCGGCTCCAGGGTCGGCAGAAGCGGTGAACGCACGGCGCGGCTCATCCGACCAAGGCGATTCAAGGCAAACTTCGCGCCACAGAGGCCCGGCTCCATGAAGATCGCCTTGTGCAGCGGCATCAGCTTGTCCTGATAGGCGAGCGCCTTGGCATAATCGCCGGCAAGCGTTGCTTCCTGGAACTCGGCGCAAAGGCGCGGCGCAACGTTTGCCGTGACGGAAATGCAGCCAACGCCGCCATGCGCGTTGAAGCCGAGCGCGGTCGCGTCTTCGCCGGAAAGCTGAACGAACTCAGGACCGCAAGCCATACGCTGCTCGGACACGCGCTCGATCTTGCCGGTCGCATCCTTGACGCCGATGATGTTCGCATGGGCCTTGCTGAGAGCGGCCATCGTCTCGACGCTCATATCCACGACCGAGCGGCCGGGGATGTTGTAGATCACGATCGGCACCTTCACGCTTTCGGCGATCGCGGCATAATGCGCGAACAGACCCTTCTGCGTCGGCTTGTTGTAATAGGGTGTGACGACCAGGATCGCATCTGCGCCCGCCTTCTCGGCGTGCTGTGCAAGCTCGATGGCCTCGGTCGTGTTGTTGGAGCCGGCACCGGCGATCACCGGGACGCGCTTGGCGGCCGCCTCGATGCAGAGTTCAACCACTTTCTTGTGTTCGTCATGCGACAGGGTCGGAGACTCGCCGGTCGTGCCAACGGGCACGAGGCCATGGCTGCCCTCTTTTATCTGCCATTCCACATGCGCGACGAAACCATCCGCATCCACCGCGCCGGCGGCGGTGAACGGCGTTACGAGAGCGGGAATGGAACCCTTGAACATGCACAACTCCTGACGGCGCAAAAGCCGAGTATGCACTCATGCTTTGGCCGTAATCGACGGTTAGAAAACTGCCGCACCATAATCATGTGAGGTGGCTGCGGCAAGCGCCGTGACATGGCATTTCTCGCTGGTTTTCATGCAAAAGCTTGTGTTCCGGCCGGCATAATCGATGTCGCGCGACCGATGTCGCAGGGCGGGCAAGGTGCAATTGCGATGATCGATAACAGCCGCGGGTCTTGTCCACACTTCCCCGTCGGCACATGATTGCGGGACACGGGGAACACGGGGTTCTTGATGCGCGGATCAACCTTTCTGCCTGTCGCCATGATCGTTGGCGCTGCGTTTCTTTCCTCGCCGGTCCTTAGCTCCGAAACGCCTGACCGGATCCCCGTGCCGGCACGAAAGCCCGAGACCTCAAACCCCAAGACCTCAAATAGGGCCGCCCCGGTTGCAGCCGACGAAACCACGAGCGCCGTTCAGGCGGTTCAGATTGTTCCGCCGATCAGCAGCGATCTGAAGACGGGTCTTGACGCCCTTTCCAACAGGCAGCCAAGCCAGGCGATTGCCGCACGTGACGCGATGGCCGAGGGTACGCTCGATCGCCATATCCTGACCTGGGCAATCGCTGTTTCCGGACAGCGCGGCGTTCCGTCCTTCGAGATTGCCGACGCGCAACGGGAACTTCAGGGCTGGCCCGGCCTGAAGTCGCTGCGCGCCAATTCCGAACGCGCGCTCTATCGCGAAAATCCTCCGACGGCTGACGTGCTCTCCGCCTTCGGCAACACGCAGCCCGAGACGACCGAAGGAGCCCTCATCCTTACCCGCGCGCTCGTCGCCCAGGGGCAAACCGACGCCGCGGCGAAACGCCTGCGGGCCATTTGGCAGCGAGAGGGGCTCGACAAGGATATCGAGACAAAGATCCTCGCCGAGTTTTCCGGCTTGCTGACGGTAGGCGACCATCAACGGCGCATGGCGATGCTGCTTTATCGCAACCGCGTCGAGCAGGCTGAACGTTTCGGCGAGCTCGGAAAAGCGCAATCACTTTACCGCGCCTGGGCGGCAGTCAGCCGCGGCAACGCAAACGCTGCCGCCCTCATCACGGCAGTCGATCCGTCCTGGCGCAAGGACCCCGCTTACCTGTTCATACAGATCGAGGCCTTGCGCAAAGAGAAAAAGTACGAGGAAGCGGCCAAGCTGCTTGCGCGCATGCCGAAGGACCGGGGCGCATTGGTCAACCCGGGAGAATGGTGGGTCGAGCAACGGGTCGTCAGCCGAGGGTTGCTCGATGCCGGCGACTTTCGCGGTGCCTACCGAATTGCGGCCGGCCACCTGGCGACGGAAGCGACCGATGTCGTCGATGCGGAGTTTCATGCGGGCTGGTACGCCTTGCGCGGCATGGAAGACCCGGCCACTGCCTCCCGTCATTTCCGCCGCATCCTGGACGCGTCCAATCGTCCGCTATCGGCCTCGCGTGCCTGGTACTGGCTTGGGCGATCCGCCGAAGCGGGCGGACCGGGGAATTCCGAGGAATATTTCGCCAACGCGGCGCGCTATCCCGGAACATTTTATGGACAGCTCGCGGCGGCGCGGCTCGGTCGCAAGACGCTGAATGTCGCCTACCCCGCCCCAACGGCGGCCGACCGGACACGCTTCGAAAGCCGGGAGGCGGTGCGCGCGATCACGCGGCTTGAGGCTGCTGGTCACGCCTGGCGCGCCGACAGCATCTATCGCGCGCTTGCCGACGAGCTCACAAGCCCCGGCGAGCTTGCGCTGCTTTCGGCCCGAGCAGAGAAGACCGGCAACCATCAGCTCTCCCTTCAGGTGGGCAAGATCGCGTTCGGGAGGGGCATCGACGTAGCAGCGCTCGCCTTCCCGGTTGGCGTGATCCCGGCGAACGCCAATATCGGCGGCTCCGGCAAGGCGCTCGCCTATGCGATCGCACGCCAGGAAAGCGCCTTCAATCCGGGGGCCATCTCCACCGCCAACGCCCGCGGGCTGTTGCAATTGATGCCGGGCACCGCAAAAGGCGTCGCCGGCCGCTATGGGCTCGCCTACTCCCAGGACCGGCTGACCAGCGACGCCGGCTACAACGCCACGCTCGGCGCCCACTATCTCGGTGAACAGATCAACAGTTTCGGCGGATCCTACATTTTGACCTTCATCGCCTACAATGCCGGTCCGCGTCGCGTGCCTGAATGGCTGGAGCGCTATGGCGACCCGCGCGGCAAGCCGATCGACGAGGTTGTCGACTGGATCGAGCGCATCCCGTTTCAGGAAACGCGCAACTACGTGCAGCGGGTGATGGAGAACTATCAGGTCTACAAGTCGAGACTTGGCCAGCAGTCAGACATCGTCGAGGATCTCAGGATGGGACGTCAGTAGACCATGCCGGCTTTCGTCGCGATCAAGTAATCGTGATGGCCTTCGGCGGCACAAACGACGTTTTCAGCCATTTCCGTTCCAAAGGTTCGAGATTCCTGGAAGGAAATGGTGAACGATCATGAAGACGCTGACAATTGTTGCGCTTTCGCTGGTGACCGCAATAAGTGGCGTTTCGCCCGCCATTGCATTCCCGAGCACTCCGAAGGTCGCATCTGCAACGACGAACACGCAGCAGGTGCAGTTCTCCTATGAGCGCGGAGAAGAGCGCAAGAACCGTTCCAGTTGCGCTGTCCCCTATTGCGAGCTGCGCGGGCGCGGCTATGACCGCCATAATCGCGACGGCTACTACCGCAACGGCAATTATCGGGACGGCTACTATCGGGATCGCTATCGACGCCACTATCGCGACTACGATGACAACAATGTCGGAGCGATCATCGGTGGACTGGCCGCCGGGGCGATCATTGGCGGATTGATCAACCAGCCGAGATACTACAACCAGCCGAGAGTTGTTGGCACCAGCGACCATACTCGCTGGTGCTATGCACGCTATCGGTCCTATCGCGCCTACGATAACACCTACCAGCCGTACAGCGGCTCACGGCGGCAATGCTATTCGCCATATTGACGAACTGGCTGCCCCCTCTGGGCAGCTTCACCGCATGAGGCTGCGCATTTGCTCTGAAAGAGCTTACGCACTTGCCATCAGTCAGCGCACAACGACTATGTCCCGAATGCTCGCTGTGCCTCACTCCGATCATAGCGAACCAGGCTGATGTAGCAGCTACACCTGCCCTTCGCTCCAATGCCGCCTTGCCCTTTTGTCTTCAACGTTTACGATCCTCGGCGTCTGCGAAACGGGGGCGCGCATGGACCAAATTCGGGAGCACTGGTTCCAGGCAAGCGATGGCCTTCAACTTTATGCACGAACGTACGCCCCTCCCCACTCGTCGTCAGCAGTGCCCGTCGTGTGCTTGCCGGGTCTCACACGCAACAGTCGCGACTTTCACGAACTTGCCATCTTCCTGTCTTCGCCGTCTGGCGGCGGACATCCGGTGACGGCACTGGACTATCGAGGGCGCGGCAACGCCGCACGTGACGCCGACAAGAGCCACTACACGATCGCAATCGAAACGGCTGACGCTGTCACCGCCTGCGCCCATTTGGCTATCGAACGGGCGGCCTTCATAGGCACCTCACGGGGCGGGCTGATTCTGCATCAGCTCGTCGGCGCCTTCCCCGGTTTGATCGCGGGCGTCGTCCTCAACGATATCGGGCCGGTGCTCGAAATCGGCGGTCTGCTCGCGATCAGGGACTATCTCAATGTTGCGACGGGACCGGCAAGCTGGGATGAGGCGCCGGACTATCTGAAGAACCTGCACGGCGGCGATTTTCCGGCCCTTCAAGATTCCGATTGGCTGCAAATGGCAAACGCGATCTACCGCGATGAAGACGGCGCGCCCGTTGCCGATTTCGATCCCGCAATCGCTGAACAGCTACGCGGTTTGACGGCCGAGACGCCTTTGCCCGATCTCTGGCCGCGGTTCGATACCCTGACGCGCGTCCCGCTCATGGCAATTCGCGGCGAAAACTCGCGGCTGCTGTCGCAAGCGACGGTCGCGGAAATGGGCCGCCGGCACCCGGGGATGGTGCAATTCACCGCCCTTGGTCAGGGCCACGCACCGCTTTTGCACCTCGATGGCCCTCGGCAGGCACTGGCCGCATTCGTGAATGGCATTCGTCGCGCCCCTTAGTCAGTCGCACCAACAAAATACATGCTGAGTATTTGACTTGACTGACCGGCGGCGCGCGGTCGCAGGATGTCGGGCAGCGCATCCTGATGCCTCAGCGGTGCGCCATCAAAACGAAAAAGCCCGGCTCGAAAGCCGGGCTTCTCTTCTGACCGAGGTCAGATGATCTTAGAAGTCGCGCTGAAGGCGAACGAAGCCAAATACCTGGTCGTCCGAGTTGTCCTGGTCTTCGTACTGAACCGAGACGCGGGTCGCCAGACCTTCGGTGATCTTGTAGTCGAGCGTGACGCCAGCGCGCCATGCATCGTCGTTACCGAAGTCAACCAGCGAGCCGTTGCTCAGGCTGCCGAAGTACTGGAAGCCGGGGGTGATGGCCAGCTTGTCGGTGGCGTTGAAGCGGTACGAAGCCGCAACGGTCCACTCAGACTTTTCCCAGTAAGCGTTCGGGTTCGAAGCCCAGATACCAGCGAGCTGGAATACGCCCGGGCCGAGGTCAGCCGAAAGCAGAGCGCGGATTGCGCCTTCTTCGAGTTCAGAGTCGTAACCGCCGAGCAGGTCGAAGGAAACGCCGCCGAGCGAAGCCGAAACGATACCGGAAACGCCAACACCGTTCGACTTGGTCGAGGTGCCTTCGAGTTCGTCAACCGAGAGACCGGCCTGGAACGAACCGCCGTCATAGAGGTAGGCGATCGAGTTGAATTCGGTGAAGTTGCCGAGCGAGTCGGTTTCGCCGTTCAGGCCCTTATCCCACCAGTTGTAGAAGAAGCCGGCCTTCAGGCCACCGAGCTGGATGTAGGCTTCGTCAACGTCGATGAAGCTGTCGCCGATGTCGGTGTCGTTGTCAGCGTTGAACTCAGCAGCGAAGAAGCCGGTGAGCGTGCCGTACTCGGTGTCGCTCTTGGCGTCAAACGAGATGTATGCGCGGGAGAAAACGTCCCAGTCCGACGTGGACTGACCGCCCAGGTTGCCCTGATTGTAACGGCTGTCAGCAGCGTCTTCACCGAAAGAACCCTGAACGCGGATGAAGCCGCCGATCTTGAGGCAGGTTTCGGTGCCCGGGATGTAGAAGTAGCCAGTGCCGAAAGCGTCGCAAACGCGAACGTATTCCATGGGCTCCGGCTCGGCTGCGACGATTGCGTCAGCTGCCTGTGCGCCGGAA
>NZ_DASYHB010000119.1:0-31760 GCF_035999185.1 Ensifer sp. | reverse complement strand
TCCACAGTAAAATCGATTGAAGCGTCTTTCGACCTCTGGCAACCTGCCTTTTGCCCGGTTGTCAAACCACTTCGATGAACTATTGTGCGCCTGACTTCGGTGGGCGCGACCAATTCGCGCGCGCCGTCACGCCGCACGGAGTACCGGCCATCGCTGCCAGCGATGATGCCATGCGGCGTCTTGAGCCGGATTGTTTTTGTGGCGCACCTGGAAGGTGCGCTTAAGCACCAAGGGAGACTAGCGAATGGCATTGATCACATTGCGGCAACTGCTCGACCATGCGGCGGAGAACGACTACGCGCTGCCGGCGTTCAATGTGAACAATCTTGAATATATTCAGGCCGTTATGCGCGCCGCCGATGCAACCGACAGTCCGGTGATCTTGCAGGCGAGCCGTGGCGCCCGCTCCTATGCCGGCGACGCGTTCCTTCGCCACCTGATCCTGGGTGCGGCCGAAGAATACCCGCACATCCCTGTCTGTCTGCACCTCGATCACGGCGACCAGCCGTCGACCTGCATCTCGGCCATCACCAACGGCTTTACTTCCGTCATGATGGACGGTTCGCTGGAGAAGGACGGCAAGACCGTTGCGAGCTATGACTACAATGTCGCCGTCACCGCCGAAGTGGTGAAGATCGCGCACGCGGCCGGTGTTTCGGTCGAAGGCGAACTCGGTTGCCTCGGCAACCTCGAAACAGGCGCCGGCGACAAGGAAGACGGCCACGGCTTCGAAGGCAAGCTATCGCGCGAAGAACTCCTCACCGACCCGGACCAGGCGCTCGACTTCGTCACCAGGACCGGCGTCGATGCGCTCGCCGTTGCGATCGGCACCAGCCATGGCGCCTACAAGTTCACCCGCGAGCCCGATGGTGACATCCTGTCGATCGAAACGATCGCCAAGATCAACAAGAAGCTGCCGAACACGCACCTCGTGATGCACGGCTCGTCGTCGGTGCCGAAGGATCTGCAGGACCTGTTCAACACCTATGGCGGCAAGATGAAGCCGACCTGGGGCGTTCCGGTCTCCGAAATCCAGAAGGGGATCCCGCTCGGCGTGCGCAAGGTCAACATCGACACCGACCTGCGCCTCGCCATGACCGGCACGATCCGCAAGAACTTCGTCGAGAACCCTGAAAACTTCGACCCGCGTACCTACCTGAAGCCGGCAACCGCGCTGATGACCGAGGTCTGCAAGGAGCGCTTCGAAGCCTTCCGCACCGCCGGCAAGGCATCCAAGATCCGCACGCTGCGGCTGCCGGAAATGGCCAAGCGCTACGCAGCTTCCTGATCCAGGAGAACGTCCCGCTTCCTGGAAAAAGGGGAGGCGGGCGTTTGATCGAGCATAAACGCCAATCGGCGCGTGGTCCCAGCGGGGCCACGCGCCGATTTTGTTTCGACTGACCATGTAATTGGCAGCCTCGCGCTCCCTAGAAGGTCGGCGGCGTATTGACCCAGAGAAGGACTGTTTCGCCGTCGTGCCTGTTCGTCCAGGCGTGTCGCCTCTTGCTCTCGAAATAGAGCGAGTCGCCGACGCCGAGGTCGTAGAATTGGTCGCTGTCGAGGATGAACTCGACCCGGCCGGACAGGACGTGGACGAACTCCTCGCCGTCATGCCGGTAGGCGCCCTCGCTCGACGCGCCCGGCTCCAGCACGAAACGGTGGCAGTCCATCTGGTTGCGACCGTCGGCCAGCAGCTGCACCGTGACGCCGGGTGTCGTGCGTGGCCAGCTCCGCCATTCGCCGGCGCGCACCACGGCGCGCGCATCCGCCTCCTCCTCGCCCGAGAGGCTCGAAACGGTCGTCCCGAAATACTCCGCGATGTTGTGCAGAACGGCGACAGAAACGCCTTGCGACGTGCGCTCCAGCGTCGAAAGCACCGATGCGGCAATGCCGATATCGCCCGCGACCTGCTCAAGCGTCTTGCCGGCGGCATGCCTCAGGCTTCTGAGCTTACGCCCGACCTGATTGTCGGCGCCGTCACCTGCGGGCGCGCCCACCTGATCGTCGGCGGATCCTTCCGCCTCCAGCGCCTCGCGGATCGCAGCCGGGTTCAGCCCGCGCTCGGCGCGGAACCAGGCAATGCGCTTCAGTCGGGCGAGATCGCCCTCCGTATATTGCCTGTGTCCTGTCGGCGAGCGCTCGGGCACGACCAGCCCCTGCGTCTCCCAAAGCCTCAACGTTGAGGCCGAAACTCCCGCTAGGCGCGCCGCCTCGGCAACCTTGTAGCGCACAGCGCCCATTCCATTTTTCCTTTACCGCCCAACGGCGCTGCGCGAATCCGTGCAGTTCCGGCGTGTCCGCAACCTTAGCCGCCGCGATCAAGATCTGACAAGAACGGCACATCAGCGGACGTGTTGTCTCGATCACCAAATTTGATTTGCAATCGACTGTGAAAGGTGTACCACTTCCAGAATAAACTTGCAGAAAAAATGTAATATATTAACTCCAGACGTGACAGGAACGCACCATGACCACCCTCACCGACCGCAAGAACGCCGCCATCTCCCGTGGCGTCGGCATGACCACCCAGATCTACGCCGATCGCGCCGAAAACGCCGAGATCTGGGACAAGGAAGGCAATCGCTACATCGATTTCGCCTCCGGTATCGCGGTCGTCAACACGGGGCATCGCCATCCAAAGGTCATCGAAGCGGTCAAGGCGCAGATCGATCGCTTTACCCATACCTGCCACCAGGTCGTTCCTTACGAATCCTACGTTGAGCTCGCCGAACGCCTGAATGCGCTGACGCCGGGCAACTTCGCCAAGAAGACGATCTTCGTGACAACCGGCGCCGAGGCCGTGGAAAATGCCGTGAAGATCGCGCGCGCCGCAACCGGCCGCCAGGCCGTCATCGCCTTTACCGGCGGTTTCCATGGCCGCACCTTCATGGGCATGGCGCTGACCGGCAAGGTCGTGCCTTACAAGGTCGGCTTCGGCGCAATGCCGGGCGACGTCTTCCACGCCCCCTTCCCGATCGAGCTGCACGGCATCACCACCGAACAGTCGCTTGCCGCGCTGAAGAAGCTCTTTGCCGCCGACGTCGATCCGGGTCGTGTCGCTGCGATCATTCTCGAGCCCGTCCAGGGCGAAGGCGGCTTCTACCCGGCACCTGCCGCGTTCCTGAAGGCGCTTCGCGAAATCTGCGACCAGCACGGCATCCTGCTTATCGCCGACGAAGTCCAGACCGGCTTTGCCCGCACCGGCAAGATGTTTGCTATGGACCATCATGACGTCGCACCTGACCTCACCACCATGGCCAAAAGCCTTGCCGGCGGCTTCCCGCTCGCAGCCGTCACCGGTCGCGCCGAGGTTATGGATGCGCCGGCACCCGGCGGGCTTGGCGGCACCTATGGCGGCAACCCGCTCGGCATCGCTGCAGCCCATGCCGTTCTCGATGTCATTGCCGAGGAAAAGCTCTGCGAACGCGCCGAACAGCTTGGTGGTCGCTTGAAGCAGCGCCTTGCAGCGATCCGCGAACAAGCCCCAGAAATCGTCGACATCCGCGGCCCGGGCTTCATGAATGCTGTCGAGTTCAACGACGTGACGACCAATCTGCCGAGCGCCGACTTCGCCAACAAGGTGCGGCTGATCGCGCTGGAAAAGGGCCTCATCCTCTTGACCTGCGGCGTCCACGGCAACGTCATCCGCTTCCTGGCGCCGATCACCATCCAGGACGAGGTCTTTGCCGAAGCGCTCGACATTCTCGAAGCGTCGATCATCGCTGCGCGTGGTTGACATCATCCAGGCGACGTCATGTCAATTCGCCGTGTCATTGTGACGGCGAATTGACCGATCGCTTTGAGATTGCACGCTTGCGGACGAAAAACCGCGTCGCACTTTCTGCGGATTTGCGCTAACGCCGTGTGTGAGAGGTTCGGGTGCCGACATTGGCCGGCACCCGCAAGAACAAGGAAAAGCGGCCCCTTCCCAGGATGCAGACGGGCGCCGTTGGAGGATGCCCGCCATGACTTTGACCCCTTCCCTCACCAAACATCTGCGGTCCGCTGATCTGTTCGCGCCGCTTCACGCCATCCCGGAGGCCGCCAAGGAATGGACCGGAGCGACCTTCGACGTCTTCAATCCTTCGACCGGCGAACGGCTGGCGACGCTCCCGGACATGGGCATAGACGAGGCGCGCGGGGCGATCGATGCTGCCTCTAAGGCGCAGATCCTCTGGGCGGCGAAACCCGCCAAGGATAGAAGTGCCGTGCTTCGCCGCTGGCACGACCTGATCGTTGCGCATGCGGACGATCTCGCGGCGATCCTGACGGCCGAGATGGGCAAGCCGATTTCGGAATCCAAGGGCGAAGTGCTGCACGCCGCCGCCTACGTCGAATGGTATGCGGAAGAAGCCAAGCGCATCTATGGCGAAACCTTCCCGGCACCGGCAAACGACCGCCGAATGCTGGTGATCAAGCAACCGGTCGGCGTCGTCGGCACCATCACACCCTGGAACTTCCCGGCATCGATGGTCGCGCGCAAGATTTCGCCCGCACTTGCAGCCGGCTGCGCGATCGTGCTCAAACCCGCCGAACAGACGCCACTCGTGGCGGGTGCCATGTTCGTGCTTGCCGAGAAAGCCGGTTTCCCCGCTGGTGTCCTCAATCTGCTCTATGCATCCGAGGGTGCCGCGATCGGACGCGAACTCTGCAGCAATCCGAAGGTGCGTAAGATCAGCTTCACCGGCTCGACCGAAGTCGGGCGGCTGTTGATGAGGCAGTGTTCCGACCAGATCAAGAAGGTAAGTCTCGAGCTTGGCGGCAACGCCCCCTTCATCGTCTTCGACGACGCCGACATCGATGAGGCGGTGGACGGCGCCGTCCAGGCGAAGTTCCGCAATGCCGGGCAGACCTGTGTTTCGGCAAACCGCATCTATGTGCAATCGGGCGTCCATGACGCCTTCGCCGAGAAGTTCGTCAGGCGCGTTGCCGAATTGACGGTCGGCGACGGCTTCACCCCAGGCATCACGATCGGCCCGATGATCGACCGGCACGCGATCGAAAAGATCGAGGCCCATGTCGCCGACGCCGTGTCCAAGGGCGCGAAGGTGCGCGCCGGCGGCCACAGGATCGGCACGTCCGGCACCTTCTTCGAGCCGACCGTCCTCTCAGGCATTTCGACCGACATGCGCGTCGCCCAGGAGGAGACGTTTGGCCCGATCGCACCGATCATCCGCTTCGAAACCGCCGAACAGGTGATCGCCGAGGCCAACGACACGATCTACGGTCTCGCCGCCTATTTCTACGCCGAAAACCTGAAGCGCGTCTGGCATGTGGCTGAGGCGTTGGAATACGGCATGGTCGGCATCAACACCGGCCGCATGTCCTCGGAAGCCGCCCCTTTCGGCGGCATCAAACAATCGGGCATCGGCCGCGAAGGTTCGCGCCACGGGCTCGAGGACTATCTCGAGATGAAGTATCTCTGCATGGGCAATATCTGACTGTCCTCGCGCAGAGGAAAATGGCTCCAGTTTTACTTCAATTGCTCCGGCCCTTTTGGGCTTATCTCTTCGTTCCCGCAGTTGTTTCCGGTCGCAAACCCGGAACTCCACCCACCAAGTACACTATACTCGTAGTCGTACGTGCCGTAGTCGTTCGCTTCAACACGACTGATCGACACCTGACTCTCCGTTATGTGGACATCCGTGCGCTTACTGTAATAATCGATGATCCCGGCCTTATTGTTTCTCTCGGAAAACCCTGAAAGGCAATTTCGCTCATATTCGGCCTGATGTGCGCGAAAGACATAAAGAAACGACAATACGCCGAAGGCAATGGAGACGGCGCAAAACAGACGTCTCTTTCTCAACCTTACACCTCTGCTGCCATCGAAAGATAAAACCCTCGCCAAACCCAGGCGCGACAATGTTTGTGTCGTCCTACAGTCTGGGCGGCGCGTCAATCGATGATGTGATAGCCGCCGTCGACATAGAGCACCTGACCGGTGATCAGCCGGGCAGCGTCATGGGCGAGGAAGGCGGTGGCCGCGCCGACGTCGTCGATATCGATGAGTTCGCGGCTCGGCGACTTGATCTTGGTCTTCTCAAGCAACGCGTCGAATTCCGGGATGCCGGAGGCGGCACGCGTGGCAAGGGCGCCCGGAGAGATGGCGTGCACGCGGATGCCCCTGGGGCCGAGCTCGGCGGCGAGATAGCGAACCGCGCTTTCGAGCGCTGCCTTGGCGACACCCATGATGTTGTAGTTTTCCACCACCACCTGCGAGCCGTGATAGGTCATGGTAAAGAGCGTACCGCCGTTCTTCATCAGCGGCTCGGCCAGGTGCGCCATGCGGATGAAGGACCAGCAGGAAATGTCCATGGTCTTGAGGAACCCCTCGCGCGGCACGTCGACGACGCGCCCGCCGAGTGTATCTTTTGGCGAAAAGGCGATCGAGTGCACGACGAAATCGAGCTCGCCCCAGGTCTTCTCGATCTCCTCGAACACGGCTTCCATCTGTCCGGGCACGGCGACGTCGAGCGGCAGGAAGATCGGTGCCTCCAGTTCGCGCGCCAGCCGCTCCACATGGGGCTTTGCCTTGTCGTTCAGATAGGTCACGGCCACCTCCGCCCCAAAGGCGCGGAATGCCCGTGCACAGCCCCAGGCGATCGACCGGTCGTTGGCGATGCCGACCACGAGCCCCTTGCGACCGTCGAGAAGCTTGGCCTTTGCGGCGGGTATGGACATGGAGCGTCTCCGTTGGGTCAGGCTGAACGGCTCTTGAGCAGTGCTAGCGTGTGCCGGGCGATCATCAGTTCTTCGTCGGTGGGCAGTACGTAGAGCGCGACGCGGCTTTTCGGGGTCGAAATCAGCATTTCGCCTATCTCGTTGGCGGCCGGGTCGAGTTCAGCCCCCAGCCAGGCGATGGTATCGGCGATCCGGGCGCGGATCGGCGCGGAATTCTCCCCGACACCGGCCGTAAAGACGAAGGCGTCGATGCCGCCGAGCGCGGCGGCGAGCATGCCTGCGTTGAGGCCGCAGCGATAGACGAAATGGTCGATGGCGAGCTTGGCATGCGGATCGTCACTGCCAAGAAGATCACGCATGTCGTTCGACACGCCGGAGAGCCCCTTGAGCCCCGCTTCATGGTAAAGCAGGTCGGAGACCGCCTGGGCGCTCATGCCCCGCTGCAGGATCAGGTAGAGCACGACGCCCGGATCGAGCTGCCCCGGTCGCGTCCCCATTGGCAGGCCGTCGAGTGCGGTGAACCCCATCGTCGTCTCGACGCTATGGCCGCCACGCAGAGCGCACATCGAGGCGCCGCTGCCGAGGTGAGCAACGACGAACCTCCCGCCCGCGATTTGCGGTGCGACGTCGCGCAGGCGTTGGGAGATATACTCATAGGACAGGCCATGGAAGCCGTAGCGCCGAACGCCCTCGTCATAGAAGCGGCGCGGCATGGCGTAACAGTTCACCTCTTCCGGATGGCCATGGTGGAAAGCGGTATCGAAACAGGCGACCTGCGGAACATCTGGGTTGATCGCCATCGCCTGGCGGATCGGTGCCAGATTGTAGGGCTGGTGCAGCGGCGCGAGGTCCTGGTAACTCGCGAGACGCTCAAGCACGGCCGCATCGATCAGCACGGGCTCGGCATAGTCCGGGCCGCCATGCACGACGCGGTGACCGACCGCGCGCAACGTGAAGCCTTCCAGCGTCAAAAGCCAATCCCGCGCCGCTGCGATTGCAGTCGGCAGATCGGAAACGACATCGGGTTCGAAATTGCGGTCAACCAGAACCGATCCGTCCGGGGCCTTCGCCTGCAGGCGCGGACGCGTGCCGATGCCGCCGATCTGGCCCTTGACCCGAAGCTCAAGGCCGGCGTCGAGGACGCCGAAAATCTGAAACTTCAGGCTCGATGATCCGGCATTGACGACGAGAAGCGCGTCCATGGTCACACCGCCGCAACTTCTGGCGCGCGCCGCTTGGCCGCATAGAGCGCGGCCACGGCGCAGGAGGCGAGACGAGTGCGCACGGAATCCGCCCGCGACGTCAACACGATCGGCACCCGTGCGCCGAGCACGATCCCTGCAGCGTCAGCGTGAGACAGGAAAGTGAGGTTCTTGGCGAGCATGTTGCCGGCTTCAAGGTCCGGTACCACGAGAATCTGGCCGCGACCGGCAACCGGGGAAACGATACCCTTGATACGCGCGGCCTCCGGGTCGATTGCATTGTCGAAGGCGAGCGGACCGTCAAGAAGTCCGCCGGTGATCTGCCCGCGTTCGGCCATCTTGCATAGCGCTGCCGCCTCGATCGTCGACGGGATCTTCGTCGTCACCGTCTCGACCGCCGAGAGAATTGCGACGCGCGGCTGACCGAGGCCGATCGTCACCCAGAGATCGATCGCGTTCTGCACGATGTCGCGCTTGGCTTCGAGATCGGGGAAGATGTTGATGGCGGCATCAGTGATGAACAGGGTTTCGGCGTGGCCGGGCACATCCATGATGAAGACGTGGCTGATCCTTCTGTCAGTCCTCAAGCCCGTGGCGGAGGCCGCGACCTCCTTCATGAGCTCGTCCGTATGCAGGCTCCCCTTCATCAAGAGTTCGCCTTTGCCCTCGCGGATCATCGCGACCGCCGTAGCGGCGGCCGCATGGCTGTGCGGAACATCGATGATCGCACGCGACCCCAGATCGAGCCGATGCTCCGCCGCGACGCTGCGTATCTTCGCTTCAGGACCAACCAGGACCGGCGCTATCAATCCGATCTCGGCCGCCTCCAAGGCACCGCGCAGCGATGTCTCGTCACATGGATGCGCCACGATCGTCACGGCCGGCGTCTCGTCGCGCGCTGCCGCGATCAAAAGATCGTATTTGGACAGGCCAGACGCCTGAACGTTTGCCTCGGACACGGTGAAACTCCTTGTGCGCTCAAGATGCCTTGCGGTTGCGAACAGCCTTCCCTGTCGTGATCGATACCGGGGGCTCGCTGTCGAGACGAAAGAGCGTCGCCACGCGCTGCAGTCTCTCGGACGCCAAGCCAGTCACCGACCCCGATGCGTCGAGTACTTCGCGAAGGGCTGCAAAGGCCGATCTCCGCTCCTCGACGTCCGACGGCAAGAGTTCAGGCAAGGCCGCGAGCGCCGCATCCTCGTTGATCAGCAACATGAAGTACTGCTCACGCAGGACTGCCTTGAACTCGGCGAGCTCCAATTGCCTTGCGTCCGAATGGGCCTGCCGAAGCCTGCGGACCGCCTCGAGGCCCCGCTCGTCGGCGCCGCCCCGCGCCATGCCGACGAAAATCAGGGCCCGCGCCAGGGCTTCGCAGGTGCTGCCCTGCGCCATCCTGCTTTTGAGGTCTGCGATCCGGGCGTCGACGAGTTCGCGATGCAGAAGGCTCTTTGCCGCCCGGCGCGGAGACTGGTCCGTAGTCGTATCGATCCCGAGCGCCGCCTGAAGGGTTGGGGCGCCGTAGATGGCGTGGAAGGTCTGCTCGCTGGCTTGTTCGGCCATGCGCCGCCAGGCGTCGAGGCCGTCCACCACCTGCTGCGACAACGTTTCCTGCCACGCAACGAACGGATTGTTCGAGGCCGCCGGTTCGCGATTTTGGCGCACCTGTTCTGCAAGAGCTGCCGTCCAGGCCATGAACGGGTTGTCCGGGCCGAACAGCGCGTATTGCAGGCGCAGCGGATGCATGCTCCGCATGGCTTCGGCGACAGGCGGCGTTACCGCCGCCTTGATCGCCGGCTGCAGGTAGGTCCGATAAAGCGACAGGTTGACTTCGGAGAGCTTTGCAGCCGTGGCAAAGCGCCTCTCGTCCTCGATGTCGTTGCCGCCAAGCGCGCGGATATCGTCCAGCGTTCGCGCTTCACAGCGCATCAGCCATTCACCGGAGAGAAGTTCCCGGCCCTCGAACACATCGGCTCCCGGTGTCAGCACGGCTTCGTAAAGGCCGGGCGGCAACACGTCGATCAGGTCGATGTTGGAAGCAAACTCCCCGTGTTCCTTCCTGGCGACGCCTGCCGAGACGAAGATGCCGAGATGCCCGACAGTTTCGTGCACGGTGTAAACGATGGTCTGGCCGTAGGCGCGAATCTCGTCGACGCTGTCGTAAAGGTCGAGGATCCAATCCAGCGCCTGCTGCGGTGGCGTGATGTTGTCGCCCTTCGAGCAGAAGACGACGATGGGCGATTTGATGTTGCGCAGATCGATCGCCGTTCCGTCGGAGGTTCGGATCTCGCCGGTGGCAAGCTTGTTGCCGATGAACAGCTCATCAACGATGAACTGCATTTCCTCGGCGTTCAATGTCACATGGCCGCCCCACCAGCGCTCGAAACCGAGATAGCGCGCCGCTTCGGTGTCGATCTTGGAATAGAGATTGTACTGCTTGCTCCAGAGGGTATTGGCCGGGTTCTGGTTCTCGAAATTCTGTACCAGCCAGGCACCGTCGAATATGCCAGCGCCGAGATCTCCGGTCAGCGCCGTCAGCCAGCTGCCGCCAAGCAGCCCGCCCGAATAGCGCATCGGGTTCTGCCCGTTTACGCCGGCCCAGTAGGAAAGCGGCGCACCGGCGATGATAACAGGACCGAAAAGTTCGGGCCTGAGCGCCGCGACGATCATCACGGCCCAGCCCGCCTGGCAGTTGCCGATCACGCAAGGTTTGCCATCCGCATCCGGATGGCGCGCGATCACCGTTTCGAGGAAACCGGCTTCCGCAAGGGCAATGTCTTCGATCGTCTGGCCGGGAACGGGGTCAGGAAGAAAGCCGATGAAATAGCAGGGATGGCCAGCCTTCATCGCCACGCCAATCTCGCTGTCGGCCTTGAACCCGCCGATGCCTGGACCATGGCCAGCACGCGGATCGACGACCACGAAAGGGCGTTTCGAGGCGTCGATCGAGACACCTTCCGGCGGAACGATGCTGACCAGGGCGTAGTTCACCGGTCGCGCAAGCGTGCGTCCGTCTGTAACCAGCCGGGCCTCGAATTCCAGGACATTCGGAGCGGTCTGCGTTCGATGCTCCTCATACTGCGCGCCGCGCTGCCGCATGACGTCGAGAAAGAGAACAGATCTTTGCCAGGCGTCGAGCGAATACGCATAGGCGTCCGCAAATGTCGGTAGCGTCGGGATGGCGGATTGCTTGGGCATGACGTCCACTCCTCGGTGCATCTTGAGGCCGGCCTATTCCCTAGGGGCTATAGGGCAGTACAGGTGGTCATGTGTTGACTTACGTCAAATCAGGCATGCAGGTCAGGCATGCAGCGGCGCCATGAGATGAACCCTGCATTGCAGAGCTGAGGACCCTCGCGGTCGTCGAAAGAGCATAGCAACACTCTGTTGCTGAGATTTGTCATTGTTGCGGAGCGTCAAACGACGCCCGGCGGCCGGCCATTTCCCACATGGAGTTTTTCGGTCTTCTTCGCACTGCAGCATCGTACAGAAACACGCACTCCGCAAGACAACCCTTGAAATTCTGGACGCAGCTTGCCAATTGGGGCGGAAACCCAAAGGAGCTGCCAAGGCAATGAGCGATACCGAAATGTCCGTAGAGAAACATGTCTTCGAAGCCGATGTGGCACGACTGCTCCACCTGATGGTGCACTCGGTCTATTCCGACAAGAACGTCTTCCTGCGCGAGCTCATTTCGAACGCTGCGGATGCCTGCGAGAAGCTGCGTTACGAGGCGATCGTCTCGCCCGAACTCCTCGCCGGCGACCCGACCCCGCGCATCACGCTAACGCTGGATGAGGAAAACAATCGGCTCGTCGTCGAGGACAACGGCATCGGCATGGGCCGCGACGAACTGGTCGAAGCGCTCGGCACGATCGCCCGCTCCGGCACGCGCGCGTTCATGGAGCGGATCGAAGCAGCGCAGGGCAAGGAAGGTGCGCAACTGATCGGCCAGTTCGGCGTCGGCTTCTATTCCGCCTTCATGGTCGCCGACAAGGTCGATGTCGTTTCCCGTCGCGCCGGCTCGGAGCATGCCTTTCTGTGGTCGTCCGACGGCAAGGGCAGCTACACGGTATCGGCTGCCGATCTCGCAGACGCGCCGGCGCGCGGCACGCGCATCACGCTGCACCTGATGGACGACGCCAAGACCTATACGTCGCGCTGGACGGTCGAACGCATTGTCAAGGATCAGTCCGGCCATGTGCCCGTACCGATCTGCATTCTGGAAAAGCCCGGTGCGGACCCGGTGCAGGTCGGCGACGGCACGGCGCTCTGGACCAAGCAGAAGAGCGAGATCAGCAAGGAAGACTATGCGGACTTCTACCGCGGGGTCGCCGGTCAGTACGACGACCCGGCCCTGACGGTACATTTCCGCGCCGAAGGCCGGCATGAATATACCGCCCTTGCCTTCGTTCCCGGCTCGAAGCCATTCGATTTGTTCGACCCGGACCGCAAGGGCCGCATGAAGCTCTACGTCAAACGCGTCTTCATCACCGACGAGGCGGAATTGCTGCCGCGCTACCTGCGTTTCGTGCGCGGCCTCGTCGATACCTCCGACCTGCCGCTGAACGTGTCGCGCGAGATGATCCAGGAAAGCCCGCTGCTCGCCAGCATCCGCAAGGGCGTGACCAATCGTGTGCTGACGGCGGTTGAAAAGCTTGCTGAAAACGAACCGGAAAACTTCGCCAAGGTGTGGGAGAACTTCGGCAGCGTGCTGAAGGAAGGCATCTACGAGGATTACGAGCGTCGCGAACAGCTGATCAAGCTCTCGCGCTTCCGCACCACCACGTCAGATGAAAGCCAGCGCAGCCTTGCCGACTACGTCAAGGAGATGAAGGACGGCCAGTCGGCAATCTACTATCTGACCGGCGACAATCTCGCCCAGCTCAAGGCATCGCCACAGCTCGAAGGTTTCCGCGCACGTGGCATCGAAGTGCTGCTCCTGACCGATCCGGTTGACAGCTTCTGGGTCACGTCGGCTCCTGATTTCGACGGCAAGCCGTGGAAATCGATCACGCAGGGTGCTGCCGATCTCGGCAACATCGCCAAGCCGGAGGGCAGCAAGGAAGAGGCACCGAAGGCAAGCCAACTGGTCATTGACTTCGTCGCCTTCGCCAAGGAAACGCTGGGCACAAGCGTATCCGACGTCCGCACTTCCGAGCGCCTGACGGAAAGCGCCGTTTGCCTGGTGGCACCGGAGCACGGACCGGACCGCCAGCTCGAAAAGATGCTTCAGGGCGCCGGTCGCCTCGATGAGGCCCCCAAGCCGATCCTTGAAATCAACCCGAACCACGCGCTGATCACCGCGATCTCCGCCTGCCCAGCCGGCGACACGGCGTTCCGGTCGGACGCGGTTCAGCTTCTGCTCGACCAGGCACGTGTGCTGGATGGCGACAAGCCGCAGGATCCGCGCGGCTTCGCCGAACGGTTGTCGCGCGTCTTCGACCGCGCACTCAAGGCCTGATACTGGGCCGAACGAAAAAACCCCGGAAATCTCAGCGATTTCCGGGGTTTTTCTCTGTTTTCTTCAGCTGCATCTTAGAAAGAGGCTTCCCCGCTTGACGCTGGGTTAGCTTACCTTCGGGCGCTGCATGCCAATCTCGGCCAAGACCTCGGCGGTGTGCTCCCCGAGCCGCGGCACGCCGCGATCCAGCGCGAGTTCAGCGTCCGAGAAGCGGATCGGTGTTCGCACACCGGGGGATGTGCCGGTGGCAGCGCCCGAATGCGGCGTGTCCACCCGCATCTGCCGATGCGCTATCTGCGGATCGGCAAAAACGTCGGCAACGCTATTGATCGGCCCGCCTGGAACGCCGGCATCTTCGAGCAGCTTCAGCAGCGTATCACGCTCGATCTTGACCGTCTCGGCGGCCAGCGCCGGTGTCAGCGTCTCCCGGTTCTGTACCCGCAAGGCATTGGTCAGGTACCGCTCGTCGGTCGAGAGGTCCGAACGTCCAAGCAACATGCAGAACTTCGCGAACTGCCGGTCGTTGCCGACTGCGACGATCAGATGACCGTCAGACGTCGGGAACACCTGGTAGGGCGCAATGTTCGGATGGGCATTTCCGAGCCGGCGCGGCGCCTTGCCGGAGACCAGGAAATTGAGCGCCTGGTTGGCGAGAACGCCCGTCATGCAATCGAGCAGCGCCATGTCGATCTGCTGTCCCTTGCCGGTACGCTCGCGCTGGGCAAGTGCTGCCTGGACGGCGATGACGCCATAGAGCCCGGTGAAGATGTCGGCGAAAGCGACGCCGATCTTTTGCGGCTCACGATCGGGCTCACCGGTCAGGTCCATGATGCCGCTCATGCCCTGGACGATATAGTCGTAGCCGGCACGGTGAGCGTAAGGCCCATCCTGACCGAAGCCGGTGACAGAGCAATAGATCAGCCGCGGGTTGATCTTCTTCAGGCTCTCGTAATCGAGCCCATATTTGGTGAGCCCGCCGACCTTGAAATTTTCAAGCAGCACGTCCGATTGCGCCGCAAGCCGTCGCACGGCCTCCTGCCCCTCCTCGGTGGTGAAGTCGAGCACCACGGAACGCTTGCCGCGATTGCAGGCATGAAAATAGGCAGCGTCGAGTTTCTCGCCGTCTTCGCCGGCAACGAAGGGCGGCCCCCAGGTCCGGGTGTCGTCGCCGGCGGGGCTTTCGACCTTGATGACGTCGGCACCGAGATCGGCCAGCGTCTGGCCGATCCAGGGGCCCGCGAGAATGCGGGCCAGTTCCAGGACACGAATGCCCTTCAGCGGCGCTTCCATGATAGCTCCGCTCAGAAGAAGGCCTGAAGGCCGGTCTGGGCGCGACCGAGGATCAGCGCGTGAACGTCATGCGTGCCTTCGTAGGTGTTGACCGTCTCGAGGTTCACCATGTGGCGCATGACCTGGTATTCCTCGGAGATGCCGTTGCCCCCGTGCATGTCGCGGGCCATGCGGGCGATGTCGAGCGCCTTGCCGCAGTTGTTGCGCTTGACGAGCGAGATCATCTCAGGGGCCATGCGGTCATCGTCCATCAAGCGGCCGACGCGCAGCGAGCCCTGCAGGCCGAGGGTGATCTCCGTCTGCATGTCAGCCAGTTTCTTCTGGAAGAGCTGCGTCTGGGCCAGCGGCCGGTTGAACTGCTTGCGGTCGAGGCCGTATTGGCGCGCCGCATGCCAGCAGAATTCGGCGGCGCCGAGCGCGCCCCAGGAGATGCCGTAGCGGGCGCGGTTGAGGCAGCCGAACGGACCCTTGAGGCCTTCGACGTTCGGCAGCAGCGCGTCTTCGCCGACCTCGACATTGTCCATGACGATCTCGCCGGTGATCGAGGCACGCAGCGACAGCTTGCCGGCAATCTTCGGAGCGGAAAGGCCCTTCATGGCCTTCTCGAGCACGAAGCCGCGGATGGCGCCGCCATGGGCTTCCGACTTCGCCCAGACGACGAAGACATCGGCGAGCGGCGCGTTGGAGATCCACATCTTCGAGCCGACAAGCCGATAGCCGCCCTCGGTCTTGATCGCGCGGGTCTTCATGCCGGCCGGGTCAGAGCCGGCATCCGGCTCGGTCAGGCCGAAGCAGCCGATCCATTCGCCGCTGATCAGCTTCGGCAGGTACTTCTGCTTCTGTTCTTCCGAGCCGTACGCATAGATCGGGTAGATCACCAGCGACGACTGCACGCTCATCATCGAACGGTAGCCCGAATCGACGCGTTCGACTTCGCGGGCGACGAGGCCATAGGCGACATAGGAGGCGCCGACGCCGCCATAGGTTTCGGAGACGGTTACGCCGAGCAGGCCAAGCTCGCCCATTTCGCGAAAGATCGCGGGATCGGTCGATTCCTCGCGATAGGCGTCGATGACGCGCGGCTGCAGCCGGTCTTGCGCATAGGCCCGCGCGGTGTCGCGGATCATGCGTTCGTCCTCGGTCAACTGATCGTCGAGGAGGAACGGATCATCCCATTGAAATTGCGTCTTGCCGGCCATGTCTCTCTCCCATCGGATTTTTCCGTTCACGTTATCGCAAGGGGTGCAGGCCGTTTCAAACGAAATTGAGGCACCGCCTCATGCGCTGAGGGAATGGACCAGGGTTTTCACGGCGGCGCTGCCTGTTGCAAAACCGCTGAAATATGACGACAAGTTCAGAAGCTATCCCCGGTGCAATCGGGACAGGCCGAAGGAGACACAAGCAGCCCCATGGCCAACGACCGCCTCGAACGCTTCGCCCACAATCTCGACTGGAACCTGTTGCGCACCTTCGTCGTGCTCGTCGAGGAAGGCAGCATCACTGCTGCGGCGAACCGGTTGCTGTTGCAGCAACCGGCCGTCAGCATGGCGCTGAAAAGACTGGAACAGACAGTAGGCCAGAAGCTTATCGACCGGCGTCCCGGGCGCTTCAACCTGACGGACGCCGGAACGCGTCTCCATGCCCAATGTCGCGACATCTTCGCCGCTGTCATCCGGTTGCCGAACGTGCTCGAAACCGCCGGCGAGGAAGTGACCGGCCACCTCAACATCCATTCGGTGAGCCACGCCCACAATCCCGCCTGGGATCGGAAGCTCGAAAGCTTCTTCCGCCAGCATCCGAAGGTGACCCTGTCGGTGACGGTCGCCACGACAGTCGACGTGCTGAGCGCCGTCGAGCGCAACATCGCGACGATCGGCCTTTGCGATGGCAACATTCCCGATTGGCTCAACAAGCGCTTTCATGTGCGCGAGCGCTATGCCCTCTATTGCGGTCGCGATCATCCACTGTTCGGTGTCGAAGGCGTCGACTTCAATGATCTCAGGGGCAATCCCTACATTGCCTTCATCGCCGACGTGCTCGGCGGGCAACACATGAATTCGGTGACCGCCGTGCGCGCGGTCGGGTCGTTTGGCCAGCAGGTCCGTGCCGTCTCCTGCAATGTCGAGGAAGTCATGCGGCTGATCGCTTCCAATGTCGGCATCGGCATGCTGCCAGATCACCTTGCAGAAGCCGGTGTGGCCGAGGGCCGTCTCTGGCAACTGCCGCCTTACAGCGATCTGCCGACGACGGACGTCTTCCGGATTTCCAACCCGAACGCGATCCTCAATCCGGCTGAAGCAACATTCCTCGCCCATGTCGCCGACACGGAGCCATTGGATCATTGCCTCGACCCGCCTCGACATCACCAGAATTGATAGCGACCTTTCCGGTTATAAATTTGAACGGCGCTTCCGGCTTGCCTATGGTCCCGCCAACAGCAAGCGGGGATCAGACATGCGCGACTACGACGTGGCAATCATTGGTGGTGGCATAGCGGGTCTGTCGCTCGCCTATTTCCTGGCGCCACATCGTTCCGTCGTCGTCATCGAACGGGAGGAAGGGCTCGGCTATCACAGCACCGGGCGGTCCGCGGCAGAATTCGTGCTGCGCTACAACGCCCCGGAAGTCTGCGCGCTGGCCGCGATCTCCAAGAGCTTCTTCGACAATCCGCCCGAGGGCTTTTCCGAGGTTGCCCTGCTCAAGCAGCGCGGCGGCGTCATGATCGCCAATGCCGAGAAGATTGCACGGTTCGAGGAGGTTTTCGCCGAGGAGAGCCGTTTCAATCCCAGCCTGCAGCGGCTGACTGTCGACGAGGCGATCGAACGCGTGCCGATCCTGCGACGCGACTATGTCGCCGCCGCTTTCTACGATCCGCAATTCTGGGACATCGAGGTCGAGAACCTGCTGCAGGGCTACGTCCGCGGCGCGCGCCGCCACGGTGCGGAGATCATCGAGCGCAGTGACGTGCTTGCCCCGCAACGAAGGGATGGTCGGTGGGTACTTGCGACGAGTAGCGGCGAGGTCAGCGCGAAAACGATCGTCAATGCGGCCGGCGGCTGGGCCGATCCGGTCGCCGAACTCTTCGGCGTCACCCCGGTCGGCATCGTGCCGCACCGCCGCACCGCGATCACCGTCGATCTCACCGACGATATCGACGCGTTGACCCTGCCGGAAATCAACGAGATCGACGAAGACTTCTATATGAAGCCCGAGGGCGGACGGCTGCTTTCCTCGCCCGCCGACGCAACGCCATGCGAACCGGCCGACGTCCAGCCCGAGGAAATCGACGTTGCCTGGGCCGCCCACTACGTCGAAGAGGCAACGACCGTACCGGTGCGTCGCATCTTCAAGAGCTGGGCCGGCATGCGCAGCTTTGCGCCCGACAGGCTGCCGGTCATCGGTTTTGCCCGCGAGCGGCCGGACTTCTTCTGGCTTGCCGGCCAAGGCGGCTACGGCATCCTCACGTCGCCAGCACTCGGCGCACTCGCTGCCAACCTTCTGGTCGGCGCAGCGCCACCGGATGGCTTCGAAGCGGTCGGCCTCAATCCCCTAAAGTTCGCCCCGGCGCGTCTGGAAGCCTAGTCAGCTTACAGCGCCCGCTGTGGCCAGACGGCCAAAATTGGTTGCACCCGTGGTACCGGAGGCACGCGACCCGATTGAAGCGATCGACGAAACCTGACAGGAATACGCCCGGGAGGACGGTTCATGTATTATGCAATCCTGGCTTATCATACCGCAGGCGTGGTCGAGTCCTGGAGTGAAGAGGAGGATGCGGCCCTGATGACCGAGCTTCTCCAGGTCCATGACCGGTTCGTCCGAGAGAAGGCCTTTGGCCCTGCCGCACGCCTTGGCCCCACCGAGGGCGCCGTAACGCTGAGGGGCAAGGGTGAAGGCATCGTCACCGACGGGCCGTTCGCCGAAACCAAGGAGCAGTTGCTCGGCCTTTACGTCGTGGACTTTCCGTCGATGGAAGCGGCGATCGCAGCCGCGCGCGAACTCCGTCGCAGCAACCCGACGGCCATCTACGAGATCCGGCCGATTGCACTCTATGTTCCCGGGGCCCAATTGGAGCCTGGGGCTGAGAGCTAGAAAACCGCGGCGCCAACGCGCCACGGGTTCGCTGCATACCGCGACAGACCGGCAAGACCGGCCTGAAAGACCGTGCCGGCATTATAGCTTCGTCAGTCGATGACCGCGACAGCCTCAACCTCGAACAGCATACCGTCGACCGCGAGCTTCGGCACCGGGATCAATGTCTGCGCCGGCAACGCGTTGCCGAACATGTCCTTGACGCTGGAGGTCAGGACCCCAAGCTTTGACATGTCGTGATCGACGACGAAGACCGTGAGCTTGGCGACCTGATCCCGCCTTGCGCCGAGTGCGTCCAGAGCGGCGCCAAGATTGGCATAGGCCTGCTTCACCTGGACAGCGAAGTCGGGCGACAGGGCTCCGGTGCTGTCCTGCCCGCCCTGCCCGGAAATGTAGGCCAGCCGGGCGTCGCTGGGCACGATCACGGCCGTGCTATAGCCATTCGGCGTCGGATCGTAGAGGTTCTGCGGGTTGACGATGGTCAGCTTGAGATCGTTCTCGGCTGCTGTCGCCTGAGCGGGCGTTCCCGTGATCATGACAATTATCCCTCCGATAAGCACATGATTGATTGTGCGTGACATCATTTTTCTCTCAGCTCCGGGGCAGCGAGCGGCGTACGCACGCGGCCCGCAGGCTTCAGCTTCAGGCATTGCCGAAACAATTGACTCGTACGGCGTACGATTTGATGACATCGTACGCCGTACGAGTCAATCGCCCGGAGTCGACATCCCCCGCATTGTCGAGGTAAATCGACGTTCTGGTCAGCAAGGAAGACGGATGGCGGCGAAACGCAGCAGCACAGAGACCAGGAAGCCGCGAAGGACGGTTTCCTCGCCCCAGTCCGCACAGCAGCGGAACGGTGAACAGCCTCTCTCCCTTCAGCGCATCGTCGCGACCGCAGTCGACCTGCTGGACGCAGAAGGCGTCGACGGATTGACGATGCGGCGGCTGGCCGACCGTCTCGGCGCAGGCGCAATGAGCCTCTATTGGCACGTCGAGAACAAGGAGAAGGTCTTTGATCTGGCGCTCGATGCGGCGCTCCAACATCGCGCGCCACCGCAAGCGGCTTTAGCTCTGGACTGGCGCGAGGACGTGGTTCGTCAGCTCGAAGACTGGCGCGTCTGCATGCTGCGCCATCCCTGGTCGGCATCGCTGTTGCCGCGCCGTGCCCTCGGCCCGAACATCCTCGGCCGTCTGGAGCTGCTGAGCGCGACGTTGTCGCGCGCCGGTGTCGCGGATGCTGACTTGAACGTCGCGATATGGTCGCTCTGGAACTACGTGATCGGCGCAACCGTCACGCGGGCGAATTTCGACCGCTCGGACGACGACCAGGCTGCTGCGCAGAAGCGCGTGACAGGCCTCAACGAACGCTACCCGACAATCGAACGCTCCCGACTGCTGCTCGACAGCGATTGGGACGGCACATTTCGCAAAGGCCTCGACTTTCTGATCGGTGGCCTCGCCACAGAAGGAAAGTGAGGAGCGCCGTGCGCTCTATCTGACGGACCGGGCATGGACTCGCCCTTGGGTCAGATCGAACAGGGCGGCCGCCCGAAGCGATAAAGCCCGGCGCCTGCCCCCGCAGGGAGTATTCGCGTGCGGCTCCGTTCACATTTGGTTAACCCAGTCGGTCCGGCTGTGAACTGTAACAGAACTTACAACAAACTGACATTTCGCTTTCATGAAGCGCCGATATGGCAGGTGTCATACCGATGACCGGTCTCCCCGAAAGAGGACCTGCTAGAAATGTTTCAGTTGAAGAACGTAACCCGCCAGTTCGGCAAGAAGACAGCCGTGAGTTCGGTTACCTTCGACATCCCCCAGGGGCAGATGGTCGGCGTGATCGGCCGATCCGGCGCCGGAAAGTCGACGCTCCTGCGCATGATCAACCGCCTCGTCGACCTGTCGTCGGGCTCGATCGTTTACGACGGCGCTGAAGTGTCGTCGCTGCGCGGTGCTTCCCTGCGCAACTGGCAGCGCGACTGCGCCATGATCTTTCAGCAGTTCAACCTTGTGCCGCGCCTCGACGTGCTCACCAACGTGCTGCTCGGCCGCCTCAACCACCGTTCGACGGTGCTCAGCATCCTCAACATGTTTACCCGCGAAGAGCGGATCATGGCGATCGGTGCGCTTGAGCGCCTTGGCATTGAACAGACCGCCCTTCAGCCCGCAGGCACGCTTTCGGGCGGCCAGCAGCAGCGCGTCGCAATCGCCCGCGCGCTGATGCAGCAGCCAAAGGTGCTTCTTGCCGACGAGCCGATCGCCTCGCTCGATCCGCTCAACGCCAAGATCGTCATGGACGCCCTGCGCGACATCAACGAACGCGACGGCATTACCGTCATCACCAACCTTCATACGCTCGATACTGCGCGCAACTACTGCGAACGCATCATCGGCATGGCGCATGGTCGCGTCGTCTTCGACGGCCAGCCCAGGGATCTGACGGCGGCAGCCGTCGCCGAGATCTACGGCGCCGAAACGGGCATCGAGGAATCGATGACCTCCACCAGCATCAACATTCCAGCGGCCGTACCGCTGGAAGAAACGGCATCGGCCGGCCTCAAGCCGCTGGCACTGGCCGGCATCTGACGCCCGCCACGATCGAAAGCCCGCGTCAAGGGCACCTCTTTGCAACCGAATTGGATCCGGCCGAGCCGGACACACGGGAGAACCTTATGCTGAAGAAAGCTCTTCTGGGCGCCGTCGCGCTCCTCGCCCTCGTCGGCCACGCCCAGGCTGAAGACCTCAAGGAATTCCGCGTCGGCATCATCGGCGGCGAAAACGAAGCCGACCGCCTGCGCAACTTCCAGTGCCTCGTCGACAAGCTTCCGGCCGCCATCGGCGTCGAAAAGGTCTCGCTGTTCCCGGCCGCCGACTATGACGGCGTTATCCAGGGCCTGCTCGGCGGCACGCTCGACTACGCCGAACTCGGCGCTTCCGGCTACGCCAAGATCTACCTCGCCAAGGCTGACGCCGTCGAGCCGATCCTGACGACGGTCCAGACCGACGGCTCGACCGGCTACCACTCGATCATGGTGGCCCGCAAGGACAGCGGCATCACCAAGCTTGAAGACCTGAAGGGCAAGAAGCTCGGCTTCGCCGACCCGGATTCCACCTCGGGCTACCTCGTCCCGCTCGTCACCCTGCCGGAAGCGATTGGCGCCCCGGTCAAGGAATTCTTCGGTGAGACCGGCTTCGGCGGCGGTCACGAAAACCTCGTTCTCGAAGTCGTCAAGGGCACGTTCGATGCCGGCACGACCTTCGGTTCGGGCGTTGGCGAATTCAAGGACGGCTACACCTCGGGCAACCTGAAGAAGATGGTCGACAAGGGCATCCTCGACATGAACGACCTGGTCGAACTCTGGAAGTCGCCGCTGATCCCGAACGGCCCGATCGTGGTCCGCTCGACGATGAACGACGACATGAAGGCGAAGTTCAAGCAGTTCATGCTCGACCTGCCGAAGACCGATGCCGCCTGCTTCTCCGCCATCCAGGGCGGTGACTTTACCGGCTTCACCGAAGTCAACTCCGACTTCTACAAGCCGATCATCGACGCCCGCAAGGCAACCATCGGCGGCTGATAATCCGCATCATCCGGGAACGCTGGCCGCTCAAACGGCCAGCGTTTCATCGTTTGAGCAAGTGCATTTCATACTTTCCCAGAGGCCGGCTTCAGCCGGAACTTTCATGGCAACCTCCATGCTCCCGCGGCACCTGAGCGATAACGGCACGCTCGTCGAGCGCCATTGGCAGGAACTCAACTCCCGCCGCCGGCTCTATTCCTGGCTCGGCTTCGGCGTCCTGTTGCTGGCGCTCTCCGGCTCGCTCTGGTTCGCCAACGATTCCAATGCCGGAAAGTTCTTCGATCGGCTGCCGCATTTCTTCGATTTCGTCGGCGATCTTGCGCCGCGCGACGGCATGGAAATCTTCCGCGCCATGTTCGACCTGCCTTCGCCCTATGACGACGGCAGCTTCAAGTACAACTACCCCGAAGGTCGGCTGTACCTGACCGACAGCTTCTACATCCCCGAATACGTGCACAAGATGCTGGAGACCGTGAACATCGCGATCTTCTCCACGGTCATCGGCACGGCGCTGGGCTTCGTCTTGTGTTTCCTCGCAGCACGCAACCTGATGCCCAATCCCTGGATCCGCGGCCTCGTTCGCCGCGTCATGGAAATCCTGCGCGCGTTTCCCGAGGTTGTCATCGCCGGCTTCTTCCTGGCGATCCTGTCACTCGGCCCCATCCCGGCGATCGCGGCCGTGTCGATCCACACCATCGGCGCCCTCGGCAAGCTCTTCTATGAAGTCGTCGAAAACGCCGACATGAAGCCGGACGAAGGCCTGAAGGCTGCCGGCGGCAACTGGATCGAGCGCGTCTGGTTCGGCATGGTGCCGCAGGTGCTTCCCAATTTCGCCAGCTACTTCCTCCTGCGCCTCGAGATCAATGTGCGCGCCTCGACCATCATCGGCGCCGTCGGCGGCGGCGGCATTGGTGAGCTCCTGCGCCTGTCGATCGGCCAGGGGCATCAGGCCAAGACGCTGGCCATCGTCATCCTGCTTTTCGCGACCATTTTTGCGGTCGACCAGTTTTCCGCCTGGCTTCGCCGTCGCCTCGTTGGCGAGCAGGCCTTCCAGCTTGCCCAGTAGGTGCGCACCATGACCACGACCACACGATTCAACGCGATGGAGATGGACGCGATCGCGGCCCGCCACCCGCAGCTGCTACAATCTTCCACCTCCAGGCGCGTGCGTGCCGCAGCGATCACGGGCGGTGTTGTTGCCTATCTCGTTTTCAGCTGGTGGTTCTTTTCGATCGGGCAGGTTCTGGGCAACGCCAATTGGGGCATCGCCGGCACCTATCTTGCCGACTGGGTTTCCTACGAGGTGCGCCCGGAAATCCATGTCGTCCCCGACCGGACGATGAGCCTTGCCTACCAGCGCAACTCGCCGCTCGGCCGCAACCCCAATCCGGACTGGGTGGAACTCGACAAGAAGACCGTGACGCGCCAGGTCGAGATTCCCGCCTCCACACAGACCGCCAAGCCGAAGGCGAGTTCGTCCTTCAGCTTCATGACCCCCGGTTCCGCCCTTGGCGGCAGCGCGGCGCCCGAAGCGCAGAACCGCATCGAAACGCGGACCGAAGACGTGCTGACTCGGGTCGTTATAACCTACGACCGAGGAACGAAAATCGAGATCGCCGACGGCCTGGTCAAGGCCGTTCATCGCGGCGAAACGCTCGTCATGGCCGTCGACGGCAGCGAGACCGTTAGGCCGCAGGGCAAGCTCCCCGCCTGGGCAACCCAGAAGCGGCCCGGCGAGAAAATCACTCTCGCCTTCGGCGCGACCGGCTGGGCCGAAGTCGAAGGTGACGAGATCTCCATCCGCAATCGCTTCTTCGGCTGGGCGAACTTCCTTTTCGACACCAACTCGCCTTTCTTCGGCAAGAGCTATGGCGACATCGCTTCGCTCATCGCCTCCGGCGAGCGCATCGACCCCGCCCGCTCGAACCTGTCGCTGGCCTGGAACAACATCCTCTACAACGCCGAATGGCAGCATCTGGACGTCTGGACCAAGCTCCTGCAGACGGTCGTGATGGCTTTCGTCGGAACGCTCTTTGCGTCGTTGATCGCCTTCCCGCTCTGCTTCCTTGCGGCCCGGAACATCACCCCGAGCTTCATGACCAACCAGATCGTCAAGCGCTTCTTCGATTTCTTGCGGTCGGTGGATATGTTCATCTGGGCGCTGTTTTTCACCCGCGCCTTCGGCCCCGGACCACTCGCCGGCATTTCGGCGATCTTCTTCACTGACACCGGCACGCTCGGGAAACTTTATTCCGAAGCGCTGGAGAACATCGACGACAAGCAGCGCGAAGGCGTCAAGTCGGTGGGTGCGGCGCCGCTTGCCGTCCAGCGCTTCGGAGTGCTGCCGCAGGTGCTGCCGGTCTTTGCCAGCCAGGCGCTCTATTTCTGGGAATCGAACACCCGCTCGGCGACGATCATCGGCGCTGTCGGCGCGGGCGGTATCGGCCTGAAGCTCTGGGAAGCGATGCGGACCAACTCCGATTGGGAAAATGTCGCCTACATGGTGCTTCTAATCTTGCTGGTTGTCTTTATTTTCGACAGCATCTCGAACGCGTGCCGTTCACGGCTGATCGGTCGCAAGGCCCATTGACGACAAGCATGCTTTTGCGCGTCTGCCATCATGATGTTGTCACGGAAATCGGCTAGCTGCGCATCGCATCCCGCAAACAATCGACCCGCCGCCTCGGCGGGCCGGTCGCTACAGGAAAGTGAAGACCGTGCGTTATGCAATCTATTTCGCGCCACCGGCGGACGACCGGCTGTCGCAGGTCGCGTCCCGTTGGCTCGGCCGTGATGCCTTTACCGGCAAACACCTCGATCCGGCACCGGTCGAGGGGATCGACAAGGAGCGGCTGCACGCACTGACGGCCGATCCGCGCCGCTACGGCTTCCACGGCACGCTGAAGGCTCCGTTCGAACTGGCCGAAGGTCGCAGCGAGGACGAGCTTCTCGGCATCTTCGAATGCTTCGCGGCCGACCTCGAACCGTTCGTCATCCCGGAGATCGTTCTCCACCAGCTGGGTCCGTTCTTCGCGCTCGTGCCCGCCGCCCCTTCAGATGACCTGCAGGATCTCGCCGAAGACGCGGTTCACCGCTTCGATCCCTTCCGCGCGCCGCTATCCGACGCGGATTTTGCCCGTCGCAAGCCCGAAACGCTTCCGGATCGCCAACGGCGGTACCTGAAGGAATGGGGCTATCCCTATGTATTCGAGGAATTTCAGTTCCATCTGACTTTGACAGGCCCTGTGCCTGCCGAGGACGCAGGCGCCATGCGCTCCGCGCTCGAAACCACCTTCGCCGAGCATATCGGCAAGCCGCTTCACGTAACGTCAGTCGCGCTCTTCGTCGAACCCGAGCGCGGTGCCCCATTTACTGTCCGCTCCCTGCTGCCGCTCGGCAGCGACACCCAACGAAAGATTGCATGAGATGAGCAAAGAACAGGTTTTGACCAACGCCCGCATCGTTCTCGAGGATAGCATCCTCGACGGCACGGTGCTGATCCGCGACGGCAAGATTGCAGACATTTCAGAAGGAACGGTCGCCACCGGTGAAGACTTTGAAGGCGACTACCTGATCCCCGGCCTCATCGAACTGCACACCGATCACCTCGAAGCCCACTATTCGCCGCGCCCCGGTGTGCGCTGGCTGAAGATCGCGGCGATCCAGGCGCATGACGCCCAGGTCGTGACGTCAGGGATCACGACCGTCTTTGATTGCCTGCGTCTCGGTTCTGACGAAGACGGCGGCTTTCAGAAGGGTGAGATGCGCAGCATGGCCGATGCGCTTGCGCAAGCCAAGGAAGAAGGGCGCCTTCGCGCCGACCACCTGATCCACCTGCGCTGCGAGGTCTCCACCTCCGACGTGCTCGACCACTACGAGGACTTCCGGGACGACCCGCAGGTCAAGCTCGTCTCGCTAATGGACCACGCGCCGGGCCAGCGTCAGTTCCAGACGATGGACCAGTACACGCTTTACTACAAATCCAAGCGCGGCCTGTCGGATGCCGAATTCGAGCGTTTCGTTGCACGCCAGCAGGCGCTTTCGGCCAAATATGCCGGCCCGCACCGCACCGCGCTCGCTGAGGCCTGTGCCGCCCGCGGCATCACCATTGCCAGCCACGACGACGCGACGATCGCCCATGTCGACGAATCCATCGGCTTCGGCATCAAGCTTGCCGAATTCCCGACGAGCTTCGAAGCGGCAGAAGCCTCGCACCGTGCGGGCCTGAGCGTGCTCATGGGCGCGCCGAACATCGTGCGCGGCAAGTCGCACTCCGGCAACATCGCTGCACGCGATCTCGCTGAGCGTGGCGTGCTCGACGTGCTGTCGTCGGATTATGTGCCCTTCAGCCTGATCCACGCGCCGTTCGTGCTCTCCGACGAACTGGAAGCCATTGACCTGCCGAAGGCGATTTCGATGGTGACCTCGACGCCGGCCCGCACCGTCGGCCTTGACGACCGCGGTCGCGTCGCCGTCGGCCTGCGCGCTGATATCGCCCGCGTCCACCGCAGAGAAGGCATCCCGGTTGTGCGCTCCGTCTGGCGCGAAGGACGGCGTGTCGCATGAGCGCGAGCGAACAGGGTGCAGGTGCACTGGTCGTCGTCGTCGGCCCGAGCGGCGCCGGCAAGGACAGCGTCATGGGGTTTGCCGCCCGGCATTTTGCCGACTGTCACGACGTACATTTCGTCCGGCGCGTCATCACCCGTCCCTCGGATGCCGGCAGCGAAGTGCATGAAAGCGTCTCGGAAGACGAATTCGTCGGCATGCAGAAGGACGGCGCCTTCGCCGTCTTCTGGGACGCGCATGGGCTGAAGTACGGCATCCCTTCCGTGGTGCTCGATAATGTCCGCAGTGGCATGACTGCGATCGTCAACGGCAGCCGCGGCGCCTTGCCGGCATTCCGCGAAGCCTTCGGGGATATCGCCGTTGTCGTCGTCACCGCCGAGGCACCGGTGCTGGCAAAGCGCCTTGCCGAGCGCGGCCGCGAGAGCGAGGAGCAGGTGCTACGGCGGCTGAGCCGGCAGGCCCCAGACGTTACGTCCGGGCCGGGCGTCAGTATCATCGACAACAGCGGCAGGCTCGATATCGCCGGCAATCGTTTCGTCGAGGTGGTCGAACGGCTGCGCATGAAGGCGGATCACGCGGCTTAGCGTGATCCATTTTCGCCGCGGCAGGCCTTTGGCTCGCAAGCGAGCCTCGCGATTGAATCGCCAGGAGACATAAATAGCGGCCCCGGACCTTCGGTTCGGGGCCTTTCTTTTTGCGCGCCCTCAAGACGGCGGACGTGCAAAAAATGGCCCGAAATCAGTTTTCTAGAATGATCTGTTCAAATGTCTCATCGCTTTCCGGTGCGCCCAACGCCCTTTCTTTTTCCGCCCGTCTCCCAATTTTCCTCTTGTAGAGCGACTTATTATGTATATACATTATATCCAGTGGAGGCGACCCGATGAACGAACTCTCGACCAGCAACAAGGCATCCGGCATTTGGCGCAATGTGCGCCTCGTGACCGTCAGCGAAAACGCTGAAGGGCTCGGCCTCGTTGAAGACGCGGCCGTTGCGGTCGTCGACGGTCGTATCGCTTATGCGGGACCGGAAGCGGATCTCCCCGCCGAGTTCTCCCGCAGCCTTGAGGCGACCGATTGCCAGGGGCGCGTCATGACGCCGTCGCTCATCGACTGCCACACCCATCTCGTGCACGGCGGCAACCGTGCCCGCGAGTTCCAGATGCGGCTTGAAGGCGCAACTTACGAAGAGATCGCGCGCGCCGGCGGCGGCATCGTTTCCTCGGTCAAGGCGACCAATGCGCTGACCGTTGATCAGCTCGTCGAAAGCGCGCTGCCGCGACTCGACACGCTTCTTTCCGAAGGTGTCTCGACCGTCGAAATCAAGTCGGGCTACGGCCTGAACATTACGGCCGAGCTCAACATGCTGCGCGCCGCACGCAAGCTCGAGACACTCCGCCCGCTCCGCGTCGTAACCAGCTACCTCGCCGCGCATGCGACACCCGCCGACTACAAGGGCCGAAACGGCGACTATGTCACCGATGTCGTGCTGCCCGGCCTCGACGCCGCACATGCCGAAGGGTTGGTCGATGCAGTCGACGGTTTCTGCGAAGGCATCGCCTTTTCGACCGCCGAGATCGCCCGTGTCTTCGACCGCGCCAAGGCACTCGGCCTGCCGGTAAAGCTCCATGCCGAACAGCTGTCCAACCTCGGCGGCACAAAGCTCGCTGCCTCCTATGGCGCGCTCTCGGCCGATCATCTCGAATATCTCGACGCCGAAGGCGCCGCTGCACTTGCCAAATCTGGCACCGTCGCCGTGCTTTTGCCCGGCGCCTTCTATGCCCTGCGTGAAGAGCGCCTGCCGCCGGTTCAGGCGCTGCGCGACGCCGGCGCACGGATCGCGATCGCCACGGATTGCAATCCCGGCACCTCGCCGCTGACCTCGCTGCTGCTCACCATGAACATGTCGGCGACGTTCTTCCGGCTGACGGTTGCCGAGTGCCTGGCCGGCGCCACGCGCGAAGCTGCGCGCGCGCTCGGTCTTCTCAGGGAAACAGGAACAATCGAGGTCGGCAAGTCGGCCGATCTGGCGATCTGGAACATCGAGGATCCGGCCGAGCTCGTCTATCGCATCGGCTTCAATCCGCTTCATGAACGCATCTTCAAAGGGCAAAGGACCGGTCAATGACCATCATTCTTCACCCGGGCTCCGTGCCCCTTCGCGACCTTGAAACCATCTACTGGACCGGTGAGCCCGCCCGTCTCGACCCGTCCTTCGACGCCGGCATCAACAAGGCAGCGGCCCGCATCGCCGAGATCGTCGCCGGCAACGCCCCGGTCTACGGCATCAATACCGGCTTCGGCAAACTCGCCTCGATCAAGATCGACAGCGCCGACGTCGCAACGCTGCAGCGCAACCTGATCCTGTCGCATTGCTGCGGCGTCGGGGAGCCGCTTGCCGAAAACATCGTGCGCCTCATCCTGTCGCTGAAGCTCGTCTCGCTCGGCCGCGGCGCCTCCGGCGTCCGTCTTGAACTGGTGCGGCTGATTGAGGCCATGCTTGAGAAGGGCGTCATCCCCGTGATCCCCGAAAAGGGATCAGTCGGCGCGTCCGGCGACCTTGCCCCACTCGCCCATATGGCAGCCGTCATGATGGGCCATGGCGAGGCCTTCTACCGAGGCGAACGTCTGTCGGGCGCAAAGGCGCTTGCCGCCGCCGGCCTGACCCCGGTCGTGCTCGCCGCCAAGGAAGGCCTGGCACTGATCAACGGCACCCAGACCTCGACAGCACTTGCGCTGGCCGGTCTCTTCCGCGCCCACCGCGCCGCACAGGCAGCGCTGATCACCGGCGCCATGTCGACGGACGCCGCCATGGGCTCGTCCGCTCCGTTCCATCCCGATATCCACACGTTGCGCGGCCACCGCGGTCAGATCGATACCGCCGCCGCTCTGCGCGCCCTGCTTGCCGGCTCCGCCATCCGCGAGAGCCACATCGAAGGCGACGAGCGCGTACAGGATCCCTATTGCATCCGTTGCCAGCCGCAGGTCGATGGCGCCTGCCTCGACATCTTGCGTTCGGTCGCCCGCACGCTTGAGATCGAAGCCAACGCCGTTACCGACAACCCGCTGGTGCTCTCGGACAATTCCGTCGTCTCCGGCGGCAATTTCCACGCCGAGCCGGTGGCCTTTGCCGCCGACCAGATCGCACTTGCCGTCTGCGAGATCGGCGCGATCTCGCAGCGCCGCATCGCGCTGCTGGTCGACCCCGCCCTCTCCTACGGCCTGCCGGCCTTCCTCGCCAAGAAGCCTGGCCTCAACTCCGGCCTGATGATTGCCGAGGTCACGTCCGCAGCACTGATGTCGGAGAACAAGCAGCTCTCGCACCCGGCCTCGGTCGACTCGACGCCGACCTCGGCCAACCAGGAAGACCATGTTTCCATGGCCTGCCACGGCGCCCGCCGTCTGCTGCTGATGACCGAAAACCTGTTCTCGATTGTCGGCATCGAGGCGTTGACCGCTGTTCAGGGCGTCGAGTTCCGTGCGCCACTGGCAACCAGCCCCGAGCTTCAGAAAGCGGCGGCCGCTCTTCGCGCGGTCTCGCCGACGATCGAGGAAGACCGCTATATGGCCGATGACCTGAAGGCAGCCGGCGATCTCATCGCCTCGGGCCGCCTGAATGCGGCGGTTTCCGCAGGCGTCCTGCCCAGCCTGGAGGCCTGAAATGGCGGTCTACGAGGTCAAGAGAGGCAATTCGCCGGTCATTCTCGGCTTTCCGCACACCGGCACCGAGGTGCCGGCTGCGATCTGGGACCGGTTGAACGACAACGGCCGCATCCTCGCCGATACCGACTGGCACATCCACGAGCTCTATGATGGCCTCCTGAAGGACGTGACCGTCGTTCGCGCCACCTTCCATCGCTACGTGATCGACGCCAACCGCGATCCGGCCGGCGTCAGTCTCTATCCCGGCCAGAATACAACCGGCCTGGTTCCGGAAACGGATTTCGACGGCAAGTCGATCTGGAAAGACGGCCAGGAACCTGATGAAGCTGATATCGCCGAGCGTCTTCAGGCGTTCCACGCGCCCTATCACGCAGCGCTTGCCGCGGAGATCGAGCGGGTCAAGACGATCCACGGTGTCGCGGTGCTCTATGACTGCCACTCGATCCGCTCGCATATTCCCTTCCTGTTCGAAGGAAAGCTGCCGGACTTCAACATTGGCACGGATATGGGCAAGACCTGCGCGGCTGAAATCGAGAGGGCTGCCGCCGATATTACTGCTGCAGCAAAAGGTTACACCAGCATTCTCAACGGCCGCTTCAAGGGTGGCTGGACGACCCGCCACTACGGCCGCCCGGAAACCGGCGTGCACGCGATCCAGATGGAGCTCGCACAGTCGACCCATCTTGCCGCCGAAGAGCCGCCCTTCGCGCTCGACGCTGCCCGCACCGCACTGCTGCGCGAGCCGCTGAAAGCCATTCTGAACCGCATCGAAACAACGGCATTTGACCTCAAGACACAGACAGGGAGCGAGGCATGACTATCAACAATCCGCGCCACAACATTCGCGACGTGCGCGCCCCCCAGGGCACAACGCTCAACGCCAAGAGCTGGCTGACCGAAGCGCCGCTGCGCATGCTGATGAACAACCTCGATCCGGATGTCGCCGAGCGGCCCAGCGAGCTCGTCGTGTATGGCGGCATCGGCCGCGCCGCACGCGATTGGGAGAGCTTCGACCGCATCGTCTCCGCGCTGAAGCAGCTGGAAGCGGATCAGACATTGCTGGTGCAATCCGGCAAGCCGGTCGGCGTGTTTCGCACGCATGTGGATGCGCCGCGCGTGCTGATCGCGAACTCCAACCTCGTGCCGCATTGGGGCACGTGGGATCATTTCCATGAGCTCGATCGCAAGGGGCTGATGATGTACGGCCAGATGACGGCCGGCTCA
>NZ_DASYHB010000041.1:0-15849 GCF_035999185.1 Ensifer sp. | reverse complement strand
GCGCCGCCGCCCTCGTCAGTGATCGGGCTTATAGACCCACCCACTCCGACACGTCAACAGCGTTCTTCAAAAAACTGTCAAAAATCGACAATACATTGATTTTTATAGAGATTTTCGGCTGTTGATAATTTCGGCAGATTTTGAGGATCAAAACGGCGGGCTTTCAGGGCGCAAATCACCCGTTTGCGCCCAACAGATCCCCGCTCACCACCAAGCGGTACGCATTACGGCCGTGACATGCGTCGCGGGCTTGCTGCCAAAGGTGTCGCTTCGCGGGTGAAATAGCCCCGGTTCTCCCGTGCAATCTGCATCAGGAATTCACGTACCGCCCTCACCCGAGGCACCGCCACCAGGTCCCGGTGGCAAACCATCCAATAGGTGCGTTTGAGCTCGATCTCTTCCGGGAGGACGATTTCGAGGTCTTTTTCCTCCCGCGCCATGAAGTGCGGCAACACGCAAAGTCCGAGACCCTGACGCACCGCCTTCAGCTGGGTGAGAATGCTCGAACTCTGGAAATGAGCCCGCAGTCCCGGCTGCAGCTCGCCGAGATAATCGAGACCCGGAGCAAAGATCATGTCTTCGATGTAGCCGACGAAACGGTGCGCTGCCAGGTCGTTACGGCTCGTGATCGGCGCGTGCTTGGCCAGATAGCTGCGCGCGCCATAGACATGCAGAGTATAGGGGGTCAGCACCTCGGAATGGTAAGGTCCGGCCTTCGGCGCCGTCAGTGCCACCTGGATATCCGCCTCCTTGCGCGACAGCGACATGATCTGCTGGATCGCCACCAGCTCGAGCGAGACGTTCGGATAGCTGGCGGCAAAGTCTGCCAGCCGATCCGCCAGGAAGAAGTTGCCGAAGCCTTCAAGCGTACTCAGCCGCACGACGCCACGCTGCGCCGTCAGGCCGTCGCTGATGTCGAGCTGCAGTTGTTCGGTCTCGCGCTCGATCCGTTCGGCGGTCTCGACGAAGCGCTGGCCCATGCCGGTCAAGACGTAGCCGCGCGGATTGCGCTCGAACAGCTTGACCTTCAGCGCGAATTCCAGCCGGTCGATGCGCCTGGATACCGTGGCATGACTGGTTCTTAAGCGCCGTGCCGCCGTCGACAATTGCCCGGTGCGCGCCACCGCGAGAAAGAACTGCAGATCGTCCCAGGTGAAATTCGGATTCATCGCCACTCCCCATCTGTTCGAAAATGAACAGACCCTGTTTGCAATTTACGGTCGCCGGCGCTTGCATCCAAGCGCTTTTTTCCGGATTGTAACGGACAGAGCCGACATCTGAGGAGCATGTCTGGCCAAATATGAACAGAACGAAATAGACGATCCGACATCGCCAAGGGTGTTTCGGAGCTGCGCATCCTTTTGCGCGCTGTTTCGCCATCGTTCACGGGATCTCTGGAGGAGGACATGATGACGAAGAAACTGATCATTACGCTCGCCGCAATGCTTGCCAGCAGCACGGCCGCCTTCGCCGACGCATCCGACGGCAAGGTCAAGATCGGCATCTTGAACGACCAGTCCGGCGTCTACGCCGATTTCGGCGGCAAGTCCTCCTATGAGGCAGCCTTGATGGCGGTCGAGGATTTCGGCGGCAAGGTGCTGGGCGCGCCGGTGGAAGTGATCACCGCCGACCATCAGAACAAGGCCGATATCGCCTCCAACATCGCCCGCCAATGGTACGACACCGAGCAGGTCGACAGCATCATGGAACTGACCAGTTCCTCGGTCGGCCTTGCGGTGCAGGCGCTGTCGAAGGAAAAGAAGAAGATCACCATCAACACCGGCGCTGCCACCACCGAGCTCACCGGCAAGCAGTGCTCGCCCTATGGTTTCCACTGGGCCTATGACACCCATGCGCTTGCCGTCGGCACCGGCGGCGCGCTGGTCAAGCAGGGCGGAGACAGCTGGTTCTTCCTGACGGCCGACTATGCCTTCGGCTATTCGCTCGAGGAAAACACCGGCAATTATGTCAAGCAAAACGGCGGTACCGTCGTCGGCTCCGTGCGTCATCCGCTGGCGACCACCGACTTCTCCTCCTTCCTGCTGCAGGCGCAATCGTCCGGTGCCAAGGTGATCGGCCTGGCCAATGCCGGCCTCGATACCTCGAACGCCATCAAGCAGGCGGCCGAATTCGGCATCGTCCAGGGCGGCCAGCGCCTGGCGGCGCTGCTCTTCACGCTTGCCGAGGTCCATGGCCTCGGCCTCGAAGCGGCACAAGGGCTGACGCTCACCGAGGGCTTCTACTGGAACCGCAACGAGGAGAGCGCCAAGTTCGGCAAGCGCTTCCTGGAGCGCACCGGCAAGATGCCGAACATGGTTCATGCCGGCACCTATTCGGCCGTGCTTTCCTACCTGAAGGCGATCGAGAAGGCCGGCACCGACGATGCGGATGCCGTTGCCAAGGAACTGCGTGCGCTACCGGTCAACGATGTCTTTGCCGAAAACGGCAAGGTCGCAGAGAACGGCCGCATGATCCACGACATGTACCTGCTCGAAGTGAAGAAGCCGGACGAAAGCAAGGAACCCTGGGATTACTTCAAGGTGCTCGCCACCATTCCGGGCGCCGAAGCCTTCATCGATCCGGCCAAGAGTGGCTGCGACCTTGTAAAGTCCTGACGCAATGAGTGCACCGGTTCACGAACCGAACGGCGCGCCGCGGGTGGTTCTCTCCGCCCGCGGGCTGCGCCGTGACTTTGGTGGCTTCACCGCCGTCAACAACGTCAATCTCGACGTCCACCACGCCCGCGTGCATGCGCTGATCGGCCCGAACGGCGCCGGCAAGACGACGGTCTTCAACCTCTTGACCAAGTTCTTGCAGCCGACCGACGGCACGATCACGCTGCTTGGCGAGGACATTACCCGTACCTCACCCGACAAGGTCGCGCGCATGGGGCTGGTGCGCTCGTTCCAGATCTCGGCCGTCTTTCCGCATCTGACCGTGCTCGACAATGTGCGCGTCGCGCTGCAACGGCCGAACGGGCTTGCGACCCAGTTCTGGAAACCGATGTCGGCACTCGACGGCCTCAATGCCAAGGCCGACCAACTGATCCGCTCCGTCGGCCTCGACCGCGAGCGCAACGCCCTTGCCGCTGACCTTTCCTATGGCCGCAAGCGCGTGCTCGAAATCGCAACGACGCTGGCACTCGATCCCAAAGTGCTGCTGCTCGACGAGCCGATGGCCGGCATGGGCCATGAGGATGTCGGCATGGTCGCCGAGATCATCCGCGAAGTAGCCCGCGAGCGTGCCGTGCTGATGGTCGAGCACAATCTCTCCGTCGTCTCGACGCTTTGCCATCAGGTCACGGTTCTTCAGCGCGGCGAGATTCTTGCCGAAGGCGACTATGCGAAGGTGTCGGCCGACCCGCGCGTGCGCACCGCCTATATGGGTACCGAGGAGGCCTGAGATGAAACCACTGTTGAAAGTGTCCGGCCTCAACGCCTGGTATGGCGAAAGCCACATCCTGCACGGCGTCGACCTGACCGTCGGCGAAGGCGAGATGGTCACGCTGCTTGGCCGCAACGGCGTCGGCAAGACGACGACGCTGCGCTCGATCATGGGCATCGTGCGCAAACGCAAGGGCGAGATCAGCTTTGGCGGCGCGGACCTGATGAAGGTGCCCTTGCACCGGGTCGCCCATCACGGCCTCGGCTTCATTCCCGAGGAGCGCGGCATCTTCTCGACGCTGTCGGTCCATGAAAACCTGCTCTTGCCGCCGGCTGTCGCCAAGGGCGGCATGACGATCGACGAAATCTTCGAGCTTTTCCCGAATCTCTACGAGCGCCGCAGCAGCCCCGGGACGAAACTTTCCGGCGGCGAACAGCAGATGCTGGCGATCGCCCGGATCCTGCGCACCGGCGTGCGCATGATGTTGCTCGACGAGCCGACCGAGGGGCTTGCCCCTGTCATCGTCCAGCGCATCGGCGACGTGCTGAAAACCTTGAAACAGCGCGGCATGACCGTGCTTTTGGTCGAACAGAACTTCCGCTTCGCGAGCAAGGTTGCCGACCGCTTCTACCTGATGGACCATGGTCAGATGGTCGGCGAGTTCCCGGTTTCGGAGCTCTCTGCCCGCATGGACACGCTGCATGATGTGCTGGGGGTCTGAGCCATGAGCACGATATTTGGAATTCCGCTGCAGGCCTTTCTCGGGCAATTGCTGATCGGTCTCATCAACGGCTCGTTCTACGCTCTGTTGAGCCTCGGCCTTGCCATCATCTTCGGCCTCTTGCGCGTCATCAACTTTGCCCATGGCGCGCAATACATGCTCGGCGCCTTCTTCGCCTGGCTGCTGCTGTCGCACTTCGGCCTCGGCTACTGGCCAGCGCTGATCGTGGCACCGGTCGCCGTCGGCCTCGTCGGCGCCCTGATCGAGCGCACGATGCTGCGTCGGCTCTATACGCTCGACCCGCTCTACGGCCTGCTCTTCACCTTCGGCCTGGCGCTGACGATCGAGGGCACGTTCCGCTATCTCTACGGCGCCTCCGGCCAGCCCTATGCGACACCGGCAGCGCTTGCCGGCGGGATCAATCTCGGCTTCATGTTTCTGCCCGTCTATCGCGGCTGGGTGATCGTCTTCTCGCTTGTCGTGTGCATCGGCACCTGGCTGGTGATCGAAAAGACCAAGCTCGGCTCCTATCTGCGCGCGGCCACCGAAAACCCGGTGCTGGTGCAATCCTTCGGCATCAACGTGCCGTTCCTCCTAACGCTCACCTATGCGCTCGGAGCGGCACTCGCCGCCCTTGCCGGGGTGCTCGCCGCCCCGATCTACCAGGTCTCGCCGCTGATGGGCTCCAACATCATCATTGTCGTCTTCGCCGTGGTGGTCGTCGGCGGCATGGGGTCGATCATGGGCGCGATCGTCACCGGCTATCTGCTCGGCGTTGCCGAAGGACTGACCAAGGTCTTCTATCCGGAGGCCTCCAACATCGTGATCTTCGTGATCATGGCCATCGTTCTCCTGATACGGCCGGCAGGCCTCTTCGGCCGGGATGCTTGATATGACGCTGACACTCGACATCGAAAAACCGAAGGAAAAGAGCCCGGCCGTCGTCCAGACCGTGTTCCTTGGGGTCGGCCTGGTGCTTCTGATGCTGGCGCCGCTGTTCTTCTATCCCGTCTTCCTGATGAAGCTTCTTTGCTTCGCGCTCTTTGCCTGCGCCTTCAACCTGTTGCTTGGCTATACCGGCCTGCTCTCCTTCGGCCACGCGGCCTTCTTCGGAGGGGCTGCCTATTTCACCGCGCATGCGGTCAAGGAATGGGGGCTGCCGCCGGAAATCGGTATTCTCGTCGGCGTCGCCGGCGCCGCATTCCTTGGCCTGATCGTCGGCTTTCTCGCGATCCGCCGGCAGGGCATCTACTTTGCGATGATCACGCTGGCGCTGGCGCAGATGTTCTATTTCTTCTGCCTTCAGGCGGAGTTCACCAAGGGTGAGGACGGCATCCAGTCCGTGCCGCGCGGCCACCTCTTCGGTTTCATCGATCTCAGCCAGTCGACGAACATGTATTACTTCGTGCTCGGCGTCTTCGTCATCGGTGTCGCCATCATCTGGCGCATCATCCATTCGCCCTTCGGCATGATCCTGAAGTCGATCCGCGAGAACGAGACGCGCGCCGTGTCGCTCGGCTATTCCGTGCGCAACTACAAGCTCGCCGCCTTCGTCATGTCGGCAGCGCTCACCGGCCTTGCCGGCGGCGTCAAGGCGCTGGTCTTCCAGTTTGCAACGCTGACGGATGTGGGCTGGCAGATGTCGGGCGAGGTGATCCTGATGACGCTTCTTGGCGGCATCGGCACGCTGATCGGCCCGCTCTTCGGCGCCGGCCTCGTCGTGACACTGCAGAACTATCTCGCGACCTCTGAATTCCCGGTGACGATCATTACCGGCCTTGTCTTCATGGTCTGCGTGCTGGTTTTCCGCCGCGGCATCGTCGGCGAGTTCTATCATTCGCGGCTCGGCCGCAAACTCGGTTTTGAACACAGACAATAGTGGGCCCTCCCCACCCCGACCGGGTGGGACGGAGCCATAGCCCGATCCGGATCCAAAGGATCGAGCCCCGAACATTGAGAGAGAACCATGGACACGTTCGACTACATCGTCGTCGGGGCGGGGAGCGCCGGCTGCGTGCTTGCAAACCGCCTTTCCGAAAACCGGGAACATCGCGTGCTGCTTTTGGAAGCCGGCGGTCGCGACAACTACCACTGGATCCATATTCCGGTCGGCTATCTCTATTGCATCAACAACCCGCGCACCGACTGGTGCTTCACCACCGCTGCCGAAGAGGGTCTCAACGGCCGCTCGCTCGGATACCCACGCGGCAAGGTGCTCGGCGGCTGCTCGTCGATCAACGGCATGATCTACATGCGCGGCCAGGCTGACGATTACGACCACTGGCGCCAGCTCGGCTGCGCCGGCTGGGGCTGGGACGACGTGCTGCCGCTCTTCAAGAAATCCGAAGACCACTATCGCGGTGCCAACGACATGCACGGGGCCGGCGGCGAATGGCGGGTGGAAAAGGCGCGCGTGCGCTGGGACGTGCTTGATGCGTTCCAGAAGGCGGCAACCGAGGCCGGTATTCCCGAGACCCCGGACTTCAACCGAGGCAGCAACGAGGGCTCGGGCTATTTCGACGTCAACCAGCGCGCCGGCATTCGCTGGAACACCGCAAAGGCCTTCCTTCGGCCGGCGCAGAAGCGCGGCAACCTGACGGTTCTGACCAAGGCGCATGTGCGCAAGCTGATCATCGAAGGCGACCGCATCGCAGGCGTCGAGTTCCAGCACGATGGGGTGGTCAAACGCGCCCGTGCGACGCGTGAGACCGTGCTTTCCGCTGGCGCCCTCGGCTCGCCGCAGATCCTCGAACTCTCCGGCATCGGCCGCGGCGACGTGCTGCAGGCAAACGGCATCGAGGTTCGACACGAACGCGCCGGCGTCGGCGAGAATTTGCAGGACCACCTGCAGCTGCGCATGGCCTACAAGGTGACGGGCGTGCCGACCCTCAACGAAAAGGCCAATTCGCTGATCGGCAAGGCGTCGATCGGGCTTGAATATCTGCTGAAGCGGTCCGGCCCGATGGCAATGGCGCCGAGCCAGCTCGGTATCTTCACCCGCTCGGGCCCCGAGAAGGAAACGCCCGATCTGCAGTATCACGTGCAGCCGGTCTCGCTCGACAAGTTCGGGGAGCCCGTCCATTCGTTCCCGGCGATCACCGCCAGCGTCTGCAACCTGCGACCGGAAAGCCGCGGCTCGGTGCACCTGAAAGGGGCGGACTTTGCCGCAGCGCCCGACATCCGGCCGCGCTATCTGACGGCCGAGGCCGACCGCAACGTCGCAGTCAACGCCATCCGATTGACGCGGCAGATCGTCAAGCAGCCGTCCTTCGCCCGTTTCAACCCGGTCGAGTTCAAGCCGGGTCCTTCCTATGAGACGGAGGATGATCTCAAGCGCGCGGCCGGTGACATCGGCACCACGATCTTCCACCCCGTCGGCACCTGCCGTATGGGGGCTGATCCCGAAAGCGTCGTCGATCCGGAACTGCGACTGCGTGGCCTCAAGGGCCTGCGCATCGCCGATGCCTCGATCATGCCGACGATCACCTCAGGCAACACCAATTCACCGACGATCATGATCGCTGAAAAGGCGGCCGGCATGATTTTGGCAGCCAATCGCTAAGCCCCTCGAAGGTGCTGATTCCATGCCGGATTCGCCGCCTGGAGCGGCGGCGGATAACGGTAAACTGGCCAAAAAGCGACGCGAAAAGCTTAAATCTCAAGCCTTGAGCCCCTATATCAGGCCCTGATGGCTCGGTTTTCGAGCCCAAGCAAGATTAGGGGTTTCAATGGCAATGCAGCGATTTGGGCGTTTTGGACGAACTCTGGCAATGATGGCGATCGGCATGGTCGTCGCGCTGACCGTTGTGGACGTCGCCGAAGCGCGGCGTTCGGGCGGTGGCTTCGGCAGCCGCGGCACCCGCACCTTCTCGCAGCCGGCGACCACCAACACCGCGCCGACCAGCGCCGCACCGATTGACCGTTCGATGACGCCGCGTCAGGACGCTGGCCCCGCAGCCACCAATCCGGCAGCCGGCCAAACGCGCCCGGCGACCAACGCCACCCAGCCGAACGCCCGTCCGGGCTTCTTCAGCGGCTTCGGCGGTTCACTGCTCGGCGGCCTGATGGTCGGCGGCCTCATCGGCATGCTGATGGGCGGCGGCTTCGGCGGTGCGGCCGGCTTCCTCGGCATGATCGTGCAGATGCTTCTGATCGGCGGCCTGATCATGCTCGCCATGCGCTTCTTCGGCCGCAACCGTCAGCAGACGGCCTATGCCGGCCCGTCCGAGCGCTCGTCGAGCCAGTCGCCGGCAGGTGGCATGCCGTCGTTTAAGATCCCGAGCATCGGCGGCGGTCAGCAGGGCGCACAGGCATCCGCACGCCCGATGGCTGCTCCGGTGCAGGCGCCCGTCACCGACGGTCCTGCGGATGAGATCGGCATCGAACAGGCCGACCTCGAACAGTTCGAAAAGATGCTGAAGGACGTCCAGGCAGCCTATGCCGCCGAGGACTACGGCACGCTGCGCCGCCTGACGACGCCGGAAGCCATGTCCTATCTCGCCGAGGAACTCAGCGACAACGCGACCAGCGGCGTGAAGAACGATGTGCGCGACGTGCACCTGGTCCAAGGCGACGTGTCCGAGGCCTGGTCGGAAAACGGAACCGAGTTTGCGACCGTCGCGATGCGCTACGAAAGCATCGACGTGATGCGCGACCGCGCCACCGGCAAGGTGATCAGCGGCGATCCGGATAACCTGACCGAAGCCGTCGAGCTCTGGACGTTCGTCCGCAAGCCGGGCGCTGAGTGGCAGGTCTCGGCGATCCAGGGCGTCAGCCACGACTGACGTGCCCGTGACGTGAAATGACGAAAGGCCCGGTCGGCTCTGCCGCACCGGGCCTTTCCTTTTCATCGTCGCGCGATTGCCAAATCCGCCTCCGGCGGGACAAGGGCCTGGGCGATCAGGTCCCGGAGCCAGCGATGGGCGGGGTCGGCATCGCGCCGGCGGTGCCAGATCTGTCGAAAGGCAAAGGGCGGGATGGCGAAGGGTGGGTCAAACACGGTCAGCGGGCCGGCCTCGGCGTCGCGCGGTAGAATGCGGCGCGCGACCGTCAGCACCAGATCGGTTCCAAGCACAAGCCCGGGCGCCACACTCCAATGCGGCAATGCCAGCGCAATGCGGCGTTTGTGGCCCCCGGCCGCCAGCGCCAGGTCGATCTCGTTGCCGGTATCGCCGCGCAGCGAAACGAGAATGTGCGGCCTTTTCAGATAGGCGGGAAGATCCATCGTCTTTTCGCCATCCAAGCTCGCGGCATCGGCCAGGCAGGCGAAATCTTCCTCAAACAGCAGCGACGTCCTCAAATCCTCCGTCAGTGTCGGGAACACCCCGAGTGCCAGATCGATCTCGCCGTCGACGGCCTGTGCCATCATCACTTCGCGGCTCGCCTGGCCGACCAGGAGGTCGACGTTCGGCGCCTGCCTGCGCAGCACGGCCATCAACTGCGGAAGAAGGACGAGCGCCGCATAGTCGGACATCGCCAGCCGGAAGACATGGCGCTCCTGCGAGGGATCGAATGCGTGAGAGCCCATCAGCTGGCGCATATGCGCGAGCGCCTCGGTGAGCCTCGGCGCAATCTCGAGCGCCCGCACCGTCGGCTGCAGCTGCCCGCCATGCCGCACGAGAAGCGGATCGTCGAAGAGAGCCCGCAAGCGCGCGAGCGCATGGCTGACCGCCGGCTGGCTCTTGTTCAGCCGGATGGCGGCGCGCGACACATGACGTTCCGCCAGCAGAGCGTCGAGCACCACCAGCAAATTCAGATCAACAGCACCAAGATTATTCATATGGCGAATATAGCATGTGAGAAGTTGGAATTTCCATTCTTGAAATGGATCAGCGACAATGGGTCAATCAAGAAGGAAAAAACAATGCCCACGCTCTCCTCCCTCCTCATGCTTGCCGCGGCGATCTTCGCCGGCGCCGTCGTCCCCCTCCAGGCCGGCGCCAATGCCACCCTTGGTCGCCTCCTCGGCCATCCGCTTTGGGCAACAGCCGTCTCACTTGGCGTCAGCCTCGCGCTTATCCTACCGATGCTGATCGCCTTTAGGGCGCCGTTGCCCAGTCTCGCGGTGGCATTCAAGGGTCCGTGGTGGATCTGGATCGGCGGATTTGCCGGCGTGATCTATATCACTGCGGCTCTCCTCCTTGCGCCGAAGCTCGGCGCGGCAAGCTTCATCGTCGCCGTCATCGCCGGACAGATGGCCATCTCCATGCTCGTCGACCATTTCGGCCTGATGGGTTTCCCGCTGAAGCCGGTCAACGCCGCGCGACTGACCGGCCTGCTGCTGATCGTCGGCGGCATGATCGTCACGCAGCTCGCCAACGCTCCCGCGGCGCTGGCTGGTGCGACGCGATAGTCGTGTCGATCGGCCAGCCACATTCACCCGACTGGTGCTTGTCACCCACGAAACCCGCGTGGTAGACGATGCTCATGTCGAGCGAACCCCATTTGATGGCCTGATCTGCCCCGCAAGGCGGGGCTTGCAGCTGTGAGCCCAGAACCGTCCGCCCTTTGAGCGGACACGTTTCTTTCGCATCGATCCTCACACCTACGCTATTCCGGCTGATCCGGGATCGATTGCCTGCCATCAGGCTCACCATCATGACCAATTCCAACCTTTGGGGCGATGCCACCTTCCGGCGTGTCAGCCTCGTTCTCGCCGTCGATTCGTTCTGCTCCTGGATGCTCGTTGCCGCGCTGCCGCTCGCTGTTGCGACCCGCTTCGGCGCAGGAGCGGAGCTCATCGGCAGCCTTGTCCTTCGCCTCCTACCAAGCATCCTGCTTGCGCCGTTCGCCGCCGCGTTGCTGCGGCGCGTCGGCTCACGGCGTCCGCTCCTATGCGCCCTTGCAATCACCGCCGTCGCGATCCCCGGCCTGACGCTCGCTCCGGATGTCGTGACGTTGCAGATGATCGTCTTGGCCATTGGCCTTGCGGATACGGTCATCACGCCGGGCCTGTTGACGCTCCGCGCCACCGCCATTCCGGCCGGCCGCAACATGGAGGCCAACACGGTCTTCCAGACAATCGACCGCTTCGCCAAGATCTTCGGACCGCCAGCGACAGGTCTTCTGGCCACGACGACGTCGATTTCGACCACGTTTTTCGCATTGGCACTCGCTCAGATGGTTGCGGTCGTTCTGTTGATGCTCCAGCCAGGCGACAAGCCGGTGCAGCAGGAGCCAGCAACCTCTCGCGCCCCGCGCTTCGCTCGCGAGGCAAGTGCGATCCTGCACGAGAACCCTGTGCTATGGGCTTTGCTCCTGCCCGCCTTCGGCTACATGGTCTCACTGGGTGCGCTGCAACCGTTCCTGTTCTGGCTCAATCGCGACCAGTTCCGTCTCGGAGCCGAGATGTGGACTTTGCTTCTGGCGGCGCAAGGTGCCGGCGCCCTGATTGGCGCGATGGTCTCGCATCGGCTGGCTGGTCTTCTGGCCGATACGCGTGCACTGCTCGTCGCCTACCTCATTGCCAGCCTGCTCGAAGGCCTCTCGACCTTCGCACTGGTCTTTGCGCCCAACCACCTTGTGGCCAGTGGGCTGCTCGTCATCGGCGGCATACCGGAAATGATCGCGTTCGCGGCCTATTTTACCATTGTGCAACGCTGTCTGTGCCTGGAACGCCAGACGGTCTTTTACGCCCTCAGTCTGCCGCTGATGGATCTCTTCCTGACGGCCGGCATCCTCTCCGGAGTTCTGTATACGGGCGGCCACATGACACTTGGGCAATTCTGGCTGTTTGCCTGCGCCTGCGCAGTCCTTCCGGTTCTACCCTTCCTCGCACGGCAACGGCGCGCAGGCGACGACTGAACTGCCGCAGGAACCAAAAACATCAACGCCAGCCGTAACTTGCGGCTGGCGCGTTTCGTTTTCACTGGCCATACTCGCTCCGGGCTTTTTAAGGGGTATGGCATGCAGGATCGGTTGTTCATCGACGGCAAATGGGAGAAACCACGGCGCGGCGGCACGCTCGACGTCATTGATCCGGCGACGGAGGAGATCATCCATCGCGCGCCGGCAGCAACCTATGAAGACGTGGACCGGGCAACCAAGGCAGCCCGCATCGCCTTCGACAGTGGCCCCTGGCCGAAACTCTCCGGCGCCGAGCGTGCGACCTATCTCCGGGCGATTGCGGCCAAGATAGAAGAGAAGCGCCATTCACTGGCACGGCTCGAAGTAGCCGACAACGGCAAACCGCTGCCCGAAGCGCTCTGGGACATCGACGACGCCGCCGGTTGCTTCCGCTATTATGCCGGCCTCGCCGAGGAACTGGACGCTGACCTGGAAGAGACGATTGCCGTCGGCGACAACCGATTCACTTCGCGTGCAGTGCGCGAGCCGCTTGGCGTCGTCGGCGCGATCACGCCCTGGAACTATCCATTGCTGATGGTGTCCTGGAAGGTCGCCCCGGCGCTTGCCGCCGGCTGCACCGTCGTGCTGAAACCGTCGGAACTGACACCGTTGACGGCGCTTGAACTCGGCGTGATTGCCGAAGAGGTCGGGCTGCCGTCCGGTGTTCTCAATATCCTGACCGGTACCGGTATGGAGGCCGGCCAGCCGCTGACCGAGCATCCGCTGATCGACAAGCTCGCCTTTACCGGTTCGGTGGCGACCGGCCGCAAGGTGATGATGGCCGGTGCCCAGGACATCAAGAATGTCAGTCTCGAACTCGGCGGCAAGTCACCCTTCGTGATCTTTGCCGACAGTGACATCGACAAGGCCGTCGAATGGATCATGTTCGGCATCTTCTGGAACCAGGGCCAGGTCTGCTCGGCCACCTCGCGCGTTCTCGTCGAGGAGGAGATCTACGAGACCGTCGTCAAGCGCCTCTGCGAGGAGGCCGCCAAGATTACCGTTGGCAACGGGATCGACGACGGCACCCTGCTTGGCCCGATTGTTTCCAAGGGGCAATACGACAAGATCATGGGCGCCATCGACCGTGCCCGGCAGGACGGTGCCACGGTCGCCACCGGCGGCGGACGCCCAGCCGGCCTCAACAGCGGCTACTTTATCGAACCGACGGTGCTGGTGGGCATGCGCGAGGACAGCTTCGTCTGGCGCGAGGAGATTTTTGGCCCCGTCGTCTGCGTCAAGCCGTTTAGCGATGAGGCGGACGCGGTCCGCATGGCCAACGACAGCCGCTTCGGGCTCGCTGCCGCCGTCATGTCGGCCGACAGGGATCGCTGCGAGCGCGTAGCTCGCGCCTTCCGTGCCGGCATCGTCTGGATCAACTGCTCCCAGCCGACCTTCACCGAGGCGCCCTGGGGCGGCTACAAACAATCGGGCATCGGCCGAGAACTCGGCCGCTGGGGGCTTTCCAACTATCTCGAGACCAAGCAGATCACCAGCTTCGACGCGGACGAGCCCTGGGGCTGGTATCTCAAGGAATAACTGCAATCGGGGCGCAGAAGCCCCGGCGTCAAATTCCCTTCATGCGGCTGTGAAATAAGCCGACTAATGATAGCAGCTGAGAGCTGCCATCGGACGCACTGTATTCGGAGGGTCAGATGAACAGGTCGAACGACGAGATCGAAACGCAGGATTGGCTGGAAGCGGAACTCGCCGACACGCTCGACGAGGACTACGAGCTCGAGCTTTCCGAACCGGCGCTGTCGGAGGAGATCCGCAAGATCTACCGCAAGAGCCACCCGCCGACGATCCCGCGCATCGACTACTTCCGCACGCTCTTGCGGCTGCAGTCTGAGTTGATCAAGCTGCAGGACTGGGTGGTCTACCACAAGGAAAAGGTGGTGGTGATCTTCGAGGGCCGTGATTCCGCCGGCAAGGGCGGCGTCATCAAGCGTATTACCCAGCGGCTCAATCCGCGCGTCGTGCGCGTCGCCGCACTGCCGGCGCCGTCCGACCGCGAAAAGACGCAATGGTACTTCCAGCGCTACGTGCCGCACCTGCCGGCCGGCGGCGAGATCGTTCTCTTCGACCGCTCCTGGTACAACCGCTCCGGCGTCGAGCGCGTCATGGGCTTTGCCACCGAAAACCAGGTCGAGCAGTTCTTCGACGACGTGCCGGAATTCGAGCGCATGCTGGTGCGTTCGGGCATCAGGCTGGTGAAATACTGGTTCTCGATCACCGACGAGGAGCAGCAGATGCGCTTCCTGGTGCGCATTCACGACCCCTTGAAGCAGTGGAAACTCTCGCCGATGGACCTGCAGTCGCGGGTCCGCTGGGAGGCCTATACCAAGGCCAAGGAAGAGACCTTTGCCCGCACCAACATTCCCGAAGCCCCCTGGCACATCGTCGAAGGCAACGACAAGAAGCGCGCCCGGCTGAACTGCATCGACCACCTGTTGACCCAGATCCCCTACGAGGATGTGCCGCACGAGGAAATCTCGCTGCCGGAGCGCGTTTTCAATCCGGACTACGAGCGCAAGGTGCTGCCGCCGGAACTCTACGTGCCGTCGAAATACTGACGCGCGCAGCCGCCCTGCCGATCGGCAGCAGTTGAAAGCGAGGCGGTACCCGCCCGCCTCGCTTGCAATATCCCCCTGAAAATCAGAGATTGCCGTGAAACGACAGTTTCATGGAAATCGCATGGGCCCCAAAGAACGCTCCTTCCTCACCCGTGTCCGCCAGGTACTGCCGGACCTGCATCCAGCCGAGCGGCGGCTCGGGGATTTTCTCTGTGACTTTCCCGGTGAAGTCGCGAGCTACTCAGCCCAGGAACTCGCGGCGCTCGCGCATGTCTCGAAGGCGACGGTGTCGCGCTTCATCCAGCGGCTCGGCTACGACAATTACGAGGAAGCGCGCCGCCATGCCCGCGCCGACAAGCAGACGGGCTCGCGCCTTTTCCTCGCAACCGCGACCGACAGCGGCGGTGAACAGTCGCTCACGTCCCATGTGGCCCAAGGCGTCGCCAACATCGAGGCGACCTTTCTCGCGATCTCCGAAACCCAGGTGACGGCGGCGGCAACGGCCATTCTCGCCGCCCGCAAGGTCTGGGTGATCGGCTTTCGCGCCAGCCATTCCTTTGCCACCTATCTGCAATGGCAGATGACCCAGGTGATCGAGAACATCTCCGCCATTCCCGGCGGCGGCCAGACGCTCGGCGAGCACCTGGTCAGTATCGCCAGGGACGATGTCGTCATCCTCTTCGGCCTGCGCAGGCGCGTTTCGCTGATGGAACCCATTCTCGCGCAGCTCGAAAAATCCGGCGCGCGGCTGCTTTACATCACCGATGAGGGCGTACCCTTCCTCAACCAGGCGGAATGGCATTTCCGCTGCCAGACACTGGCACCAGGCCCGCTCTTCAACCACGTCTCGGTCATGGCGCTTTGTCATCTGCTCACCACCCGGTGCATCGAAATCGCTGGCACCGCCGGCCGCAATCGGCTGCGCGGCATCGAAGCCATCAACGATGCGCTTGAGGAATTGTGAGCGGCGATTGGGCATTTGCCTGAAATGCCAGAACATTTTTCGGGCACAAGAAATCTGAGTTTCAGACGCCGTTGCGACAACGATCCGCCGCCAAAGCTCTGACGTAAAACGAGAAACTACAGTTTCTCATGAGATGGCACGAAACCTGCATTCCCTACACTGTTCTGCGAAGGTCCTGATCCTTTCGCAGCGCGTCATAGAATCTTCTATGAAACTGCGATTTCATGATGTAGATTTCATGAAACTGAGTTTTCACATTTTCACGTTGTTAAGCCATAAAGGGGAACGAACCATGGCAGCGGAAAATATGGTGCCTTCCGGCAGGTCATCGCCGGTCATCAGACAGTTGGAATCAGCCT
>NZ_DASYHB010000032.1:0-13230 GCF_035999185.1 Ensifer sp. | reverse complement strand
GGGTGCGGAAGTTGACATCCCGGCGCGCAACGTGCCGAAGTTCACGGCCGGCAAGGGCCTGAAGGATGCCGTCAACGGCTGATGAGATTTGCTTGGCGGCCGGACACGAGGCCGGCAGTCCAGGTATTCGGGGGTTCGGCGAAAGCCGGACCCCTTTCGCGTTTCGGAGCGGCCCTTGCGGCCTCCTGCCAATTGCTCTACGGCTTTCCCGTTCTCAGGGCGGGGTGAAAATCCCCACCGGCGGTAAGGGCGTCAAGCTCAAGCCCGCGAGCGCCCTTCTTCTGAAACGGGGAAGGGGTCAGCAGATCCGGTGCAATTCCGGAGCCGACGGTCATAGTCCGGATGAAAGAGAATGATCGCTGGCACGAAGGGCAGGGATGCCCGGCGTCGTGCGTTGCGCTCATGCGTCCTGATTTGTGTTTGTCCAATTCTCAGGTTGCATGACATGAATCAGACTTCCCTCGGTTTTTCTTCCTCGCGTGCCTTGGCCGGAGCGGGCTTCATGGTGCTCGCTGGTGTCGCGTTCGCCGGCCTCAACGTGGTCACCCAGTGGCTGACGATGAAGCTCGGTTTTCCTGCGGCGTCGATGGCGTTCTGGCAATATGCCTTCGCGTTCCTCTTTTCCCTGCCGTTCCTGTGGCGGGTCGGGCTTTCGGCAATGCGGACCGAATACCCCTGGCGTCACGTCGTGCGTGTGGCGCTCGCCGCATTCGGCGTCGGGGCCTGGGTCTCCGGCCTTGCGCATGTGCCGATCTGGCAGGCGATCGCGCTGGTCATGACCTCGCCCTTCTTCATCACCTTCGGCGCCCGCCTGTTTCTTGGTGAGCGCGTCGGGCCGGCGCGTTGGGCTGCGACCGCCGTCGGCTTTGCCGGCGCGATGATCATTCTGGAACCCTGGTCCGACAGTTTTACCTGGGCTGCCCTGCTGCCGATTGTCTCCGCTCTGCTTTGGGGGGCGTCGTCGCTGATCACCAAGAACCTGACCGGTCGGGAACGTCCAGAGACGATCACCATCTGGCTCCTGGTGCTCTTGACCCCGATCAACGGGGCGATCGCGCTGACGGCCGGCTTTGCTGTGCCGAGCGGGCAAACGCTTTGGCTTCTCGTGCTTGCGGGTGTCCTGACCGTTTTCGCGCAGTATCTGCTGACCCTTGCCTATACGGTCGCGGACGCGGCCTACGTGCAACCATTCGACGATTTGAAGCTGCCGCTCAATGTTTTTGCCGGCTGGCTGGTCTTCGGTTACGCGCCGACCGGCCTTCTCTGGCTCGGGGCGGCCCTCATCCTTGGCGCCTCGCTGTTCATCATGCGCAACGAGTTACGGCGCGAGCGGAAGACGGTCACAACCTGAACGGTGCATAACCCGGTGGCTGTCATTCGGCTGTCATCGCCATCGCGCAGAACCCCCATGTTTTTCAGTGTTGGCACATGGGGGATTTCATGACCATCGTATCGCGCGTGACGGCGCTCACAGCCGTCCTTCTCGCTTCAGCCGCATTTCCGGCCGCCGCCGAGCCCGTCTTCAAACGCATTGCGTCTTTCGCAGTGGCTGACAATCTGCCGGAGGGCGACCAGCGCAAGGCTCCGACATCCGCGGAAATCATCACGGCCAGTGAAGACGGAAACCTGCTGATCTACTCGGACAGCCCGGGCAAGCGTGTCGGGCTCATCGACATCACCGACGCCAAGGCGCCGAAGTCCGCCGGCGTCGTCGCCTTCGAAGGCGAGCCCACCTCGGTCACCGTTGCCGGCTCAAAGGCGCTGGTCGCAGTCAACACGCGCGAGAGCTTCGTCAAGCCTTCGGGTTTCCTCGCGGTGGTCGATCTTGCGTCGAAGAAGGTGGATGTCAGCTGTGAACTCGGTGGCCAGCCGGATTCGGTTGCCGTCAACAAGGATCGCACTCTGGCGGCCATCGCCATTGAAAACGAGCGCGACGAGGACGTGAACGACGGCAAGATCCCGCAGATGCCGGCCGGCGACCTGGTAATCCTGTCGCTGAAGGATGGCGTCGCCGATTGCGGATCACTGAAACGCGTGACGTTGACCGGCCTTTCCGAAGTTGCCGGCGACGATCCGGAGCCGGAATTCGTTTCCTTCAACGGCAAGGACGAGATCGCGCTGACGCTACAGGAGAATAACCACATCGTCATCATCGACGGCAAGACCGCGACGGTGAAGACGCATTTCTCTGCCGGCTCCGTCGACCTCAAGAACATCGATACCAAGCGCAACGGTGCGATCGCCTTCAAGGACGAGCAGCCGGGCCGCAAGCGCGAGCCTGACGCCGTGAAGTGGCTTGATGACAACCGCATCGTCGTTGCCAACGAAGGCGACTACGAAGGCGGGTCGCGCGGCTTCACCATCTTCGACACGACCGGCAAGGTGCTGTTCGAATCAGGAGCAAGCTTCGAACATGCGGTCGCATCGATCGGCCACTATCCGGAGAAGCGTTCGTCGGCAAAGGGCGTGGAGCCGGAGGGCCTCGAGGCCGCTAGGTTCGGCGACGACAATCTGTTCTTCGTGCTGGCCGAACGCGCATCCGTCGTCGGCGTCTACAAGGACACCGGCGCCGAGCCCGAACTGCTTCAGCTGCTGCCGTCGGGCATCTCGCCGGAGGGGGCGGTCGCAATCCCGTCGCGCAACCTGCTTGCCACCGCCAACGAGGTGGACCTCGGCGAAGACGGCGGCGCTCGCTCGCACGTCATGATCTATGAGCGCGGCGAAGGTGAAGCTGCCTATCCGCAGATCCGGTCTGCCGAGAAGGATGGTCTGCCGATCGGCTTCGGTGCGCTTTCGGGTCTTGCCGCTGTTGCCGACAAGCCGGGCTTTCTGCGCGCCGTCAACGATTCGGTCTTCTCGTCGCAGCCGACGATCTACACCATAGACGCCACGCAAAAGCCGGCGCTGATCACCGAGGCGCTGGCGATTACCCGCGATGGCGCACCGGCACAGAAGCTCGACATCGAAGGCATCGCCAATGACGGAGAAGGGGGCTTCTGGCTCGCCTCCGAAGGCAATTCCGACAAGCTCTACAGCCATGCCATCTTCCACGTGAACAAGAAGGGCGAGATCAAGAAGGAGATCGCCCTGCCGGAAGCGCTGCGTGCGGGCGAAACCCGCTTCGGCTTCGAAGGCATCACGGTCGTCGGCGAAGGTGACGACCAGACGCTGTGGATGGCCGTGCAGCGCGAATGGAAGGACGACGAGAAGGGCTTCGTCAAGCTCGTCTCCTACAACCTGAAAAGCGAAGAGTGGGGCGCGGTCCGCTACCCGCTGGAAAAAGCCGGCGACGGCTGGGTCGGTCTTTCGGAGATTTCCGTGAGCGGCGACTACGTCTACATCATCGAGCGCGACAACCAGATCGGCCAGGCGGCCAAGCTGAAGAAGATCTATCGCGTGGCGCTGAGTGAATTGAAGCCGGCGGCCCTCGGTGGCGAACTGCCTGTCGTCAAGAAGGAAGAGGTTCGTGACCTCATTCCGGATCTCAAGGCGCTGAACGGCTACGTGGTCGACAAGGTCGAAGGCTTTACGGTCGATGCCGCCGGCAACGGCTATGTCGTGACGGACAATGACGGCGTCGACGACAGCTCCGGCGAAACCCTGTTCTTCTCCATCGGTGCTATCAACGCGATGTAAGCGTTCGCGCCCGGAGAAAACGGAAGAGGCCGGGACATGATGTCCCGGCCTCTTTCTATTTCCAGATGGTTTTGATCGGTCGGAGGAACGTCGTCAGCGGGCGACAGCGACCTGCGCTGCGTCTTCTTCGTCCTTGCGCTTGCGGATATCGTCGGTCCGGTCGACCAGCTTGCCGACGATGTCGTAGAGAGCGTCAAGCTCTTCATCGTCGAGGGCCGAGAAGATTTCCTCGAGCAGCTGCTTGCGTGGATGCTCGGCGGCTTCCAGCACGATGCGGCCCGTTTCGGTGATCGAGACGATTTTGGCGCGCCGGTCTTCCGGATCGGGCTTGCGCATGACCAGTCGGTCCCGCTCCAGGCCGTCAATGGCCTCGGTAACCGTGCGCGGCGCAAAGTTCAGCGCGCAGGCGATGTCGGTCGAGCGACAGGGGCCGAGCTTGCTCAGGAAGAAGAGGAACTTGCTGCGCGCCAGAGACACGCCTTCTTCGGTCATCGATTCGTTCACCAGGCGGTGAACCCGATGGTAGAGTTCGAACAGTCGGTCGGAAACTTCGAATGTCTTCTTCATGATCGTCGTTGGAATTTCATGAGGTGCCATGTGAAATGGCAGTAACATTAGTGATAGTTACAATTGCCGCCTTTGTCGACAGAAACCTCCGGCGTTTCACGGTAAGTCCGGCGGTAACAAAGAAACGGCCGCCATTGCTGGCGGCCGTTTCATTTGCAGTCACAAGAATTTCTGGCTGCAAACCAAGGTGAATTGGCGTCAGGCAGCCCAACGTGACGAACCGGTCGGCTGTGCGTAGCCGGCAGCCTCGACCAATGTGAAACGCGCGATCAGGTCGCGCAGACGACCGGCCTCCTGCGCCAGCGTCGCGCTTGCCGCATTGGCCTCCTCGACCATCGCCGCGTTCTGCTGGGTCACCTGGTCCATCTGGTTGACGGCGGTGTTGACTTCGGAGAGCCCCGCGGACTGTTCCTGCGCCGACACCGCGATCGCGTCCATATGCTGGTTGATCGTGACGATGAAGCCTTCGATGGTGCGCAGCGCTTCGCCGGTTTCGCGAACGAGCCGGACACCGCTTTCGACTTCGACGGTGGAGTTGCGGATCAGATCCTTGATCTCCTTGGCCGCCTTGGCGGAGCGCTGGGCAAGCTCGCGCACTTCCTGGGCGACGACGGCGAAGCCCTTGCCGGCATCACCGGCGCGAGCGGCCTCGACGCCAGCGTTCAGCGCCAGCAGATTGGTCTGGAAGGCAATCTCGTCGATGACGCCGATGATGTTGGAGATCTGGCTCGACGAGTGCTCGATGCGGCCCATGGCATCGACGGCGCCTGAGACGATCGCGCCGGACTTGCGGGCGCTTTCGTTTGCCTGGCCGGCGACGCTGCGGGCTTCGTTGGTGCGCTTCGACGAATTGCCGACGTTGACGGTGATCTGGTCGAGGGCGGCAGCGGTCTCTTCGAGCGAGGCTGCCTGCTGTTCGGTCCGACGCGACAGGTCGTCGGCGCTTTGGCTGACTTCGCGGGCACCGCTGTCGATGCTGCCGGAGGCAGCCGAAACGGCAGCAAGCGTGTCGGCAAGCTGCGCGACGGCCTGGTTGAGGTCGTGGCGAAGCTGCTCGAAGTCGGGCGCAAAGGGCTCGTTGAGCTGGAAGGCAAGATCTCCGGAGGCAAGGCGGCGTAGGCCGCTCGCAAGACCGGCGGTTGCCTCCTGGAGGCGACGCTGTGCCGCGGCTTCCGCTTCCTCGGTCAACCGCACGCGATCGGCTTCCGCCTTGGCACGCTGCGCCTGGGCATCGGCTTCAAGGTGCCTGTTGGTGATCGCCGCCTGGCGGAAGACCTCGACGGCACGGGCCATCTCGCCGATTTCGTCCTTGCGGGCGCCGTAGGGAATGGTGCTGTCGGTGTCGCCTTCGGCAAGATGGGCCATCGAGCGGGTGATGACCTGGATGGGTCGGGCAATGCCACGAACGGCATAGAGGATTGCGCCAAGCACGATGATGCCGGCAAGGGCGATCACGCCGATCTCGATCATGCGGATCTGGTCGTGCGTTGCCGAGCTCGCGGCAACGGCGGCGTCTGCGCCGGCGATATTGAGCGCGCGCATCTCCTTGATCGCGTCGTCGACCTGCTTCTCCGTCTCGCGCATCTCGACCTTGAAGACACTCTGCGCCTTCATGTTTTCGAGATTGTTGGAAAGCTTGACCATGCCGTCAGCGACGGAAGTATAGGCCTGATAGGCGGCACGCACCTTGTCCAATGCTGCCTTGTCGGCATCGGTGACCATCAGCGCCGCATACTCGTCAGCAAGCTTGTTGAAGCCGCCGGCGGTCTCGCCGATGACCTTTTCAGCAGCCTTCTTTTCGAAGGGGTCAGCGAGATCAGGTGGCGCGCAAAGGCCATGCGCGTGTCGGAAAGCTGGGTTTCGAGCGCGCGGGAAAGCGAGACCCGCGGCAGCCAGGTGGTGGCGATCTCGTTGTTGCGATCGTTCATCATCTTGATGCCGCCGAGCGAGGCAACGGCAAGCGCCGAAACGATAACGGCCACCACGAGGAAAAGGGCAATGAGTGTGTGCGAAATCTTGAGCCGTGACATAGGTACCCCCGGAAGGACGGCCGTCCGTAAAACTGTACTTGAATTAAGTCATTCCAGCTCTTGATCGTCATGACGGAGCGGATGCCGAAGCAGGAATCATTCCGGTGCCTGGACGCGCTTGGAAACGCAGCCGGCGCAAACCTAGCGAAGAAGATGTTACAAAAGCCCTAATCGATTAAAGTGAGTATAATCTGATATTTGCACGTACTCTGACGTCAAATCTCGGCCAATGAGTTTAACCAGTGCCAGGGCCTCCACTTGTATTAGTTCCGGCTTTACTTTCCTCGTCTGAAATATGCTTGCCGGCGGCGGTGCATCTCCCGCGTGGATGAAGCACTGCCACCGATTGACGGGCGCCCTTTTGCCGGGCCATGGTCGGCGATGCCCTTCCGCTTCGTCCACACCGCAGACCTGCATCTCGATTCGCCCCTTCGCAGCCTCGCTCTTAGAAACGCCGATCTCGCGGAGACCGTGCGCGGCGCATCAAGGCGCGCCTTCGTCAAGATCGTCGATCTTTGCATCGCCGAGCAGGTGGATGCGCTTCTCATCGCCGGCGATCTCTATGACGGCAGCCAGACGTCGATGAACACCGCCCTTTTTCTCGGTGGCGAATTGCGCCGGCTGGACGGGGCGGGCGTGCGCGTCTTTATCATTCGTGGCAATCATGATGCGCAGTCGCAGGTCACCAACGAACTGACCCTGCCGCCATCGGCCCATGTCTTCAAGGGCAGGGCAAAGGCCGTTCTTGCCAAGACGCTGGCTGGCGGTCGCGATGTCTATGTGCATGGCGTCAGCTTCGCCAGTCCGCACGCGCCGGAGAGCCTCCTGCCGGCCTTCCAGCCGCCGGTTTCGGGCGCAGTCAACATAGGCATGCTGCACACCAGCCTTGCCGGTGCGGCGGGTCACGATCTTTACGCGCCCTGCAGCCTTGCCGATCTCGTAGACCATGGCTTCGACTACTGGGCGCTTGGTCACATTCACCAGCGTCAGGTTCATGCGACCGGCCCCTTTGTCGTGATGCCGGGCATGCCGCAGGGCCGTGACGTCAACGAGGCGGGGGTGAAGGGGGTGACGCTTGTCACCGTGGATGACGATGGCCGGATCAGCATTGTCGAGCAGCCGATCGGCATCGCCAGTTTTGAGCGCACGCTGGTGGACATTACTGATCTGTCAGAGTGGCGCGATATGCTGGATGCCGTCAGGCAGACGCTCTCGGGAATCTGCGGCAAAACGTCGGCGGAAAACGTTATTCTGCGTCTGACCTTGACCGGCGCGACATCATTGGCCTGGCGCCTTCGTCGCGACGCAGATCTGCTGCGGGCGGAGATTGACAACATCGCGGCCGGGATCGCCGGCTGCTGGGTCGAGAAGGTCGAACTCGCCTGCCGGAACGTCCAATCTGAGAAACCGGGTTTCGCGCTCGATCCGGTCGAGGAGCTTGCGGCCCTCGTCGAGGCCGATGTTCTGCCGGCCCACGGATTTCGACAGGAGGTCCGCGCAGCCGTCGACGAAGTGTTGCAGCAGCTGCCGCCTGAACTGCGCCAGGCGCTGGCTCCGGACGAAGAAGCGGCCGAGCGACTAGCTTTGGAGGCTGGTGCGTCGGGAGGCGCCGAGGTGCTTGCCCACCTCCATGGCGGCGGCGCCGGCGAGGGCATCCACTGATGCGGCTGCGCGCACTCGATCTCGTCCGTTACGGGAAGTTCACCGATCGACGCCTCGATTTTGGCGAAACGACCCCAGGCACACCCGACCTGCACATCGTCTACGGCCCGAATGAGGCCGGCAAATCGACCCTGTTCTCAGGCTTCCTGGATCTGCTCTTCGGCATCGAGCATTCGAGCTCCTACGGTTTCCTGCACCCCTATCAGACAATGCGGGTGGGCGGCACGATCGAAGCCGCCGGTCGGAGCTATCGTGCTTTCCGGATCAAGCGGAAGACAAATTCGCTGGTTGGCGCGGACGATCAGCCGTTGCCCGACAACCTGCTTTCCGGCGTGCTGGGCGCGATCGATCGCGACACCTACCAGATGATGTTCTCGCTCGATGACGAGAGCATCGAGAAGGGTGGCGAGGCGATTTTGAAGAGCGAAGGCGAACTCGGGTCGCTGCTCTTTTCCGCAAGCTCGGGCCTGCCGGACAGCGCGGCAATCCTTGCGGCCCTGCGCGGGCAGGCCGACGCCTTCTACCGGCCACAGGCGCGCAAGCATCAGCTCGCAGAGCTGAAGAGCGATCTGGAAGCTCTGAGAGTCGAACGGAATGCTCTCGATATCAACGCACGTGAATACGCGGCTCTGCGCAAGTCGCAGATGCAGGCGCGCGAACGTCACGAGGAGGTCATCGCGCGCCGGGCTTCACTCAGGGTCGCGCGCGATCGCCTGAGAGCTGAGATCGAAGCCCTGCCATATCACGCCCGGTTACGTGCACTCCGGGTGGAATTGGCGAGCGCCACGCAGTTGCCGCCGCCACCGGCCGAGTGGGCGAGCGAATTGCCGGCGCTGCGGCGCGAAGAGGGGGAGATCGACGTCAAGCTGCGGCAGATTGAAAGCGAGACGCAGTATCGTCGCGACGCAATCGAGGAATTGCCTGAGGACAGGGAGGCTCTGTGCCTGGCCGAGCGCCTGGTCGCGATCCAGGAGACGGCACTTGATGCCCGCTACGTGACCGCCGCACGCGATATGCCGTCGCGCGTGGAAGAGTTCGTAAAGGTCACGGCGGAAATCAGCGCATGCCTGCTGCGGCTTGGAGAGCCGGCGGACCGCGACCCCGCTACGTTGCTGCTGCCGGCCGGCACCGGAGCCCAGATACAGGATCTCGCCCGGCGGCACTCCGCCTTGGCCGAGCGCGTCGCATCAGCGCATCAGGAGGTCTCCAACGCCATGGCGGCAGCGCGTGCGGCTGAATGCGAACTGGCAGAACTTGGCGACAAGGAGGGAATCGCGGACGTCTCTGCACTTGCGCAGCGATTGCCGTTCTGGCGACGCAACGACTGTCTGATGCGCCAGAAGTCGGCGCTGCAGACAATCGCTAGGCTGGAAGCCGAACTTGCCGACAAGATGGTGCTGCTAAAGCCGTTTTGCGGCAGCGCCGACGATCTGCTTGCGCTCGGCGTACCGTCAGCGGGAACGCTCGATGCCTGGCGTCTGTCGTTCGCGGCGCAAGTAGAACGGCAGGCGCGCCTTTCTGATCGCCTAGCGGCCGAGCGGGAACTCTTTGCCGGTGAGGAGGCGCGGCTTGCCGAGTTGTCAGCCGCCAGTGGTGTGCTGGACGATCTTGCCTCGCTTGCTTTGCGACGCACGCGAGACGACGCATGGCAACGGCATAAGGCCGCGCTTACCGAGGAGACGGCCACTGCGTTCGAACAGGCGATGGGAGACGATGACGGCGCTACCGCGCTTCGTCTCGCGGAAGCCGCAAGGCTGGCTGAGATGCGAGGCCTGGCACTTTCGATGACCGAGCGACGCGCACGCCTTGGCGTACTACGCAGCCAGGGTGACCAACTGCGCGACGATGCGCAAAGACAGGCTGAGGCACTCGCGTCGGCAGTGACTGCATGTGGTTTACCCAACGTCATCCCTCTGCCGCAACTGGAGGCGTGGCTGGCCGTTCGCCTCGATGCTCTCGATTTGCGCGCACAGCTGCGCTCGGTCCGGCTGGAATTTGATCAAGCGCGGGCCGAAGAAGCAGAAGCGGTCCGGTCGCTGCAGGAGGAATTGGCAAGCCTTGGGCTCGCCGATGGACTGCCGAGCAGGTTGGACGGGCTGCTGGCCATCGCGGAACAGACGATTTCGCGCGCGCAGATCGCGGCCGGCACGCACAACGCTGCCCGCGATGCGGCCAAGCGGGGTGCTGCCGTGCTTGAAAGTCGGCGTCGGGCGCTGGAAATTGCCGAGAGCGAAACGGCGGCGTGGCAGGGACAGTGGCGCGATCTTCTTGCCAAGCGCTGGTTTGCAGAGCTTGACGAGCCGCTTTCGCCAGAAGCGGTTGTTCCGATGCTGGCCGTGCTGCAGGATCTCGACAAGCTGACGCAGCGTAAGTCCGATCTCGACTATCGCATCGCCGGCATGCGCAAAGATCAGGCGGCGTTCGCGCGCGCCGTCAGCGAACTCGCCGGACCGTCTGCGAGCGGTGACCCCCTTGCCATCCTTGCGTCACTGAAGGCGCGTGTCGAGACGGCACAGAGGTTCGCGGATCGCCGGGCCACCCTCCTGTCCGAACTCGCGAGATTGGATGACGAAAGGCGTGCCACAAGCGCTGAGCGCGAACTCCATGCGGTGCGCAGGCGATCGGTGCTCGAGTTCTTCGATTGCGATACGCTCGACCAGGCTTCGCAGCATTTTGAGGGCGCGCGTGAACAACAGCGTCTGCGCCAACGCATTGCCGATACGGAGGCGGATCTCGCGTCCTGTCTGGGCGTCGCTGCGAGTGAAGAGGCGGAGGCGTTGCTTGACGCGCTCGACGACGCGGCAGCCCGGCTGGAGCTGGGGCGACTGGAGGCGGCGCTCGACGATTGCGATCGCGACGTCAGTGAATTGCACACGGACATGCGAGAGAAGGAAAGGGCGCTCGCGGATGTCGAAGGCGGCGATACGGTTGCGGAACTCGAGCAGAAGCGGCGGACGCTGCTTCTCGATATCGAAAGCAAGGCACTGGCCTACCTGCGGCTGCGGGCCGGTGTGATTGCCGCGGAAACGGCGCTTCGGCTCTTTCGCGAGCGACACCGCAGCGCCATGATGCGCCGCGCGTCGGAGACTTTCAGCCGGATCAGCGGCGGTGAATATTCCGGCCTGTCGGCCCAGTCCGACAAGGGGCAGGAGTTCCTGATCGCCAATGCGGCTGCTGGAGGATCGAAGCTCGCTCGGGATCTTTCCAAGGGCACGCGCTTCCAGCTCTATCTGGCGCTAAGAATCGCGGGCTATCATGAGATTGCCGCAGCGCGCGAATCGCTGCCCTTCATCGCCGACGACATCATGGAGACCTTTGACGATGGGCGTGCCGGCCGCGCCTTCGAGCAAATGGCGGACATGGCACGTGTCGGCCAGGTCATTTATCTGACCCACCACGAGCATCTGTGCGAGATAGCCCGCGAAGCCTGCCCGAGTGCCACAATCCACAGGCTATAGTGGGGACCGTGCAGGCTCGGGAGGGCGTGTTTGGTGCGGCATCTTCCCACCGGACAGAATCGACGCAACCTGGAGGAACGAGAGATGGACATCATACCGAGTGGATCGAGACCGTCGATGCGCGCACCGGCGGATTACTTCACAGGCACGGTTCGGCAGGATCCGGTAATCGAGGCTGAGGAACCGGCACGGGTGCGCGCCGTCAGCGTTACCTTCGAACCGGGCGCCCGCACCGCCTGGCACACGCATCCGCTCGGCCAGACCCTGGTTGTGACCGCCGGACGCGGCCTCGCGCAAAGCTGGGGTGGCCCCGTGCGCGAGATTCGCATGGGTGACGTCGTCTGGTTTGCTCCGGGCGAAAAACACTGGCACGGCGCCGCACCGGATACGGCCATGGTGCATCTTGCGATCCAGGAAGCGCTCGATGGTAAGGCTGCGGACTGGCTGGAGCACGTCAGCGATGAGCAGTATCGCGGCGGGTAGTGTCGTTGGCGGAGACCTGTCCTACGGACGAAAGCCTTTGGGCTTCACGGAGAGGCGCGTCGGTATCGGCGTTTCTGGTCGTCGTGGCTGTGGAGAGCGGTTGATTCACGCGCCGCACAGCGTCCGTTTTCAAAAACAATGGGCGTCATGGCGACGGCGAAAGCAAAGCGCAAACGCTTATTGAAAATATGCCGATGTGTCGAAATTCCAAGGGAAGAAGTGGTGGGCGATGAGAGACTCGAACTCCCGACATCCTCGGTGTAAACGAGGCGCTCTACCAACTGAGCTAATCGCCCTTCCGCGTTTGGACCGGATCAGTCCGCCGCGTCGGTGGCCGTGATCTAGGCGTAACCGAAAAAAACCGCAAGAGCATTTGTATCGTTTTTATGATTTTTTTTTGTTGGCGGTCGCGCGACGCCCTGAAATGCCGGGGTTCGCGCTTGTGGACAAAAAGTGCGGATCGCAGGCCAACATGGGTCTATGGGGGAGGGAGGCAATGTGAGGGCGGGGAGATCGGAGAATCGTGACGCGTGCACGTGCGGTGAATTAGGCGACGACCTTGCAATGTGACCTAGGAGGGGATGGTGGCCGTCATTGCTCTGTTTCGAATTCGATCATTTTCTTGCCCTGTGGATCATTTTTCATTCCGTCGCGGATTTGTCTTCAAACACGCTTGACACCCCAAGTCGAACCGCTTAGTTAGCCGCTCATCGAACGGCGCTGCTGCTCGATGCGGGGCGGAAACGCTCCAACCAAGTCAAGATGATGCGGGTGTAGCTCAGTCGGTTAGAGTGCCGGCCTGTCACGCCGGAGGTCGCGGGTTCGAGCCCCGTCACTCGCGCCACTCTTGATCTGGTACTGCCTAAGGCGTTCTCAAGGGATGCCGATGGTGGTAAAAATGATCGTTCGCGGTCATCATGCGCGGGTGTAGCTCAGTCGGTTAGAGTGCCGGCCTGTCACGCCGGAGGTCGCGGGTTCGAGCCCCGTCACTCGCGCCACTTTCCCACTCTACCTCCTTCTTCAATCGTGTTGGCCTCAGGGTCCGATTGTGCACTGCGGCAATCTGTCTCGCGTGCGTTTGTTTTACGGTAAAGTCGACGCTGCCCCGCAAATCCGCGCTTTGCCGACACAGCCCGTTTGATCCTGTGTCGTGAACCGGTTTAAATGGCCCCTAAAGGCTTGCGCGCGGGCGCGGGCTGCGCTAACCACTCCGGCGTTGCAACATATTTTTCGGCCTGCGAGATTTGTTGTTCTGGCGCTCTCCCATGCGCCCTCCCGCAGGCAGGGACGGATAACAATGACTGAACTTCTCGGTTCCTACGTTCCGATCGCGATTTTCATTGGAATCGCACTGGTGATCGGTGTGGCGCTTCTGATTGCTCCCTTCGCCGTCG
>NZ_DASYHB010000024.1:0-1862 GCF_035999185.1 Ensifer sp. | reverse complement strand
ATCGGCGGCGATGGCTTCATGATGCCGGATGACTTCCTTGATGATGAAGTTCAGGAACTTCTCGGCGAAATCCGGATCCAGATTGGCATCCTTGGCCAGGCGGCGCAGGCGTTCGATCTGGTATTCTTCGCGCGCCGGGTCCGCCGGCGGCAAGTCGTGCTTGGCCTTCAGAACGCCGACTGCCTGGGTGCAGCGGAAGCGTTCGGCCAGCATGTGGACGAGCGCGGCATCGATATTGTCGATCGACTGCCGGTAACCCGCCAATTCCTGTTTGATTTCGGGATCAATCATGTCTCAAACGATCCTCACTTCTTCTTCGGCAGGCCGGGAAGGCCGGGGAAACCGCCGCCGAGGCCCGGAAGCTTGGCACCGCCAAGGCCCGGCAAGCCACCGCCGCCGAGGCCCGGCATGCCGCCAGGCTTGAGGCCTGCCGCTTCCGCCTGCTTCTGCAGCGCTTCAAGCTGCTTCGGGTCGAGCTTCGACAGATCGGGCATGCCGCCGCCGAGGCCACCGAGCCCCATCTTGTTGGCAAGGCCGCCCATCATCTGCTTCATCATGCCGCCTTTGCCCTTGCCGCCCATCATCTTCATCATGTCCGCCATCTGGCGGTGCATCTTCAGAAGCTTGTTGATGTCGGCGGCATCGGTGCCCGAACCGGCAGCGATGCGCTTCTTGCGGGAGTGCTTCAGCATGTCCGGGTTGGCGCGCTCGGCCTTGGTCATCGAGGAGATGATGGCGATCTGGCGTCCGAACAGTTTGTCGTCGAGACCGGCGGACGCCATCTTGTCCTTCATGCCGGCCATGCCGGGCATCAAGCCCATGATGCCGCCCATGCCGCCCATCTTCTGCATCTGGCGCAGCTGGTCGGCAAGGTCGTTCAGGTCGAACTTGCCCTTGGCCATCTTGGCGGCCATGGCCGCCGCCTTTTCGGCATCGATGTTCTCGGCGGCCTTCTCGACGAGCGAGATGATGTCGCCCATGCCGAGGATGCGATCGGCGACGCGGCGCGGATGGAACTCTTCGAGTTCGCCCATCTTTTCGCCGACGCCGATAAGCTTGATCGGCTTGCCGGTGACGGCGCGCATCGAAAGCGCTGCACCGCCGCGGCCGTCGCCGTCCATGCGGGTGAGCACGAGGCCGGTAATGCCGACGCGTTCGTCGAAGTTGCGGGCGAGATTGACGGCATCCTGACCGGTCAGCGCATCGGCGACGAGCAGGATTTCATGCGGATTGGACTTCCGCTTGATCTCCGCCATCTCGATCATCAGCGGCTCGTCGATATGGGTACGGCCGGCGGTATCGAGGATGACGACGTCATGACCGCCAAGTTTGGCAGCCTGCACGGCGCGCGCGGCGATATCGGTCGGCGACTGGCCGGCAATGATCGGAAGCGTATCGACGCCGGTCTGAACGCCGAGCTGGCGAAGCTGCTCCTGGGCGGCCGGACGACGCGTGTCGAGCGAAGCCATCAGGACCTTCTTCTTGTCCCTGGTCTTCATCCGGCTGGCGATCTTGCCGGTGGTCGTCGTCTTACCCGAGCCCTGCAGACCGACCATCATGATGACGACGGGAGCGGGCGCGTTGAGGTCGATGGTGACGCCCTCGGAGCCGAGCATATCAACCAGCTCGTCATGGACGATCTTGACGACCATCTGGCCGGGCTTGATCGATTTCAGGATCTCGGCGCCGACGGCCTTTTCACGAACTTTTTCGGTGAAGGAGCGCACGACGTCGAGCGCGACGTCGGCTTCGAGCAGCGCACGGCGAACCTCGCGGAGCGCAGCGGAAACATCGGCTTCCGACAATGCGCCGCGGCCGGTCAGTCCATTCAATATGGAACCAAGGCGGTCCTGGAGGCTCTC
>NZ_DASYHB010000156.1:0-20219 GCF_035999185.1 Ensifer sp. | reverse complement strand
ACGTTCTGGCTCACTGCTTCCTCCCCGCGGACACCTTGGCGGGCCCGACCATTTTCGTACTGTGGGTGATGGCGGTATGAAACATAAATTCCGACGTTTCGTCAATATGGAATTTTCATTCTATCTGTTCCGTTTGGCCTATTCGCCTCCGGAAAGCTGGCGGCGCTTTTCGGCAATCGCCACTGTGAGGGCCATGGCGAAGGCCATGCTGGCCGAGAGCGAACGAAAGCCGGCGTGGTCGGCCTCGACCAGCTCGAACCAGACTTTTGAGGATTCCGCGAGCGGTGAGAAGGCTGAGTCCGTGAGCGAGACGACCGGCACCTTGCGCTCGGAGAGCAGCCGCGCCTGGGCGGCACTTTCCGACGCATACGGCGAGAAGCTGACCGCAAATGCCGCGTCCTTGCTCGTCGCCATCGCCAGCATGTCGTCGTCGATGCCGGCGGCTGTGCCGACGAGCTGGTACTTCACCTTCAGCTTGCCGAAGGCATAGGCCATGTAGCTGGAGATCGGGTAGGAGCGGCGCTTGGCGATCAGGTAGACGGTGTCGGCCTTGGCGAGAATGTCGACGGCGCGCTCGAAGGCTTCCGGATCGACGGAGGAGGCGATGTTGTCAAGCGAGCGGTGGGCGGCGGCGACGAAGCCATTGAAGATCGAGCCGCTTTCGAGCTTGCTGTGATCGTTGGCGCTCAGCGCCTTCAGCCGATCCTCATAGCCGGGGGTCCGCTCGCGCAGCCGGGCGCGAAAAATCTGCTGCAGGCTCGAAAAACCCTCGAAGCCGAAGTGCTGGGCGAAACGCACCAGTGTCGACGGCTGCACCTCGGCGGAGGTCGCAATGCTCGCCGCAGTACCGAAAGCGATTTCGTCAGGATTGTCGAGCGAATAGGCGGCCACTTGGCGCAGCCGTTTGGGCAGCTGTGCCTTGCGTTCCAGAATGGCGGCCTTCAGCGCCTCGAAATCCTGCGGCACCTCTGTGGTCGTTTCCGGCATGGCCATGTCTTTCCCGTCTCCCTCGGTCGTGTCGTTTTCGGCCTCACACTAATCGATTAGTTGGGAACGGGATAGAACAGGCGTTCTATTTTTCCGGGAGCACTTCCAGCAAAAGTGCGCAGCGCTTTTGCGTCCGGAATGCGCACCAGATTAGACAGCACTTCCAGCAAAAGTGCGCAGCGGTTTTGCGTCCGGAATGCTCACCAGATTAGACAGCACTTCCAGCAAAGGTGCGCAGCGGTTTTGCGTCCGGAATGCGCACCGAAATAAACATCGTCCGTGCGCCTGCTGGAACCGTCTAGATCTGTACCCATTCGTTGGTCTTGGCCGACTGGTAGGTCGCCGACAGCACCTTCTGCACCTCGTAGCCTTCGCGGAAGTCGGTCGAGGGCGACTTGCCTGCGGCGATGGCGTCGAGGAATTCCTTCACCTCGATTGCCTTCAGGTCGTTGAAGCCGATCTGGTGGCCGGGGGCCACGCAGAAGGCGCCGTAGGGCGGATGCTCGGGGCCCGCCCAGATGGTGCGAAAGCCGCGGGTGCGGATATCGTCGCCGGTCGTGTAGAGGCGGATTTCGTTCAGCCGCTCCTGGGTGAAGACAATGCTGCCCTTGGAGCCGTAGATTTCGAAATCGTGCTGCATCTTGCGACCGGTCGCGATCCAGCTTGCCTCAAGGCTGCCGGTGGCGCCGTTCTCGAAGCGCACGAAGGCGCGGGTGATGTCGTCGACTTCGACCGCACGGGTTTCGCTGGAGCCATGAGCGATCGGGCGCTCCGGGATCTGGATAATGGTTTCGGCAAGCACCTGCTTGATCGGTCCGACGAGGTGGCGCATGGAGGCGATGATGTGGCTGCCGATATCGGCGAGCGCGCCGCCACCGCTGGCCGGGTTCAGACGCCAGCCCCACGGCACGTTGGCGTCGGCCATGAAATCTTCCGCGTGAACGCCGCGCATCGAGCGGATTTCGCCGATCTCGCCGCTTTCGATGATGTCCTTGGCAAGGAAAATCAGCGGGTTCTTGAGGTAGTTGAAGCCGACCTGGGTGACGACGCCAGCCTTTTCGGCAGCCTCCACCATCTCCCGGCACTCGGCAACGGTCGGCGCCAGCGGCTTCTCGCAATAGACATGTTTGCCGTGGGCGATCGCCGCGAGCGCCATTTCCTTGTGCAAGAGGTTCGGCGTGGTGATGTCGATGATGTCGATATCCGGATCGGTCAACAGTTCGCGCCAGTCGGCCGTCGCCTTGCGGAAGCCGAGCTGGCCGCGCGCCTTCTCGGCGCTTTCGACCGTCACATCGGCGACCGAAACGAGGTCGAGCTCGAAGGGCAGGTCGAAGACCCGTGCTGCAATGGTGAAACCGAGCGCATGGGCCTTACCCATGAAGCCCGTGCCGATCAGGCCGATCCCGAGTTTGCGCTTGCTGCCCATGCTGAATTCCTCCGTCGCCGTATTGGCTCGAAATGAAATGTTTTGTGCATGGTTTGTCAAGATGGAATATTTGTTCGAAATGCCGCGGCGGTGCCGGATTTGTGCCGACGGAAACAGCCAAATCTGTGCGTTCCGGCTACGCTTCACTTGACGAAGGGTGAATGTGTTAACGCATTTTTACCATGTTCTGACGGAACATCGCACTTCGTCATGGTTAACGAATCGCGCCGAGGACAACGGGGCGGAGCTGGAGTGAAATCAGCATGTGCCGCTGGGCAGCCTATCGCGGGGAGCCGCTCTATCTCGAGGAACTGGTCACCTCTCCGGCGCACTCGCTGATCGAACAGTCCCATTGCGCGACCCGCGCCAAGACCGCCACCAATGGCGACGGCTTCGGCGTCGCCTGGTATGGCGATCATCCCGAGCCCGGCCGCTATCGCGACATCCTGCCCGCCTGGTCCGACTGTAACCTGAAGAGCATTGCCCGCCAGATCCGCTCGCCGCTTTTCCTCGCCCATGTCCGCGCGGCGACCGGCGGCGGCACGCGGCGCGACAACTGTCATCCCTTCGTCTTCGGCCGCTGGTCATTCATGCACAACGGCCAGATCGGCGACTTCGAGCATCTGCGCCGGCCGATGGAGAGCATGCTCGACAACGACCTCTATTCGGCCCGCACCGGCACGACGGATTCCGAACTTCTGTTCCTGCTTGCCATGCAGTTCGGCCTCGACCGCGATCCGCTGGGCGCGATTGCCGAGGCACTCGCCTTCATCGAGCAGCTTGCCGAGCACCTGGAACGCCAGGTGCTGGTCCGCTTCACCGCCGCCTTTTCCGACGGTCACGATCTCTACGCCGTGCGCTATGCCTCCGACTGGAAGGCGCCGACGCTTTATGCGGCGCCCATGGGCCCGAGCGGCGGCTATTGCCTGGTCTCCGAGCCGCTCAACGACGACGACAGCGCCTGGGTCGAAATTCCCGACGGAACAGCTGTTATCGTCGGCGAAAACGGCGTCGACGTCCGACTGTTTTCGACAAAGGGCACGCCGGTCCGGTCGCGTCAGCTGGCCTGAGATATTGCTTCTAAAATAGACGGCTAGGGGTGGCCCGCCATCCTGCTGCCGCCACCTTCTCCCCGCAGGTGGGGAGAAGGTACAAGCCGTACCCTCCCGATTCTCTCAGTTGATCGCTGGCGCTATGCACACATGGGTCACGTCCCCTTTCTCCGCGTGCGGGGAGAGGGCTAGGGGGCTTTCTGCAGACGAGGTAAGGTTGGCGGCTACCGCGGGAGCGCCTGATCAACCGCGATCTTTTCGCTCCAGCTCCGCAGCAATCATCGCCGCAAGTTTCTCCGCCACCGCGTCCTTGTCCATCTCCGGCCAGTCGTCGTTGCCGGCGTGAGAGATCAGCTTCACCTTGTTGCGGTCGCCGCCCATGATGCCCGTTGCCGGTGACACATCGTTGGCGACGATGAAGTCGGCGCCCTTGCGCTCAAGCTTGGCGCGGCCGTTGTCGGCGACGTTTTCGGTCTCGGCGGCAAAGCCGATCACCAACTGCGGCCGCTTGGCATGATGGCCGACGGTCTTCAGGATATCGGGGTTTTCGGCAAGCTGCAGCGGCGGCGGAGCCTCGCCCGGCTTCTTCTTGATCTTATTGCCGGCGGCCGTCGCCACCCGCCAATCGGCAACGGCAGCAACCATCACGGCGATATCGGCGGGAAGCGCTGCAAGCACCGCATCGCGCATCTCCTCGGCGCGCTCCACATGTACGACTTTGACGCCTGTCGGATCCGGGATCGTCACCGGGCCGGAGACAAGTGTGACGTCAGCGCCGAGGCGCGCCAATGCCGCGGCGATCGCATGGCCCTGCTTGCCGGAGGAACGGTTGGCGATGTAGCGCACCGGGTCGATCGGCTCGTGCGTCGGTCCCGAGGTGACGATAGCCTTGCGGCCGGAAAGCGGCTTTGGCGCGCCGTCAAGAAGATCCTCGGCGGCTGCGACGATCGCAAGCGGTTCGCTCATGCGGCCTTCGCCGGCCTCGCCGCTTTCCGCCATCTCGCCGGCTTCCGGACCGATGAAGCGGATGCCGTCCTTGGAAAGCGTCGCGCGGTTGCGGCGCGTTGCCGGATGCGCCCACATCTTCGGGTTCATTGCCGGCGCCACCAGCACCGGGCGGTCGGTTGCAAGCAATATCGTTGAGGCCAGATCGTCGGCGTGGCCGTTCGCCATCTTCGCCATCAGATCGGCAGTCCCGGGCGCAACGACGACAAGGTCGCATTCGCGCGCCAGCCGGATATGGCCGACATCCTGCTCGTCCTCGCGCGAAAAGAGATCGAGATAGACATGCGACGCGGAGAGCGCGCCAACGGCAAGCGGCGTCACGAACTGCTGCGCGCCCGCCGTCATCACCGGTCGCACGCTCGCTCCGCGCTCGCGCAGGCGTCGAATGAGATCGAGGCTCTTATAGGCCGCGATGCCGCCCGAGATGATGAGAAGAATGCGCTTGCCCGACAGTGTCATATGCAACCGGCCTCTCGGCCGTCCTCTTGCCCGGCATGGGCTGCCGGGTCCTACGCGATACCAGAACATTTCGATGCCGCTCGCGTGGGCGAGCCAGGCCGTGATTGAACCTACTTGAGCGATCTATCCGGTGCAATGTGTGGCCGAAGCTCGACACGCGCCTGAAATCGCGCTCCGTTAGGCTGGCCGCGGCGATCATTCCGCCCGCCTCGGCCTTGCGACTGTTGCCGAAGGCGGGCAACGCGGTTAATCCGCTCTCAATCCGCGGGGGCTAAGCTTCATTCCATGCGAATAAATGCGATCACCAACTGGGCCTATGGCGTGACCGTGCTTCTGACGGGGCTTTCGGGTGCCGCCTTCATCCTGTCGACGGACAGCGCGATCAAGGAACGTCAGGCGGTCGAGCAGCATCTTGTGCTCGATACCCTCGGCGAAGAGCTGGCGCTCGGCGCGGAAACCCGTAGCGACGAGGCACGCCTTTACGTCATGCGCAATGACGAGCGGCATCTGGAGGCCTTCCATCGCGCGGAGGATGAAGAACGCAAGCGGGAAGAAGCGATCAAGACCGCAACCCGCTTCGGGGCGCTGCCGGGCGAGATGGCCGCGCTTCAGGAGATCATGCGGGACGCAGAAGCACTCGACAAGGTTGAGGTCGCCGCCATCGAAGCCTATCAGAAGGGCGATCGCGCAGCCGCTCAGGAAAAACTCTTCGGCTCAGAGCATGAGCGCCTGCAAACAGCACTTCTGGACACGGTTTCGCGCTTTCGCGACCTGACCAACGCACGCACGGGCGGTGCGCTCAGCGCGGCGCAGGCGCAGAGCGACTGGTACGCCGCAGCCGCCAAGACCATGCTCGGCATCACCGCCGCCCTGTTCCTGAGCGTGCTCTATTTCATCCTCAAGCGTCGCGTCGCCATGCCGCTCAGCCGCATGAGCGGGATCGTGACGAGGCTGGCTGAGCAGGACTATGCCGTGGAAGTGCCGCTTGACCGCCGCCGCGACGAAATTGGCGAGATGAACCAGGCGATCCACATCTTCCGCGAAAACGGTATCGAGCGCGACCGGCTGGATGCAGAGCGGCGGCGCGACCAGCAGACCAAGGACCTGATCCTGCAGATGATGCACCGGCTGCAGGCATGCCAAAGCCAGGACGAGCTTGCCGAAGTTGTCGCCCGCTTTGCGCCGCAGATCTTTCCCAATCTCGCCGGGCATCTCTATGTGCTGAACGACAGCCGGACGCTGCTGACGCAGATCGGCACCTGGCTCGATCCTGAGCATTCCGCCCCCTCTTTCCCGTCGAGCGCCTGCTGGGGGCTTCGCCGTGGCCGACCGCATGTCAGCAATCGCGGCCAGAGCGATATTGCCTGCCAGCATCTCGACGACCATGGCGCGATCGGCCTTTGCGTGCCGTTGACTGCCCAGGGCGACACGATCGGGCTTCTCTATTTCGAGGAACACCTGAAGGAGGAGTTCGCGGTCGAAGTGTCGCGCCTCTATCTGGAGCTGATTGCCGAGAACATCGGGCTTGCCGTTGCCAATCTGCAGCTCAGAGAAAAACTGACCAACCTGGCGGTTCGCGACGCCTTGACGGGGCTGCTCAACCGGCGCTGCCTCGATGAGGCGTTGAACCGCCATCCGCGCGGCAAGCCGCTCAGCTGCCTGATGGTCGACATCGACTATTTCAAGCGCTTCAACGACGAGTTCGGCCACGATGCCGGCGACGTCGTCATGCAGTATGTGGCGCAGATCATCGTCGATACCGTGGCCGATGCGGGCAGCGCGTACCGTTTCGGCGGCGAGGAATTCACCGTGCTGATGCCTGATGCCGGTGAAGCTGCGGGCTTCGCGCTTGCCGAGCGGCTGAGAACCCGGATCGGCACAACGCCGCTGTCGCATCGCGGCCGCATCCTCGGCACGGTGTCCGTGTCGGTCGGCGTCGCCTCTGCCCCCGACGACGGCCCCGTGTCTACGCTCTTGACGCGGGCCGACGCCGCCCTGATCGATGCCAAGAACCAGGGCCGCAACCGCAGCGTCCTGGCCTCGGGACTTGCCATTGGCGAAGGCGCGGAGCGACGCAATCTGGCCTGAGCGTGGGCGACACCGCTTGGGCCGCCTTGAAACGGGCGCATTCGCTGCTATCTTCGGCTGCGATAGAAATTTGAACAGGATACACGCATCGATGGATTTCACCCTGAACGCCAAGCCGACCCGTCTTGCCATCAGGGAAACCCGTATCCATGCCTGCTTCGATTTCACTCTCCCATCTTTCGTGGTCCACGCCTGAGGGCCGCAGCCTCTTTTCCGATCTCGATCTGACCTTTGGTCCCGCGCGCACCGGCCTCGTCGGCCGCAACGGTGTCGGCAAGTCGACGCTGTTGCGCCTGATATCCGGAACGCTCGCGCCGCAAGCCGGCAAGGTCACCGTTGCCGGGAGCCTCGGTATCCTGAGCCAGACCGTCCAGGTCATGGCTGACGAGACCGTCGCCGATCTCTTCGGTATCTCCGAAGCGCTTGCCGTTCTCCAACGCGCGGAGGAGGGGATCGCCACTCTCGACGAGCTGGCCGTTGCCGACTGGACGCTTGAAACCCGCATGGCGGAAACCCTTGCCCGCGTCGGTTTCGATGCATCGTCGGAAACCCGTCTTGCCGCCCTGTCCGGCGGGCAGATGACGCGGGTCAAACTCGCGGCCCTCATCTTCCAGCAACCGGATTTCATCCTGCTCGACGAGCCCACCAACAATCTCGATCGCGAAGGTCGCGCGGCCGTTGCCGCGCTGATGGCGAACTGGCGCGGCGGCGCCATCGTCGTCAGTCATGATCGCGAGCTGCTGGAGGAAATGGACGCGATCGTCGAGCTGACAACGCTTGGCGCTACGACCTATGGCGGCAACTGGAGCCACTACCGTGAGCGCAAGGCGCTCGAACTGGCGTCAGCCCGCCACGATCTGGCCGATGCCGAGCGGCGTCTGGCAGAGGTCGAGCGCAAGGCGCAGGAGGTGGCCGAACGCAAGGCGCACAAGGACGCGGCCGGCCGCCGCAAACGCGCCAAGGGCGATGCGCCGCTGCTGCTGCTTGATGCAAGGAAGGAGCGCAGCGAGAAGACTGGCGGGGACAACGCCCGGCTGGCCGATCGCCGGCGCGAGCAGGCGATCGGCGATCTCATGGAGGCGCGTGAGCGCGTCGAAATCCTGCAGCCTTTGACCGTGCGCCTGCCACCGACCGGCCTGCCCACAGGGCGGAGCGTGCTGCAGATCAGCGATGCCAGCGTGGGCTACGAGGCGGGAAAACCCGTTGTCGACCGGCTGTCGCTTTCGATCATCGGCCCGGAGCGCGTGGCGCTCATCGGCCGCAACGGTTCGGGCAAGACGACGCTCCTGTCGCTGTTGACGGGTGAGCTTCGGCCCTGGTCGGGCCGTGTTCAAGTTCAGGTCGCCCATGCCATGCTTGATCAGCGGGTGAGCCTGCTCGATCCCCGCCTCTCGATCCGCGACAACTTCCGGCGCCTCAACCCCGGCGCCAGCGAGAACGCATGCCGGGCGGCGCTCGCCCGGTTCATGTTCCGAGCGGATGCGGCCCTACAGGTCGTATCAAGCCTCAGTGGCGGTCAGATGCTGCGGGCAGGGCTCGCCTGCGTGCTCGGAGGAAATAGCCCGCCGCAGCTCCTTATCCTCGACGAGCCGACCAACCATCTGGATGTCGATGCCATCGAGGCCGTCGAGGCGGGCCTCAGCGCCTACGATGGCGCGCTGCTGGTCGTCAGCCACGACCGGGCGTTTCTGGAGGCGATCGGGATTACCAGGAGGATCGAGCTTTTCTGATCGCGGTGACGCACGGGCTGATCATTCCGCCCAGCGCACGTCGCCGGTAAAGGCAATCGTCAGCCAGCGGTCATGGCCGGGATCGCCGATCTCATCGCCGATCTCGCTGCGGATCCGGTCGAAATCGGCGAGCGTTCCGACGTTCCGATCCGGGTTGCCAATGAGGTAGACCTCTATCGTCCTGGAGCGACCGACCTTGGCGACATAGGTGCGGTAATCGGAAAAGCCGTGGCGGTCGACGGCGTTGGCGGCTGCCTGGCGCACGCGCTCGTCGAGTTCGGCGGGCGCCACCAGCAGGATCTCCTTCAACGCCTGGAAGACGGTCAGGATCGGTAGCGGGATCAGGCAGAGCGTCAAGACGATGAGGATCGCCGGGTCGGCATAGGGCGTCCAGTGTTCGTAAGCTGTGCCCTTGAGCGCCGCGGCTGTGAGGAAGGCGACGAGCAGGGCGGCCGTGATCGTGCCGGACATCGCCCAGGCGCGCACGTCGAGCGCCAGGAATTCCGAGCCGATCGTGCGGTTCGCCCGCCGCCCGTAGACAAACATGACGGCGCAGATGACGACAACGACGGCGGCATAGGCAATCGCCCAGTCGAAGGCGAGTTGTCGCCCGCCGGTCAAAAGCGAGTCGACCGCATTGATGAGTGCGTAGAAGGAAAGCGAGGCCAAGAGTCCGGCATTGAACAGCAGGACCATCGGCTCGATATGCCAGAAGCCCATCTGGAAGCGGTTGCTCTGCCTCGGGATCAGCCGCGTCACGCCGAGCGCCAGCACTGTCATGGCGGCGTCGACGGCGGAAAACACCCCGTCGAACACAATCGAAACCGAACCGGACAACAGTCCGAACAGCACACCCGTCGCGCCGACGACAATGGTCGCAGCGATCGATCGTTTGAGCACGGTCTGTTCGGTTGGCGCATTCATGATGTTGTTTTTACTCCTGTTTCGGCGCAGTGCTTACGGGCGGGCAGTGTCGAAAAGGTGGCGGCGCATGCAAGCATAGCGTCTCATCCATCCGCAAGACAGCCGGAACACGCGCCTTCCAATGAAGCACAACGTTGTGTTTCCGCGGCCGTACGCTCAGAATTGCGATCTGTTTTCGACGGGCGGAGGGGAAGATGATCGTCGAAATGCTGCTCGGTGCCCTCTTCGTTTTCGGCACGGTCGCGCTGACGCTCGCCTCCTATTTCCTGATGCGGCTGATCATGGGCGGTGAACCGGAAGGGCATGAAAAAGAGCTTGCCAGCTCGGTCATCTTCCGGATCTCGGCGCTGCACGGCCTCATCCTCGCGCTCGTCTTCGCGCAGGAGATGGTCGAGTACCAGCAGCTCAAATACGAGATGGCGACCGAAGCCGGCGCCATTGCCGATATCTTCTACGATGCCGGACGGTATGGCGAGGCGGTCAAGGCGCCGATCCAGCAGGCGATTTCCGCCTATGCGGCCGAGGTGATCGATGGCGAATGGCAGTCACTCGCGGACAAGGGCCGTCTTTCACCGCAGGCCTGGGTCCATTGGGATCATGCCTATCAGCAGGTCCTTGATCTCCAGCCCGCGAACAAACGCCAGGAAAGCCTGCGCAGCCAGATGCTGGAGCGGCTGCACGACATCTCGCAAAGCCGAACCAAGCGGGAAAGCAACGTTGCGGACCAGATGGACAGCATTTTCTGGTTCGCAGCCCTTTCCGGCGTGATCTTCATTGCGCTCGCCTATTATTCCTATCCGCCGGTGCGTCGCAATCTGCTGCTGCTCTGCCTCTTCGGCGCCTATACCGGCATCATCCTGTTCCTGATCTACGCCTTTTCCAATCCCTACCAGCCGCCGGCGGCGTTGGCGCCCGGGCCGCTCGAGCGGGTGCAACAGCAGATCAGTGCGTCGACGCCTGCAACGGGCGGGTAGCCGGCACGTGCTTATGCGGGCTGACCCAGTCGCAACAGATCGCCGCTGACAGCATCACTGCCGGCTGTCTCGGCGCGTACGGCCTGCGGGCGCGGCGGAGGCATGGACTGTCCGATTGCAAACATCAGCGCGCTGGCCGCCGATAGCACGGCAAAGAGCAGGAACATGCCGGCGCCGCCGACAGTGCCAAGGGCGAGGCCGCCGATGAGCGGGCCGAGGAAGTTGCCGAACGACGAGAGCGAATGCGCCCCGAAATAGGTGCCGCGATTGCCGGCATCGGAAATGCCGTCGACCAGCATGTATTCCGAGGGCACGACGAGCACTTCGCCGATGGTGAAGAGGACCATGGAGGCGATCAGCATTTCTGCGTCGGACGAGGCAGCAAAACCGATTTCGCCGATCAGAAACAGAAGGCAACCGAGCGAAAGCGCCCGCAAGGCACCGATCCTTTCAATGACGAAACGGGCAGGGGTGCTGGTGATCAGAACCGTTGCGGCATTGGTCGAAACCAGGACCGCAAAGAGGGTGACGCCATCTGCGAAACCGGCGTTGAGATATTGCGACAGGGTCACCGACCACTGGCCATGAACGGCAAGCATCAACGTGCCGCCGACGACGAAGAAGACCAGCCGGCGGTCGCGCATGGCGGCCATAAGGTTGCGCCAGCCCGCGGTGCTCGGCGCATCCCGCTCGCTCCCGATCGCCTGCACGCTCCTGGTCTCCGGCACGGCAAAGAGCAGGACGAGCGCGAAGGCCGCGTGCATGACCCCGGCGATGACGAAGAGCGTCGCATAGGCCGCTCCGACCCAGACCCCGATGAGCGGCCCGATGGCCCAGCCGGCATTGATCGCAAGGTAGCGCCAGGAAAAGACCTTGAGACGCAGATGCGCAGGTGCAGCGTCGCTCATCAAGGCGCGTGCAACGGGCTCGTAGACGGCGGCCGCGACGGCAGAGACGATATGGGCGAGCGCGAAGGCGGCGATCGTTTGCGCCAGTCCAAGCCCGGCGAGTGCCAGCCCGGCCATGAACAGCGCTGCGGTAAGCACGCACTTGCGCCCAATCCGGTCGGAAACCATACCCGCAAACGGGCTGACGATGGCACCGAGCAAGGGGCCCGCCCCGATGAGCGCGCCGATGCTTGCAGGACTGAGACCGAAATCCGCCTGCAGGCGCAGGGCGAGAAAGGTGAGGCTCATGCCCTTGGCAATCGTCACGACGCCCGAGCCAGCGATGAGCAGCAGCGCCACACGGCGGCCGGCGTTTTCGGAGTATGCGTTCATCACGGACACCTGCAGGCTGGAGACCGCCCGATTTCCTCTGGGGAATGTGGAGCGGTAGGCGGGAATTCCTTTTGCGATTACAGCCGTTGCGTGTTTCCGGCAAGGGGGATGGTTGGCCGATCCCCGCCAGACCTCAGTCCTTCTTCTGCCGCGCTTGCCAGGCGACATAGAGCGGCGGCGCGTCGGTCTCGTCGACCGGTACGTGGCGGAAGCGCATCGCCTGCTCATCGATGGGTTTTGCCAGTTCCGCATAGATCGTCGCCGTCGACAGGCCGAAAGGCTCCGCATCCGCATTCGAATGGGCGTAGGCGATCTCGGTGATGCCGGCCATGCGCATGGCCGCAAGGCACATCGGGCAGGGCTGGCCGCTGGCATAGACGGCGGCGCCTTCAAGTCGCGGCGAACGGAGCGCGCGGGCGGCGGCGCGCAACGCGTTCAGTTCCGCATGTGATGTCGGGTCGCCAGTCGACAGCATCTCGTTGACGCCGCGGCCAACGATTTCCCCGTCCTTGACGACGACGGCGCCGAAGGGGCGACCGCCGTTCTCGACGTTGCGGCGGGCGAGTGCGACCGCCTCGGCCAGATAGCTCGCTTCCTGGTTCATGGCAGTTCTCTCTCATGGGCGCCGGCGTCGGTCAGCAGTTCCACGATCTCGTCGTAGCCGCGCTTTCGGGCGTGTGCGAGCGGGCTTACACCTTCGCCGTCGGCAAGGTTGACGTCGGCGCCCGCCTTGACCAGCAGTCGCACGATGTCCGTGTGCCTTTCGCCGCCGGTGCCGAGGATGATCGCTTCCAGCAGCGCCGTCCAGCCGAGCCTGTTGACGTGATCGACATCGATGCCGGCGTCGATCAGCGTCTTGACGGTTTCGACATGGCCGCGCTCTGCGGCTGGGATGAGTGCCGTTCCGCCATAGCGGTTCGTGCTCTTGAGATCGGCGCCATTGGCAAGCGTCAGCTTCAGGATTTCCAGATGACCACGCGCGCCGGCATAGAGATAGGGGCTGTCGTTGATCTTGTCCTTGGCGTTGACGTCGGCGCCGGCCTCGATGAGCGCCCGCGCCACGTCGAGACGGTTTTCGTGGGTGGCGACAAGCAGTGCCGTTGCACCGCTCGCATCGCGCGCCTCGATGCTTGCCCCCTCTTTCACGAGCGTTCGCACCCTTTTTGCGTCACCGGTCCCGGCGGCGGAAATCAATTGATCATCGAGCATGGAGGCCCCCACGATTGCAGGTGAAAGGCTGAGGATGGAAATCGACGCGCCGATCAGCGCGCCGAAAAGTCCTGGTCGCATCTGGTCTTCCCAAGCTTGCGGGGCAGCCGGATGGTGACCAACCCCGGTGTTTGCAGTTGAAGCGGACCTCCCAACGGAAGGCCTTCGATCGCGCAGGCGTTCGGTCCTGTGCTTACTTGAGATGGTCCGTGTCCATTTCAAGGGTGCAAGGCGCACGTTGGTTCACGAACGCGACCCCTCGGGCTGACCATAGGCAGCCCGCGATCCATCTGGAAATTAAATGTTTGGATAGTGACGAGTGGAAATACGAATGGACAGGTCTATCGATTGCCGCTGCATCGGCGACGTCGTTCAAGACCAGATCAGCCTTCGCTCGGCCATCGCCGAAGGGCCGATCAGCGGACCGGCGCTCCGTTTAGGATGGGCATCGGGGCGTTACAGCATCGAGCGGCTGAGGCCGCCGTCGACAGGCAGGGCGACGCCGGTGATGTAACTCGCCTGGCGGCTGGCGAGGAAAGCTGCGGCCGCACCGAACTCTGCCGGTGTGCCGTAGCGGCCAAGCGGGATTTCCTGCTGACTGCGTGCCGCGACCGTGGCGACATCGACACCTTCGCTTTCGGCGTCCATCCGGTCGAAGCTGAGCGTTCGGTCGGTGGCAAGCCGCCCTGGAAGCAAAAGGTTCACGGTCACGCCATCGGGCGCAACCTCTCCAGCAAGGGTCTTCAGCCACCCGGCAACGGCGCTTCTGAGTGCGTTCGAGGCGGTGAGCCCGGCGATTGGCTCGCGGATGCTGGTGGACGCGACGGCGATAATGCGTCCGAACCGGCGCTCCCGCATGCCCGGCAGCAGCCGGCCGGTGATGCGCATCCCGGCAAGCACCATGGTATCGAACTGGGCGCGCCAGAAATCCGGGTCGACGTCCGCGGCGGAAGACGGCGGCGGCCCGCCTCCGTTGAGCACGAGAATGTCGATGGCACCGAAATCGGCTGCGATCTCATCGAGCAGGTTATCGAGCGTATCGGGCTTCGACAGGTCGAGCGCGTAGCCGTGTGCGGACGGGCCGATTTCGCTCGCCGCCTTGGCCGCCGCTGCCGCATCGCGACCCGTCAGCGCCACGATGACGTCTTCGGCTGTCAGCGCCTCGGCGATGCCGCGACCGAGCCCCTTGCTTGCGCCGAGCACCAGCGCGCGTTTTCCAGCGATGCCAAGATCCATGACCGGTTCTCCTCGATTGCGGAATTCAAAGTGGCTTGCGATTGCAGCTACACCAGTTTTGTCCAAGGGGGTACCGATTTGATTTCCGGCATGGCCAAATGAAAGAGCCCGGCCGCAATACGGCCGGGCTCTCAAGCGTCCTCCCTTGCTCTGCCTGTTAGCGGCAGATGCGGATCTTCTTGTAGTAGAGGTTGCCGTAGCTGTCGTAGCGCTTCACGGTCTTGAGGAAGCAATAGGGCTCGGCTTCGTAGTAATACGGGCCGCCATAGTAGCCGCCGACATAGCCGACGCGGCCGTTCCAGCCATGACCATAGTATCCGTTGCTGAAGCCGATCGAGAATCCGCCGGCGTTCGATGGTGCGGCAAAGGAGATGGCGGCGGTAGCGGCAACAGCCGCAGCGATGATGAACTTGCGCATGATGGTCTCTCCTCTGGATTGGTTGGGATGACCCTTCGCCATCCATGAAAAGACCATCGCATGGCGCTGATATATTCGCAGTTCCGGATGGAACATGGGTATAGCCGGCGGTTGCGGAAGCCTCGACCGCCGGCTTTGGCCCATGCCGTCTGCCGGGTCTTGCCGGCCTCTATCCGGCTTGTGGCGCTGCCGGAGCGCGGATGCGCGCCATCGCGAAAACGTCGGCCAAGATACCGTTTCGCAGGGCATAGGCCCGGTGCGTGCCTTCCATCTCGAAACCCGCCTTGCGATAGAGCGCGATGGCCGGCTCGTTGTCGGTAAAGACGGTCAGTTCGATGCGGCTGATGCCGAGCCAGTTGTCGGCGGCATCGATCAGAGCTGTAAGCAATGACTTACCGATTCCCTCGCCGCGATGGTTGTCGTCGACGCTGATGCCAAGTGCCGCCGAATGATGGCGCCGTCCCTTGCTGCGGTGCAGGCCGGCCATGCCGAGGATCCGTCCGGCGCGCTCGGCAACGATGACGACACTGTCGTCCGACAGGCTCTCCAACCATTTTCGCGTCAGTTCCGGGGTCGAAAAGGGCTGGCGTAACGTTCCCGAGCGGATGCCCGGTTGGCTCATCAGCGCCGCGATCGCTTCAAAATCGACGATGCGGGCCGCGCGGATATTGATTTTTGAGGGGTCGGTTGTCTCGGTCATTGTTTCCTCTCTTTTGCTCCGAGGAAACAGGACCCAACCCTGCTCGCCTCGGCAGGGTTGGTGGGGGACGGCTCGCTTAAATCAGCGCGACAGATCTCCCGCACACCCCTGGGGTATGCGTGCAAAGTGCCATCACGAGAATCGAGCGATTGTCCATGCGCCGAGGATAGCAAGCGCAAGTGGAAAGACAAGCCCATCCGCGCCGGTTGGGTGGCGCGGACAGGGGTCAGGTCACCTGCCAGGCGATGTAGACGAGCGTGGCGGCGATCAGCCACAGCGCGATGCGGCCGGAGCGCGTATGTTTCGCTTCCGCCTTGCCAATCGCATGCGCGGTCTCCGCATCGAAGCGCAGTCCGTTTTCGCTCATCGCCATGATCTCGCTCGAAAACTTTTCCGTGCGGGCGGCGATTTCGGGCGCAGCTTCGGCAAGCCGAAGCGCGGCATGCAGGCCGTCGCGCAGGTCGCCAACGATGCGCTTCGGTCCGAGATTGTCGCGGATCCATTTTCCGACAACCGGTTCCGACGCCTTCCACATGTTGAAGCGCGGATTGAGCGTGCGGGCCACGCCCTCGACCACCACCATGGTCTTCTGCAGCATGACGAGCTCGGGACGCGTCTGCATGTCGAAGAGTTCGGTGACTTCGAAAAGCAGCGTCAGCAGCTTTGCCATCGAGATGGTTTCGGCCGGCTGGCCGTGGATCGGCTCGCCGATCGCGCGGATCGCCTGGGCAAAGCTGGCGGCGTCATGGTGCGAGGGCACATAGCCCGCCTCGAAATGCACGTCGGCGACGCGCTGGTAATCGCGGGTGATGAAGCCGAAGAGGATTTCGGCGAGGAAGCGCCGTTCCTTCTTGCCGAGACGTCCGACGATGCCCATGTCGACGGCGACGATATGGCCGGCGTCGTCGACGAAGAGATTGCCCTGGTGCATGTCGGCATGGAAGAAGCCGTCACGCAGCGTGTGGCGCAGGAACGACTGGATCAGCACCTCGGCGAGCTGGTTGAGGTCGTGACCCGCAGCCTTCAGCCCCTCGATATCCGACATCTTGACGCCTTCGATCCATTCCATGGTGACGACGTCGCGGCCGGTCCGCTCCCAATCGACCTTCGGCACGCGAAAACCGGAATCGTCCTTGGTGTTCTCGCCGAGCTCGGAAAGGGCGGCCGCCTCCAGCCGAAGATCCATCTCGATCTTCGTCGTCTGCTCCAGCGTTTTCGTCACCTCGACCGGCTTCAGCCGGCGCGTATAGGGCAGGAACCGTTCCTGCATTTGGCTGACGAGATACATCGCCTCGATGTCCGAGGCGAAGCGCAGTCGGACACCGGGGCGGATGACCTTGACGGCAACCTTGTCCGGCTGGCCGTCTCGCATGACGATCGCCGGATGAACCTGGGCGATCGAAGCGGCCGCCATCGGTTCGGAGAACTCGGCATAGAGGTCTTCGACCTTGCGGCCGAGCGATCCTTCGATTGCGGCTTTCGCCTCGCTCTGGGGGAACGTCGCCATGCTGTCCTGCAGCAGCGACAGATCGGCCGCGAACTCGGCGCCGACGACATCAGGCCGGGTTGCCAGGAACTGGCCGATCTTCACGTAGGACGGACCGAGGCGGGCGACGGCGCGCGACAGCCGGTCGCTGCGCTCTTCGCCCGGCACCTTGCGGCGCGCCAGCAACCCTGCTGCCTTCTGGGCGAAACGGGCAAAGGGCGGCAGGTGCTCGGACGGGATCGCCGAGACGACGCCTTCGCGCACGAGAACCCAGCCGATCCGCGCGAGGCGGATATATGCTCCAGGCGTGCTCATGGGGATCAGATTTTCCAGCCGGAATGCAGCGCCGCGATGCCGCCGGTATAATTGGTGAAGGAGACGCGCGAGAAGCCGGCCTCCTTGATCATCGCCGCAAAGTCCTTCTGGTTCGGGAATTTGCGGATCGATTCCACCAGATACTGGTAGGGCGCTTCGTCGCCGGTAATCAGCTTGCCGAACTTCGGGATCGCGTTGAACGACCAGGCGTCATAGAAGCGGTCGAGCAGCGGCATCTCCACCTCGGAGAATTCGAGCACCAGCAGTCGGCCGCCGCGCTTCAGGACGCGATAGGCTTCCTTCAGCGCCACGTCGATGCGCGGCACATTGCGGATGCCAAACGCGATCGTATAGGCGTCAAAGCTGTTCGCCTCGAAGGGCAGCTCTTCGGCATTGGCCTCGACGAAATCGAGATTGGCCGACAGCTTCTTCTTTTCCGCCCGTTCGGCGCCAACGGCGAGCATCGAGCCGTTGATGTCGAGCACGGTCGCATGCGCCTTGCGATCGGATGCCTCGATGATGCGGAAGGCGATATCGCCGGTGCCGCCGGCAACGTCGAGGGTCTTGTAGCCCTCGCGCCGCGGCGGGTTGAGGGAGGCGATCATCGCGTCCTTCCAGGCGCGGTGCAGGCCGGCCGACATGACGTCGTTCATGATGTCATAGCGCTTGGCGACCTTATGGAACACGTCGTTGACCAGCGGCTGCTTCTCGCCGGCGCCGACGTTGCGGAAACCGAAGGATGTTTCCATGCCGCCGTCGGCCGATACGCGCTGATCCGTCATACGAAGAACTCCACCTGAACCAAAATTTTGCCGCACCATAGCGAAAACACCCGTCTCGCGCTATCTCGTGGGCGGGGCAGCGGCTGCGGCATAGCGCACCCCTATAGGATAAGAATGCCGCCAAGGAAATGCCAGCCACCGCACCCGGCGGCTGAGAACGCAGGAGTGCAGGGATGCCGGAGTTGCCCGAGGTCGAAACCGTCAAGCGCGGCCTGGCGCCGACCATGGAAGGCGCGCTGCTCGTCGCCGCAGAACTGCGCCGGCCGGACTTGCGCTTTCCGTTTCCGGCGAATTTTTCCGCGACCGTTTCAGGCCAGCGCATCGTCTCCTTGTCGCGCCGGGCCAAATACCTGATGATCGATCTCGAAGCCGGCGACGTGATCATCGCCCACCTCGGCATGTCCGGTTCCTTCCGCATCGAGGCGGGCGCGGCACCGACGACCCCCGGAGAGTTCCACCACCCGCGCGGCAAGGACGAGAAGCACGATCACGTCATCTTCCATCTCGACGGTGCCGCAGGCCCGGTCCGGGTGATCTACAACGATCCGCGCCGTTTCGGTTTCATGGATCTCGCTCGCCGGGAAACGGTCGCGGCCCACGCCTATTTCCGGGCACTCGGCGAGGAGCCGACCGGCAACGTACTCGATGCCGCCTATCTTGCCGCGCGCTTTTCCGGCAAGGCGCAGCCGCTGAAGGCCGCCCTGCTCGATCAGAAGAACATTGCCGGGCTCGGCAACATCTATGTCTGCGAGGCGCTGTGGCGCTCGCATCTGACGCCGGTGAAACCCGCGGGCGAACTCGTCGACAAGCGCGGCAAGCCGAAGGACGGGCTGCTGCGGCTGACGGAGTCCATCCGCGAGGTCATCGCCGATGCCATCGCGGCTGGCGGCTCGTCGCTGAAGGACCATATCCAGGCCGATGGCTCGCTCGGCTACTTCCAGCACTCCTTCTCGGTCTACGATCGCGAGGGAGAGGCTTGCCGCACGCCGGGCTGCGACGGTACGGTCGCCCGGATCGTGCAGGCGGGGCGCTCGACCTTCTATTGCCCGCATTGCCAGAAATGAACGCGCGGCCGGTTGCGGCCGGTGATCTGAGATGAATTGGAGGAGACTGCAATGACCTATGAAACGCTGCTGGTCGAAACGCGTGGCCGCGTCGGCCTTGTGACGCTCAACCGTCCGCAGGCGCTGAATGCGCTGAACTCGACCGTGATGCGCGAACTCGCCGCAGTGCTCAAAGCCTTCGATGCCGACAGGGAGATCGGCGCCATCGTGCTCACCGGTTCGGAAAAGGCCTTTGCCGCCGGCGCCGACATCAAGGAGATGCAGACGCTCGATTTCGTCGAAAGCTATCTCGGCGACTTCATCGGCGGCTGGGATCAGGTGGCGGCCGCCCGCAAGCCGGTTATCGCTGCCGTTTCCGGTTATGCGCTCGGCGGCGGCTGCGAGCTGGCGATGATGTGCGACTTCATTATTGCCTCGGAGACCGCGAAATTCGGCCAGCCGGAAATCACCCTCGGGGTCATCCCGGGCATGGGCGGCTCGCAGCGGCTCACCCGCGCCGTCGGCAAGGCCAAGGCCATGGATCTGGTCCTGACGGGCCGGATGATGGATGCGGCCGAGGCCGAGCGCGCAGGACTCGTTTCGCGTGTGGTGGCGCCGGACATATTGATGGAGGAGGCGCTCACTGCGGCCGACAAGATCGCGTCCTTCTCGCTGCCGGCCGTCATGATGGCGAAGGAAGCGGTCAGCCGCTCGCTCGAGTTGACCCTCGCCGAGGGCCTACGTTTCGAGCGCAGGCTTTTCCATTCGCTGTTTGCGACCGAAGACCAGAAAGAGGGCATGGCCGCCTTCGTCGCCAAGCGCAAGCCGGAGTTCAAACATCGCTAGCCGGAGCATGGCGCGCAGATTCTGGAAAATGCGCGTTGACGGGGCGGCCGTTTCCAGCTATACGCCGCCCTCAGTTTGGAACGCCATTTGGGCTTTCCGGAAATACTCCCGAATTGCTTTGATGACAGGTCGCAGTGACCCGGCACGGCGAGGGCGGAGTTCATGTCAGTTTTCGAAGAGAGGCACCAATGGCCAATACAACTTCGGCGAAAAAGGCGACCCGCAAGATCGCACGCCGCACTGCAGTGAACAAGGCTCG
>NZ_DASYHB010000149.1:0-3729 GCF_035999185.1 Ensifer sp. | reverse complement strand
ATGATGTAATCTCCCTTTCCTGAACTTAGAGGACGCCGGCTTCGGTCTTGAGCTTTTCAACCAGCTCGGCGACCGACTTGACCTTGATGCCGGCCTTGCGACCCGACGGCTCCTCGGTCTTCAGCACCTTGAGGCGGGCGGACGTGTCGACGCCGAAATCGGCCGGCGACTTCTTGTCGAGCGGCTTCTTCTTCGCCTTCATGATGTTCGGAAGCGAGGCATAGCGCGGCTCGTTCAGGCGCAGGTCGGTGGTCACGACCGCCGGAAGCTTGATGTCGATCGTCTGCAGGCCGCCGTCGACTTCGCGGGTGACCCTTGCTGTGCCCTCTGGTGCCTTGCCGTCGCCGATCTCGACCTTGGAGGCAAAGGTGCCCTGCGCCCAGCCGAGCAGCGCCGACAGCATCTGGCCGGTCTGGTTCGAATCGTCATCGATTGCCTGCTTGCCGACGATGATCAGGCCCGGCTGTTCAGCGTCTGCAACGCCCTTGACGATCTTGGCGACGGCGAGCGGCTCGACCTGGTCTTCGGTCTCGACCAGGATGGCGCGATCGGCACCCATGGCGAGCGCGGTCCTCAGCGTCTCCTCAGCCTTGGCCGGGCCGACGGAAACGACGACGACTTCGTCTGCCTTGCCGGCTTCCTTCAGCCTGAGCGCCTCTTCAACGGAGATTTCGTCGAAGGGGTTCATCGACATCTTCACGTTCGCGAGCTCGACGCCCGAGCCGTCGGCCTTCACGCGGATCTTGACGTTGTAGTCAACGACACGTTTGACGGTGACCAGGATCTTCATGTTTGCCTCCCAAATCGTCAGCAACCAAATCGTCAGCAGAAAGCGCGGAAGCGTTCGACCATCACGTCGAGGACTTCGCCCGGGTCCCGCTTCCACCAGTTGTTTGCGGAAAAGATCTCGACCTCGCAGGGCCCCGCATAGCCAGCGTCTTCGACGCTTCGTCGCAGCGTCTTCAGGTCGGCGACCCCGTCACCCATCATGCCGCGATCGAGAAGCACGTCGCGGGTGTCGGCGAGCCAATCGCAGAGGTGATAGCCGAATATCCGTTCGATGCCCGCGCGCTGCAACTGGGCTTGGATCTCACCGTCCCACCACACGTGGTAGACATCGACGGCAACGCCAAGGTTGGTCGCACCGACGGTATCACAGATATCGACGGCATCGCGTAGCGTCGTCAGGCAAGAGCGGTTTCCCGCATAGACGGGATTGAGCGGCTCGAGCGCCAGCTTGACGTTGCGGCCGGCGGCATAGGGCGCGATCTCGCTAACGCGATCCGCGACGATCTTCAGACTTTCGACCGTGCCCTTGGTTCCCGGGTGCACGCCGCCGACCACGATCGTCAGCACGGATGCACCGAGCCCTGCGGCCATGTCGATCGACGCCTTCGCCTCGTCGATCACCCGTTGTCGATCGACAGCTTCCGTGCCGACGAGAAACGGTGTCCGGCAGAGACCGGCAACCGAGAGGCCGCTTGCCCGCGCTCGTTCGCCGATTTCAATCGCACGCGCGCCGATCTCGCGGCGCCAGAAGACGATCGAGCCGAAGCCGCGTTCGGCACAGGCGTCGATGATGCGCTCAGGCGACCACCCTGCCCCGTGGCCATCGAGATTGTGCCCGAGGCTGGCGGTGTTCAGCGCGAGGGCGGAATGGTCGGTGGTGAAATCACGCATGGCTACGCTCCATAGAGCGCAAGCAGCTTCCTCATGCGGTCCACGGCGAGCGCCGGATCGCGCAGGAGGCCGCACTGGTCAGCGAGCCTGAACAGCTCGACGAAGTAAGGCAGCGGCCGCATGGCCTGCGCACCGTTCAACATCACGAAGTGATCCTGAAAGCCGTTCAGCCAGGCAAGGAAGACGACGCCGGTCTTGTAGTACTGCGTCGGCGCCCGGAAAATCAGCCGCGCCAGTGGCACAGTCGGATCGAGCGTGGCGCGGAAGGCTGCACGATCCCCTTCGCCAAGCCGCTCCACCGCGTAAGCCGCAGCTGGAGCCAGGGGGTCGAAGATGCCGAGCAGGGCATGCGAAAAGCCTTCGCTGTCGCCCTCGATCAGTTCGGGATAGTTGAAATCGTCACCCGTATACATCCTCACTCCGGCCGGCAGCCGGCGGCGCATGACGATCTCCTTCTCCTTGTCGAGAAGTGAGATTTTGATGCCATCGACCTTGGCCGCATTTGCGTTGATGACGGCAAGTGCCGCCTGCATCGCCGGGTCGAAATCCTTGCTGCCCCAGTAGCCGGCGAGCTGCGGGTCGAACATTTCACCGAGCCAGTGCAGGATCACAGGCCTGTCGCAGGCGGCCAGCACATCGGAATAAACCTTGACGTAGTCGTCCGGTCGCTCAGCGACCCGCACCAGGGCGCGAGACGCCATGAGGATCAGTCGTCCGCCAACCTTCTGGATCGCCTCGACCTGCTCCAGGTACGCTCTTCGAACGTCATCGATGCTGGTGACGGTCGCCGGGTCGAGATGGTCCGTGCCGCAGCCATTGGCGACGACAGCGTCCGGCAGTTCTTCGCGGGTGCGGCGGATAAGTTCCAGGGCGCCCGGCCAGTCGAGGCCCATGCCGCGCTGCGCCGTATCCATCGCCTCGGCGATGCCGAGCCCGAGGCCCGCGAGATAGCGGCGGAACTCCATGGTCCGTTCCCAGTCGACGGCGGCACGGCCGGACGGGTCGCTGGCCGTGAACGGGTCGGCGACGACGTGGGCTGCGGAGTAGACGACGCGTGCCGGGTTCTTACCAAGTTTCGCAGCCGCGATCGGCGTGCCGCTCAGGGCATAGTCGGACAGGCGGCCTTCGGTGTCGGGAAGCGCGATTTTCATGGGAACCTCAAAAGCGCGGGACGAGCATGCCGGCGTCGGCCGGGATCGTCATTCCGGTGGTGTAGGGAAGACGCCCCGTCGCAAGCGACGCGATCAGGGCGCCGACTTCCTCGGGCCTTCCGACGCGCGGAAAGAGCGTGAGCCCCTGTTCCGCCCGCTCGCGATAGGCGTCGATGACGGGAGCGGTCATCTCCGTGGCGATCAGGCCGGGCTGAACGTCGTAGACCGCGATCTCCTCCCGTCCGAGCCGGACGGCAAGCGCCTTGGAAACCATCGCGGCCGCGGCCTTCGACGCGCAGTATTCCGACCGCTGTTCGGCCACCGCGACGGCGTTCGACGAGGTGACGTTGATGATCGAATGGAAGAGCGGCCCCTTACTACGGGCGACAAGACGCCTGGCAAAGGCCTGGCTCAGAAAGAACATGCCCTTGGTGTTGACGGCAAAACAGCGATCCCAGCTTTCCTCCGACACGTCCAGCATGTCGCCGCGCCTGAGAACGCCGACACCCGCATTGTTGACGAGTGTGGTGATTGGGCCGAGTTCAGCCTCGATGGCTTCGAGCCCGCCGTCATGGCCGGCAATCGTGCTGACGTCGAAGGCTGCAGCCATGACCGGGGCACCGTGAGCGGCGATCCGCTCAAGCGCTGACGGCAGTTCCGCATCATCCGGCAATCCGTTGACCGCGACCGCAAACCCTTCCCGCGCCAGGGCCTCAGCTGCGGCAAGCCCGATCCCGCGCGAGGAACCGGTCACCAATGCGACCGGGCGAGGCTCAGACGCGGTCATGCCCGTGCGCCCTTCTTCAGGAGTTCGCGCGCGATGATCATGCGCTGGATCTGGTTTGTGCCCTCGTAGATCTGCGTGATTTTCGCGTCGCGGTAGAGACGCTCGACTTCG